>NZ_JBQSXV010000002.1:0-572736 GCF_052378675.1 Halomonas sp. AOP25-F1-15
CTATCACGAATAATTGTTGAAGGAAATAGAGATGCTTGAAAGCTCGCCAGATAACACCGAACAGCTCAGGTCGATCAATAAAAAGATCGTGGCCGACGGAGAAGAGCTTCCCGCCGTCACTCTCAAGGACGGGAGTAGGGTGCAAACAGGTACGGTCGCGACGATGCTTCGCAATGTCGCTTTGTACAACGCAGGCGAACGCGGAGAAGTAGAAGAACACTTGGAAGTGGCCGTTCCGACGTTGATTAAAGTCGGACTGTTTGAATTGTTTTCAGTTGATGAATGGATTAACGGGTCAAATGCTGGGCGTAGTTTCGTTGGCCAGCGCGCTAAAGAATACCTTGCCAAACAAAGCTAACAGATCGCTGCAGTTGACCGCCCAAAGCGCTGCCGCGCTTCGGGTTCCCTCCGCGGCCTTCGGCCGCTCCGGCGGCAACTGAGCTAAGGCGTTAGGAGAAGCAATGAATTATCAGCGTGCCCGTCTCCGCTATCAATTCAGTAAGCTGGAGCCAATACGAGAAGGCATTTTTCCGGAATACGGTGGTAACGTTGAGTTTGAATTGTTTTCCTTTTTTGAGATCTGTTATCACCTAAAAGACTGGGTTAAACATAGCCCTGAGTACAGTGGCTTTAGCGATGTTGAGGATTTTATTAACGAAAGCCCGGCGATGAGAATTTGTGCTGACATATGTAATCGACTTAAGCACAAAAATCTGAGAACGAGAAGAAGCAATTCTGAGATCGGCGTTTTTCATTTAAAAACAAGCATGACCATCGGTCCTGATCCAAGTATGGCGCGGGTCGGTCTGGAAGAAGCCACAATAGAAACTGAGCGTGGTGAAGAATGTTGCTATGAGTTGGCAAAAGAATGCATTCAGGAATGGGATCGCTATTTTTCTGAAAATGGGGCTGGCAGTGGCAACTCCTAACAATCGCAGGCACAGGGACAAAATTTCCGCTGCGCTTCAATTTTTCCCGTGCTGCGGGCGTTATTCCTAAATCAAGAACGGAGGCCCATGAGAAAAATAATCATTTTTGGAAACTCTGGTTCCGGGAAATCTACTTTAGCCCGAAAATTTAATAACCAAGGGTTAACCCACCTCGATTTAGATGCTTTAGCGTGGCTGCCTTCGAACCCGCCAGAACGACGACCGGTAGGTCAGGTGTATGAGCAGATTCAGGCTTTCATTGGTGAAAATAAAGAGTGGGTCGTAGAAGGCTGTTACGCTGACTTGCTTGAGCTGGTAAAGCCGTTCGCAAGTGAAGCAATATTTATGAATTTGCCCGTTCATCTTTGCCAGGAAAATGCGAGAAATAGACCGTTGGAGCCTCATAAATACGCATCAAAAAAAGCACAAGATGACAATCTTCCCATGCTCCTTGATTGGATTGCGGGATATAGGGAAAGAGATGACGCTCTTTCATACAGTGCGCATAACGCTCTTTTTAAAGACTTTCAAGGCAGTAAAATAGAGCTAACCTACAATGAAAACACATAACAATGGGATCAAAAAAGACGTTGAAAAGTGCACGTTTTAAAGCGTTGTTAAATACCAAAAGAGAGATCGTCGAGTGGGACTGAAAGGAAGCTGTTTGTGCAACGAGATTGGTTACGAAATAGATTCCTTGGATATGCCGATCGTGCATTGTCATTGTCAGGCGTGTCGTAAGGCGCACGCGGCCCCATTTGCCTCAACGGCGGGTGTAAAACGTGAACATTTCCGCTGGCTCAAAGGTCTTGAATCTCTTTCAACCTACGAATCATCACCTGGGAAGCTCCGTCATTTCTGTAGGCACTGTGGCTCTCACTTGGTGGCGGAAAGGGTCGCGCAGCCACATGTCATTGTTCGAGTGGCCACGTTGGATGATGATCCTGATTTGAAACCTGAAGCGCATATTTGGGTTTCACACGATGTACCATGGCTTGAATACGAAAATGTTTGTAAGTACTTAGAATGGCAGAATAATGTGTAACAAGTTACGGTCTATGGCCGCCGGACGCAACTGGCGTGTCGCCACTATGCTCAGCGCCATTGTTCATGAAATAGCCAGGAGCAACAGCCTGCCGATTCCTCGCTGTCGCAAACCGGTGACTAACCCCCAGCGTTAAGCTATTCAGAGGATACGATGACAGCATTAAAAAATAGCGAGCATTATTTCGACGTTTCTTTTGAGAAGCTTTCGTTACCTGATGAACACTATATCGGCATCGAATTCGAAGGTTGCCGGTTCTCCGATTGTGATTTCTCAGCATCTAAATTTCAGAACTGTAAGTTCACTAGCTGCACATTTGATCGTTGTAATCTCAGCTTGGTTGATTTTTCAAATACAAAGCTATTTGAGCTTGATTTTCAAGATAGTAAGCTGGTTGGAGTTGATTGGACGAAAGCGACGTGGTCAGCTTTCCACTTAGATTTTGAGCTGAGTTTTAGGCGCTGTATTTTAAATGACTCGTCTTTCTTTGGTCTTACCTTAAGTGAGTTGGTTTTTGATGATTGTAAGTTACATGATGTCGACTTTCGTGAAGGTAGTTTTGTTAGTTCGAAAATGACAGATAGTGATTTCAGTCATAGTGTGTTTATGAGAACAAACTTGCAAGAAGTCGATTTTAGCGAGTCAACGGCGTATGCCATTAATATACTAGAAAATAATGTCCAAAAGGCTAAGTTTTCACGATATGAAGCGTTAAGCTTGTTAGAAGTCTTAGGTGTTGAGTTGGTTGATTAATAGTCTAAAGCTGTTTTAGTAGAAGCGGTCTGAATTGATCCAGCTTTCGTAGATATCTTTAGAACATCACTGTTGGCTGGAAGCTTTTCGCCGCGTCGCGTTACTAAAGTGACAGCTTCAAAAATTCACTACAAGTACCCACAACACTAGGAAGTGCCATCAATGTTTACAGTTACATCAACCCAGCATGTCCTTGCAGTCAAAGATATTGAGAGCACCGAACGCTACTTCCTCGACAAGCTTGGCTTTTCCGTTCGATTCCGAGTGGAGGGTTGGTCGTTTTTAAGCCTAGGCAGTTTTCATATCATGTTAGGCCACTGCCCTGATGAAGTGTCTGCGCGAGATACGCATGAACACTCGTACTTTGCCTATGTAAACTGTGAGGGTATCGACGAGATTTATCGGGACTACCAACGCCGTGGGGCGGATGTTTTTCAGGCAATCGCTGACAAACCGTGGGGCCTGCGAGAGTTTGGTATCGAAACACCCGAGGGCCATCGAATCATGTTTGGTGAAGATATTGAGCCAGCAACTAGCTCATAACTCTTCGCTCAAGCATGTTCTCGGCCTCGCAGGTGTTCACCGGATGCGCCCTAATTATTAAGCACGTTGAGTTTATACGCTTGAGAAGCCCAAAAGAGGCTGATCAATTCTTTAGGAGTATAAATAGATGAGTTGGCGTTATGCCCTAAGGCCATGCGATGGATGAATTCGAGATCAGTTTATTAACGCCAGAAGATTGGGTTTTATACAAAACAGTCAGATTGAAATCCTTAAGGGATGCCCCAAACTCGTTTGGGTCAACGTATGAGCAGGAGGCCGTATTATCAGATGCGGAGTGGCAGTTACGCCTAGACCTTCAATCGCGAGCTCTAAATGCGCTTCCACTTATCGTACAGATTGGCGACCTGCCCGTCGGTCTTGCTTGGGGCGTGATACATAAGCCTGATGTGGCAACGGCGCATATCTATCAAATGTGGGTTTCGCCAGCGCTAAGAGGAAAGGGCATCGCAACATCTCTTCTGCGGGCAATTAAAGCGTGGGCAATTGACCAAGGGTGTCATCTATTAGCGCTTGCCGTGACGATAGGCAACGAAGACGCCGTTAACTTATATGAATCGTCTGGTTTTATCGCAACAGGGCAGCTTGAAGCGTTGAGAGTCGGTTCGGCGCTTTGCGTACAGCCAATGGTGATGCAGCTGGGTAGCGCGGTATAGCCTAACGCTGGGGACTATAAACAACATGATGAGAGTGCTGCTATCGATATGCCTAATGCTGGCCACTCCCGCCGTTTTAGCGCAGGAAACGGACCTTTCCCCCAAAACAAAGCCAGTGCCGGCCATTGCGCAGGCTGATTGGGAAGCGTATCGGGATGACTATCAGCAAAGCCCTTTGTGCGATCAGGAAGAGGCCACGCTGTGGAGCTGTGAAGCGGATAAGCGTATATTTTCGCTCTGCTCGTCGCCTGTGGTAAACCGGACGTCTGGCTATATGCAGTACCGCGCGTCACGCAACGGCCAAGTTGAGTTTGTTTATCCATCTGAAAAAAGGCCGCCGCTGGGATTTTTCAGCTACTACGCCGCGAGTAACGGTGACGCCTCCATCGAGTTTTCAAATGGCGGCTACGATTACAGGCTGCTTGACCCGCTCAGAACATATTCTTCCATATCGGTAACGGGGCCTCCTCCAGCAGGGCGAGGTAGCGAGATTGAGTGCGACGGTAACCAAACTCTTCAGCTCAACTACACTATGCGCCTCATGTATGATTCAGGCCTTTGGGAACGCTAAATGTTTAGTGTTTAATAGCGCGAATCACGCCACACACCAGCTGAGCGACGTTAGTCGCCCAGGTTTCAATCGTTATATATCGGGTACATGTCATGTCGAAGAAAGTAGTGATGTTTGAATACGAAAAAGAAACCAAAAATAGCGTGCGCTACAAGGAAGTGCCTGATGAAGGAACGGCGCCTATCGTGGGTACGCTGTACGTTCAGAAATGGTTTGCTGGCGACAGTAAAACTATTGAGATAACGATAGATAAAAAAGACTAATAGAGCATCCAACGATGGCTGTGGAGCAGGTTAAGAAAGCGGTGGACGTCACAACATTTCCAGAGGACGCAATGTCAATTGCCAACACCCCCAGCCCACCTTATTACGCGGTCATTTTCAGCTCTGTGCGCACCGAGCAAGATAATGGCTACGGGGCAATGGCTGACAGAATGCTCGCGCTTGCCTCCCAGCAGAAAGGGTTTCTGGGCATTGAGTCTGCGCGTGAGGCGGTGGGTATCACCGTCTCGTACTGGGCAAGCGAGGAAGCCATCAAGCGCTGGAAGCAGAACGCTGAGCATCTTGAAGCCCAGCGCTTGGGCCACAAAGCGTGGTACTCAACGTTTAAAGTTCGGGTGGCCAAGGTGGAGCGGGATTATGGCATTTAAGCGCTCAATCATGAGCGCTGTTGCTGGTGCGCATCGCTTAACTCTGCGCTAGTGATTCTTTTCCAAGCCTAAGTAATGCTCTATGCCCGTTATCTGGTCTTCCGCGTGGTGGTTGACGTAAAGCACCGTGGTTTCGAAGCCTTGGCAGATTTTTTCGATCAGAGCCAGGACGAGTTGGCGGTTCATTTCGTCCAGGCCAAGGCAGGGTTCGTCTAGAATCAGCAGGGGCGGATGTTTGACCATCGCGCGGGCGATGAGTAGCAGGCGCTGGTCGCCGTAAGAAAGCTTGTTAAACGGCTGGTCGGCGCGCTCTGTCATGCCCAGTAGTGCAAGCCACTGGTCGGCAATTTTTTTCTGGCTGTCGGTGGGCTTGGTGTACATGCCGATGCTGTCGTAGAAGCCAGAAATAATCACGTTTTTGCAGCTGGTGCTAACGCGGTATTCCCATTGCAGGTTAGTGGATACATAGCCGATAAACTGTTTAATCTGCCAGATGCTTTCGCCGTTACCGCGCTGGAATCCAAACACAAAAATATCGTTGGTATAGCACTGCGGATGATCGCCGGTGATCAACGACAACACACAGGTTTTGCCGCTACCGTTAGGCCCACTCAACTGCCAATGCTGGCCCCGTTCTATGGTCCAATCGAGCTTATCAACAATCACGGTGTCGCCGTATTGGATCGTCGCCTGCGTAAGCTTTACCAATGGCTGGCTTGGATCGAGAGCCGGTAGCTTATGGGTAGGGTCGGCCTCTGGCACGCTTAGGTCGGTGGTTTTCAAATGCAGCAACTGGTAGAGCTCATTAAAGGCGGCTTCGTCTTGACGATCTACCGTGAGCGCTAGGCGCCCTTGGTCGCCAGTCTTTTTACCTTTTCTATTGTCCGCGCTTTTTTTATCTAGATAGGCCACGTGCGTGATGAAATCCGGCATTTCATCAAAGCGATTCAGCACCATGACCATAGGAACGGTGTCGATAATAGAGGCGAGATGTGCTTGCAGCATGGCCAGCGTGGCCACATCTAGGCCATCGAACGGCTCGTCTAAAATAAGTAAATCCGGCTTGTTGGCCAGTGCACGAATCAGCATGACTTTACGCGTTTCGCCGGTGGAAAGTTTGCGAAACGCGCGATCGAGTAGCGTTGTCAGCCCGAACTTTTCTACCAGTTCGCTGGCGATTTGATGATCTTGGCAATGGTCGAAAATCATTTCACTGACGGGCGTGCCGAGTGAAATGACGTCCATAATATCGGCGTCGTCTTTTTTGAGCTCTTGAGCGATAAGTTCCGCCTGGGCTTCAAAAGAGACGATGCCCACGTTGCTGGGAAGCCCTTGAATACTTCCTCCCGTAATGTCGCCAATGCCCGCTAGCGCAGCCGCCAGGGCAGACTTTCCCGCGCCATTGGTGCCCGTAATCACCCAGTGTTGATCTGGCGTAATGGTCCAATCAATCTCGCTTAGCGTGAAGCGATCATCAAAGCTAACCGTCGCTTTTGTTAAGCGGATAGTGCCTGGGCGGATTAATGGATCCATTACTGTCTTCCTTACACTGTTCGATAGAAGTTGTTTAAGCACAGAAGAGTCAAAAAAGCCGAGCATATCGTGATGATAGCTCGGCTTTTTTTGGCGGTTTAGATTTTGATAACCTGAACGCCTATCGCTTAATCAGGCGATTAAACGATTTTTTTCATGTCAGCCATGTAGCCACGCAGAACCGAGCCAACGGCTTCGACGGGATGTGAACGAAGGGCAGCGTTAACTTCGATCAAGCGAGCGTTATCCACACCGTTGTCGTCTAAAGAAAGTCCTTTACCGATCACGTCGGATTTAATGCCTTTCATAAAGTCTGCCAACAGCGGTACGCAGGCGTGGTTGTAGAGGTAGCAGCCGTATTCTGCGGTATCAGAGATCGTCGCGTTCATTTCGTAGAGCTTCTTACGCGCGATGGTGTTGGCGATGAGCGGCGTTTCGTGCAGAGACTCATAGTAAGCCGATTCAGCAACGATGCCCGCCGCTGTCATGGTTTCGAACGCAAGCTCAACGCCGGCTTTAACCATGGCGACCATCAAAATACCGTTGTCGAAGAACTCTTGTTCAGAGATTTCTACATCGCCAGCCGGGGTTTTCTCGAAGTTCGTTTCAGCGGTATCGGCACGCCACTGCAGTAGATTTTTGTCATCATTGCCCCAGTCTTCCATCATTGTATGAGAGAAGTGGCCACTGATGATGTCGTCTTGATGCTTGTTGTACAGCGGGCGCATGATGTCTTTTAACTCTTCAGAAAGATCAAACGCTTTGATCTTCGCTGGGTTAGAAAGACGATCTAGCATGTTCGTCACGCCGCCGTACTTCAGCGCTTCGGTGACGGTTTCCCAGCCGAATTGGATCAAGCGAGACGCGTAGCCTGCATCGATACCTTCTTCGATCATTTTGTCGAAGCACAGCAGAGAGCCCGTTTGCAGCATGCCGCAAAGGATCGTTTGCTCGCCCATCAAGTCGGATTTAACTTCCGCGATGAAAGACGACATCAACACGCCCGCCTTGTGGCCGCCAGTACCTACCGCGTAGGCTTTTGCCAGCGCCAGGCCTTCACCTTTAGGGTCGTTGGCTTCGTGAACAGCGATCAGGGTAGGAACACCGAAACCACGCACGTATTCAGCGCGAACTTCAGAGCCTGGGCACTTCGGTGCCACCATGATGACGGTTAAGTCTTCGCGCACTTTCATGCCTTCTTCTACGATGTTGAAACCGTGAGAGTAAGACAGGCAGGCGTCTTTCTTCATCAGCGGCATCACCGCTGTCACAACCGACGTGTGCTGCTTGTCGGGTGTCAGGTTCAAAACAACGTCTGCGGTGGGGATTAACTCTTCATAAGTGCCCACCACAAAACCGTTTTCAGAGGCGTTTTTCCAAGACTGACGCTTTTGCTCAATGGCTTCAGGGCGCAGTGCGTAAGAAACGTCTAGGCCGCTGTCGCGCAAGTTCAAACCTTGGTTAAGGCCCTGTGCACCACAGCCGATCACTACCATTTTTTTGCCTTTTAGTGCTTCGACGCCATCAGCAAACTCAGCGCTGTGCATGAAGCGGCATTGCGCTAGCTGAGCCAATTGCTCGCGTAGCGGTAAGGTATTGAAATAGTTAGCCATCGTTAACATCCTAATGTTTGGTGAGCATAATATTGATATAAAAAATCGCTGTAAGACACGCCGATACTTTGAATTCGGTATTAAAAATGCATGACATGGCCGCTCAAGATGGAGCTCAGCGCCATGTGAATAAGGCTAATCTATACAAAAGTGACTATTTCTTAAATTGATATATTTGCAATAACACATCCCGTTTTATGCAATGACGAGATAGAATGACACCTATGAATTTTAAAACCTTAAAACAATTCCTCGCCTTGGCAGAAACGCTGCATTTCGGGCGCGCCAGCGATGAGTGCCATATCAGCATTTCTGCGCTGTCGCGTAACATTCGTCATTTAGAAGACGAGCTGGGGGTGTCGCTGTTTAATCGCGACAATCGAACCGTGGCGTTGACCCAGGAAGGCCAAAAATTTCTTAAATACGCGCGCGATACCAGCAGCCAGTGGAACTTGATCCGCCATGAGTTAACCGATAATTCTGATCAGTTAAGCGGTGAAATCAGCTTGTATGGTTCCGTCACCGCTAGCTACAGCTTTCTTTATGAGCTGCTGCGCCGCTTTCGTATTGCCTATCCTGCGATTGAAATAAAGCTGCGTACGGGGGATCCAGAGCACGCGATTGCGCATGTTTTAGATGGTAAAGAGGATCTCAGTATTGCGGCTCAGCCTGCAAACTTAGCGCGAGGCCTGGCATTTAAACCTATTGCGACGTCGCCATTGCTGTTTATTGCGCCGCTTGAGCAGCAGGTGCCAAATGTGCCCATGAATTCGCCAACGGCAGCGGAGGAGTGGGCAAGCATCCCGATGATTTTATCTGAAAGCGGTGTTTCAAGAGCGCGTGTAGACGAATGGTTTCGCCAACGAGATATCGCCCCGCGCATTTATGCACAGGTCACCGGTAATGAGGCGATTGTGAGTATGGTGAGCTTGGGCTTCGGGATTGGCGTGGTGCCAAAGATTGTGCTTGATAACAGCCCATTGATGGACCGTATCCGGGTGCTCGACGTGACGCCTGAGCTGGAACCCTACGATATTGGCTTGTTTACGTTAAAGAAAAACTTAAAGAACCCGCTGGTTGATGCATTTTGGAGCTTGATGTAGACCTAGTCATGGACCTGAAATAGAGACAGACCTATAAGACGCGGCAGTCCCTTGCCGTGCCTTGTCCCCTTACTGCTTAAAACGGTGCTAACCGTTTTTTAATCGTTATTTCACACCAGTTCGCGTTTATCGCGTCGCGCTACGCGAATGTCGTTAACGGTGGCAATGCCGATGATCGCGAAAATGGCGAGGGAGATTAACGGCCAGATGAGTACATATAGCGCCAATACTAAGGTTTGCATATTCACTCCTATTGTCTAGCGGGTGCGCTATTGCACACCCGTTAATGAAAGTGGTTCTTGCGATGCGAAGGCCTTAAGCCTGAACAGCAGGCTTGACCGGATCGTAGTTAATGACGTCCTGGTTAATCTGCGCGAAGTCGAACTTGCTGGAGCTCAGCAGGCTGACGCCGATACACACAAGGGTGCTGACGCCATAAGCCATTAACGAGGCTAGTAATACCGTGTAGTCGCGCAGGAAGCCGAAACAGAAGTAGGCGAGCACGATGGTGCAGAGGGCACCGAAGACCACACCGACCCGACGACCGCAGAAGCCAAAGGCCATCAGACCCAGCACCACACCACCGCCCACGGCGGCCAGTAACTCAAACAGCCCAGCGGTGACGCCGACCATTGGCACTAGTTCAAAGCGGGCGACGCAGAACATCACCAGGCCCGCGATGACCGCGGAGGTGAAGGCCTTATTAGTCACTCGGTCCCAGAAACAGCTGGCGATAACGGGAAATACAATGGCACCCCAGAGCGCGCCGACAAACACCAGCATGATCAGAATGTCCATCGAGAAGCTGGCCAGAATCACGCCGATCAACGTGGCAATGATCATCGTCAGCCTGCCAATAAACAGCATCTTGGTGGGATCAGGTTTGTTTTTGGCGATATTCTTGCCGTGCACATCGGCCATCACAATGGCGGACATGGCGGAAAGGTCAGAGTCGGCGGTGGAAGAGAGCGAACCGATAACGAGAATAAAGAACAGCCCAATAAATACCGGTGACAGATACATCGACACCATTTGCGGTATCAGGTTGTTCATATCGCCATCGATGGGCTCCATGCCGGTCATCAGTGCCATCAAACCAATCATGCCCAGGCCGATAACGATCGCGCCGTAGCCAATCGTCGCGGTGATAAAGGTCGGTTTGATATGGTCTTCACGCACCGCGAATAGCCGCTGGGAAATAGTCTGGTTGCCAATAGCGTAGGCCAACACGGCGACGAAGAAGGGCGCACCCTGATTGAGAATCGCGTCCATCGAGAACAGATTTGCCTGCTCTGGCGTCAGTAGGCTCATTCCATCGGATAGCGTTTGCGGGCCACCGAGTGCGAACATGACTGCTGGAATGATCAGGATGGCGACGGCCATCATCGCCATTAGCTGGGCAAAGTCGGTGAGCACCGATGCGCGAAACCCGGACCATAGCGTGTAAGAAAGTACGCCGACACCGGCAATCACAACGCCTGCTTTGAACGACAGCGGCGAGAGTACTGAGACCAGCGCACCCGAAGCCGTGAAATTGACCATCAGACTAATGATACTGCCCAGAATATTAGAAGAGGCGAGGATTAGCTGGCTGGAAGAACCATGCCGTGCATGAATCAGCTCGCCTAAGGTGTGCGCATTGGGAGCCAGCTTGCGAAAGCGACGCCCAAACGGGTAGATGAACAGAATCATCAGCGCACCCCATAGCCCGTAATGCAAGGGGCCTGAAATGCCGTAGGTATAGCCCGAGGTAGCGGCACCATAGAAGGACGCAGCCCATATCCAAGTGGCGGTCATACTGGCGGCGCCTAGGCCAAAACCGATTTGATGGTTGGACACCATGAAGGCGTCGGTATTTTCCTTTTTCTTTTTGATTAGCAAGGTCAGCAGATAAGTGCCGCCATAAAAGGCCGCCAATAAGGCGAGCACGGTCAGTGTAGAGAACTGATAGAAACTTTCTTCGTTCATTGAATACCCATAGGCTTTGCAGCCTTAGCATCCTTTATAGCAACCCACACTCCATTCACGGAGCGGTCGCCACAGGAAGTAAGCAAAAAACAGAACATCTTTCTAGTTATGTCTGTAGCGAGATGAGACTGCGGTTAGCCGTCTGGTAAAGCAATATCCGACGTTGGAGACGCCGTCGTAAGGGGGCCAGATCAATACCATCATTAAGCCGCCATAAGGCGCAGGAGGTATCGAGCAGGTGGCATACCCTACTCCTTAAAGCCTGAACAGTACAGGTTGGCGCCCTGGTGGGGCCGGTGTTTAAGGGGCGGGAGTGATGGGGGAGTGGTCGCGCAGGTGCCTATCTAAAGGCTGGTTAGGTCGGCTATCGTTGGCGATAGCTGACCTTTATGTGGCGTGCAATGCAGGGTCTAGGCGTGCTGAAAAAATCTAAAAAATGGCGGTGTGCTGTGCCAGTACCGCCAGCCCAATCCCAATCAATACAATACCGCCGATTAACTCTGCCCAATGGCCAACAAACTTACCAAGCCGGTGGCCCAGCAGCGTGCCCATTGAAGCCATGATTGTTGTGGCCAGACCAATGGCAAAGCTAGTAGCGATAATGTTGGCATCGATAAAGGCAAGGCTTGCGCCGACCGCCATCGCATCAATGCTGGTCGCGGTGGCGGTGATGACTAATAGCCAGAGTGTTTGCTTGCGATGCTCTACTTTGCCGTCCTTTTTGAGCCCGGCGTAAATCATATGCAGGCCAATCACCGAAAGCAGGGTGAATGCCACCCAGTGATCCCAGGCTTGCACATACTGCTGCGATGCCTTTCCCGCCGCCCAGCCGAGCACCGGCGTGATGGCTTCAATGATGCCAAAGACTAAGCCAATACCGATCGCATGGCGAAAAGTGGGCTTCTTAAGTTCTGTGCCTTTGCTGATGGAGGCAGCGAAAGCATCCGCTGACATTGATACGGCCAGGAACAGCAGGGTGATCGGTGTCATAACTTAAAAACTCTTTCTGAGTAG
This sequence comes from Halomonas sp. AOP25-F1-15, assembly GCF_052378675.1. NCBI lineage: Bacteria > Pseudomonadati > Pseudomonadota > Gammaproteobacteria > Oceanospirillales > Halomonadaceae > Halomonas > Halomonas sp. AOP25-F1-15. The sequence goes on from NZ_JBQSXV010000002.1 coordinate 12,396, forward strand.
GCGCTTTAGCAATAGAAACTCAAGCAATAGAAACGCTAGCTGAAACAAATGACTGCGTATATCTACTGACGAGTATGGCGATAGAGCCATACCTGAGTGCAAAAGTCGGGTATTCAATAGCGATGAATCCTAGCATGCTTTAATGATTAAAAAAGTGTAATGATTAAAAATAAAGTTTGTAATGGCGAACTAACATAGCCTTTGCTAACAATGTATGTGGTAGCTGATTATGTTGTATTTTTAAAGCTAAAGGGTGGGGTTGCCTATTCAATAGATTTTTTTGGTTAGCTTATAGTATTTTATGATTTTGAGTTTGGCTGCTTTTTAGTGTTTTATTAACGCTGGTTTTTAACGCTTATATTCAATTGGTGAGAAGCATTGATAATATGCTGTCTACAAAGTTTTCCTGATTTTATAAAGAGTGTGATTGCCCCACCAGACTTTATATAATTCCATTATTTGCTTTTTTATCGACGGGATGGCAGAGGAATTTATTTTCCTTGACGGAGCAATATTTTGAATATATAAAAAATTATTCTAATAATTTTATCTGAAGGGAAATAAATTGCTTATTGATCGCTTTGATTTAAAAATTCTTGAACAGCTTCAGCATGATGATAGTCTTTCTATTGCCCAGCTAGCAGAAGGGATTGGGTTGTCGGTAACCCCGTGCTGGCGAAGAATACAGCGGTTAGAGAAAGACGGGTTTATAGAAAAAAGAATTGCCGTTCTCAATCCTGAGAAGCTAAATCTTCGCCTTGTTGTGTTTGTCATGATTAAAACAGACAAACATAACCAAGCCTGGCTAGATACATTTCAGGAGGCTGTTCAGTCTTTTCCTGAAATTATGGAAGTTAATCGTTTGGCCGGTGAGTATGATTATTTGCTTAAGGTCATTACACGCGATAATCAGTCTTTCGACGCCTTTTATAAAAGGCTAATTTCGACAGTAGAGTTAAGCAATGTCACATCATGTTTTTCAATGGAACAAGTCAAAAAAACCACCGAGCTGCCTCTCGGGCAATTCTAGTGAGTGGGTAGCGTTTCTTCGCGATGACGTGATAGGCGAAGGCATGTCTATTCCTACCGCGTTTGGCATGCGCCCGCTGCTTTATGCTGATTACACGGCTTCAGGGCGTGCGTTAGGCTTTGTTGAAAACGCCGTTTACCAGCAACTGCTGCCGTTTTATGCCAATACGCACACCGAGACTTCTTTTACCGGCAAAGTCACCACCCGCTATCGCGAGTCCGCGCGCCAAGCGGTGGCCCAGGCTGTTGGGGCTAATGACGACTATGCGGTGTTGTTTGCTGGTGCCGGGGCAACGGCAGCGATTGATCGCTGTTGTAAGATTTTAGAGCTAAAGCAGGGGGGCGATACGTTGGGTGACGTTAGGCCGGTAATTTTTATCGGACCTTACGAGCATCATTCCAACGATCTTATCTGGCGAGAATGCGATGCCGACTTGGTACGTATTTCGCTAGGCCAAGATGGCCTTATCCGCCTGGACGAACTAGAAGCGCAGCTAAAGCGCTACGTTGACCGGCCGCTAAAAATTGCCGCGTTTTCGGCAGCCTCTAACGTAACCGGCATCAAAACGGACGTTTCGGCTATCGCCACGCTGGTGCATCGTTACGATGGGCTGGCGCTTTTTGACTATGCCGCCAGCGGCCCTTACGTCGATATTAATGTGGCGGGCACCGGCAAAAATGATCACTTAGACGCGGTTTTTGTCTCGCCGCATAAGTTCGTAGGTGGGCCGGGTAGTTCCGGCGTCTTGGTGATTAGAAAGGCGCTGTGCCGTAATGCCATCCCCTCGGTTGCAGGCGGCGGCACGGTGTCTTATGTCACCGCGACGGAACACCGCTATGTGAGCGATATTCAACGCCGGGAGGAGGGCGGCACCCCGGATATATTAGGCAACATCCGAGCGGGCCTTGCCTTTCGCGTTAAATCGCTGGTTGGTGTGGATTACATTGAAGCGCAGGAAAAAGCCATGATAGCGATGGCCATGGCGCGCTGGTCAACGCTTGATAACTTAACGCTTTTGGGGCCGGTGGATGCGCCGCGGCTGTCTATTTTCTCTTTTAACGTTCGCGCCGGGCAGCGTGACATTCACCACAATCTCATTGTTGCCATGCTCAATGACCTGTTTGGCATTCAGGCAAGAGGCGGCTGTTCGTGTGCAGGCCCTTATGGTCATGAGCTGCTTTCAATTGATGCGGACACGGCGTTAGAGCACGAACGCTTAGTCCAAAAAGGTCGAAGCTTATATCGTCCAGGCTGGGTAAGACTCGGATTTCATTTCTTTTTTAGCAATGAGTCGGCTAACTATGTAATATCTGCCGTCGAGTTTATTACACGTTACGCGGCGGTATTAATGAAGCTCTACACCGTCGATGAAAAATCCGGTGTTTGGAGCGTTCGCCAACACTTGGTGGAAAATCAGCCCAGCATGCCAGCGATATGTCTGGACGCGCTTTTCACCCAGGCGAGCCCTGCATCAGACGCCACGTTCGAAGAAGGCGAGGATTACTTCGCTAAGGCACGGGATATTGTTGCGTTGGCAGAACAGGCCGACCTGCCCGCAAGCACTGCTAGCTCAGATGTACCTATCCGTTGGTTTTGGTGGCCTCATGAAGCAGACAAGGCTAGGCAGTCCCAGATTGAGATGACGCAATGACAGTAACTTCTTCCCCCTCACAGGTTGGCGCTGGTCTTGAAGCGCTTAATGAACGCGTCCGCTATGACTTGGCGTGTTTAAACCTGCCCCGTGAAAACTGGGTGCCTAGCCGAGCCGCTCACGATGGCCGACATATTTATGATGTCGTCATCATAGGCGGCGGGCAGTGCGGTATGGTCGCAGCGTTTGCACTGTTAGCTGCGGGTATTCGCAATATTCGTGTCTTCGATCGAAATGCCGCGGGTCTTGAAGGACCATGGATGAACTATGCGCGGATGGAAACGCTACGTTCGCCTAAAACGCTACCTGGCCCTAGCTATGGATTCGCGTCGCTGACATTTCGCGCCTGGCATGAAGCTCAGTTCGGTAACGAGGCATGGGAAGCACTGGATAAAATCCCCCGCCCCATGTGGATGGACTATTTATGCTGGTATCGTCAGGTGCTGGCACTGCCGATCGATAATAACGTTAACGTTGAGCATGTTAAGCCAGAAGGCGATTTATTAAGCCTTGAACTTTCGGGTACCGGTGCCCGCAGCGGGTCGGTGCTGACCCGTAAACTCATCATGGCGACCGGGCGTGAAGGCACCGGCGCACCCAAGATTCCGGGTTTTGTGGCCACCTTGCCTGAGCGGGTGTGGGCGCATACCGCAGATGATATCGACTTTACTGCGTTAAAAGGCAAGCGGGTTATTGTCGTAGGCGTGGGCGCGTCGGCCATTGATAATGCCGCCGAAGCGCTGGAGAACGGCGCGCAATCGGTGCGCTTTCTGATTCGCCGTCCGCAAATGCCCACCGTCAATAAAATGATGGGTATCGGTTCGTTTGGCTTCACTCAAGGCTATGCCGGCTTGAGCGACGACTGGCGCTGGCGCTTTATGCACTACTCCTTTATTACCCAGACCCCGCCACCGCGTGGCTCTACCTTGCGCGTTAGCCGCCATGACAACGCCTATTTTCATTTTGACTGCGGTGTCCGCTCAACGCGAATGGACGGCGATGACGTTGTGCTCGAAACACAGCAGGGCGAGGTTCGCGGCGACTTTCTGATTATGGGAACCGGGTTTGAAGTCGACCCTTTGGCACGCACTGAATTAGCGGGTTACGCCGACCGTATTCTGCTATGGCGCGACTGCTATCAGCCGCCGCGCGAGCTTGAGGATGACGAGCTGGGTAAATTCCCGTATGTCGGGCGCGACTTCGCTTTTCAAGAACGTGAGCCTGGTTCAGCGCCATGGTTACGCCACATACACTGCTTCAACTACGGTGCGTCCGTCAGTCTTGGCAAAGTAAGTGGCGATATCCCGGGCATTAGCGAGGGAGCCAGCTGGCTGGTTAACGCCATCGCTGCGTGTTTTTACCAGCAAGACGTTGAGCGCCACTGGCAGCAGTTTCAGGACTATGACACCCCGGAACTCCTGGGCGACGAGTGGCAGGCATCGCCGCTGCCGTCACCGTTATAAAGCGGTTCCCTTTGATAAGAAGCGCTTGGCTGATCCGTTTAAGGACATAAAAATGACAAATGTAATAGAAGCAGCGGCCAATGTGCCGAGTACCGGCCCCCTCGCTGACGCGTTAGCGATGCGTAGCAAGCTGATGGACTTGACGCAGGCCTCTTATAAAGCCGCCCTGTTGCCCAGCGACCCAGGTGGGCTGGCGCTTGAAACCAGGGCAGTGTTTGCCTGCCGGATGGCGAAAATGTGCCAGCAAGAGGGGCTAACGCGCCACTATGCCGAGCTGCTGTCCAGCTACGGCAGCGAAGCCGACCCGCTGAGCTTGGCAACGACGGACAGCCACCCACCGGCAAGTGAGCCGCGTCTAGCTGCTATGGTGAGCTATGTAGATTTAGTCACTCGCTCACCCAAAGATGCCAGCGAAAGCGATATTGAACGGCTGCGTAAAGCGGATATCAATGAATCGGACATTGTGCGCTTAGCCGGGCTGGTCGCCTTTGTTAATTATCAGCTGCGAGTTGCCGCTGTGTTAAGTGTGATGGGAGAAACGCAATGAGCCGCGTTATTCATAAGTTTACGACGCGTGTCCCTACGTGGCGCCCCCATATCACGCCGATTGATTATGAGCAGGCGACGCCCGCCCAGCGCGAAGCGCTGAAGGAAACGCCCTCTAATACCAAGATATCCGATTACGTGCTGGTGTTGGCACACGACCCGGAGTCGCTGCGCATTCGCACCTCGCTGTTCAACGGCATTATGTACGACAAGGGTGGCCTTGCCCGCGAAGAGCGTGAACTGGGCGCGGTGGCTGCGTCTGTGGTCAATCGCTGCATATATTGTGCTGCTGTTCATGCCCAGCGTTACAATAATATTGTCGGCGATGATCGGGTCATGGGGGATATCTTCCTGCGTGGCAAAGAGGCCGATCTTGACCCGCGCACGCGCGCCATTTTGAAATTCGGTATGCGTCTTTCCGAATGTCCTCCCAACGTCACCCAAGAAGATATTGGAAGTCTGAAAGAGGTGGGTTTAAACGATCAAGAAATCTTGGATTTAACGCTTTCAACGACGCTGTTTGGATGGGCCAACCGCCTAATGCACACGCTCGGCGAGCCGGTATCGGGCAAGTAGCCATACGGCCTTTTTGCTAACCATATATCGACAAAGGAATCTCCACGATGACCCGCACTCTCTCAAGCATTGCCCTATTAAGCGCGGCGGCCCTGTTGAGCGCAACGCCAGCATTGGCAGAAACGCTGCGCCTTGGTACCGTCGTCACCGCGCCCCATCCCTGGGTTGATGCGGCGGAAGCCTTTAAAACAGAAGTCGAAGAAGCTACCGATGGCCGTGTGAAAGTACAAATTTTTCAAGGTGGGCAGCTGGGCAACGACCAAACCATGGTCGACGAAATACGCATTGGCACGACCGACATGATTATTGGCGGGGTCATGAATGTTTCGCCCTATATTCCTGATTTCGAGATCTTCAGCCTCAACTATTTGTTTGATGATATGGACGACTTTCGCGCAGCCACATCGTCTGATTCTCCTGTCTATGCGTATTTCGACAATGCCATGAGCGAGTCTGGCGTTGGTTTGAAGCTGCTGAGCTTAACCGGCGGCGGTACGCGCAACTTAAGCAGCAATGTGGGGCCGATTGTTGAGCCTTCCGACCTTGAAGGCGTCAAAATGCGCGTTACCGGCTCACGCCTTGACGCAGAAATGTGGCAAGCGGCGGGGGCGTTGACTACCTCGCTCCCCTGGACAGAAATCTACACGGGTATGCAAACCGGCGTCGTCGGTGCCTTTGAAAGCACCATCAGCGGCTACTTCTCAAGCCGACTCTACGAAGTCGCCCCGTATCATGCCAAAACCGAGCATCAGATCATGATGAGCCACATCTCTATCAGCGAGAACCGCTTTAATCGTTTCTCAGAAGAAGATCAGGCCATTATTCTCGACGCGGCGCAGCACGCGGGTGAGTACGGAACAGAAAAAGGCGTTGAGTATGATGCCGAAGTCATTCAGCAGTTTGCAGACCTGGGTGTAACGGTAACGGAGGTCGACAAGCAGGCCTTTATTGATCAAATCGTTCCTCTTCATGACCAGTTTGCTCAAGAGCGCGATTTGACCGAACTGCTTGAAACGATTCGTAATCTTTAAGCCGTCACCGATAAGTCACTTGGTTAGCTGACCGCTCCCCGTTAACGGGGAGCGTTACCGCGAAGGAAAGGGCGCACGCATGCGACGAATAAACAATGTAATAGAGAAGGCGCTGACGTTTGTGGCGAGCAGTTTGTTTGCGGGCTTTATTCTTACGGTTCTCTATCAGGTTGTGGCGCGCAACTACTTGAAAATTTCGGTTTCCTGGACCGATGAAGTAGCCATGGCGTTTTTCGTATGGTCAGTGTTTCTGGGTGCCGCTATTGCGGTGCGCAGGCGCAGTCACTATGTGGTTGATGTCTTTCCATCGCATTTTGTGATCACCCAGCGGGCGCTGCGTCTGTTTGGCAACGTCGCCTGCTTGCCGGTGATCTATGTGTTAATTGTCCACGGCAATGTGCTGGTTGATATGGGCTGGAGCCGGCGTTCGGTCGCGCTAGGAACGCCCATGGCCTATATGTTTGCCGCGATTCCAGTAGCGGGATTAGCGATGTTGCTATTTTCCTTTGAAATCATAATGGATGATATTGCGATGCTCAAAAAAGCTAACAGCGTGGATAGCGCGCGTGAGGCAACCAAAATATGAACCCTTTGTTGGTCTTGATTGGCAGCTTTTTGCTTCTTATTGCGCTTAGCGTACCCATTGCGTTTGCCATTGGCTTAGCATCTATTATTACGATCACCCAGCTAGGGCTACCGTTGACCTCGGTCGTTAACCAGATGTTTGCCAGCATCAATTCATTTCCGCTGCTGGCCGTGCCGTTCTTTCTATTGTTAGGCCGGCTGATGAACGACGGCGGCATTACCGATCGCCTGTTGAACTTTGCTGACAGTACGGTCGGGCACGTTCGCGGGGGGCTTGGGCACATCAACGTCATGGTGTCGATGATGTTTGCCAGCCTGTCGGGCTCCGCCGCTGCTGATACGGCCAGCGTCGGCGCCGTACTTATTCCCGCGATGAAGAAGTCCGGATACCCCGCGCCTTTTGCTGTTGCCTTAACGGCGGCGTCTTCAGTACTGGGCGGTATTATTCCACCCTCGATCTTGATGGTGATTTACGGTGCTTTCGGCAATGTGTCTGTCGGGGCGTTGTTCATGGGCGGCGTATTGCCTGGTGTGCTGGTAGGTTTGATGCAGATGGGCTACGTCTATTACGTTGCCAAGCGTCACGGTATCAAGGCAACAGGCAAGTTTTCGTTCTCAAAAGTGGGCCGCACCGCCCTGACGGCGGCACCTCCCATGATGTTACCGCTGGTCGTGCTAGGCGGTATTACCGCCGGCGTATTTACCGCTACAGAAGCAGCTTCAGTAGCCGTTCTGGTCGGTGGGCTTCTAGCCTTTGTGTTTTATCGTGCGATTCATATTAAGCAACTGCCGGGTATTTTAGCCGATTCCGTGGTGAGCTTTTCGCTGCCGATGTTCGCCGTTGCGTCAGCGGGGATCATGGGGTGGCTGATCTCGTACCTGGGGATTGCTCAGGAGGTTGCCGACTTTATCCTGTCTGTTACCCAGGCCCGAGTCGGTATCATGCTGCTGGTGATGTTTTTCATGCTCGTCATCGGCACAGTGCTTAGCCCGGTGACGGCGGTGATCATCTTCCTGCCTATCATTCAAGGGCTTTGCGTGTCGGCAGATATCAACCAGATCCATATGGGCCTGGTGGTGATTTTGTCGCTGACGCTGGGACTGATCACGCCGCCATACGGTATTTGCCTGCTGATAGCCACACAGATAGGCGAGGTGTCGATGGGGCGCGCTTTCGTGGCTGTCATGCCGCTCATCGTGCTTATTATGCTAGTGATTATTGCCATGATATTGCTGCCGAGCGTGTTTCTATACCTGCCGCAAATGATGTTCCCCAAAACGTTCTAACGATGCCTTTCTATCGCTCACGCAGCACTTAACGTTGGCCCGACAAGATGGTTGTCGGGCCAACTGTTTTAGGGAGCTTTTTGTACTGAACTGGTTTTTATTGTTAGGGCCTGTTGACGTTTGGACGAAAAGGATTTGGCAGGATAAGAGCAAGCTCGCAGAATAGAGGTTCTCACACCCAAAAACTGCGAGCCTGCGATGCCTCGATGAATGCTCACGGATGAAAACTGACCGAAGCTAAAACCTATCCTGCTTCAACAAGGTATCTATGACAAGGCCAACCTACTACTTACTGTGGAAGGTATTCTGCACCGGATGCGCACGGGGTGTCAGTGGCGGGACTTACCCGAAGCATTTGGGCTTTGGAGTACTCCCTACAAGCGCTTCAACGCCTGGTCAGCAGCTGAAAAACTGATGATGCTTTCCGGCACTCTGGTGGATGATCCTGATATCGAGTGGCTACCCTTGTGTCAAAGCACACCAGGACATTACCGGGCCGCCACAGAGGAGACAGAAACCATTGGTAAAAACCGTGCAGGCAACGCCAGCAACATTCATTTGGCCTTCGACGCTTACGGACTTCCCGATGGATTCAGGATAATGAGCGGTGAGGTGCATAACAGAAGTCCAGGAATTAATTAACGACTTGCCGTCAGATGATGCACTGGCCGCTGACAAAGGCTAAGACAACGAGTGTCCCCGTGAGCAGACTGAAGCAAAGACTATGAAGGCCGTAATTCTACGCAAGCGTAATTCGAAATAGAGAAATGCTAGTTTGGACCGAGGGTTATATCGCTATCGGCATATCGTGGAGAATGCCTTTGCGCGATTGAAGCCGTATCGCGCAATAGCGATGCGTTACGATAAGCTCAAGCGAAACTATGAAAGCAGGGTAGTCTTGGCCTGCGGACTTTTGTGGCTACCCATGTGAAAGGTCAACAGGCCCTAGCCTTGCTGAATTTGTTTTCCTAGCCAACTGGCGATCAGAGGAAGCATCGCTAGGATCAAGAAAACACGAAGTACATGATGGGCTGCCACCATGGCAGGATCTATGGATAACGCAAGCGCTACGACGCCAAGTTCCGGTGCCCCTCCAGGCAAATAGGATAAGAATAAAGGTGTGTCGTTTAAGCCTATAATAGGTGCAAGCAACAGGGCTGCAACGAAGGAGCCGAGGGTGAGGAGTACGCCAATCATTGCGGCTAGCCAGCCATCTTTTAAAATTTGTGGAAGGGAGTAATGCGTGAATCGCGCTCCTACTCCTGCGCCAATAATAATCTGTGCTGCGCTGGAAAGTATGGGGGGAACATGGACCGTCAAAATATCAGTAGCGTGCAGTAATCCTGAGCTGAGCAATGGAATCAATAGCATCGCTGAGGGGAAGTTCAATCGCCAGGCTAGCCAGCCGCTGGCTATCGCCACCAGTGCCAGGATTCCATGTTTAAAAGGATCTATTGCTTCCGCGTGAGTAAAGCTTGCAAGGCTGGCGTCAGCGAGGTTAATGCCGGAAATAGCCTGGATGATAATGGGCGCAGCAATTAGCAATACCACTAATCGCGCTGTATGACAGAGGGCAACGCGGCTGACTTCGGCTCGATAATTTTCTGCCAAAACAGACACTATTGAGAGCCCGCCTGGTATGGCGGCGAATAAGGCAGTAACTCGATCCATTCTCCCTAAGCGATAAAATATTTGATAAGCGATAAAACAAAATGCCAGCGATAACAAACTCATGACAATCAGGCTTATGGTCCAGTCTCCGGCCTGGCGTACGACTTCTGGCGTAAAACTGGTGCCTAGCATGGTGCCGATAGCAACCATGGCGTAACTGCGCCATGGGCCAGGAAAACGAGGCTGAAAAGATGTCGTCTGAGTACATAGAAGTGAGGCCGTTAGACTGCCAAGTACCCATGGTAACGGTAGGGAGAGTGCAAAAAAAGCGAATCCGCCTAAGGCGCCGATGCAAAAAGTAATGCCTCCTCGAAGTTGAGGAGGCATTTGTTTAATTAGATTCATGGCTAGCACGGCGAGAACGAAGTGCTTTCAATGCTGGGGCACCCATCAAAACAAGCAGCATTATGATGAAAAGAGCAAGAGCAATGGGTCGCTCCAGCATGTATTCAAAAGGTCGGCCACCGGACACCTGTAAGGTGCGCACAACTTCTCCTTCCATCATGCGGCCAAGCAGTAAACCGATGACCGCGGCTGCGACGGGATAGTTGTTTTGTCGCATGAGCCAGCCGAGCCCTGCAAAGGCGGCAACCGTTAGCGGTCCAGCGATAGTGCCGGTTATGCCATAGCCACCCCAGGCACACATTGCTAATACGCTTGGCACTAGATAAGCCAGTGGAACGCGCACCACCATGCCCAGTAAGCGAAGGCTAAGTAATCCCATAAACGCTAGAAGTACTACTTGACCCAAATTGCCGAGAATAATCGAATACACGATATCGGTCTGGTCTCTTATAAACGATGGCCCACCAATAATATTGTGGAAAGAGAACGCGGCCAGAAGTACAGCAGTCGCAGCCCCACCAGGAATGCCAAGAGCTAGTAGTGCTGTCATTGAGCCGCCCTCCGAGCTGGAGTTTGCTGATTCGGCCGCCACAACACCCTCGGGTGCTCCCTTGCCGAATACTTCAGGTGTCTTCGACGTTCGCTTGGCCTCGCCATAAGAGACAAGGTTGGCTACCGACGAGCCCACGCCCGGAATGGCGCCGATCAGTGCGCCAATGAGGCTGCCGCGTAGTAAGATGCCGGGATGGCGAAACGTCTGCTTGACGCCTTTGAGAATAAGAGAAAACGAAATATTACGCTGGGCCTCATTTTGTACTAGAAATGAGCCTCCTCTCAGGCGTAATAACTCAGAAGCGGCGAATATGCCGATCATGGCGGGCACAACCGGGATGCCATCAAGAAGATAGGGGTTGCCTATTGTAGTACGCATAATGCCCGTCGTGGACATGCCAATTTGGCTGAGCATGAGACCCAGAAAGCCGGCCAGCAGACCCTTGGCCATACTGCTGTCATTGAGTGTCGCGATAAGGGTTAGTCCCCACAGTACCACCACGACCATTTCCAGCGGACCTACTTTAAGTACAAAAGCAGCCAATGGGTTGATTAATAACATCAGAAGGCTGTAACCCACGAAAGCGCCCACCACGGAAGCACAAAGGCCAAGGCCGAGTGCTTCATTGTGTTGACCCTTTCGCGCCATCGGGTATCCGTCAAATGCCGTTGCAATTGATGAAGATGACCCGGGGATATTCATAAGAATAGCGGTTACCCCGCCACCGTAGGCACCGCCAGTAAATATGGCGGTTAAAAACAGCATGGCTTGAAGAAAATCCATGCCAAAGGTCACTGGCAGGAAAACGGCCATGGCCATTGAAATTTGTAGCCCGGGAATCGCACCGAAAACTAGGCCGATAAATAAGCCAGGGATAACCCAAAGCCAAGGGCTTAGATCAGTAAAAAGAAGAGTAAACGCCTGAGATAATGCGAGTTGATCAATCATGTTAAAGCACTAGTGTGGTCATTGGATAAGGGAATAGAGAGCCAAAACCCTTGACAAGAAAAACAGTAAACACGAGTGCATATAGAGGCGGTTGCCATTTTCCTTTGCCCCCACACATAAGAACGCCGACCCAGACAAAAACGAAAGTAGCAACGTCAAAGCCGACGTTGGTTAACGCAAAGCAAAAGGCGGCAAATCCTGTAAGAAGCAGTATGTCGCTCCATATAGATGATTTATCAGCACTGCTGGGCGAAGGCTCTGATACTGGCTTCAATAAGGCTTTAGTGGCAATCCCAATGGACAAAAGCCCAATGATTATTGCGCTGGGAGCCACTATCACTAGATTGTTCAGCGTTGTGGAAGCCTGAGTGGCGCTCCAGGTAATAAAGCCCGCTATAGCCAGTATGAGGCCTAACAAAAAGGCATGCGTTGCAGAAATCTTTCCTGTTACCATTTTATAGTGTCTCCACATTGAAATAATAATGGGACCAAACGTAAGTTGATCCCGTGGTGATTATGTGCAAAGCACCAGTGCTTATGCGCCAGCAGTGACGTTATTCATTCTGCTTCTGGTGAGTATTGCTTCAAAATTTCAAAGTTGGATTCGATGATCTCTGTCGTGCGCTCAGGCCCCAGCCACTCTGCACCAATATCTTGGGCTTCTAGCCGACTAACGAATGTCTCATCTTGCAGCGCATTGTGATAGGCATCGACCATTTGTTGAAATGCTTCTGGGTTACTCTCTTTAAAGGCAGCATGCGCGGCGAGGCCTCGCATTGACCCTGCCAGTACCGGGACTGGCTCGTATCCGCTCTCTTCAAGCGCTGCATTCAGCGTTGGAGCATCCCAGTCTTCTGATGCGGTATCAGCCGCTAAGGCAAGAGGGCGTATGTACTCCTGGATTGATAGCGTGCCGTCTGCAGCCAATACGGTCATGTCTACCTGCCCACCGGCGACCGCCGTACGCGCAGCACCGCCAGACTGGTAGGTGACAATATTGACGGCTGTTTTATCGAGTCCAAAGGCTTCAAGAGCCAGTTCAAGGTTGATAGCGCCGGTCGAGCCAGGTACGACAGAAACGCTTAGCCTTCCTGGATTGTCCTTGGCTGCCGCCATGAAGTCCGCCAGCGTTTCATAAGGCGTATCCGCATTGACGGCGAAAAGATCGTAATCATTCCACTGTCCGTTGATAAATGCGAAGTCTGACAAATCATAAGTGGCATCAAAGCCAAGAATCGCATTCGAGATGTAGGGATGTATTGAGGACGCAAGGAAATAGCTCCCATCAGCAGGCATATTGTGGAAGTAGGTATGGCCGACATGCCCCCCCCCTCCATTTTGATTTACGACTGAAATTGGCGTGCCTAGATCTTCCTGGAGCCGCTGAGCCAACGCGCGAGCGGTGCGGTCAGCGGATCCGCCAGGGCCAAGCGCAACAACGAAAGTGATTTTTTGTGTTGGCCAGCTTTCCTGGGCTGTGGCGGTGAGGGGGGTAATCGCAGCCGTCAGGGAGAAACCCAGCATAGCTGTAGCAATGACTTTTTTCTTATTAATCATGGTGGCCACTCCGCTTTTCTTTAGATAATTGTATGACAATCATTTGTGAGTAAATATAGAAGTACATATAGTAGTTTCTGTAGATCCTCGGATATGTAGGCAAAAGGTCTAATTTTTAAGATATTTTTTGAAAATTATTGAAAGTTATATAAAGCTGTATGCATTCGAGGAGAATTGCTTTGTCTACAATAAAAGAAGAAGCGAATGGTTTGGCTGCTGAACGAGTAGCTAGTGGTTTATACGGTGAAATACTTAAAGGTCTGTTGCAGGCTGGTGCTCGTCTTGGCGAGGTTGCGTTGGCTGAGCGCTTTTCTGTCAGCCGAGGGCCTGTGCGTATGGCGCTCAAAAGCCTTAGCGAGTGTGGGCTTGTAACCATCGTGCCGAACAGTGGAGCGCATGTGCGTGAAATGCGGTACGAAGACGCTCGGGCGATCTACCAGGTTAGAACTGCTCTTGAAACTGAGGCCGCTATGTTAGCAGCCGGTCGTGCCAATGCATCCACTGGCGATGAGTACCTGGCGTTACTGCAGTTACATGCCAGCCAAGTGACATCTCATCCTGAGGGGGCCTATCTCCAGGAGTCCGAGGAGTATGACTTTCATTTAGTTACCGCACGCATGTCCGGTAACCTACTCATTGAGCGTTATTTAACACACGAGCTTCGTCCGCAGCTAACCCTGCTAAGGAACAAGCATCGGCATGTTACGGGGCGCGGAAAAATCGCACTTTATGAACATGAGCGCATAGCCTCAGCTATCTCGGAAGGTGATGTAGAGGTGGCGGGCTTATTGATGCGGCGGCATATACAGAGCAGTTGGGAAACACTTGAAGAACAGCTACTCAAGAGAGACGCCCTTAATTAAACAGTAATTGAGTGATAATCGCGGAGTCCAGACAAGGTTTTGTTTGGCTTTAGCCTGCACTAGGGAGTGAGTGTGTATGAAAACTGTAATTCTTGATGATTGGGAAGGCTGTATGAAGGAGCATTCTGCCGTATCTCGCCTGCGTGAATTCTCTGAGGTGGAGATCTATGGTGACATGCCTACCTTTGATGCCCTGGTGAGTCGACTTCAAGGAGCCGATGCGATCATCCCGCTGAGAGAGCGCACCTTGATTGGCCGGGACCTTATCGCGGCTTTGCCCGACCTAAAGTTAATCGCTCAAACCGGTACGGGCCTTGCGCATATGGATAAAGACGCAGTGGCACAGGCGGGGATTTCGGTTGCAACGACGCCGGGTGGGTCTACGGCGGCGGTAACCGAAATGACTTTTGCCTTTTTGCTTAACCTCACCAAGCGAGTTGTTGAGGTGGATCGTCGGATGTCCGCTGGGGAGTGGCCAACGATCGTGACCAGCAATTTGAGCGGTAAAACCATTGGTCTGATTGGTCTGGGCAAGATTGGATGTTCCGTGGCGAAAATGGCACAGGCCTTTGGCATGCGGGTAGTTGCATGGGGCCCCAGGTTGACTCAGGAGCGAGCAGCCCAAATGGGAGTAGAGTACGTTTCATTGGAAGGCCTACTCACCCAAGCGGACGCCGTTAGTATCCATGTAAGGCTGATACCTGAAACGGAGGGGTTATTGACGACGGAGCATTTTAAACTAATGAAGCCAGGTGCGATTCTGATCAATACCTCACGCGGAGCCATCATTGACGAAGCGGCGCTCATTGATGCTTTGCAGAGTAAGAAGATTGGTGGGGCGGGGCTAGATGTTTTCTGCGAAGAGCCGCTACCGCAGTATAATGCTTTTTCGGCACTGGATAATGTCATAACAACGCCACATATGGCATGGAAAACTGAAGAAACCTTTTCGCGTTTTCT
Source organism: Halomonas sp. AOP25-F1-15 (assembly GCF_052378675.1). Lineage (NCBI taxonomy): Bacteria > Pseudomonadati > Pseudomonadota > Gammaproteobacteria > Oceanospirillales > Halomonadaceae > Halomonas > Halomonas sp. AOP25-F1-15. The sequence continues at coordinate 27,462 of NZ_JBQSXV010000002.1, forward strand.
CAATGGATCGGTTGATAATATCCAGGCATTTTTTGTAAAAAAAGAGCCCCGAAATATCATTAACATTTCCGATGGAAAAACATGAGGCGATCCTGCCCAGTAATAGTGGACACGGGTTAAGCGATCATTCGGGCTTCAGAAATCTCGGGACTGATTATTCCAATAGCACTGTGCCGCCGTTGCTTGTTGTAGTCCAGTTCAATGTACTCAAATACCTGCCTTCGCATCGCATGGCGTGTATCAAACCGTTCACCATGAATCGCTTCTACTTTAAGACTATGAAAAAGGCTCTCGGCGCAAGCATTGTCGTAGTAGTTGCCTTTAGCACTCAAGCTGCATGTCGGCTCGTACTTGATCAGCAGCGACTGATAAAGGGTTGAACAGTACTGACTTGCTCGATACGTGACCAGTCAATGAGATTATTGATGCTATCCAGCTCTTTCAAAGCATCATGATCAATCTGCGTTGTTTGATATCCTCCTAAGCCATCCTGAGATCCCGTTGTGATAGCGCTGGTTCGCTATTATCTGATTTATTACAGGGAGAGGTGACTCGTGCAAAGGTCTCGTAGACTATTAATATAAGAAATATCAATAGTGAGCAACCGATACGCTGCGAATGAGTGCCGTGATCTGTTTGCCGATATGTAGCCCCATTTCATCCCAGGACTTTCGCGTTAGCCTTGCCCTTAGGCGGATATCGCCAACGTTCAAAAGTAGCTCTACGGAGTGCGGGCTTGTCGATAGTGAGGTCATGTCTTCAATAGTGGCGCTGAGCTGGTTGCGGTAGCTGGTTGACTGTAATGGCGTCAGCGCTAAGGCAATATCGCGTGCGAGAATACGCACCCGTAATGGGCTGCCGATAGGAGCCGACGTGCCCGGTATGACTAATCGATGGGTGTCATTAAGGGCGAGGTGAGTCAGATTGTACGTCGCGTCGTGCTCATCTACGCAGCCTTCAAGAATCGATGCAGCGTCAAACCCACCGAGTTCGTGAGTCAAATCAAAGCGCTGTAGCAAGTGATTCAATCGGTCGCTGGCCACGACACGGCCCGCCTTCATCAGCACCAGATGATCGGCGATAGCTGAAATCTCCTCCGCATCATGGCTGACGTAAATTACCGGAATGTCTACCTGCTTGGTCAGTTGAGCAATAAAGCGTAGTAGCTCGTCTTTGCGTGCGCCATCTAGCCCTGTCAGTGGCTCATCCATCAGCAGCAGTTGAGGGTCGCTGAGCAGTGCGCGGCCAATGGCAACCCGCCTGGCTTCCCCGCCCGATAGCGTGCCGGGCATACGTTCGAGCAACGCTTTAATACCCAGGAGCTCGACGATTTCATCAAAGCGGGCTGATGCATGCGCTGGCATGCCATAGGTGAGATTGCCGCGTACTCGGTAGTGAGGAAACAGCCGGGCTTCCTGAAACACGACACCGATTCTACGTTTATGGGCGGCAACGCTAATGCGGCGCCGGGTATCCAGCAGCACTTGGTCACCCAGCTGAATAACCCCGCTATCGGGATATTCAAGACCTGCAATAAGGCGCAGCAAGCTGGTTTTGCCGCTTCCTGACGTGCCAAAAATGCCGGTCACGCCGTGGGCGGGGAGTACCAGCTCGGTTTGAAGATGAAAACTACCGAGCCGTTGGTCGATAGACAATGACAGCGAAGAGGAGTCCACAGGCAATGCGGGATGACGAAGGTTACTAGGATTACTAGGATTAGTAGGCATCGCGTTCCTGCAGTCGTTGTTTAGTACGTCGAGCTAGCCACTCAGAGGCGATCAATGAGAACAGGGCGATGATGATAGCGATAACACAGAGCCGCGCTGCCGCTGATTCCTGGCCGGGCGTCTGAATTAGCGTATACAGCGCCAGCGGCAAGGTACGTGTTTCGCTTGGGATATTAGAGGCAAACGTGATGGTGGCACCAAACTCGGAAAGCGCGCGGGCAAAGGCCAAGACGGTGCCCGTCAGCAGGCCTGGAATGGCCAATGGTAGCGTAATGGTGGTAAACACTCGCCAGCGATTGGCGCCTAGCGTTCGCGCTGCGGCTTCAAGCTTGGGGTCCACCGCTTCCAATGATAGGCGTAGTGCTCGTACCAATAATGGAAATGCCATCACGCCGCTGGCAACGGCGGCGCCTTGCCATGTGAAGGGTAGTGATACGCCGAGAGTGGCATATAACCACTGGCCGACCACCCCTTGTCGACCGAGCGATACTAAGAGTAAATAGCCCACTACCACGGGTGGCAGCACCAGCGGTAGATGAATAAAACCATCGACGATGGATTTGCCTCTGAAGTCGTGTCGGGCTAACCACCAGGCAACCGCAATGCCCGGTGGTAAAATCCAGGCCACTGCCGCTAAGCCAATGAGGAGACTAAGGCGGATAGCCTCCCATTCGGCTGGCGACAGTATCACGGGCTGCTAATGTCGGTGTCGAAGCCATAGTCAGCAAAAATAGTCAGCGCTTCTTCGCTCGCTAACCACTCGCGCAGCGCCACGGCCGCGTCGTTTTGCTCTGCCCCTATTAGTGCAATGGGGTAGGTGATGGGTTCATGGCTGGAGGTGGGAAATAGCCCGAGTACCCGCACGCGGTCACTGGCAAAGGCATCAGTTTGATACACAACGCCAAGCGGCGTTTCCTGTCGTTCTACCAGTGTTAACGCCGCGCGGACGTCGTTACCACGTGCAAGCTTTGGCTCCAGCTCTTCCCACTCACCGAGAAATTCCAGCGCTTGCTGGGTGTAGATACCGGCCGGCACGTGATCCGGGTCGCCGACGGAAAGACGATCACGCTCTTCTAGCAGCGTTGCAATGCGTGCCTCGTCGCCTGGGACGAACTGTTCTGGCAGGTCAGGGCTCGCTGATACCAGCGCCAAACGGTTCTGGAGTAAGTCGCTGCGCTGTTGGATGTTGACGCCTTGCTCTTCGAGCCAGTCCATCCACTGCACGTTGGCGGACAGGAAGAGATCCGTGGGGCTGCCATTGGCGATTTGCCGAGCAAGCGTCGAGGACGATGCATAAATGGGCGTCACGTCAACATCATGCTGAGCTTCATAGACGGCAATGGCGTCATTGAGCGCATCGGTAAGCGAGGCGGCGGCGGCGACTTGAATGTTGTCAGTGGCAAAGGCTGAGGTTGGAAGTGCTAGTGTCAGCGCAGTGGCTAATAAACGGCGATTCATTGCATGTGTAAGCATTGTATTAATTCCGTTATTTCCATATGGATATAGCGGAGATTACACAAAACGGCTCACTAGCTCAATACGATAATAAGCACGTTCAGGGATTGGGATGGCTGGCCGGGGCCAATAGCGAAAGCAGCGCCTGAGCGTCAGTCGAGTCCTCCAGCGAGAGCTGGCGTTCCAACGCACGGTAGTGAGTCAGCACCTGCTTGCCAAGCTCCGTGAGATGAGCACCGCCGCGCTCGTTACCGCCAGAGCTGGTCGATACAAGAGGGGATGGAAAGTGGTTGTTCATAGTATCGATGAGCTGCCAGGCTTTTTTGTAGCTCATCTTGAGTGCGCGGCCAGCGGCTGAAATTGAACCTGTCTGGCTAACCATTTCTAGCAGTTCTGCTTTGCCCGGCCCAATAATCACGTCACGATGCAGCACCAAGCGTAATTGAAACGTTGGCTTTAAATGGTGGGTCCGTGTCATTAAGTGTCTCCAGCGATTGGGCAGCGTTGGGCTAGTTTAGCAGCGACCGATCGTTCAAGGTCCATCCTTCAGCCTTATGTAGGTGTACTAGCATTTATATTTTTGGTAAGCGGCAAAGCAATACTCGTTACCCGACGAGTCCCCATTCGATTTCAGCAGCGGTTTCACTGACATAAGGTCGGTCGCCTTTAACGGTAACGCGTTCACCACGGCGGGCTTGGCCCGCATAGTCAAAAATGGCGCGGTGCTGGGTGCAGCGGTTGTCCCTGATAGCCAAAGTATTTAGGCGTACGGTGAATTCCGGTGCTTCCTGATGGCGATACAGAAACTCAAGCAGTGCCTGGCTTTCAGTATGGGAAAGCTCGATCGCGGGTAAAACCGCGGTTTACAAACAGGCTTTTGCGGCCCGTTTCCGGGAGGTGTTGGGGGGTTGCTCCGCGACGCTTGTTTGTCATCATGTTTCCTCGTTAGCACTACGCTGAAGATACTACTCCAGCGCCTTGGTGAAGCTATGCTCTTTCCCCAAAACTTTTTCTGAATGGATTGGGTGCCTACCTTAATTAAGAGTTAGAAACATTGGCCTACCTGTTTTTTAAAAGGTAAACATAGCGGTCACCGGCATACTGGATGATGGCAACAATGGCAATAAGAATGGCAATAACGGCAAGCATTACGGTGGTATCGTAGCGCTGGTAGCCATAACGAATAGCTAAGTCGCCTAACCCGCCTGCACCGATGGCACCTGCCATGGCAGAGGCAGAAATCATGGCTACAAGCGTGATGGTGAAGCCGCCGATAATCCCCGGTAAGGCCTCAGGCAGAAGAACGTTGAAAATGATATGGCGCTTTTGGCAACCCATCGCCTGGGCAGCCTCAATCACCCCTGAGCTGACTTCGCGCAGACTGACTTCAGCAATGCGAGCAAAGAAAGGCGTCGCGCTCACAGTAATAGGCACAACGGCTGCCCAAATGCCAATGGTTGTACCAGTAATCAAGCGGGTAAGCGGGATCAGCGCAACCAGTAAAATGATAAAGGGTGTGGCGCGGAAGCCGTTGACAATGCTGCCTAGCACTCTATTAACCAGCGGGGCTTCAAAAATTTTCCCCCTGGCGGTGGTCACCAAAATAATGGCCAGTGGAATACCCACAAACCATACAATCGCCGCTGATACACCCACCATATAAAGCGTATCGAGAAAAGCTTGCCAAAGTGCATCAAGCATTCGCTGGGACAGCATAGCCGAGTACCTCCACGGTTGAGATAAGGTCATTAATAGTTTCGAGGCGTTGTGCTAGCTCGTGTTGCTGGTAGGGCAGGCTGACAAGCAGCTCGCCTTGTGGATGGCCTTGAAGTCGACCAATGCCACTCTGCAGCAGCCTGAGGTCGCCGCCTAAACGCTGGCTAAGGATGCCCAGGGGCAGGTAGGTGGCGGCGGTTCCATCGAAAAACAACTTAACAATCGCTCTGGAAGTGCTATTCGCCGGCGTAGCAGATATCGCCTGAACAATATCGTCAGCTACTTTAGGTTTTAATGGCGCCAGTAACGCCTGAGTGGCTTCGTGTTCAGGGCGCCCGAACACGCGCCAAACAGGCCCTAGTTCAGCCAGCGCGCCATCTTCAAGTACCGCCACACGGTCACATATTTGACTAATCACTGACATCTCGTGAGTAATCAGTACGACGGTCAATTTTAGCGTTTTATTAATCTCTTTGATGAGGCTCAAAATGGATTGCGTCGTTTCAGGGTCGAGTGCCGAGGTCGCTTCGTCGCATAGCAGAATTTCTGGGTCTAGCATCAGCGCACGGGCAATGCCAACGCGCTGTTTTTGTCCACCGGAAAGGCGAGAGGGGTAAACATCTTCTTTTCCCTCTAGGCCCACTAAGCGCAGAAGCTCTTGTGCCCGTTGCCGGATGCGCTTCTTATCACGAATGCCCGCCGCTTTAAGCGGAAGCGCTAAATTTTCAAATACGGTCGCTGAAGAGAGCAGATTAAAGTGCTGAAAAATCATCCCAATGCGGCGGCGTAGTATAACGAGACCACCTGTATCGAGGGATTGGATATCGACGCCATTAATCAGCACTTTACCGGTAGTGGCATCTTCAAGGCGATTCAGCGTGCGTATCAGGCTTGATTTACCCGCACCACTCCTCCCTATAATGCCGAAGATCTCTCCCTGGTAAATATCCAAATTGATATCTTTAAGCGCCTCCACACGCCGCTGACCAGATACATAGGTTTTACTGACACCTTCAAGTCTCAGATGCAGAGGGGGACGGGGAGACGTTTTTTGGCTATAAGCAGCCCCCGAAGGGGCTATCTTACGATAGGGGGCAACGGCAATATTCATTCACTCAGCTCCAAGGGAGGAAAGTATTCCCATGCCAATTGATACAGCGAGCTATCGCCGAAGGCTTCTTCAAGAGAGGCCTTTACTTCAGGCGCCTGCTGGTAGATTGAAATGAACTGATGAATAGCGGGAGCATCTTCGTTATCAGGATGCACAACGAAACGCAGCGCGAAAGTATGCGTATCGTCAATATGAAATAGCAGTGCATCTGCAGGATCAGTCACCCCGGAAGATTTTATGTAATGTGGGTAGCTAAGAATAGCGGCAACATCTTCAAACGCGCGAGGTAACTGTGGCCCTGGTAGCTCTACAAAAGACAGATCCAACGGATTGTCTTCAATATCGTACAGACTGGCATGGTAGCCAATGCCTTCAGGCAAGGTTATTAATCCAGCTTGCTCTAAAAGCAGCAATCCTCGGCCCTGATTAACTGGGTCATCGGCTACTGCAATGGTGCTACCCGCCGGTATGTCTTCTGCTTTATCAAATTCCTTTGAGTAAATGCCCATTAAGCCCTCAACCCCGTAGGCAAGAGGGATTAAATCAAAGCCGCGCTCCTCCTCGGCATTGGTCAGAAAAGGTTCATGCTGAAAGTAGTTGATATCGATATCTTTATTTAGCACGGCGGTATTAGGAAGAACCCAGTCGCTAAATTCAATCACTTCAACGTTGATACCTTGTTCTTTTGCAAGGTCAGCCGCGACATAGATCGAATCGACAATCAGTCCATTTGAAACAACACCAATTTTAACGTCTTCAGCTTTGACCTGTGAAATAGCGGTAAAGGGCAATAAAAGGCTGGTAAGCCAGTATTTTCTAGCTTGGGCAAAAGAGAAAAAGCGAGTGAGAGGGGGGGGTCGCATAATGATGTACTCAGTCATGGTTAGTAATGCAAGACCATAAATCACTATGCCGATGCTTAAAAATAGTTATGGATGCTTTGTAATTCATGATTAGCAAATTGTTTTTAGTGATAGGTTTTTTAGTTAAATGTATTTTTCATAAGAAATTGATTGGTTTTTTTATTGATAAGGTGGGGTTTAGTAGCGGAGGCTATATAGCCTGAGAAGGCTTGTGATGCGAATAGTTAAAATAAAAGTGGTCGGAAATTTGATGGCGTTAGACTGGCTTTTTGTGTTCTTAATATTTATATCTAATAAAGTGATTTGTGTGGCTTTTATCCATTTCTTTATGCTGTTGGTAATCAGTGCTTAATGCCCCTTGCAACCTGGCTACAGGTTATTGACAGGATGATGACGCGATGAGTTTAGATATTTTCTGGTTTTTGCCTACGTCTGGCGATACGCGTTATTTGGGTAAAGGTAGTGGGCGGCCACCCAGCAACGCTTATTTGCAGCAAATAGCGGTTGCCGCAGAACACCATGGTTATGATGGCTTACTCATTCCTACGGGATCCAGCTGCCTAGACCCTTGGGTGGTGGCTTCAAGTTTAGTACCCGTCACTCAGCGGATTAAATTATTGGTGGCTTTGCGCACCTCTATTTCAGGCCCTACTGCCTCCGCTCGCCAGGCGGCAACGCTGGATCAGGCGTTAAAAGGCAGGTTGTTGCTCAATGTAGTGCCGGGTGGCGATGCCGCTGAGCTGGCGGCCGAAGGGGTTCACTTGACCCATGACGAGCGCTATGAAGTGGCCGATGAATTTCTAACGGTTTGGAAGCGCCTGTTGGAAGGCGAAAGTGTTGATCATCAGGGCAAATACTTTCAGATTGAAGGAGCCAAGAATTTTTTTGATCCTGTCCAGAAGCCTTATCCACCGCTTTATTTTGGCGGATCTTCCCCCGCCGCTCATCAATTAGCCGCAAAGCATGTTGATGCCTATCTAACTTGGGGCGAACCCCCTGCCGCTGTCGCGGAAAAAATCGCTGAGGTACGTGCAGCCGCAGCCAAGTACGGGCGCGAGGTAAAATTTGGCGTGCGCCTCCATGTGATTGTGAGAGAAACCCGCGAAGAGGCGTGGCAGGCGGCAGATAAGCTGATTGCCAGTCTCGATGACGAAACCATTCAAAAAGCTCAAGAGAATTTTTCCCGCATGGATTCCGTTGGGCAGCGGCGCATGGCCGAGCTGCACGGTGGAAGGCGCGATAAGCTCGAGATAAGCCCTGATCTTTGGGCAGGTGTCGGGCTGGTAAGAGGCGGAGCAGGTACGGCGTTGGTGGGTGACCCGGAAACGGTGGCGCAGCGTTTGAAAGAGTACGCGGATTTGGGCGTGGATACGTTTGTGCTCTCGGGTTATCCGCATCTTGAAGAGGCGATCCGCTTCGCTGAACTCGTCTTCCCTTTGTTGCCCGGTAAACAGGCGGTGACAGAAGAGGGCGTATTTACAGGCGGTGCTTTTGATGCGAGAGCTACGCGCACGCCTCAGGAATCAGCCTCTTAAATCACTGTTTCTATCCATGACATCTTAGCTATTTGTTGAATAAGGAGCTTGTTATGAGTGTTGTACTAATTGCAGGAAGCCCAGGCCGTTTGTCACGTACCGCAGCGTTAATCGACTTTATTAACAGCGAGCTACAAGAAAAAGGGATCGAAACAGACGTATTCAACGTTAATGAGTTTGACGGTAATGAAGTGTTTTTTGCTGATTTTACAGCCCCTCAAATTGTTCGCTACCGAGAGGCGATCGCCAAGGCAGATGCGGTTGTGTTGGCAACGCCCGTTTACCAGGCCTGCTTTTCAGGGGCACTTAAGCTGCTGCTGGATTTAATACCTGAGCGTGGGCTGAAAGGCAAAGTAGTGTTGCCTCTTGCCAACGGCGGCTCTGACAGTCATCTACTGGTGATCGATTACGCGTTAAAGCCGGTGTTGTCAGCGTTAGGGGCCAGCAATGTGTTGGGCGGTGTCTACGTCAACGCGAAACAGCTCACGCTTGATGGTGAAACGCGCTATCAGGTGGGGGAGGAGGCAAGCGCTCGGATCAGTCGCTCTATTGAAGAGCTGATTGAAACGCTCCCCAGTCAGAGTTCGGCATCAGCGAGTGCCTACCAGCGCTCTGTTGCCTACGCTTAATTTTCTTGGATGGGCTCTATTATGATCAAACAATCGGCCTTATCTGCCGCCGTACTGTCGGGAGTGTTGGCCTTCTTGCCTCACTCATTATTGGCTGCCGATGACCCTGAAACCTTGCGTATTGGTTTCCAAAAGTATGGCACGTTGGTACTGCTCAAAGAGCGTCAAGCGCTGGAAGAACGATTTTCTGATCGTAATATCAATGTCACCTGGACGGAGTTTCCTGCTGGCCCACAAATGCTGGAAGCCCTTAATGTAGGCAGCATTGATTTTGGCACGGTAGGTGAAACACCGCCGGTCTTTGCCCAAGCTGCCGGGGCGGATCTTGTTTATGTGGCCCACCAGCCCCCAGCGCCTCAAGCAGAAGCGATTCTTGTGCACGAAGATTCGCCTATCCAAAGTGTGACCGAGCTGGAAGGCAAGCGCGTTGCGCTAAACCGTGGTTCTAATGTCCATTACCTGTTGGTACGTGCGCTACAGGATGCCGGGCTATCGATCCACGATATTCGCACTGCCTTTTTAACCCCTTCGGATGCGCGCGCAGCATTTGAGCGAGGCAGCGTCGATGCCTGGGTCATTTGGGAACCCTACTTGGCTGCTGCCGAAGATGCATTAGGAACACGTATTCTGACCGACGGTACCGATTTAGTCAGTAACCATGAGTTTTATATTGCCGCAGGGCCATTGGTAGAGCAGTACCCGCATGTTGTTGAAGAGATTGTACAAGAGCTACAGGAACTAGATAGCTGGGCAGCTGATAACCTGCGTGAAGTGGCTGAGCTGCTAGCCCCTTCCATCGGCCTTGATCCGGATGTGGTGTATGTAGCCGCGAATCGCGCAAGCTACGGTGCTCAATATCTGTCTGATGAAGTGATTGCTCAGCAGCAGGATATCGCCGATACCTTCTTTGAATTGGAGCTTATTCCCCACGAGTTGGATATCGCTTCTGTGGTATGGCGGCCTAGCGATGAGTAATACACCGTATCCTTACCCACTAACGGCGATTGAGCCTCAGGGTGCCTGGGCCTGCGTTTTACCGTTTGATGGTTCTTTTTTCTGGTTTTTGCATTAATGCATTGAGGAGAGTGGCCGCATGAGCATTGGAAATGCCTATCCAGATCAGTCTGAACGATTGAGAGCGGTGGATCCCAAGCGAGACGTTCTGTCGAGCGATGATCAGCAGCATTGGCTGACCATTGCTGATCAGTTGGCAGCGCGCCTAGCCGAAAGTGCCGTTGAGCGTGATCGCCTGGGTGGGCATGCCTCTTTTGAGCGCGAGCTGATTCGTGACAGCGGTTTGTTGACGCTTGCTGTACCCACTGAGTATGGCGGTCAGGGGCAGCCATGGTCACTTGTTTATCAAGTGGTCAGACGCTTAGCCAGGGTGGATTCAGCACTTGCCCATGTGTTTGCTTTCCACCACCTGCAAGTGGGGTCGGTATTACTTTACGGCAATCAACACCAGCAGCAGCGACTTTTAGCCGCCACTGCTCAAGAACATCTTTTCTGGGGCAATACCCTTAACCCGCTGGATAAGCGCACAGTCGCTACCGAACGCGATGGTGGCGGCTTTATCCTGCAAGGCAAGAAGGGGTTCTGCTCGGGAGCAAAAGGATCAGACTATCTGACCGTCTCAGCGTGGCATGAGCCGACCCAAAGTCTAGTGATTGCGGCGTTGCCCACTCACCGCCCTGGCATTACCGTGCATGATGATTGGGACGCTATCGGTCAGCGGCAAACCGATAGCGGTACCGTGAGTTTCGAGCAGGTGGAAGTGCTAGAGCGCGAAGTCCTGCTACCGCCTGGTTTTGCGTGGTCCCCGCCGGCTCAGTTTCGCGCCTGTTTAGCCCAGTTAGTGTTAGTCAATCTATACGTCGGCATTGCCGAAGGGGCGTTTGAGGAGGCTAAGCGCTTTACGCTTGAGCATGGGCGACCTTGGTTAGCCTCTGACGCAGCTCAAGCGCAAGATGACCCCTACCTTCAGCGCCACTTTGGTGAACTATGGGTCAAGCTGCGTAGTGCTCAAGTATTGGCCGATATAGCAGGCGATATAGCCCAGCGCCACTTTGTGAAACGTACCGCTATTAGTGCCGAAAACCGGGGTGAGGCCGCGATTGCCATTGCAGAGGCGAAAGTCGTGGCGCACCAAGCGGCTTTGGATGCTAGCAGCCGGTTGTTTGATATTGCAGGTGCGAGGGCGACTGCGCGGCCTTTGGGGCTGGATCGTTTTTGGCGCAATGCACGCACCCATACACTCCATGATCCGATGGATTATAAAATACGCGATCTAGGCCGGTGGGCACTGCTGGACCAGTATCCAGTGCCGACGTCTTATTCGTAGTCAGGGCAAACTATCAAGGCTTGAAACAGAAGAGGCCCACGCTGAGATGAGTGAAAAAGACCACAATGAGCCATCTCCTTGGCCATTAGACAGTGTGGTGACAGAGTTACGCCAGGTTAAGGCACGAGTGGCGCGAGCGCCAAGGCCGGGAGACCGACCTGGGCACCCGGGAGCTTCCTGCTCACCGCCATATACATGAGGTGATTGATGCCTTATGCGGCATCTTATTTCCCATGCGTTTAGGACCCTTCGATCTCAAACAGGAGAGTGAAGATTTTTATGTGGGGCATCAGCTTGGTCACGCGTTGAATATTCTGGTTACCCAGGTGCGTTTAGAACTGAGTTGCCAGCAGCCGCGCCTGGAACCCCAGGCTCAAGATTGCAAAGCGAACGAATTTGTCCGGCGTTGCCACCATGCTGCCTGCACTGCGTCGGCAATTGGATCAGGACGTGATAGCTGCCTATCGCGGCGACCCGGCAGCGTCCTCGGTAGACGAAATTTTGCTTTGTTACCCAGGGCTATTGGCAATTATTCATCATCGCATAGCAAATGTGTTCTATGTGGAAGGGCTGAGGATCCTCGCCAGAATCATTGCCGAAAAGCCCACTCGGTGACAGGTATTGATATTCATCCTGGCGCAACAATTGGCAGCCATTTCTTTATCGACCACGGCACGGGGGTTGTGGTTGGTGAAACGGCGGTCATTGGTGAGCGGGTACGCCTTTATCAGGCGGTGACGCTAGTAGCGGTAAGATTCGATGAAGACGATCAGGGTGCACTCACCAACGGCGAGCCACGCCACCCCATTGTGGAAGACGACGTGGTGACCTATGCCGGTGCCACCATTCTTGGCCGTATCACCATTGGTCGCGGCGCTGTGATTGGCGGCAACGTTTGGCTAACCCGCGATGTACCTCCAGGTAGCAGGATTACTCAGGCGGTACTGCGGCAGTCGGTAGATACTTAGAATACCTAAATTCACAATCCTATCATTGCTAGGCTAAGCGATAGCACTTCTTATTATGACTTACCCAGGCTCGTATTAAATATCGCTACGAGCTTGGGTTTTGCTTCGCTATCTATTATTCCTCTTGTTTAACCCAGTGCTCTTCGGTGATCGTTTCCTCTGAAACCTGTTGAATGTTGAGGTGGCTATTTAGACGACGATACTGAGCTCCAGCGTGGTAGTCAGGAAGACGGTCCCCGGCACTAAAGAGTTTGTGGCGTAGGCTGCCTTCCTGGTAGCTGGTTTTGTAGACACCGCGATTTTGCAGCTCCGGCACGATGAGATCGGCAATATCGTCAAAGCTTTCCGGTGTGACCGTGCGCGATACGTTGAACCCATCAATGCCGACGTCAGTGATCCATGACTCAAGTTCATCGGCGATATTGGAGGGGTCGCCTACTAGGGTGGGGTAGCGACTGCCTAGCTTGAAACGTTCCAGTAACTTACGCTTGGTCATGGCGTTGGCTTGGGCACTGCTCGCCGCCGACTGAATGGCATTGCTGTTGCCGTAGTGAATCGGCTCATCCATCTCAAAGCGATCAAAATCGATGCCGACGCTGCTAGAAAAGTGGGCAAGTCCTGCTTCGGGGCTGGCATAGCGGCGGTAATCATCGTACTTATCCTTCGCCTCCTGTTGGTTAGTGCCCGTAATCATCGCAATGCCCGCGAAGATTTTGATATCGTCAGCTTTGCGCCCCGCTTCAACGGCTTCACGACGCAGGCTATCCACTGCCCGTTTTGCCTCACCCTTATCCTGGGCGCTGATAAACACGGCTTCTGCATGGCGGGCGGCAAACTGTTGCCCACGGGTTGAACTGCCTGCCTGATAAAGTACCGGCGTGCGCTGTAGGGAAGGTTCACTTAGGTGGTAGCCTTCCATCTGGTAGTAAGGGCCTTGATGAATGATTTTGTGCACTTTCGCGGGGTCGCTAAACACGCGAGCCTGGCGGTCGCGCAGTACGGCACCTTCTTCCCAGCTGCCTTCCCATAGCTTGTAGAGAAGTTCTAAGTAATCGTCCGCGCGGTCATAGCGCTCATCATGAGGGGCTAGTCCATGGAGACCGGCTGCTTTAGAACCGCTATCGAGATATCCTGTGACGATATTCCAACCGATGCGGCCACGGGTGAGGTGATCGAGTGTCGACATGCGGCGAGCAAAGAGATAGGGCGGCTCAAAACTTAAGTTGGCGGTAATGCCGAAGCCTAAATGCTGTGTCACTGCAGCCATCGCCGAGACGAGTACGGCAGGGTCATTGAGAGGCAGCTGTACTGACTCTCGCAACGTCGTTTCAACACTATTTTGATAAACGTCGTACACCCCGATGATATCGGCAATAAACAGGCCATCAAACAGGCCGCGCTCCAGAGTCTTTGCCAACTCTGTCCAGTATTCCAGCGTGTTGTAGTCTGACGAGTTATCCCTTGGGTGAGTCCATAACCCGTGATTGATATGGCCCACACTGTTCATGTTGAACGCATTAAGCAGAATATGTTTTTTGGGCATTGGCATCGTTTAGATAGCTCCGTGACGGGGTGGGCGTTGATCATTGAGGTAGAAATTGCCTATTGCGTGCAGCTTCCAGCGTGCAGGGTCATGTAAGGTATGTGTGCGGGCATTACGCCAGAAGCGATCTAACTGCCGGTTATCCAACGTTGCCCCCGTGCCGGATAGCTCGAATAACTGTGAACCCGCCAACAATGAAACCTCGGTGGTGAGTACTTTCGCCTCGGCGACATCGATGGAGGCTTGCGCCACGCTGTCGTCATCGGGCGTTTTCTGGGCAATGGCAACGCTGCCAGCCGCTCGTTTAAGCAGGCTCTTTGCCGCTTTTAGGCGCACGGAGAGATTTCCTACCCGCTCAATTAACAGCGGGTCTTCGTTTGCCTGCTCTACGCCTGCATCAATCCAAGGCCTAGCATGCTGTTTGACGAACGCCAGTGTGGCGGCGAAAGCGCCTTGAGCAATGCCCAAATCAATCGCGGCGTGCATCAACTGGGCAAAGGGGCCGATAGCGGTGGGCCGTTCAAAGGAGTCGGTAAACGGCACTACCCATAAGGGGTCTACCAAAACGTTCTCCAGCTGTACTGATCCACTTCCCGTGAGGCGTTGGCCAAAGCCGTCCCAGTCGTCGGTAATGGTGACTCCGTGTGCTGATTTGGGAATGAAAACCAGCTGCTGGCGGCCTGCTTCATCCACCACTAGAGTGGGTATCCAATGGGCATAAAGAGCGCCGGTGCAGTAAAATTTTTGTCCATTGACGCGCCACTGATGACTGGCGTCTCTGTACAATCTGGTGCGGCGTTTGTAATCCTTATGACCTATTTCCGCTAGTGCATTACCCAATCGCTTACCGCGGATGACCTCTGAATAGAAGAAGCGCTTTTGTGCTTCACTGCCGCCTACGCGCAACACCTCAAGGGCATAAAAGTGGTTTTGGGGGATTTGGGCGATGGAGCCATCGGCTGCAGCAATGATGGCCATTACTTGAGTAAGTGCGTCACTACTTAGCTCTGAGCCACCATAGTCAGCTGGTACGGTGATCGCCCATAGGCCGCTTTTCGTAAATTCATCAAGCTCTTGCCAAGGCAGGAGGCGTTCTTTATCACGCTTAGCTGCTTGCTGTTCAAAACGTCTAGCGAGGATGTGCGCGGCCGCAATCGCTTGCTGATCGCTGATGATCAACCCCGCGCGGTTTGCTTGAGGAGACGAGAGGGTAGCTCGAGTCATGGTTGCTCCCTTAATTCCATTGATGGCGCGCGGGTAGCACGTCATTGAGGTAGTAGTTGCCGAGTAAGTGATATTTCCAGCGAACCGGGTCGTGCAGGGTGTGGGTACGCGCGTTACGCCAATGGCGATCCAAGTTGTGCTTGGCGCGGGTGGCAGATGCCCCGGCAAGCTCAAAGAGTCGCTCACTGGCTTCAAGCGCTACTTCCGTGGTGAGAATTTTCGCTTCTGCCACCGCAACGGAAGCTCTTGCACTGCCTTTATCGTCAATCGGCTGGCTAGCGATCTCATCAAGCGTCGCGGCAGCTTCCTGAAGCACTGCGTTGGCGGCATGGAGGTCGATTTTCAGGCGGCCAAATGCATGAATGATATAAGGGTCATCGCTGGCGCGAGCAACGCCGGAATCTGTCCAGGGGCGGGCGTGTTCGCGCACAAACTGAATAGCATCGTCGATAGCGTTACTGGCAATGCCTTCATCAATAGCGGCCTGAATGAGCTGTGAAGATGGCCCGCTCAGCCCAGGCTTATTGGCGATTTTCCACACCGCCAGGGTATGTTCCAAGGGAACCTGAACGTCGTTAAACGTGACGGTGCCACTGGCCGTGATACGTTGACCAAAGGCCGACCAGTCGTCGATAACGTCTACGCCTGGCGCTGAGCGTGGCACAAAAGCCAGTACAGCACGGCCCTGTTCATCCAGAGCGCGGGTAGGAATCCAGTGGGCATAGAGTGCGCCGGTGGAGTAGAAGCGTGTGCCATTAAGGCTGAGGTTATCTTGGCCTTGCTGTTCAGCAATGCGTGTGCGCTGATGCAGAATGGTTTTGGTTCCCCGCTCTGGCCCTGCGTTGCCAAATCGCTGACCTTTCAAGACGAGGTCAAACCAGTGCGCTTTCTGCTCTTCGCTAGCCAGCTCTTTCACTACGCCGATTACGCCAAACTGGTTTTGAGGAATTTGACCCAAAGCGGGGTCAGCAGCACTCAAAAGGCGAAAAACCTCCGCAACGGTTTGATAAGAGACATCCGCCCCGCCGTATTCGCGTGGTACGGTTATTCCGCCTAAGCCGCTGTAAGAAAACTCATTAATTTCTTTCCAGGGCAGCCGCCGTTCAGCATCGCGAGTGGCGGCTTCCTGTGCGAAGCGCTTGGCAAGTGCATGTGCCGTGGAGATTGCTTCCTCGTCACTACGGATAATACGAACACGGTCGGCGACAATGGGGAGAGGCTCCATTAAGGAGCCATCCGCTGAGGCAGTAGTGGGTGATGAGCTCATAAGTAACTACTCTACCCAGGGGAGCGTATAGAGATCAGGGTTGCCGCCATAGCTGGCATCAATGGTTTCCCTTACGGCAGGAGACGTTTGGAATTGGTTAATGACATCCAGAAGAAGAGCGTCATCCGTTCGGCTCTCCTGGGCCACAAAGCCAATGGCGTAGAAGGTATCGTCAATCCCTGAATAAAGAAGCGCCTCGCCAGCTTGCTCCGAACGCCCTGCATTCACAAATTGGCTGGGCCATGAAACGGCTAAATCCACATCATCCAGGCTGCGTATGATTTGTGGTCCATCAATTTCATGGAAACGGAGGTGATGGGGATTCGAGGTAATATCGTGCACGGTAGCGCCAATGGCATCACTATCACTTAATTCGATTAATCCTGCGCGCTGAAGTAGCAATAGCCCCCGCCCTTGATTGACAGGATCACTGGCAACCGCCACCCGGGCTCCTTCGGGAATATCCTCCAATGCGGTGAGGGTATTGGAGTAGATACCAATATTTTGCAATAACCCCAGCCCCAACATGCTGAGCTCATAGCCACGCTGGTCGATCGCGTTATCTAAAAAGGCTTGGTGCTGGAAAAAGTTGAGATCGATATCGCCATTGTTAAGCGCTTCATTGGGGAGCGTCCAGTTGCTAAATTCAATGACTTGAAGGTCAATACCTTGTTCACTAATTTCATCACTGAGCGCTAGCAGTGAATCTGACGTAACCCCAGACGTTGTACCAATGCGTACCACATTATCGGCATAGGAGGCCGTTGCAACCGCTATGAGTGCTGAAGAAAGTAATAATGAGCGAAGTTTCATCGTAAGTCCTTATCCTTAATAAGTGTTTATAAATCAATGCAGGGTGGTTAGTGATTGCGCATCGGAAGTGCTTCTGTAAATGATCATCTATTTATAAATAAAAGCTTAGGAAGTATTTTAGATGTTGATATTCATAAATAAGACATAAGTAAGATGATAAAAAATCCCTCTTAACGAGGGATGAAAGATGACGCTGAAGGAGAAAGGAGAAGACTATGATTTTTTAGCAAAAGACATTAAGCACTGCGTCGCTGATCACTATGTAGCTCGCGATAATAATTAAAGCACTTTAGTAAGCGAAGACCGTCACTCCAATGCGTATGCCCTGATGCACTATTAATATGACCTGCATCGCGGATAATATGTAGAGCGCTTTTCCATTCGTTAGCAAAATGCTGAATACGTTCGAGACTCGCGGTATGGTCGTTGGTAGACCCGACTACCAAACTGGGAAAAGGTAATGGCGTTAAGGGAATAGGGCCAAACGCCGCCAAGCTCTGATTTACACTCCCTCGTTCTACGTCAGCAGGTGCGACGAGCAAGGCGCCTTGTATCTTGGTCCTTAAGTTTGGCCTTGTGGCTGCCCAATGCGCTACAGTAACGCACCCAAGGCTGTGAGCAATCAGGACAATAGGCCCCTTGGCCTGAGCAATAGCATGTTCAAGTGATGAAACCCAATCATTTAATTGAGGGTGGCTCCAACTATTAACATGTGTACGTGAGCTATTAAGCAGCTGTGTTTGCCAATGGCTTTGCCAGTGATCCGAACCAGAGCCATTCCAACCGGGCACTATCAGATAGTGTTTGTTTAATGACGTCATCCTTAAATCTCCCAGATTGAAATTGCTGCAATTAAAAAGAGTATGTCGTACGGGGAGAAAATAACAATGGCTGGTAAATAAGGATAAATGAAAAGCTTATTAAGAAATAAAGATAAATAAAAAATATGCCTCTTTGAGAAAAGAGGCATATTGAGTCCTGAGTTAAAAAGTGTTTGTTTAGCGAGGCTTGGTACTGTTAGCAACTATTTCGCCGCGCACCGCTGCGCGAAGAGTGTCGAGTTCGGGTGGCGGCTCGTGGTCTTTTGGCAGCAGTGGAAGTACCTTTTCACCAAAGTGGTAGGCCTCTTCCAAGTGTGGGTAACCTGAGAAAATAAAGGTATCGACGCCCACCGCCATATATTCTCGAATACGCTCGGCCACGGTTTCAGAGCTACCCACTAATGCGGTGCCTGCGCCGCCGCGCACCAGGCCCACCCCTGCCCATAGGTTGGGGCTGACCTCAAGTTTATCCCGCCGCCCACCGTGTAGGGCGGCCATCCGGCGCTGGCCTTCGGAATCCATACGTGAAAACGTCTTCTGTGCAGCGGCAATGGTCTCATCATCCACATGCTCAATGAGTTTATCCGCCGCTGCCCATGCTTCTTCATCCGTGTCGCGTACAATGACATGCAGCCGGATGCCAAACGTTAATTCACGGCCCGCCTTGTTGGCTGCTTCACGCACGGTAGCAATTTTGTCGGCCACTTGTGCCGGTGGCTCACCCCAGGTGAGATATTTATCAACGATATCCGCCGCTACTTCGATACCTGCTACCGATGAACCACCAAAATATAGTGGTGGGTAGGGCGTTTGAGCCGGTTCAAAAATCAGTTGGCCCTCTTCAATGTGGATATGCTTACCCTGATAGGTAACATTTTCACCGGCAAGCAAGCGACGGTAAACGTCCAGGAACTCCCGGGTAACTTCATACCGTTGGTCGTGGGGCAGGAAGATGCCATCGCCCTTATTCTCAACGGGATCGCCTCCGGTCACTACATTGATCAGCAATCGGCCATTGGAAATGCGGTCAAGGGTTGCGGTCATACGAGCTGCCACGGTGGGCGACTGCAACCCCGGGCGCACCGCAACGAGAAAGCGCAAGCGCTCGGTGGTGGGTACCAGAGCGGAGGCAATCACCCAGGAATCTTCGCAGCTTCGGCCGGTGGGAAGAAGAACCCCGTAAAAGCCGAGTTGGTCTGCTGCTTGGGCAATTTGCTTAAGGTAGCCAAGGCTGACTTCGCGGCCTCCTTGGGCCGTTCCCAAATAGTGCCCATCTCCATGAGTGGGTAAAAACCACAGAAACTTCCCTTTTTTGACAGGCGCTGCTGTTTGGGACGCGACAGAAGATGCGGTCATCTTATTCTCCTGGTTGCCAAATGGGCGAGTCCGTTGCATCAACGGCATGAGGCAGAATCTCCGCGGCGAAGAAGGCATCAGCAATTTTCTGTTGCTCTCCAAGGCCTTCCAGCGTGACAGGCTGAACGTCATAGCTACGATTTAGGTTGGCCGTTTGTACAATGTCAGGGTCAAGATTGCCCCAGAGCGGTGCTAACAGCTCGGCGGCTTCTTCTGAGTTCTCGTTTACCCAGTTGCCCGCTTCGTTTAGCGCTTCATAAACGGTTGATATCGCCTCAGGGTTCGCCTCTACATAGGGCGTGGCTGCCAGGTAATAACGTGTGTAGCTGGCCAACCCGTCGCTTCCATCTGTGATAGTGCGAGTCTCAAGGGTTGCGCGGGAGGCAGAGAGGAAGGGTTCCCACGCAATCCAGGCGTCTACATTGCCTTGGGCAAAGGCAGCACGGGCATCGGCAGGTGGCAAATAGGAGACGCGTACGTCATCCAACGTGAGGCCAACGCTTTCAAGGGCGGCAATCAGTAAGTAATGGTTGCCCGCGCCACGTGTCACGGTAATTCGCTTACCGGCGAGGTCTTCCAATGTTTCTATGTCGCTGTCTTCGAGAACGATCAGTGCCTGACCGGCAGGCGAGGGGGCTTCACTGGCATAGAAGGTGAGGTCGGCGCCGGCCGCTTGGGCAAAAATCGGCACGGTATCAGCGACATCAGCGCTGATGTCGATATTGCCAACATTTAAAGACTCAAGCATCGGTAAGCCGCTGGTGAATTCGTACCAGTTGATGGTGACGCCCTGCTCAGCGAGTTTCTCTTCAAGCGAATTGTTATTCCTTAAAACACTCATCAGAGTAGACGAGCGCTGATAGCCAATACGTAACTCTTCGGCCAGGGTAAGCGGTGCTTGAAGTAGTGTGGCTGTTGCTAAAGCCCCCACGATGGCGGTTCGTTTAAAGGCGAGTGGCAGAGCGAAAGGTTTCATGGAGTTATTCCTTAATGGGCACATTCCGTGTGCTTTGGGGTTATGAGAAAAGCTAAGGGGTAAGGTCAGATGGTTGTTATTGGCTTAAGACGCGTTTCAGTACTTTTCCTTCAATGGCAGTGACATCAGCGCTGGCTTGTTCGCGGGGTCTGGCAAGATCTACTGCCTTATCCATGCCAATTTGCCCTTGTTCCAGAACAATCACGCGGTCCGCCAGTTGCACAGCTTCCTGAACGTCGTGGGTAACCAGTAATACGGTGAAACCATGCTGTTGCCATAATCGCTCAATGAGGCGCTGCATCTCGATTCTGGTGAGTGCATCCAGCGCACCAAGAGGTTCATCCAGTAGCAGTAGCTGCGGCTGATGAATAAGTGCACGTGCGAGGGCAACACGCTGGCGTTGTCCACCTGAAAGTTTGGCGGGCCACACATCGGCTTTGTCGGAAAGGCCGACCTCTTCTAATACTCTTAACGCGCGAGGCTTCCAGTCGCCTTTAAGGCCAATCCCAATGTTGTCGATAACGGATTTCCAGGGCAGCAGCCGGTCATCCTGAAACATTAAACGGATATCCGTGGAGGCGAGGTCAGCATGGCCATCGGCACTTAAGGTGCCCGCATTGTGGCGATCTAATCCGGCAATCAGGCGGAGTAGCGTACTTTTTCCGCATCCGCTACGACCCACGATAGCAATGAACTGGCCGTTCTCGATCTCCAGGTCGATGCCTTTAAGTACCTCTAGCTCACCAAACTTTTTAACCACACCCTTGAGGTGTAAATGCGTACCTCCTTTCGACGAAGAGAGGGAGGTGCGAGCACTGCTGGCAGCGCGCTCTTTAACTGACGTCGTTGTTTCTGAATAGGTAGAAAAGCTCATGTTCAGTCTCTCTTAACATAGGCGGGGTGCCAGCGCAGCCAGCGACGCTCTAGGAAGCGGGCAGCTTCATCAGCTAACTTGCCTAGTAACGCATAGAGCACAATGGCGAGCACGACGACGTCGGTTTGCAAAAATTCACGAGCATTCATGGCGAGATAACCAATGCCTTCACTGGCTGAAATAGTTTCCGCCACGATAAGCGTTAGCCACATCAACCCAAGCGAGTAACGCATGCCCACCAGGATTGACGACATGGCACCCGGTAAAATCACGGTGGTAAAGAGCGGCCAGCCAGACAGGCCGTAGCTGCGCGCCATCTCCATCAGGTTGGAGTCAATATTGCGAATGCCATGGAAGGTGTTGAGGTAAATGGGAAAGGCCGTACCCAATACCACGAGAAAGATCTTGGCTGTTTCATCAATGCCAAACCAGAGAATGACCAGCGGAACCAGTGCCAGATGTGGGATGTTGCGAATCATTTGCACGGTGCTATCCAATAATTTTTCGCCCCAATGAGACAGCCCGCTGATCAGGCCAAGCCCGAGCCCTATGCCTCCTCCAATCACAAACCCTAGCGCCGCGCGCTGAAAACTGATGCCTAAGTGATAAAAAATTTCACCCGAGGCGGTCAGTCTCCAGCCTGCTTCAAGAACGGCCAGCGGGGCAGGCATAATGCGGTTAGAAATCCATCCGAAAGTGACCGCAAGCTGCCACAGCAGTATGAGTGTTATAGGCACTGCCCAGGGCAGCGCAGTGTCGGCGAGCCTGTGTGATATTAATCGTTTAGAAACAATAGCCATCGAGAGGCACTCCAATGAAAGTGGCAAACAAAAAAATCTATAAAAGTGGCAATGCTAAGCTGGTTCAGTGGTGGTTTTATGCTAGCAATAGGCTGGCCGTCTGCTTAAATAGTTAAAAGAGAAAAGCTTATTCAATAAAAAATAATAAATTAATGAATAGGTGGTGTTTTAATGAAATAAAGGCGTTTCATGTTATTGGTTATGTCGTTGCTAGTTACCCCATTTTTAATAAGGAGGCGGTATGTCGCTTTACCCGCTCAAAGGTTTTTTCAGGATTAAAGAGGCTTTGTTGCAGTCTCAAGAAATCGCCATTATCGATGTCCGTGAAGAAGCCCTGTTTGCAGAAGGGCACCCACTCTTTGCTACCAATATTCCCCTGTCTCGCCTCGAACTGGAGGTTTTAACTCGGGTCCCTAGTTTCAGTACACCGGTAGTGGTGTATGACAACGGTGAGGGGCTGGCAGAGCAGGCTTATCAAAAGCTTTCTATATGGGGATATAGTGATGTGGCGCTTCTTGAGGGCGGCCTAAAGGGATGGGAGGCAGCGGGGGGTGAAATTTTTCATGACGTTAATTCTCCTAGCAAAGCGTTTGGAGAACTGGTTGAGTCTGTAAGGCATACGCCCTCTTTGACCGCGGAAGAAGTGAAAGTATTGCTCGACTCTAATGCTGATGTGGTGGTGCTAGACGCGCGTCGCTTTGATGAGTATCAAACCATGAGTATTCCGACGAGCATTAGCGTGCCTGGTGCGGAGCTTGCGTTGCGTATAAAAGAGCTTGCCCCCAACCTCTCTACCCAAGTGATCGTTAATTGTGCCGGGCGTACGCGTAGCCTTATTGGTACCCAGTCGTTAATTAACGCGGGCATCCCCAATCAAGTGGCGGCGCTGCGCAATGGCACTATCGGTTGGGTACTAGCGGGGCAAACGCTTGAGTATTGCCAGTCCCGGTGTTTCCAGCCGGTTAGTGATGAAACGCGTTTAGCGGCGGCGACCTCTGCGCGCGCGTTGGCGGATCAAACCTTGGTTAAAAGAGCCACGCTAGAGCAGCTTTCTGCTTTGCAGCAAGAGCCGGCTCGCACCACCTATCTATTCGACGTACGAACCCCTGATGAATTTACTGCAGGGCATTTTCCTGACGCCTTCTCTGCACCAGGAGGTCAGTTAGTTCAAGAGACGGATCATCATGCGGCGGTGAGAGGCGCCAGGGTGGTGCTGGTAGACGACGATGGCGTACGTGCCAACATGACGGCATCTTGGCTGGCGCAAATGGGGTGGGAGGTCTATGTGCTTGAGGGCGTCGAACCTAGTCATTTCACAGAGTCAGGCAATGAAAAACGCCGGTATCCGCCGGTGCAGTCTGCCGACGTGGTGACGGCGGAAAGCCTAGCGATACTGCTGGGTGAAAGCGGAGTAACGATTTTCGATCTTACGACGTATCAGCGCTATCAAAAAGGCCACATTCCTAGTGCTAAATGGGTGCTGCGTACGGATGTGGTCTCCCAAGTAAAAGCCCTGCCCCAGCCACAGGTTATCGTTTTAACCTGTGGCAGTGACCGCTTAGCCCGTTTCGCCCGGCAAGAGTTGGCCCAGCAAGTGCCCTATAAGGTGGTTGTGCTGGAGGGTGGCAATGCAGCTTGGCGAAGAGTGGGATTGCCGGAAGAAACGGGATCTGGTGAAGCATTGTCACCGCTGATCGACCGCTACCGGCGCCCATATGAGGGTACGGATAACCCCGAAGAGGCCATGCAGGCCTATCTGGATTGGGAGTTTGGTTTAGTCGCGCAGTTGGAGAAAGATGGGACTCATGGATTCCAAGTTATATAAGCAGCATCACATTAATGCTACATGAGTGGATGTCAACGTTAATCAGAGACTCCATGGTTTTATTATTGTTGTTTTTTGAATTTTAAAAGCCCCTGCTCTGTGCCGGGGCTTTTTTACTTTTGTTATATAGGCTTTTTGATACCTTTATCATGTTAAGTGATTTGTCTCGAGTGCTGAACTTGATGACTATGTTTTCTCCCCTTGATCCTTCCTAGTTGTTGTGGAGAAAAAGAAGTGAAAGCTAAAAAAGTAAAACTCTTTTCATTGGCTGCTGTAATAATAGCTACGTCGACGCTTGGCGTGTCTACAGCCTCGGCGGAGGTAAGCTACCCTGATCAGTTAAGTCTGGACTATGCATATTACTCTCCTCAAAGTTTGATTATTAAAAACCATGGGTGGCTAGAAGAAGCATTGGAAAACCATGATGTAAAGGTCAACTGGGTTCACTCTCGCGGTAGTAATAATTCATTGGAGTTTCTCAATAGTCGAGCAACTAGTTTTGCTCTTACATCAAGCATTTCTGCTTTTATTAGTCGTGCCAATGGGCAGCCGGTTAAAACAATTTATAGCTATTTATGGGCTGAGCCCAGTGCGTTAATGGTGACTGAAAATTCAAGTATTACATCAATTGCAGATATTGAAGGTAAAACCGTAGCAGCTACCAAGGGGACGGATCCGTACTTCTTTTTACTCCGTGCATTGGAGGCCAATCAGCTTGAGCCTGGTGATATCAACATCGTCCATTTGCAGCATCCCGATGGAAAAACGGTACTTGAGCAGGCGCGTGTGGATGTTTGGGCCGGTTTGGATCCTCATATGGCTTCAGCTGAGCTCGCTGGTAACCGCTTTATTTATCGTAATCCTGAGTTTGGGCTGGGTGCATCGCTTAATACCACCGAAAGCTTTCTGCGTGACTACCCCGATGTCGTCACTCTCGTGCTGAAAACGTATGAGCGTGCTCGCCAATGGATCATTGATAACCCTGGTGAAACCGCACAGTTAGTGGCCGATGAGACACAACTGCCGGTTGAGGTTATTCAACTCCAACTGGCACGTTATAACTTCGATTCGCCCATTCCAGATGAACGATTTATTGCAGCCATTGAGCCTGTCATTCCACTACTCCAAGCAGATGGCATCTTACGTCGCAATGCAGATGTAGAGGACGCCTTGGATAGCCTGGTCGATGCAACCTTAATCGATAAGCTACTTGAGGTAGAGTCACCATGACACGCGTGGTTCCATCGCATAGTGACGTGCGCGATGCTTCGAATGCAGATAGCGGACAGGCCCGTCCCCGACCCATGCTCAAAAACGTGGCACGGGGTAGGCGCCGCTGGCGAGGATGGCTGCTTCCGATGTTTTTAATAGCTCTACTGGAAGCGGTAGTGCGTAGTGGATTGGTGCCTTCTTATATAATGCCAGCTCCTAGTGAGTTGGCAGCCACGCTGGTGGAATTAGCAGAAGGGGCATTGTGGCAGCACATTGCAGCTAGCACCGGGCGTGTCTTTGCAGGATTTATATGCGGTGCGGTATTGGCACTAGTGCTCGGCGCGCTGGTAGGCATTAGCGGTTCAATCGAGGCGTATGTAGATCCAACGTTTCAGGCGCTAAGGGCTGTACCCGGGCTTGCTTGGGTACCTTTACTGCTAATTTGGCTAGGTATTGGTGAGACTTCCAAAATTACCCTCATTGCCATAGGTTCTTTCTTTCCTGTTTATATGAGTTTGGTCGCCGGTATTCGTAACGTTGATCGCAAACTTGTCGAGGTGGGGGATATGTACCACTTCTCCCACCTTGATAAAATTCGGCGTATCTTTGTGCCCGCCGCCCAGCCTTATCTATTTACGGGGCTACGAAACGGCCTGTCGATGGCATGGTTATGTGTCGTTGCCGCTGAACTATTAGCCGCCACCCAGGGAATAGGATATTTGCTAACCGATGGTAGAGAGGTCTCTCGACCTGATCTGGTGCTTATTGCCATCGCCTCATTGGCGGTAATGGGCAAATTAACCGATACCCTTTTGAAGTTTGTCGAAGAGCGCAGCCTACGCTGGCGAGATGCTTTTAGCACAGCCCATTGAGGAGCGGCAGACATAATGACAGATGTATTGAGACTTGATGTTCATGAGAAGCGCTTTGGCGATACGCTAATCCTTGATCATGTTCATGTGGGGATTAAGCCCCGGGAAGTTGTTGCGTTGCTAGGCCCCAGCGGCTGCGGGAAAAGCACATTGCTAAGAATCGCATCGGGCCTGGATCGCGATTTTGTCGGTCGGGTAAGACTTCTTGAGCACGCACGTCAGCAACAGAGCATGCGTCGGGTCGCCTTTATTTTCCAAGAGCCTCGCCTGATGCCGTGGCTTACAGTGGAGGAAAATGTCAGCTTTTCTGATGGTAAGCGGGCTGATATCGGACGAGCGCATGAACTGCTCTCTGAGGTGGGATTGGTAGGGTGGGAGAGAGCGCTGCCAAAGCAGTTATCCGGTGGAATGGCTCAGCGTGTTGCGATTGCGAGAGGATTATATTCGCGGCCAGATGTACTGCTACTGGATGAGCCGTTTAGCGCGGTGGATGCATTTACGAGGATGCGGTTGCAGGATTTGCTACTGTCGATTGCCGACTCCCATAGCATTGCTATCTTGCTGGTTACCCACGATATCGATGAGTCGCTGTATCTGGCGGATCGGGTATTAGTGATGGGAAGTCATCCAGGTACGATACTGCATACGATTAACGTACCACTTCCTCGTCCGAGGGAGCGCACGCATGGTTTGTTGAGCACGTTAAAGGTGGAAGCTCTTGAGTCGCTCCACGGTGCACATGCTTTTTAAATCAGTGGTTAGTGAGAGCAGGGAAGCTCTCATGATGGCATGACTTAATATAATCGATCATTACTAACAGATCTGTTCTGACAGAGAGTATAACCACACCACTCTGTAATGCTAAGCGTAATTGGACAATAGACATTGAATGATGGTTTTAGCCGCTGATAAGTACCTAAACGTTGAGAAGTATCCCGTGAACTGTATCGTTTATTTCTACTCAAGGCCCATCGATCCAATCCATAATGTCACGAGGCCCAAGCCAGGGGGGGAGTTTTGATTTGTTTGGTGCCATGGGGGCTGGTCGCTGGTGGCGCTCGCACCAGCGACGAAATCTGCCCATTAAATGCTTAACCGTTTGAAACACGTTCATCAGGCAAGAAAATACGGCTGTACATCGGGCGAATCCAAGCATCTCCATTTTGGGCTAGTCCTAACGCGCGAAAGCGGTGCTTGGTGAGTTCAGCGTGGATCAGCGCTTCGCTGTTATTGGTACGCAGTTCAAGCCGAACGGTGGGACCGACAACCGAGACCAGCTCGATTTTGGCATGCAAAGCATCAGCATGCTCACGCCCAGCAAACACTTCGATTTCATGGGGTCGCACGTAGGCCTGGCCTAGCTCATTCTTATAGCCTGCAAATTCCGGTGCCGGCAGCTGCACATCGCCAATGCGTGCAACGCCGTCATGAACCCGTGCATGAAACAGGTTCACGTTACCTAAAAACTGGTAAACGAAAGGATTGGCAGGGTGGTCATAGACCTCCTCTGGCGAGCCATCTTGCTCAACGCGGCCTTTATTCATGACGACGACGCGATCAGAGACTTCCAACGCCTCTTCCTGGTCGTGAGTGACGAAAACGCTGGTAACGTGGATATCGTCGTGGAGCCTGCGTAGCCAGCGGCGAAGCTCTGCGCGTACCTTGGCATCCAGCGCGCCGAAAGGCTCATCCAGCAGCAGCACTTTAGGTTCGACCGCCAGCGCGCGAGCCAACGCTATGCGCTGGCGCTGGCCACCAGAAAGCTGGTGCGGATAACGATGTGCGGTCCAGTCCAGCTGCACTAGCTCTAGTAGCCGCATGACCTTTTGCTTAATCTCGGTTTTACTGGGGCGGGTTTTGCGTGGCCGAACGGTGAGTCCGTAAGCCACGTTTTGAAACACGGTCATATGTTTGAACAGCGCATAGTGCTGAAATACAAAGCCAACGCCGCGTTCACTGACGTGCAGGTCAGTGGTATCTTCGCCGTGAAAGCGGATGCGTCCGGTATCGGGTTGCTCAAGGCCGGCAATGATCCGCAGCAGAGTGGTTTTGCCCGAACCAGAAGGGCCGAGTAGGGCAGTCAGTTCGCCATCACGGAAAGTGAGGCTGACATTATCTACCGCCACAAAGTCGCGAAAGTGTTTGTTAACGTGATCAATTTCGATGCTCATGAAGGCTCTCTCTTATCTCTGTGAAGAGCTAAAGGGGGTCATGCGGCGGCAATGCGCTGACGGCGCTCTTCGTTCCACTCAACGGCGCTTTTAATCGCGATGGTGACCAGCGCTAGGCCTGTCAATAGCGAAGAGACGGCAAAGGCGGCGGTGAACATGTATTCGTTGTAAAGCACTTCGATATGCAGCGGCATGGTGTTGGTTTCACCACGAATGCGGCCAGACACAACGGCCACCGCGCCAAACTCGCCCATTGCGCGGGCATTACACAGAATGACGCCGTAAATCAGCCCCCATTTGATATTGGGCAGCGTGACGTACCAGAACGTTTTCCAGCCGTTGGCGCCCAGCGTTAAAGAAGCCTCTTCTTCCTCTTTACCCTGCTGCTGCATAAGCGGGATAAGCTCGCGTGCAACAAACGGCAGAGTGCCAAAAGCGATCACGATGACGATGCCAGGAATGGCGAAAATAATCCGCATATCGTGAGCCGAGAGCCAAGGCCCAAGCCAACCCTGTGAGCCGAACAAAATGACGAAGATTAGGCCCACCACCACGGGAGATATCGCAAAGGGCATGTCGATGAGCGAAATTAAAATCGACTTGCCGCGAAACTCAAACTTGGCGATAGACCAAGCGGCCGCCACGCCGAACAGCGTATTGAGCGGTACAACAATGACCACGATGAGAAACGTTAAGCGAATCGCCGATAGCGCATCAGGGTCGCTTACCGCGCCGTACCAGACGCCAATACCTTGTTCAAAGGCACCGTAAAGCACGACCGTTAACGGCAGCACTAAAAAAAGACCCAGGAAGATTAAGGCGATGGTGATGAGGATGATTCGCAGCCAAGCGGGCTCTTCGGTCGCGCGTCGCCAGCGTTTAGCGATAGTGTCATGGGTCTCAATGACCGTTGATGACGTTGTCACGGCGTACTCCTGTTATCCATGGCGCCGACTGGCCCACCACTGCAGGCCGTTAATGACCAGCAGCATTAAAAATGCAGCGACAAGCATGACTGTGCCGATAGCGGCTGCGCCGTGGTAGTCGTATTGTTCAGCCTTGGCGACGATCAATAGCGGGGTAATTTCGGTACGAAATGGCAGATTGCCAGAGATAAAGACCACCGAGCCGTACTCGCCCAACGCCCGTGCGAAGGCCAGTGCGTAGCCGGTGAGCAGGGCGGGGAATAGCGCGGGGAAAATAACCCGACGTATGGTGGTGAGGCGGTCAGCACCCAGGCTTGCGGAGGCTTCTTCCAGCTCGGCTTCTAAGTCTTCCAACACCGGTTGTACGGTACGCACCACAAACGGTAAACCGATATAAGTAAGGGCAATCACCACGCCCAGCTGTGTGTAGGCGATGCGAATGCCAAACACATCCAAGTATTGCCCCACCCAGCCGGTGCTCGCGTAGAGCGTTACTAGGGCGATACCGGCTACCGCCGTTGGCAGGGCAAACGGTAGATCAACCAGCGCATCGACCAAACGCTTACCAGGAAACCGGTAACGCACCAATACCCAGGCAACC
The DNA here is from genome assembly GCF_052378675.1 of Halomonas sp. AOP25-F1-15. NCBI lineage: Bacteria > Pseudomonadati > Pseudomonadota > Gammaproteobacteria > Oceanospirillales > Halomonadaceae > Halomonas > Halomonas sp. AOP25-F1-15. The sequence continues at coordinate 57,088 of NZ_JBQSXV010000002.1, forward strand.
AATGCCCCAAACACCAAGTTGATTGTTGCGGCAATTAAGGAACCGCCAAAAGACAGTTTGTAGGAAGCGACGACCTGACGCTGAGTGACCGCACTCCAAAATGTGTCCCAGCTCATGGTGGTGGTATAGAGCAAAAAGGCGCCCACCGGGATCAGAAACACCAACCCCATATACAGCAGGGTGAACCCCATGGTGAGACCAAACCCTGGGATGACGCGACGCTTGGCAGGGGTGATCGACATAGTGGCTTCTCGTTAAAATACCGGGAGGCGATAGCCCCCTGGCAGGTTGGTTACACGCGATTTACTGGGTGTTGATCGCTTCGAGAATGTCGTCAAATACACCGCCATCATTGAAGAAGCGCTGCTGGGCTTCTTGCCAGCCGCCGAAGACCTCATCGATGGTAAAAAGATCGAGTGCTGGAAACTCATCACTATACTCAGCCAAGATTTCCTGATTGCTTGGCCGGTAGTAGTGTTTAGCTGCTAAGTGCTGGGCTTCATCGGTATAGAGATGTTCTAAATAAGCTTCTGCTACTTCGCGGGTGCCCTTACGATCAACGTTGGCATCCAGCACGGTCACGGGTGGCTCAGCAAGAATGCTCTGAGACGGCACAATGATTTCGTACTCACCCTGTCCTAGCTGCTCCACTGACAAGAATGCTTCGTTTTCCCAAGCGATAAACACATCGCCAATGCGGCGCTGGACAAAGGTGTTGGTCGCGCCGCGGGCACCTGAGTCGAGCACCGGCACGTTTTCATATACCTGGCGCACGAAATCATAGGTCTGCTGTTCATCACCATCGAACTGCTCTAAGCCGTAGCCCCACAGCGCCAGGAAGTTCCAGCGTGCTCCGCCTGATGTTTTCGGGTTGGGCGTAATGACGTCAATGCCTTCTTGGGCTAAGTCATCCCAATCCTGAATGTTTTTAGGGTTACCTTCTCTCACCAGTAGAACGATGGTGGACGTGTAAGGAGAGCTGTTATTAGGAAGGCGCGACTGCCAGTCTTGCGGAATTAAGTCAGCACGTTCATGAATTGCGTCAATATCGTAAGCGAGTGCCAGTGTCGCCACATCTGCATCAATACCGTCGATGATGGCGCGGCCTTGCGAGCCTGAGCCACCATGAGACTGGCGAACGGTCACAGATTGGCCGTGCTCAGCTTGCCAAAATTCGTCAAACAGTTCGTTGTATTCGCGATAGAACTCACGGGTGGGGTCGTAAGAGACGTTGAGAAGCTCAACGCTTTCACTTTGAGCCTGGGCGGTGGTGCTAAAGGTAACCGCCAGCACGGCGCCGGCCAGCAGAACGGCGCCTGTGAGTTTGGAGAGTTGCCAAATACTGGAAGAAGAGCTAGTTGAAGAAGAGCTGGTTGATGAAGAGATAGTTCGCATAGTTAGGCTGCTCCAGAGTCGGATCTTGAACGATCGTTTATTGATGTGATGGGAGCAGCCTAACGGGGTTCTATATGCTAATTAACGAATAAAAAATGGATTGCTTATGTTTTTTTGTGATTAAGAGGTGGATTAATCCTGACGGCCAGCTAGCACCTTCTGGACGGTCTCTTCGTCTAAGTTTTCACGGCAAAGCTTCAAAAACTGATAGGCATAGCCGCGTAAAAAGTGGCCGCGCCTCAGCGCAAGATAGGTGGTGTTGCGCGGAAATAAGCTGCTGGCATCCAGCAGTTTTAAGCCCTGGTCGCGCTGCTCGTGATAAGCCATCGATGCGATCAAACCAACGCCCATGCCTAGCTCAACGTAAGTTTTGATGACATCCGCATCAAGCGCGGTTAGCACAATGTCAGGGTAGACATCGGCTGTCGAAAACGCGGTATCGATTCGCTTTCGACCCGTATATCCTTCGTGGTACGTCACAATAGGATGCTCGGTAATGCGCTCAAGCGTCAGTGGTAATCCATCATTAAGCGGGTGTTCTTGAGGCACTACTACGCCGTGATACCAATGGTAGAAGGGGAAGCAGGCAAATAGCGGCCCTTCCTCGTTAAGCGCTTCCGTGGCAATGCCGATATCGACCTTGCCCGCTTTTAATAACGAGACAATTTCCTCCGGGCTGCACTGATGCAGCTCCAAGTGCACGTTGGGAAAGATTTTTTTAAAACGGGCGATAATCGGTGGCAGGGCGTAGCGGGCCTGGGTATGCGTCGTCGCAATGGCCAGGCTGCCTTGATCCTCATGGGTAAGCTGATGCGCCGAGCGTTTGAGGTTTTCGACATCCAACAAAATACGCTCAATACAATCAATTAGCGTACTGCCCGCCACGGTCAGCCCTAGAATACGCTTGCCGCGCCGTTCGAATAGCTCAACGCCCAGCTCTTGTTCTAAATCACGGATATGCTTGCTGGCCCCAGACTGTGACGTGAACAGCGCGTTGGAGGCTTCTGTCAGATTAAAGTGTTGACGCACGGTCTCGCGTACGATGCGTAACTGCTGAATGTTCATAGCGAGCGGTGTCCAATGCTTTGAAGAGATTTTGCTTTGAAGAGATTCTATATTCTTATAAAGAATATAGAATATTTCTTTTATGCAATAAATTGTATTTTGTGATAACTATATCGCATTTGCGCCGTAAGGCAGTGCTGTAAAATGATTAGCCAGGAAAATTCGTAAAACAGGCAGGAGAGAGCTATGCAAAAGCAATCATTAACCATGCTCGGGTTCATCATGATGGCAGGCGTTGTCACCATGCCGTTGGCACATGCCACGGACATGTTGTGTGAGGACAAGACAGCTGACGTTCAAGCACAGCTTGAATACGCCCGTGAGCATGGTAATCAACATCGTATTGACGGTTTGCAGCGTGCGTTAGACGCTATAGAAGCCCAATGCACCAACGAAGGCGTGCTAGACGATGCTGCAAAGGACGTGCGGGAAAGCCAGGAGGAGGTTCAAGAGCGTCAGGCTGATCTTGAAGAGGCTCTCAGTGAAGGCGATGCCGGCGATATTGAAACAAGACGTGCCAAGCTAGAAGACGCAACCCGCGAGCTAGAGGCCGATACTAACGCGTTAAATGCGCTTCAGAATCGGCTGGCCGATTAGCTCTGCTTAGGGTTTAGATCTTGCGTAGAGCCAACGTACATCGACCCCGAATGAATAAGCTAACGAAACTAACGCGCTGAGCGTTAGTAAATTAGCCATTAGCGGCGAGTTGAGCGGCGTCAGTGCTAGGAGTAGCGCCGCCACTTGCCATACGCATACTGCTTTGCGGCGAAAGCTGGCAAACAGAGGGGCGGTTAGCCACTTGAATCGCCAGCCCGCCATCACAAACAGATAGCGCATGCCGCCAATGAGCAATACCCAGGCGCCCAGCGATTCAAACTCCCACAGCCCGACGCATAGCAGCATAATCAGCAGGGCGTCTAGCTCCATGTCAAAGCGCGCGCCAAAGGTTGAGTGGCTGTACGTGTATCGCGCGATCCAACCGTCCACGCCGTCAAGCAGCAACGCTATTACCGCAATCAACAGCCACTGCCAAATAGCGTTTTTAAAAGCGCCTGCGAGCAAGCCAGCAGCCACTATGGCCACCAGCACCGCGCGTATCAGCGTGACGCGATTTGCCCATCCGAGCGCCCCGTGGGGCCAGAAAATTAGAATCAGTATAGAAATAAACGCGTAGAAACCACCGGCCACCCACCAGTTGCTGGAGCCCAGCATAAGTAACGGCAAAGCATTGCCAAGGATGATTAATGTCAGACTGCCTAAAAGCAGCTCAAAAGCGGTATAAAGCGACTTGTGCGGAGTGCAGGAAGACGCGTTTGAGAAAAGCGGCATGTTGGCTCACGAAGCGGCGTCGCTGTCCGCAGTTAAAGTAAGTGATGCAACTATTTTTATATGTACCATTCTTGTAGAAGAAGGTAGGGTTGTACATAGAGCAACTTAACGTTGAAGGCAGTGATAGTATCAAGTGTTTAAAAATTGTTAATCGAATATTTTCTTTCCAAGCGCTACGCTGAATTAGGTGAGCCATTGAACACTATTCTGAAGGTGGCCACTGGCTATGCGACAACGCTAACGGGCTTATGGTGCAAGACGTTGTTAGTTCGCAGACTAGCTAGTTCGCAGCCTAGCGATAAAACGTAGCATTCAATGGAATGAGCATGGGCTCGGGTTGGTTGAGCTCGCAACGAAAAGGAATGGCTATGCTGGCGCCTGACTACGCCACTGCCTTTTGGGTGACCAACCCCCAGCAAGGCGAGATGCGGCGTGAAATACTCAAGCCCCCTGGGCAAGATGAAGTGCTTGTACGCACCTTGTACAGTGGGATTAGCCGGGGTACCGAATCGTTGGTATTCAATGGCCGTGTACCGGCGAGCGAGTTTGCGCGCATGCAGGCTCCTTTTCAAAAAGGGACGTTTCCTGGCCCGGTAAAATACGGCTACTGCAGCGTTGGGCGTGTCGAGCATGGCCCCGATGAACTGCTGAATAAATCCGTTTTTTGTCTGTTTCCCCATCAAGATCACTATGTGGTGCCCGCCTCGGCGGTCGTTGCCATTCCTGCAAATGTGCCTGCTCAACGCGCGGTGCTGACTGCCAATATGGAAACGGCGATTAACGGCGTGTGGGACGCAGAGCCCATGCTGGGCGAGCAGGTGTGCGTCATCGGCGCGGGCGTAGTAGGCGCTTTAGTGGCGTATTTGTGCATCCAAATTCCCGGGGTGAATGTACACCTAATCGATATTAACCCTGAGCGCGAGACCGTTGCCGCCCACCTAGGGGTGGCGTTTAGTACTCCCGACCAGGCCCCTCACAATCAAGACTGCGTTATTCACGCCAGCGGGCACCCTGACGGGCTGCGTCAGGGGCTTGACCTACTGGGTAACGCGGGCCGACTCATTGAGATGAGCTGGTTCGGCGAAGATGACGTGACATTGCCTTTGGGCGGCGCCTTTCATTCCCAGCGCTTGACGCTTCGCGCTAGCCAAGTCGGCCAACTGCCTACGAAACTGCTTTCCCGCTGGGACTATCGCCGCCGCTTAGCGTTAGCGCTAAATTTGCTGGACGACGATCGGCTGGACATTTTAGTGAGTGGTGAAAGCGACTTTCACGATTTCCCCGCGCTTGCACCGCATCTATTGGGGTCAGGAAGCACCGCGCTGTGCCACCGATTACGCTATTCGTAACTTTTTTTATAGCTGTTTTTTATAACTATTTTTTCATAGCTACATTTCAGAACTAATTATTGATGACAAGGAGTCTCTATGTACCGTTTATGCGTCCGTGACCATTTTATGATTGCGCATAGCTTTAAAGGCGAGATTTTTGGCCCTGCCCAGCGTACGCATGGGGCGACCTATGTCGTGGATGTGGTTTTTCAACGCCCTGAGCTAGATGAAGATGGCCTCGTGATCGATATTGGCCTGGCGAGTGAAACGGTAAAAGAGGTGCTTGCGGGCTACAACTTTCGCAATTTGGACGAAGAAGCCGAGTTCTCAGGCAAAAACACCACCACGGAATTTATGGCCAAGGCGATTTTTGACAAGCTCGCCGGCGCGATTGGCGAGGGGGAAATGGGCCAGACGGCCCGTGGTATTACGCATATGGAAATCAAACTCCACGAGTCTCATGTGGCCTGGGCAAGCTTCGAAGGCGCGCTATGAGTCGGCATTTCACGTTAATCGTTGCTGGCGACCCTGCGCAACGCACCGGTGGCTATCTTTACGATGCGCACATCGTCGCAGCCTTGCGTGAGCAGGGCTGGGAGATCGACGTGATCGGCCTTTCTGGTGCGTTTCCTGATCCCGATAGCGAGGCAACACAGCAGCTCACCCAAGCGCTTGAGTCGTTGCCACAAGGGGCGTCGGTGGTGATTGATGGGCTGGCCATGGGGGCATTGCCAGAGGTGATCGCTCTACACGGGCAGCGCTTGGATATTACCTCTCTGCTGCATCATCCGTTAGGTGATGAGCTGGGTCTGAGCGAAGCGGATCAGCAGCGCTTTCATCGCAGTGAACTTGCGGCCCTTGCAGGCGTGGCACGCATTATCGTCACTAGTCATTTTACCGCTCGGCGTGTGCTGGAACTGGCAACGAACTACGCCATGCCGCTCAATGCCGATGTTTCGGTCGTTGAGCCGGGAGTCGCTCAAGCGCCGGTAAGTCGCGCCGACGAGCCAGGCGAGTCGCTGAGGCTACTGTGTGTGGCGACGGTAACACCTCGCAAAGGGCAGGATATTTTAGTTCAGGCGTTGGCAGGCGTAGCGGGGGATAACTGGCAATGTGACTGCTATGGCGGTGCGCGCGACGCTGCGTTTACCCAGCGCGTTCAGCAGCTTATCGAGCAATATCAGCTTGCCGATCGAGTAATCTTGCACGGTGAGTGCGATGATGAAACGCTTGAAGCAGCATACCAGCGTGCCCACGCCCTCGTGTTGCCGTCTTGGTATGAAGGGTACGGCATGGTGATTACTGAGGCGCTGGCCCACGGCCTGCCGGTGATTACCACCACCGGTGGTGCGCTGCGCGATACGCTGCCGCCGGGGGCGGGTTTGAGCGTTCCGCCGGGTGATAGCGAGGCGCTGCAAGATGCCCTTAATCGATTTTGCGGTGACCCCGATTTACGCCATCAGCTTCGTCAAGGCGCTGCGCAAGCACGCCATAGCCTTAATGACTGGCAGGCGGCAGGCGCTGACTTTGCTGCTGCGTTAACCACGCCGAGGGCTCCGCTTGGCTTTAGTGCCGGCAGCCAGTTTGCAGCAGACTGGTTGACGCTGCGCGAAGAGGCTGACATTGCCTCGCGCAGCCAACCGCTGGCCATGCAGGCGTCTGAGTGGCTCAGTGCGCGTGCAGCATCACCCCGCATAGCGGATCTTGGCTGCGGCCGAGGCAGCAATATGCGCTTTCTTGCCCCGCATCTGGGCAGCTACCAGCGCTGGAAATTAATCGATCATGACGCTGGGCTGTTAGAGCAGGCCCAGCAGCGAGTGGTGGAGTTTAGCGATTGTCAGGGGTTGCCCGTAACGGTTGAAACACACTGCGTATCGCTTGAGCCGCTGAGCGATGTGCCGATCAACGACTCACACCTAGTGACCGCGTCAGCGCTGCTTGATTTGGTTTCACAGCAGTGGATTGATGAACTGGTCACTCGCTGTGCTCATCAGCATCAGGCCCTATTGATTGCCTTAAGCGTGACCGGCGAGTGGTACTTTACGGATGTCCTCGACGCCCCGGTAGTAGACGATGAAGATCACTGGATGCTGGCGATGTTTATGGCTCACCAGCAGCGCGATAAAGGACTAGGTGCCGCGCTGGGTGGCCAGGCCCATGACGCGTTAGTCGCCGCCTTAGAAAAGGCGCAGTACCGCATTGAGCAAGCTGAAACGCCTTGGCATCTAAGCGCTGGCAATCGCGAGCAGCTGCCGTTGATGTCGGCGCTGTTGGAAGGCTGGGCGCTGGCCGTAACAGAACAAGTGCCTGAATCATCGGCACGTATTGCCGCCTGGTTGCAGCATCGTCAGCAGGCGGTTGCTGGCGGTGAATTAGGTATCTGGGTGGGGCATCGTGATCTGTTCGCCATGCCCCAGGAAGAGGCGTAAACCAATGGCCCAGGCGCCGAGAGTCCGCACGCAGCTACACGCGATGTTAGGCAGCCCATGGCTTCACCGTGGCGTTGTCAGCGTCGCCCTGCTGGGAGCAGTCGCACTGTGGGTTGACCCTAGGGCGATCGTTGATGAGGTGCAGCGTTTCTCTGTCGGCTGGGTAGTCCTGGCGTTTGTTATCAGTACGCTACAGATCATGCTCAGCGCTTGGCGTTGGCAGTTCACCGCGGGGCTAATTAACGTGCCGCTGAGATTCGGCTATGCGCTGCGCGAGTATTATCTCGCGCTGTTAGTCAATCAGCTGTTGCCGGGAGGAGTGCTAGGCGATGCAGGCCGCGCTCATCGTCATGCCCGCCAAGCGCAGTCCCGGGGCAAGGCCTGGCGGGCGGTGATTATTGAACGTGCGTCGGGCCAGCTAGCGTTAGTGCTATTAACGCTAACGGCGCTGCTGTTTTCGCCGCTTTGGCATGCCGCCTTGGGTATGCCCGTGATCACGGTGGTTGGCCTCAGCATAGTGATAGGGCCAGCCTTAGCGATCGCCGGCGGGCTGTTGCTGCGCCATCGCTTTAGCGCCTGGTCTGGGCGGCTGCCAGACTGGAGCCAAGCCTTAGCACGCGATATTAAGCGTGGCTTATTGCAACGCGGCGTATGGCCTCGGCAACTGCTCTCGTCGCTGATGATTGTCTTGAGCTATGGCTTAGTGATGGTCTGCGCAGCCCGTGCAATTGGCGTTGAGCTACCCGTGTTGCGGCTGCTCGCGCTCACGCCGGTATTACTCTTAGCGATGGTGATCCCTTTCTCGGTCGCGGGCTGGGGGCTACGTGAAGGTGCCGCGGCCGGTGTTTGGGCGCTGGTGGGCTTGCCGGCAGCCCAGGGCGTGGCGGTATCGCTGGCTTACGGTGTGTTAGTGCTGCTGGCCAGTTTGCCGGGTATCTGGGTTGCGCTGAGCCGTCGTGAAAAGGTGTCGCCCTCAGGGAGCAGCCTCCCTCAGCAGCATGTCGAACAAGGTGTCCTCACCGCAGCGGAAGGTTCGCGTGGGCGGACGCAGCGCTTTATCAAGCGTGTCGATGGGCGTCATTTTCAGCCCCGGCCTGCCGGAGCCAATCAGCAGCGGGGCGATGAGCAGATGCAAGCGGTCAACGGCGTGCGCTTCGATGAACTGAGAAACGGTAATGCCGCCACCTTCCACCAGCACGCGATGCAAGCCTTTCTCGGCCAGCAGCGCAATGACATCTTGAGGGTTGAACTGGCTGCTAGCGTTCAGCGGCAGCACGCAGCGCTCAACGTGGGAATGAGACGTCGTCGCCGATACCTCCGGCCCCACAATATGCAGCGTCGGTGCGGTATCGGTTTGCATCAGGGCAAGACTGCTGGGTACCCGCCCGCGAGGGTCCAGCACGACGCGGGCCGGGTGCTCGCCGCTAACGTGGCGCACGGTCAACTGCGGGTTGTCGGCACAGGCAGTGCCCGCACCGATCACCACGGCGTCGACCATGGCGCGCAGCCGATGCAGATGCACCAAGCTTTCGTGGCCGTTGATATAGTGCGAATGACCGCTTTCCGTTGCGATGCGGCCATCAAGGCTTTGGCCCAACTGAGCGACAACCCATTGAGATTGGCTGGCCAGCGGCGCCAGGCAGTCCAGCAGCTCGCGGGCGTCAGCGCTAACGGCCAGAGACGTTGCCCATTCGCCGCTAGGCGTGAGCTTAATCATCACCGAGCAGGCGCGACAGTAGCGCAGCGCCAGCAGCCACTCCCAGGCATCAGCCGCCTCAATACGGCTATCTTGATGGATGGTTGGCGAGGTAGCGTCCGTGTTGACGTTGGGATCGGGCATGACGTCTCCGTAATGAAAAGTCCGCTTAATCATGCGGGCGCTGCTTGGTTAAGAGCAAGCACTTCGAGTCAGCACTTCGCAGCAAGCAGCGCCCAGCGCAAGCTATAACAACTCCCACGCCAGGAAGCCAGGAGGCCAACATGTATCAGATTGAACGCGCTATTTTCGATATTCGTCGTGGTTTTCCCGTGGTGATTAATGCCGGCAAACAGCGTTTATTAGTGCAGGCGCTGGAAGGCAGCGAGTCGATAGATGCCCTTGCGCAGCTGGCCGGTAGCCCCCCTTCACTAGTGCTTACCCGCCACCGCTTAGCGGCTATCGGTGTGGCGGTCATCGCTGAGGCGGCAAGCTTACCGCTAGCAGCGAACATTGGCGCTGGTGAACTGCATCGTTTAGCCACCTCAGAAGATCAGCCGTCAGCGGGCAGCGAGCGATTAAAGGGCTTAAAGCCAGCGGCGCTAGCGGAAGTAGGTGCGGTGACGCTCATGCGTCGCGCCCTGCTCATACCCGCAGCACTCTGCGCGTTTGTGAGTGAAAAAGCCGCCGCGGATATTGAGCAGCAGCTTGCCGAAGGGCGGCTGTTAGCCGTTAATGCCGAGGATGCTCAGCAGTGCTTGTCCGGTGTGCCGGGCATGCTTAAGCGGGTGAGCGAAGCGCATATTCCGTTGGAAGAAGCGGCCGACAGCCGCTTCGTGCTCTTTCGTGAGCCTGACGGCCTGCGCGAGCATGTGGCCGTGGTCATTGGCAAGCCGGAAGAGTGGGAAGCAGCGGTGCCGCTGCGTATGCATTCGGCCTGCTTAACGGGAGATCTCTTCGCTAGCCTGCGCTGTGACTGCGGTGAACAGCTGCGCAATGCCGTAAAGGATATTCAGGCCATGGGGGGCGGTGTGCTGCTCTATTTGGCTCAAGAAGGGCGTGGCATTGGTTTAGCTAACAAGCTGCGTGCCTATACGTTGCAAGACGGTGGGCTGGATACGGTCGATGCTGACCAAGTGCTGGGTTTCGGCGATGATGAGCGCCAGTATAGCGTCGCGGTGGACATGCTCAGCGCCCTTAAAATCGACCAGGTGCAGCTGCTGACCAATAATCCGCTGAAAATGGACGCCCTGCGCCAAGGCGGCATCGAAGTGGTGTCGCGCCAAGCGCTCTACGGCAGCGTTACCGATCACAATCAGCGCTACCTAAACGCTAAGGCAACCCGTGGCGGGCATCTCTTGGACGATGTGTTAAGCAGCCAGCGCTAATCGCAACCGCCGCTCGTCAGAGCGTTATTCTTGCTCTGCTAACGGTGGCAATTGGGCGGTTTCTGTTACTACCATGGCAAGTTGGCTTGCGTAGTGGCGTACTAACCGCTCGCCTAATTCAATGCTAGCGAGAGTGGCATCACCTGCCACGCCCTGAGCACTTAGGTCTTCTGCTAGCCATGCAAACGCCGCGGCGCCCTCTGCACTGACTAATGCGTTGCCCTGTGGCGCCGCGGTGGGGGCGGCTTGGTAGTCATCAAGCTGCACAAGCGATGGTGCTAAGTGCCGCATCATCGCGGTCTCCAGCAGTCCGCCGTGTAATCCATAGCGTAGTTCTTCAGCATCAATGCCGTCTTCAAGAGGAGGTAGCCGCGTATAGGTCGCTTTTACCACACGCATGGCATATCGCCGCCGCAGCGTTAGCCCGGCGATGTCCATCACCGCTTTGTTACCGCCATGGCTGTTTAGCAGTACCAGGCGGCGAATGCCCGTCTGGGCTAGGCTATCGCCATAGGCTTCCAGAGTGGCAATAGCAAGCGGCGTGGGCAAGCTCAGCGTGCCGGGAAAACTTGCATGCTCATCGCTGGTGCCCACGGAAATTGGCGGTAGGCAAATGACATTAAGCGATTCATTCAACTGCTCCAGCATGGCCGCCTGAAGGCCTAGGCCAATAGTGAGATCAGTGGCTAAAGGCAGGTGAGTGCCATGCTGCTCTATGGCACCGAGCACCAGTACCGCCACCGGGTCGCGCTGGGCGATATCGGCGAGTTGTGAAGAGGTAAGCGCTTGCCAGTGGTAAATCATAGCGTGAACGACCTATAGCGGATGATGAGCCAGATAAGGGATAGCGTTGTGTTGCTTGGGTCAGACATCCGGATACCACACGTAATTCCAGGTTTCGCTAACCGGTTCGCCATTTAAGGTCAGTCTGAGGCTAACATCGCTAGGCTGATCGCTGGCGGGGAGTCTGAAGCTAGCGCGCCAGCCCTTATTAGGTAGGGCGGTGACTTGAGGCAACAGCACCTCACCGTCTTGGATACTGATATCTAGCTCAACCGGTTGGTCGGCCGTTAGCTCATCTAGCGCGCCACCCTGGAAGTCGATAATAAACTGGCGCTGTCCTGACGAGGCTGAACCTTCCTGCTCGATAATGCCGACACGGCCATGACGGGTGCGAATGACTTGCCCAAGCATTGCGTCTTCTGGCTGAGCATTGAGGGTGTAGGTGCGGTAGTGCAGGCGGCGAGACTCACCGGCCTTCAGCGCGTCATCGGCGACCCAGAAGGCAACAATGTTGTCGTGAGTTTCATCGGCAGTGGGGATCTCAACCAGCTCAACGTGACCAGGGCCCCAGTCGTCTAAAGGCTCCACCCACTGGCTGGGACGGCGATGATACTGGGCCTCCGTATCTAAGTAGCGGTTAAAGTCGCGCTCGCGCTGCATGAGGCCAAACCCCTGTGGCGATGCGTCAATAAACACCGAGGTGTGAAGATCATCAGGGTTATTCAGCGGGCGCCAAATCCACTCATCGCTACCGGTATGCATCAGTAGCCCATCCGAGTCGTGTACCTGCGGGCGAAAATCGTCCGGGCGCTCGCGGCTCGCTTCGCCATAAGTAAACATGCTGGTGAGTGGGGCAACGCCTAGCTTGGCAATATCGTCTCGCGCAAATAGCTCGGCTTCTACTTCCACCTGCGTATCGTCACCGGGCCGGATAATAAAGCGATAGGCGCCGCTGACAGAAGGGCTATCCAACAGTGCCAATAGCTCAAGGTGATCGGCATCAGCAGTGGGCTTATAAAACCAAAATTCGCGGAATGCTGGAAACTCTTCGCCGTCGGGGGACGCCGTATCGATTGCCAGCCCCCGCGTCGAAAGCCCATACACTTGGTCGCGTCCTACGATGCGAAAATAGCTCGCGCCAAGGAAAACCGCTACTTCGTCTGCGTATTCTTCGTTATTGAGTGGATAATGCAGGCGGAACCCCGCATGGCCGCTACCCGATAAATCCTGTTCCTTCAGCGCTTCAGCATTTCCTTCGTAGTTGTAATCCTCGGGCGCAAACGGCAGAGAGGTTACGCTGTCGTTTTCAATGCCCTCGTTCTCAATAACATTGAGCACAATGGGGGTTTGGAAAAGGAAGCCGCTGTGAAATAGCTGTAAGTTAAACGGGCTTTCTTCTTTCCAGTAAGCATGCTCTGGATCAAAGCGAATTTGCCGATAGGTATCGTAACTAATATCACGCAGCGCATCAGGCAGCGTTCCTTCAGGGGCTTGATACGTATTCTCAGCAAGCTGTTGCGCACGTTCAATCACCGCGTTGAAGTGCTGGTCATCGTCGGCAAACGCAGTCGATGCGATCGTGCAGCCGAGTAACACTGTCAATTTGCCAGCCCGCACTCTCCTAGCTCTGTCTTTGCGAGCCCTGTCTTTGCCAACCCGGTCTTTACCAACTTTGTTTTTATCAACCTTGCCTCTATTAACGCTGCTAACACACATGGGCGAAATCCTTTCGACATACATTATTATGGTGTTTTTCAGCAGCCCTATGCCTTGCGCCTGTCTATTGCCTTTCAATAAGGTAGGACACTGATAGCTCTTATCTTAGGTATCTTAAGCTAAAGCAGACACACACGAGAATGCGATGACTCGATTATTATCAACGGTACTGCTGCTCAATCTGCTGCTCATCGCGCCGCTGTGGTGGCGTTTTAGTGCTATCAGCTCACATCTGATTGCCTGGGAAGCGTTGGTCATCGCGCCTTTAATGCTGCTGCTTCCTCGTGGCAGGGCTCGCCTCATCGTGGCAGTGGGGCTGGTGAGCTGGGTGGTATTGGCAACGGCAACTAACCTGGGAACTGCCGCGACGCATATGGCCTTTGCCAGGCCACTCAACCTCTATCTCGATTTGCCTTTAATGAGCGCGGTTTATAACTTGCTGGAAGGTAATCTCGGGCAATTTTTGGCCGTGTGCGCAATGCTGGCCGGCGCCGGCTTGCTGCTGGGTATTGCTGCGGGCTTGGCATGGCTGCTACTGCCACCAGCGTCTTACGTTACTAAGCGCATACCCAGAGTGGTTGCATTAGCGCTGCTAGTGATGGCGACCGGCGGTGCAGCGCTTGAGCTTAACGGTATGCGATTAGTGGATAGCGCCCGCCTGCCTTTGGTCAACATCACGCGTTTTCAATGGCAGCAAGTAACTGATACCCATGCTGCTCGCCGTGAATTTATCGCGCAGTTGGAAGATGCGCCTATGCAGGCCCAGGCCCTGCCAGGGCTTGAGGGACATAATGTGCTGCTGACTTTCATTGAGTCTTACGGCATCTCGGCGCTGAATGACCCGCGCTATGCTGACGTGTTGCTGCCCATCCTTGCCGAGATGCAGCAGCGCTTAGAAAAGCGAGATATTCACGTCGTGTCGGGTATGTTAGAAGCCCCGATTCGCGGAGGGCAGTCGTGGCTGGCGCACGCGACCACGCTCAGCGGCCGGTGGATCGACAACCAGTTGTGGTATCGGCTGATGTTAGACAGCGGCCATTCCACGTTGATTGATGATTTTCGTGCCACCGGGCAGCGCACGCTAGCCGTCATGCCCGCTATTACCATGGCGTGGCCGGAAGGCAAGATTTACGGTTTCGATGAAATAGCCGCCGCCAACGATATCGACTACGCCGGCCCTGCCCTTAACTGGGTGACTATGCCCGACCAGTTCACTCTCGATTACACCCAAAAATACCTGCTAGGCGACTCGCCGGTGTTTGCCCAGCAGGCGTTGATTTCTAGCCATGCGCCCTGGACACCGATACTGCCGGTCATTGAAGACTGGTCGTTAATCGAGGATGGCCGCATTTTTGCACCGTGGGAAAACGCCGGCGCCCCGCCAGAAGTGCTGTGGCAAGACATCGAACGTATTCGCGATCACTATGCTTGGTCGGTGGACTACGCTGTAAAAGTCACCGGGCGCTGGGCGGAGCGGGTGGTGGACGACAAAACGCTGATGATCGTTCTTGGTGATCATCAGGCTGCGCCGTTAATTACCGGTGATAATGCTAGCGCGGCGGTGCCGGTGCATATCATCAGTGCAGACCCCGCGCTTCTGGCGCCGTTTATCGCCCGCGGATTTGTACCCGGCACGCTGCCTGCGCTCGAACAGGCTGAAAATGCGCCTAGAATGAGCGAGCTGCGTCACTGGTTACAGGCCGATTTCGGTGAGCCTATTCGCTAAAACGCGTGCTCTGATGCAAGGATGACCACAAGGATGGAACCATGATTCAGCCGGTAATTTTAAGCGGTGGTAGCGGCACTCGGCTTTGGCCGCTATCAAGAGAGCAAATGCCTAAACAATTTTTGCGCTTAACGTCGCCGCAGAGTTTGTTGCAGCAAACGCTGAGGCGCTTAGTCGGGCTGACCGATAAAGCCCCGATGCTGATGGGGCATCAGAGCCACCGGTTCTTAATGGCCGAACAGCTGCGCGAAATGAATCAAGCGGCCACGCTGGTGCTTGAGCCCGAAGGGCGTAATACCGCACCCGCGATTGCCTGTGCGGCATTGCTGGCGCGGCAAGCCGGCGATGATCCGCTACTCCTGGTGCTGCCGGCGGATCATGAAATAGGCGATGTTGGCGCATTTCAGCACAGCGTTGCGCTTGCCACGCCGCTCGCCGAAGCAGGCTACCTGGTGACGTTTGGCGTCGTGCCGACCCAGCCTGAAACTGGCTATGGCTACATTGCCTGCGGTGCGCCTTTAGACGGGGGGCATCATCTTGCCGCATTTATCGAAAAGCCTGACGCCGAGCGCGCCGCTAAGCTGGTAGCAAGCGGCGACTACCTGTGGAACAGCGGCATGTTTTTGCTGCGTGCTTCAAGCTATTTAGAGCAGTTAGAGCGCCTGCAGCCGACGATGCTTGCGGCCTGCGTGGAGGCGGTTAGCTCGGCCCATCGCGACTTAGATTTTCTGCGCCTGGGCGAAGAGGCATTTTGCCGCTGCCCGGGGGACTCTATCGACTATGCGGTCATGGAACACTGCGAGCGCGCCGCGGTGGTGCCGCTGAGGGCGCAGTGGAGCGACATCGGTAGTTTTGATGCGCTGTGGGCAACGGTAGTGCCTGATGAAGCTGGTAACGCTGCCAAAGGCGATACCTGGCTAACCGATACCCAGGACTCGCTGGTAATTGCCGAACATCGCTTGGTGGCAACGCTGGGTGTGCAAAATCTGATTGTCGTGGAAACATCTGACAGCGTATTAATCGCTCACCGTGAGCAGGCACAGCAGGTCAAACAGCTGGTGGCGGCACTCTCTCTGGCGGGGCGTCGCGAGCCTGAATGCGCGCCTCAGGTTCAGCGTCCTTGGGGAAGCTTTCAAGCGATGGATAGCGGCGAGCGTTATCAGGTGAAGCACATTACCGTGAAACCCGGTGGGCGGCTGTCGTTGCAGCGCCACCATCACCGCGCTGAACACTGGGTAGTGGTGAGCGGCACGGCACGGGTGACGATTGAAGAGCGGAGTTTCTTAGTCTGTGAAAATCAGTCGACCTATATTCCCATCGGGGCGCTTCACCGGCTGGAAAACACTGGCAAGATTCTTCTTGAATTGATCGAAGTGCAGTCGGGAAGCTACCTGGGCGAGGACGATATAGAGCGCTTAGACGATGTGTATGCCCGTGACAATAACGAGTAATCTGCCGTAAGAATGAGGCGTTATCAATACGGTCGGAAGTCGCGAAAGTTGGGCAATTGCTGCTGTTCTTGCACCACTTTACGGTAGCGTTTGTACTCCCACTGATACTGCGCGGGGTCCAGGGCAATGGCGTTTTCTACGCAAGCGTTGACCCCCGTGGCAGACTCCACGTCATCGGCGCTATAAACGCGCTCGTCGGCATCTAGAAAGTGGATCTCAAAGCCTTTGCCAGGAACGCGCAGCGCCACGCCGGTGACGACTCTTGCTTGGGTACGCGCCACTAGTTTTGGCAGCAGCGTGGCGGTGTAGGCATCGCGACCAAAAAAAGGTGCGAAAACACCGCTGCCCCAGTCGGGTTCTTGGTCGGGCAATATGCCAATAGCTTCGCTACGCTTAAGCGCTTTGAGTAATGCCGCGACGCCGCGAGGATTCGTCGGCACTAGGCTTGCTCCCATACGCTCTCGGCCATGGCGAATGATGGGGTCTAAAGCGGTAATTTTGGGTGGCTCGTACATGGCGGTAAAGGGGAAGTGGCTCGACAGCCAAAAGTTGAGCACTTCCCAGTTACCAAAGTGCGGGGCTAGCACAATCACTCCACGGCCTTGCGACCGGGCGCTATCGAGTTTGTCACGCCCATAGACCGCCAAAATTCCCGCTTCAACGTTATCCGGCTCCGCCATCCAGGCATGCCCAAGCTCTAACATGGTTGCCGTTGAGTGGCGCAGGCTATGCCTGGCAAGCGTCTTGCGTTCGGCAGTCGAAAAATGGGGGTAAACAACGCCCAAGTTGCGCTCTGTGATAAAGCGTTCACGCTTGCTAAAGCGGTAAACCTGAGGCCCTAGCGCTGAGGAAACCCGCCACAGGCGTGAGAGCGACCAGCCTGACAAATGACGCCAAAGCCCGCTAATGGCACTGGCTTTTGAGAAACGCCCATCGGATTCAGACCTGTGCTGAGTCATTATTAGAGCAGCCAAGTATCTACGTTGGTGGGTGCACGCTTCTCTTGCAGCCCTTTAAAGCCCTTAACGCAGCGGATGATCAGCCATACGCCGAGCGCCAACAGTAATGGAAAACCGATCAGTATGAAGGTCAAGAGCGAAAACACGATGCCGTACACCAGCCCTATCCAGAAGGTGCGAATCTGGTAGCGATAGTGCTCTTCTAGCCAGGCAGGGCCTTTGCCTTTATACACATAGGCGATGACCACCCCGATAACTGACGTAAAACCGAGAAAAAAACTGGCCAGATAAAGCGCATAAATAACCATCGCCAGCGTGGTGTCGGGCTGGTGGCGCTGTTCTTCGCTGATTATTTCGCCTTCAAGCGGCGCATTGGCATTATCACGCATAGCGTTTCCTTTCGATCAATCTGTATAAGTGCATAGAGCTCGCTGCGCATTACCCAGCACAGCGGCTGCTGTTCAAGGGCCGTATGATACCTTGCGATCCCCGGCTTGGCATTAACGCGGGCCAATGCTTAGCGTGAAGAAGGTCGGCAAATCTCCAGCAGGTTGCCGTCCGGGTCGCGCAGATAAATTGACTCAATCGGCCCGTTGGCGCCCTGGCGAGCCACAGGCCCAAGCTCCACGTCAATCGTCAAGGCGTCCAGATGCTGCTTAAATTCGTCCAGCGGCAGCTGGCAGCGCAGGCATAAATCCAGGCTGCCGGGAGTAGGCGTTGCGGAGACGGGGGCGATATCGGTGTCTGTTTGATGCAGACGTAGCGCGGTATCCCCAAGCATTAGATCGACCCGCTGGGCATCGCGATAGCGTACGTCTAAGCCTAGCACGCGGGAGTAAAAATCCACCGCGCGTCCCATGTCCGTGACGGTAACAACAAGATGATCCAGACCTGTTAGCATGCCTCTTTCCTTAAACCATAGCGATAAGCCAGAGAATACGATGATGCGCCGCTGCCCGCTATGCGCGGAAACTCACACTGCGCTTTACCACAGGGACCAGCGTCGTGACTATTACCAGTGTGCCACGTGCGCGCTGGTATGTGTTCCCCCCGGAGCAGCATTTGAGCGCCGTCGCTGCAAAAGCCGAATACGATAAACATCAAAACTCGCCGCATGATACGGGATGCCGACGCTTTTTAGGGCGTTTATTTATCCCACTGGCACTATATTAACGACCCCACGCACGTTAGCTTTTTTAGTGAAGCGACCTTTCGCTGGTGGGCACAAGAGAATAATTTGGTAGTGGAATTTGCTGGCCCCGACACGGTTATTGTTTAGAAACCGCCAGCGCGAGTGAGCGAAGCATTCGAAAAGCATTGACTTTGCACCATTGAGGGCAATAATTGCGCGCCGATACCCCAGCCTGACTAGGTGTGCCAGGTGAGATGACGGTGGTTTTGAGCACATTTGGCAACATGTTTCATGCGTGTTTTTCACTCCTGTAGGCAAGGTGAGGTTTTCATGTCGCGGCAACTATTAGCCATGGCGCTGGCGCCCCTGTTAGGGCTATTCATTCTCGGGATTGGCAACGGTTTTCTTGCCACCTTAATTACCGTGCGTCTGGACGCCGCCGGTGAGTCGGCCACGGTGATCGGTATTGTGTCGTCGGCTTACTTTATCGGCTTAGCGCTGGGTGCGCTGGTGAATGATCGCCTGTTGCTGCGCATTGGCCACATTCGTGCCTACGGTAGTTTCGCCTCACTCGTCGCAGTTACGGTGCTGCTGCAGGGCTTGTTTTTCGACCCATGGGCCTGGTTTGGCCTACGCCTGATTGGCGGCTGGGCGACGGTGGGCGTTTATCTGGTCATTGAAAGCTGGCTGCTGACCGCCGGGGATCAAAAGGTCCGCGGCCGCCTGTTGGCGCTGTATATGATTTCGCTATATGGCGCCGGGGTCCTGGGCCAGCTACTGCTAGGCGTGACTAACGCCATGGGCGTCACCGCGCCCTTTATGGTGATTGGTTTGCTGGCCTCGCTATCCGTCCTGCCAATGGCAATGATTCCCCGTGTCTCGCCGATCATGGAACATGCCGAACCGCTGCCTCCCCATCGTTTGATTATGCTGACACCCACCGGGGTGATGGGTAGTTTGGGCTCGGGCATGGTAGTGGCGGCGGCCTATACGCTGCTACCGCTCTATTTGCAGCGTAACGGTATGAGCGTTAGCCAGGTAGGGCAGATGATGGCCGTGGTGATTATGGGCGCCATGCTGCTGCAGTATCCGATTGGCCGCTGGTCGGACCGCCACGACCGTCAGATGGTGTTGATTGGGATTAGCGGTTTCTGTGTATTGATCTCGGCGGCGATCCTCTGGCTGCCGCTCTCAACACCGCTGTTAGCAGGGCTGCTGTTCTTGCTCGGCGGCGGGGTGTTTGCCCTTTACCCTGTCGCCGTTAGCCATGCCGCTGACCGTGCACCCGCGGGCGCCTTAGTGCGTATGAGCCAGGGGTTGCTGTTGATCAATTCGATTGGCGCCACGCTAAGCCCGCTAATGATTTCACCGGTCATGACGGCGATAGGCGACGCAGGTCTATTCTGGGCTTTTGGTTCGCTCAGCCTGTTCCTCGTCATGTTCTTTTCCTGGCGTCGCCATGTTCGCCCAGCGCCGGTGCCCGTGGCTCCATTTACGCCAACAACGCCAATGACCGCAGCGGGTGCCGAGCTAGTGGTGACCGAAGAATTAATGCAGGGCGCGCTAGAGCACGAGCACCTGGAAGATTTGTCCGACGCGGTATGGGATGTTGACGCCGTTGAGCCCGTGGTAGGGCCGCCTGCCGAAGATGAAAGTCATATCACCTATTATGATGACGTGGAGCAGATGGGCGTGCGCAAGTAGCGCAATATAGAGGCATTATTGGCGGCGGCTGATACCTTGGGCTAATGGTGTCTGGGCGAGAGTATTACTACTATCGTAGCGCTACTTTCAAACAATTGTTTAAGAACGCCCAGATTCACTCTCTGCCGAGGTTCGCCATGAATGTTTACGCTGCGCCCGTACGCGACTTGCGCTTTGTGCTCGAAGAGCTGCTCGCGCATCGCTCGCTAAGCCTGCCAGGCTTTGAAGAAGCTACGCCCGATTTAGTTGAGGCAGTGCTTGAAGAAGCGGCAAAGCTTGCGGGCGATGTCTGGGGGCCGCTAAATGCTAGCGGTGATCGACAGGGTGCCAAGCGTCATACCGACGGCAGCGTGACGTCACCGGATGGCTTTGCAGCGGCTTATCAGGCGTATGTAGAGGGTGGCTGGAACGGTATTGGCGTGTCCGAGGCGTTAGGTGGGCAGAATTTGCCTGAAGTGGTGGCCAGTGCCGTTCAGGAAATGCTTCACGGTGCCAATATGGCGCTAGGTCTTTGCCCCATGCTAACCGCTGGCGCTATCGAGGCGCTGGCGCACCACGGCAGCGATGCCCTCCAATCCACTTACTTGCCCAAATTAGTGGAAGGTAGTTGGACGGGCACGATGAACCTTACCGAATCCCAAGCGGGGTCGGACCTTTCCCAGGTGCGCACTCGCGCCGTGCCCGAAAACGATCACTACCGCATTAGCGGCCAGAAAATCTATATCACCTGGGGCGAGCACGACGCCGCTGACAATATCATTCATCTAGTCCTGGCCCGAAAGCCCGATGCGCCGCAAGGCAATAAAGGCATTTCACTGTTTTTAGTGCCCAAGTTTTTGGTCAATGACGACGGCTCGCTTGGAGAGCGCAACGACGTCACCTGTGCATCCATTGAGCATAAGCTGGGCATTCACGGTTCCCCCACCTGCACGCTAAGCTTTGGTGAAAATGGCGGTGCGATTGGCTACTTGGTCGGCCAGGAAGGGCGTGGTCTGAATCATATGTTTACCATGATGAACGAGGCTCGCCACAAAGTAGGTGTCCAGGGCATTGGCGTGGCTGAGCGTGCCTGCCAGCATGCCTTCGCCTACGCGCTTGAGCGTCGTCAGGGGCGAGCGCCGGCATCGCGTGGCGGTGCTGAATGCAGTATTAGCGATCATTTCGACGTGCGCCGTATGCTGCTTTCAATGCGCTCGCGTACCGATGCATTGCGGGCACTGGCGCTGTATTGCGCCGCCGAGCTGGATACAGCCCGTCATGCAGACAGCTGCGATACGCGCAGCGCTGCACAGGCCCGCGCCGATATTCTTATTCCGGTGATTAAAAGTTTTTCCACTGACCAGGCGGTCGATATCGCGTCCATGGGCATTCAGGTGCACGGAGGGATGGGCTACGTGGAAGAGACCGGCGCAGCTCAGCTGCTGCGCGATGCGCGGATTGCTCCGATTTACGAAGGTACTAATGGCATTCAGGCGCTTGATTTGGCAGGGCGTAAGCTTCAACGCGATGGTGGCGAGGCGCTAACTGCGCTGCTAGATGACGTTGCCACTACCGTCGAACAGCTCAACGCGAACCCTGCGCTTGCTGCGTTAGGCAGTGGCTTAGCCGCCGGCTTAGACGATCTAAAAACCGCCCAAGCGATAGTGCTCAAGCAGGGCGCCGACCCTGAAAAAGGGGCGGACGCGGTGCAGGCCTACGCCACGCCGTTTCTCAGCTTAGCGGGGCACGTGCTGTGCGCCTGGCAAATGGGGCAAGCGGCGCTCAGTGCTCAAGTTGCGCTTGATAACGGCAGCGACGACCCTTTCTACGCTGCCAAGCTGCGCAGCGCAGAGTTTGCTATCACTCAATGGCTGCCGGTTGGCCGTGCCCAGCGCGCGGTCATTGAGGCGGGCATGCAATGCCTTAGCGACTTTGAGATTCATTGACGCGAATCACATAGCTACGCGCCGCCGCCTTAAAGGCGGCGGCGCTGTTTGTAGGCTATCAAAACATGCATTTAAAACGATCGCTTTTAATAACAATAGGTAGGAGTCGACTATGAGCGCTATCTTCGAGCAAGGCTTACCCAAAACCGTTGCCAATCACGTGCCGCTTTCGCCGCTGACCTTTATCGAGCGCTCCGCGTCGATTTACCCCGATTATCCCGCCATCGTGCATGGCAGCACTCGCCGCACCTGGGGCGAAACCTGGACGCGCTGCCGCCAGCTTGCCTCTGCGCTCAAACAGCGTGGTATTCAGCCGGGTCAAACGGTGGCGGCCATGCTGCCTAATATTCCAGCTATGTTTGAAGCGCATTTTGGCGTGCCACTAGCGGGCTGTGTGCTCAATACCTTAAATATCCGCCTGGATGCTGAGGCGATCAGCTACATGCTTGCGCATGGCGAAGCCAAGGCGATTCTGGTGGACCCCGAGTTTGCTGACGTTATCCAGCAGGCCGTTGCCAAGCTCGAACATAAGCCGCTGATCATCGATGTGGCCGACGTGGCGTTTCTGGGTGAAATAGACGGTATTGGGGAGATTGAGTACGAAGCGCTGCTCAATGAAGGTGACGCCGATTTCGCTTATCAGCTACCTGACGATGAATGGAATGCGATCTCACTCAACTATACCTCTGGCACAACGGGAAAACCCAAGGGCGTGGTTTATCACCACCGTGGCGCTTACCTGAACGCGGTGAGCAATATTATGGAGTGGGCGATGCCCCACCACCCGATCTATCTGTGGACGCTGCCTATGTTCCACTGCAATGGCTGGTGTTTTCCATGGACGATTGCCGCCAATGCAGGCGTCAACGTGTGCCTGCGCCGTGTCGAGCCTAAAAAGGTTATGCAACTGATTGCTGATGAAAAGGTTAGCCACTTCAGCGGCGCACCGATTATTCTCAATGGCTTAGTTAATTTGCCCGCTGAAGATAAGCGCCAGTTCGATCATTCGGTGAAAGTTACCACCGCCGGTGCTGCGCCGCCTGCCGCGGTGATTGCTGGCGTTGAAACTCTAGGCATCGAGGTTACCCACGTTTACGGCTTAACCGAGGTGTACGGGCCGGTGACCGTTTGTGCCTGGCGTGAGGCGTGGGATGAGTTGCCGCTTGAGGCGCGGGCGAAAATAAAAGCTCGCCAGGGTGTGCGCTATCACATGCTCGAAGCACTATGCGTGGCCGACCCGCTCACGATGGAACCTGTCTCCAAAGACGGTCAAACCATGGGTGAGATACTGATGCGCGGTAATAACGTGATGAAGGGCTACTTAAAAAACCCTGAGGCAACCGAGCAGGTGCTGGCGGGTGGTTGGTATCACACCGGCGATTTGGCTGTGTGGCACCCGGATGGCTATATCGAGATCAAAGACCGCTCTAAAGACATCATTATTTCCGGTGGTGAAAACATCTCGACCATCGAAGTAGAAGACGCTATTTACGGCCATCCTGCCGTTGAAGAGGCGGCGGTGGTGGCTAAGCCCGACGAGAAGTGGGGCGAAACGCCCTGTGCATTTGTGAAGCTGAAAGTCGGCTACGGGGAAGTCACTGAGGCCGATATTATCGCCCACTGTCGCGAACGTTTGGCGGGCTACAAAGTGCCTAAGACGGTGATTTTCAGCGAACTGCCGAAAACCTCAACGGGTAAGATACAAAAATTCGTATTGCGTGAAGAAGCTAAAAATCATTGATAGTGGATTAAGGAGAAAGTGAATGAGTGACCAACTAATTGGCGTCGTCGGCGCGGGTACGATGGGGCAGGGGATTGCCCAGGTAGTGGCCGCCAGCGGGTTTGCGGTACGTCTTTTTGATGTGGCCGAAGAGCAGCTGGGTCGCGCCGAGGCGAACGTCGACAAAGGCTTAGCCAAGCTGGTTGCTAAAGAAAAGATCACGGAGGCAGATAAAAAGGCCGCTTTGGCGCGCCTCTCGACCACGACCTCGTTACAGGCGCTTAGCGACTGTGCGGTGATTATTGAGGCAGCGCCTGAGCAGCCAGCACTCAAAGAGACGCTTTTTCGCGATCTAAGCCAATTGAACAGCACGGCTATTTTGGCCTCCAATACCTCATCGCTGTCGCTCACCCGCTTGGCGGCGGTGTGCGAACATCCCGAACGCGTGGTAGGCATGCACTTCTTTAACCCCGTGCCGGTGCTCAAATTGGTAGAAGTGATTCGCGCCGAGCAGACCTCTGACGCTACCGTTGAGCGTATCGAGCAGCTTGCCAAGGCATTAGGCAAAACCGCCGTGCTGGTGGGCGATGCGCCGGGCTTTGCAGTGAACCGCTTACTAGTGCCGATGATCAACGAGGCGGCGTTTATTGTTCAAGAGGGTACCGCCACCCCAGAAGCAGTTGATGACGCCATGAAGCTAGGTGCCGCACATCCCATGGGGCCGCTAGCGCTGGCAGACCTGATTGGCCTAGATGTCTGTTTAGCGATTATGAACGTGCTTCAAGAAGGCTTTGGCGACCCCAAATATCGCCCGTGCCCGCTGCTTAAACGCATGGTAGCCGCAGGCTATCTCGGTCGAAAAACCGGCCGCGGCTTTTACCACTACGATTAATTGAGAGCGGGATGGTCTCAATGCTAAGCCGAGAAAGGCTGCATAAATAAGTCATTGCCACTCAACCAAGCGTTCGCTAGGGTTGAGTGGTATTTTTCTGGCTACGATATAACAGCGTATGCCCATAACAATTAAGGAGCCCGCCATGAGTGAGTCAGTGATTGAGAAAGTTGATAACGATGGAATGGTGCGATTAACCATTAATCGTCCTAAGGCGCTCAATGCGCTAAACAGCGAAGTGCTCGCCGCATTAGAAGCCCATTTAGTGGCGCTGGAAGCTCACCCGGGTTTACGCGCGGTGCTGATTACGGGGGCGGGCGAGAAATCCTTCGTGGCGGGAGCCGATATTACCGAAATGCGCGAAAAAACGCCTGAAGAGGCGCGAGCATTTGCCAGCCAAGCGCTACGCACGATTAAACGCTTAGAGACATTGCCAGTGCCGGTGGTCGCGCTGGTAAACGGGTTTTGCCTTGGCGGCGGCTGCGAATTGGCACTGGCCTGCGACTGGGCCGTAGCCAGCGATAACGCCGTGTTTGGGCAGCCAGAAGTGCTGCTGGGTGTGATCCCCGGCTTTGGTGGCACCCAGCGCTTGCCGCGTCGCGTTGGCCCCGCCATGGCGATTGACCTTGTCACCACGGGTCGTAAGATTGATGCCCAAGAAGCGCTGCGTATCGGGCTCGTTAACCGAGTAATGCCGCAGGCTGAGCTGGAGAGCTACGTCGAAGAACTCACCAAGCAGCTTAAAGGCAATGGCCCGCAGTCCGTGCGCGGCGCTAAACAAGCGGTTCACGATGGATTAGACCAAGACCTTGATAGCGCGCTGGCGCTGGAAACGAGCCTGTTTGCCCTCTGTTTCGCCGGTGAAGAACAGAAAGAAGGTATGAGCGCCTTTGTAGAAAAGCGCAAAGCTAACTTTTAACATCTCGCTTTAAGGTCTGCTTATAAGCATTTGGTTAATAAATTTTGACTGGGAGTGGGGGTGACGCCGGCGTCACCCCCGTTTTATTTCTACGATTTATGCCTGTGTTTGTTACTTCCAAAGCTCGATCAACACTTTGCCGGATACTTGCGCATCTTTAGCAATAGAAAACGCGTCTTGGGCGTCTTTGGCAGGCAGCACGTGAGTGATGACGCTATCGAAGCGGGCATCGGCAGCGAGCAGCCTGATGGCTTCATCAATTTCATCGTTGAAACGGAAGCAGCCTCTCAGCTGAGCCTCTTTTGAAATCAATGACGCTAGCGCAATCGGCTGTGGCGTTGCAGGCATCATGCCTATTTGAACGATAACGCCTGCACGACGTACGGCGAGAATAGCGCTGTTGATCGATGCGGGAACGCCGGTGCACTCAAGCACCACATCAAAAGCTTCTTGAGGCAGCTCATCCGTGCCTACCTGAATAGTGCTATGCACCCCCAGTTTGCGGGCGCGGTATAGCGGGCCATCCAGAACGTCGGTAATGCAAACTTCGCGGGCCCCTTTGGCAAGCGCTGCCGCTGCGGCGAGCAAGCCAATGGGCCCCGCACCGCATACCAATACGCGCTTTTGATCGACCCCGCCGGCTACCTGGATGCCATGCAAGCCCACGGATAAGGGTTCTGCTAGGGCGGCGCGCGCCAGAGGCAAGGTACCAGGCAGTGCCCTTAGCATACTGATATCGGCATCTAAAAACTGGCTCATGCCACCCTGCGTATGCGGCCAGGTAGAGGCAGAGCCTAGATAAGCACCATTGGGCCACAGGTGCGGCTTGTCTTCGATGCCGGGCTGGCTGTTGCCAAACGTTGCAGGGTGCAGCGTGACCGGTGTTCCCTGCGGCCATTGCCCGCTAGGGTCTTCCTCGACGATTCCCGACATCTCGTGGCCGGGAATCATTGGTTCACGAATCACAAAAGCGCCATTGGCTCCCTCATGATAGTAGTGAAGATCTGAGCCGCAGATGCCGCCGAAAGACATACGCAAACGTACTTTTCCAGAGGCTAATGCGGGCAGTGTAATGCTTTCTTCCCGTAGATCTTGCTTACCGTGAATGACTAATGCTTGCATGGCGCTGCTTCCTAAAGGGAAGGTCTGGGCAGTTATACGACCGAGGTCATCCCGCCATCGACGAAAATATTTTGTCCCGAAACGAAACTTGAGGCGCCCGAGCAGAGATAGATAAGCGTGCCCACCAGCTCGTCGAAATGCCCCCAGCGCTGGGCTGGCGTACGCTTTTCGACCCATTGGTTAAAGGCTGGGTCTTGCCACAAAGCGGTATTCATTTCGGTCTTGAAATAGCCGGGAGAAATACAGTTGACCTGGATGTTGAAGCGGGCCAAATCCGCGGCCATGCCCTGTGTCAGTAGCGCAACGCCGCCTTTTGTGGCGGAGTAAGGCGCGATGGTTTCTCTGGCAAGTTTAGACTGCACGGAGCCGATGTTAATGATTTTGCCGGAGCCGCGTTCGCTCATAGCAGGCGTTAAGGCGCGGGAAACATAAAATAAACTCGACAGATTGGTCGCGATAAGAGCATCCCAATCAGCAGTGTCAAACTCATTGAACGGTGCGCGGCGCTGAAGCCCGGCATTATTGATCAGAATATCCGGCGTTCCGTAGTTATCAATCAGTGTTTCAAGCGCCTGCTTGGTAGCGTTAGCATCGGTGACATCGAAACTGATCGCTTCAACGGTGGCCCCTGTGTCTTGCGCCACTTTATCTGCTTCTGCCTTCACTTTGTCTAGATCACGCCCGTGTAGGATGACCCGCGCGCCCTGGTGTGCCAATCCTCTTGCGAGAGCATTGCCAAGCCCTCTAGAAGAGCCGGTGACCAGCGCTAAGCGGTCGCTAATATCGAAAAGTGCCTGCTTCATAGTGGTCACCTAAAACATCATGAAAATGATATACGCGAAGATAAAGCCGACCACTGACTCAAGGGCCTGCTGGACGGTCCACGTTTTCAGCGTTGTTTTGACATCCATACCGAGCAGCCGACCCACTAGCCAGAAGCCTGAATCATTCACGTGGCCTGCAAACACGGAGCCTGCGGCCGTGGCTAACGTAATCGCCACTACTTGCATTGAGGTGAAATCACCGCCAATCACGGCGGGCGCCATTAGCCCCGCCGCCGTTACCAGTGCGACCGTTGCCGACCCTTGGGCGAGACGCATAATCACTGCAATTACATAGGCCGCCAGGATGATAGGCAGGCCAATATCGCTTAACGAGCTGGATAGCGCATCGCCAATGCCCGATGCGCGCAGCACGCCACCGAACATGCCGCCAGCGCCGGTAATCAGCACCACCGAGCAAATCGGCCCGAGCGAGGAATCGAGCACTTTTTCTAACGCATTGCCTTCCATTCCTTGGCGACGGCCCAGCACTAACATGGCTACTAACGTTGAAATGAGCAGTGCGATAGGCGTATTGCCGAGCGCTGAAAGCAGCTGAAACCACAGTTGGTCGCTGTCAACCGCGCCGATGGAGCGCAGCGAGTTAAGGCCGGTGTTCATAAAGATCAGTACAAGTGGCAGCATCAGCATGCTGATCACCACACCAACGGAAGGCGGATTGGTCACTTCGTCGTCGCTAATGTCGCCAAACAGTCCCTTACTCAGCGGGAACGGATGGCGTTTCGCGACAACTTTTCCCCACATGTAGCCTGAGATCCACCAGAGTGGGAAGGCAATTATCACGCCGGTTAGCAGAAGGAGACCTAGGTTGGCATTGTACAGTTCCGATGCGCTCACCGGGCCTGGATGAGGGGGCAAGAAAACATGCATAACCGAGAATGCCGCGGCCGCAGGCATGGCGTAGAGCAGTATCGGGCCGCCTAAACGGCGCGATACCGCAAAGATAATCGGCAGCATGACGATTAAGCCAGCGTCAAAGAAAATGGGAAAACCCATTAGCAGCGAGGCGATACCCAGTGCAAACGGCGCGCGCTTTTCGCCAAAGACCTCAATCATTTTGTCAGAAAGCGCCTTCGCGCCCCCCGAATGCTCGACAAGCTTGCCAAGCATCGCACCCAGGCCGACAAGCAGCGCAACGGCCCCTAGCGTGCCACCGAAACTATTCACCAGCGTGGGCACAATGGCGTCAATAGGTATTTGGGTAGCTAGTGCGGTGAGCAGGCTCACCAGCATCAACGCCAAGAAGGCGTGCATTTTAAACCTGATGATTAACACCAAAAGGGATAAGACAGCCACTGCGGCAATGCTTAGCAGTGGTCCTGCGGACATCGTCTGAGTCCATCCATTCATGCGAGCGCTCCGAAAAAGTAAGGCTAATGACTGTCGATGTTATCGGTAACATTTTACAGCTTGAATGCTGGCTGGATACACGACCTTGGTTTAAATGGACGGGCAACGGCGTTGAGATAATCACTAGTCCGGCGACAGCAATTCTGCTAAACAGATAGACATAGGATGTGCGCCGATACGGCTGTTTTTACTAGATTTGTGTTTGCTAGGTTTATTTTTACTAGGTTTGTGCGTGTTTATGGCATCAATTGTCGTTCAGTCTCTATATAAGCTGAGGTGTGCATGTTTGATCTTTATATCGCCAATAAGAATTACTCGTCCTGGTCGCTGCGCCCATGGGTATTGATGAAGGTTCTAGACATTCCGTTTAATGAACATCTCATGCCGTTTGAAGGTGGCTTGGGTGAAAGTCGTGACACCTTCCTGCGTTTTTCACCCTCAGGCTTAGTGCCTTGCTTAGTCGATATGACGGCCAGTGGCGAGCTGGCGATATGGGATTCGCTCGCTATTATTGAGTACTTAGCCGAGCACCATAAAGCGGTGTGGCCATCGGATAAGCTCGCACGTGCCTGGGCGCGCTCTGCTGCCGCTGAAATGCACAGCGGTTTTGGTGCCCTGCGTGACGATTGTTCAATGAATTGCGGCGTGCGCGTTGAGCTAAAGGGATTGTCTGATAGCCTTAAAGCCGATGTTGCTCGTTTGGATACGCTTTGGCAGCAGGGGCTTGAGCGCTTTGGCGGGCCTTATTTGGCGGGCGCAAACTTCACCGCGGTGGATGCTTTTTATGCCCCGGT
The DNA here is from genome assembly GCF_052378675.1 of Halomonas sp. AOP25-F1-15. Lineage (NCBI taxonomy): Bacteria > Pseudomonadati > Pseudomonadota > Gammaproteobacteria > Oceanospirillales > Halomonadaceae > Halomonas > Halomonas sp. AOP25-F1-15. Next base: position 86,756 of record NZ_JBQSXV010000002.1, read on the forward strand.
GGCGTTTCGCGTTCAGACGTTTAATCTGCCGGTTAGTGAAGACGCTAAGGCTTATGTCGAGCATTTACTTGCGCTGCCTGCCATGCGGGCGTGGTATCAGTCTGCGCTTGAAGAGCAGTGGCGTGAGCCTATGCACGAGACTGAAACGCTGAAGAATGGCGCGCTAATAGCGGATTACCGACAGCCTTAACTCGCCCAGTTCACTCGATGCGTCATGCATCAGGTACACTGGCGCAAATTTTCGTTTGGAAACATCCATGGCCCTTAGTGCAACGCCCTATAAAGTTGATATTAATCTGACCGATCTGGATCGCAGCGTGTACGAGACGCTGCGCTTTACCGTGGCGCGTCACCCCTCGGAAACTGAAGAGCGCATGACCGCGCGCCTGCTTGCCTATGTCCTGTGGTACAGCGAGACGCTAGCTTTTGGCCGCGGGCTTTCCGATGTGGACGAACCCGCGCTATGGGAGAAAAGCCTGGATGGTCGTTTGCTGCACTGGATTGAAGTCGGGCTGCCCGATGCCGAGCGTCTTACCTGGTGCTCGCGCCGGGCAGAGCGGGTTTCGCTGCTTGCATACGGCCGGGTCGACTTATGGGAAAGCAAAGTACTGCCTAGCGTATCCTCGTTGAAAAATGTGCATGTGGCGAGGCTTCCGCAAGAGGCGCTAGCGGTGATTGCTAAAGATCTGCCAAGGGCTATCAACTGGGCCATTATGATCAGCGAAGAATCGCTGTTTATTACCGATGAGAACGGCCAGCATGAAATCACCCCTCAATGGCTGCTGCGCGAGCGTTAATCTTTATTGTTGGGTTTATTCGCCTAAGCTATAAATATGAAAAGGGATGACCCATTGGTCATCCCTATTGTTTCAACTGCTTAGTCTTTTCCACATAAGGAAAAGAAAAACTATAGCTTGCTATCTTTTTGCACAACTACATACAATCAACAATGTTTGTTGGCGATCGCAAAAAGCTGTCTCAAAAAAACTGTCTCAAGGCCTCTCTCAAGGAACGAGCAATGCGCGGATACCCCTCTTTACGATGGCAGCTGCTCCCGCTAGTAGCAGCCATTAGCCTGCTGCCAGCACTAGCACACGCCGACAACAGTGTGTTCACGATTAAGCATGAAAATGACGCCATCGCTAGCGGTGACGATGGTCACTTCACTAGCGGTTTTGAGCTTAATTGGATGTTTGAGCCTGAGGCACAAAGCTGGACCCAGCGTCTAGCCACCGCGTTACCCGATAGCATTATCGGCAGTGCAGACATGGCTGCTTATCGTTTGGTGCATCAGATTTATACGCCCAACGATATTATGCAGTCGGGACTGATCGAAGATGATCGGCCGTATGCCGGGCTTGTTTATGGTGGCGTGTCGCTTTACGAAGATGTGCCCATGGGTAGCTGGGTTCAGTCGACTGACCTGCATCTAGATATTGGGTTGGCAGGGCCGTCATCACTTGCCGATAGTATTCAGCGTGAAGTACACCGTATCACCGGCAGCGACCGTCCTAACGGCTGGGATAATCAAATTGGCGATGAGCCAATCGTCAATGCTGCTATGCGTCGCCAGTGGTGGAACAGCACGCCGTTTATCGGTAAAGAGTTTGCCCATGGGCCGAGTGTCAGTGCCGCACTAGGTAACCTGTATACCTACGCTGGCGCGGGCTACAGCGTGCGTTGGGGCGATGAGGCTGCTGGCATTCCTACACTGACGCCTAGCCCCGGTAGCCGCTACTATATGACGGGAAGGCAAGGCTTGCAGTGGTATCTGTTTGCGAGCGTAGACGGCTACTACATGGCGCAAAACCTAACGCTTGATGGCAATACTTTCAAAGACAGCCACTCGGTTGATCGTAAAGAGTGGGTGGGCGATGTCTCGGCAGGGCTGGCGCTTGCCTGGGAAGATTGGCAGGTCACCTACGCGGTTGTGCAGCGCTCGCGTGAATTCGACGGCCAGGAAGAGCAGGATAAGTTTGGTTCTATTGCGCTATCGAAGCGTTTCTAAGCGGCTTAACGCGTGAAATATTGTTAAGCGTCTTTCAATAGGGGAGGATATGCATGGCCAATAAATATCCTCACACGCCTGATGGGCGCTACTTTATCGCTAAGAATCGACTATGGCGCTGTACTGATCCGCGTTTAAGTGAAGACGAAAAGCGCGAACACATTAAAGCCTTGATGAAAGCTCGACGTGCGGTGAGAACCACCCAGCAACAGGACGATGAAGCGGGATTAGGCCGTGCCCGCGAGGCGGTGCAAGCCGCTAAAGAAGCATTGGGTGAGCGGGGCTCAGTATGGTGGGAGGATGATGCGCCCGATGAAACGGGATTCGCCCCGCATAATAGTTCTTATGCCAAGTGGTGGGAGAATCTGGCGTAGGCTGCAGCTTTGCTGATTTAACTGCATGTTTGCATTTTGTGATGATATTCTGCGCCGCTCTTATTCTTTAAGGATGCAGCGTGAACATTAAAGCGGATCTCTCCATTATCGACATCATTGGCCATCTGGTTCTTTGGCTAATACTGAGTGTGATTACCTTCGGTATAGCGTTATTTTTCTTTCCATACTCGTTTGCAAGATTTGTTATTAACCGCACTTCCGTTATCGACACATCGACAGGCGTGGAGCGGAAAATGGTGTGTAATATCAGCCTCTTCAGCAATATTGGCCACATTATCCTGTGGGTGATCATTTCACTATTAACGTTTGGGCTTGGGTATATTTTTTACTTTTATCGAGTATGGAACTATGCACTTAATAATTCGCGCACTCAATAACTCACGCATTCAAGAGCGCTTAGCGTAAAACAGCCAAGCGATATGTGTCAGGCACGGGCACCTTTAGTGATGTTAAAGGCGCCCGTGCTGTATGCCGTCAGCTTACTTATCGCCAGTCAACTTGTCTTGCGTTTTAAGCGTGAAATCGCTGGCGTCATGGCGCTCATGCAGCTGCTCGCTAGGCTCACCCCAGGTGCGGTTCACCATGCGCCCACGCTTGACGGCGGGGCGCTCATCAATTTCCTCGGTCCAGCGCAATAGATTCTTGTAAGTGTGTGCTTCCAAGAACTCAGCCGCTTCGTAAACACGGTTTTTGACCAGTGCGCCGTACCAAGGGTGAATCGCCATATCGGCAATGGTGTACTCATCCCCGGCCATAAAGCGGTTTTCTGCTAAATGGCGATCAAGTACATCAAGCTGGCGCTTCACTTCCATCGTGTAGCGATCAATCGGGTACTGATATTTTTCTGGCGCGTAGGCGTAAAAATGCCCGAAGCCGCCGCCTAACATTGGTGCACTGCCCATTTGCCAGAACAGCCAAGAGAGGCATTCTGTGCGCTTCATTGGGTCAGTCGGCAAGAAGGCATTAAATTTCTCTGCCAGATAGAGCAGGATGGCGCCGGATTCAAACACCCGCTGAGGTGGAGTGGTGGAGTGATCCATCAGTGCCGGGATTTTGGAGTTGGGATTTACCTCAACAAAACCGCTGCTGAACTGATCGCCTTCGCCAATTTGAATCAGATGGGCGTCGTACTCTGCGTCTTTAATTCCCTGCTCCAGCAGCTCTTCGAGCATCACGGTAACTTTTACACCGTTAGGTGTAGCTAGGGAGTAAAGCTGAAGGGAATGCTTGCCCACGGGCAGCGCTTTATCGTGGGTAGGGCCTGCTATGGGGCGGTTGATATTGGCAAATTTACCGCCGTTGCCAGGTTCCCATTTCCAAACGTTGGGAGGCGTATAGGTGTTATCGCTCATCGTTTCCTCGCTATTAACCGATATCGGTAACTGCTGGGCACAGAGGTAAACCTATCCTTTGCGCGGCGATGCTAACGCTTTTAGGGGGTGGCTCTTAGGACACCACCGCTTTGCATGCGCAGAAAGCGGTGGTGTGGGCGCTAGCAGATTAAGCTAATAGCTCGGTTATACCAGCGTCAAGGTGACGTTAATATTGCCACGGGTGGCATTGGAGTAGGGGCACACGATATGGGCTTTATCAACTAGCTGCTGCGCGACGTCTTGCTCAAGGCCGGGCAGGCTGATTTTTAGCTCAACTTCGATGCCAAAACCGGTAGGAATTGCGCCGATGCCTACGTTGCCTTCAATTTGAGTGTCTTCGGGAAGCGTTACTTTTTCTTGACTCGCTACATGCTTAAGCGCACCTAGAAAACAGGCTGAGTAGCCAGCCGCGAACAGCTGCTCGGGATTGGTGCCTTCACCGCCAGCGCCGCCCAGCTCTTTAGGCGTACTGAGTTTAACCTCTAGCGCGCCATCCGATGATTTAGCTTGGCCTTCACGGCCACCAGTAGCGGTAGCCTGGGCGCGGTAAGCAACTTTTTCGATAGTAGTGGTCGTCATATTGAATCTCCTGTCAGCGTTATTAGTTATGTTAACCGCCTCAATCTAGCGCAGCTTTATTTTGCGCACAAGATAAATGATAAATAAAAACTACCCTTTTGCCGTGGCCATCGGGTCACTGGTTTTTTTGCAGGCTGTCGCGTAGCCGCACCAGGTCCTCTTTCAGCTCAGTCAGCGTTTCTATTGACTGCTCGCTCGCGTGCACGACGCAGCTAGGAATGTGGCAGGCCTGCTCACGCAGCGCTTTGCCTTTTTCGGTAAGGTATAGCTCTACCACGCGCTCGTCTTGATGGCTGCGCTTACGATTAAGCAGTTGATCGGCTTCAAGTCGCTTAAGTAACGGCGTCAACGAACCGGGGTCGGTTAGTAGGCGCTTACTCATGGTGCCAACGGTCATGCCATCGTTTTGCCACAGTACCAGCATGGCAAGGTATTGCGGGTAGGTAAGCCCCAGCTCTTTAAGCAGCGGTTTATAAACCTTCGTCATCATCAACGAGGTTGAGTAGAGCGCAAAGCAAAGCTGGTGATCCAGTTCTAACGCGCTGCAAGATGGTTGCACAGACATGGGTGCTCCGAAACGAAAGACGTAGGCTAATGTAGCTTGATGGAGCGCCAGTGGCTAGATCTAGACGTTGGTCGCAGGTTAACAGTTTTGTTTTGACAAGCAATGAGCGCACCGTTAGCCTTTTCTTTTGATTGTTACCGGTAACAATTGCAAGGCCCTTGTTTATATCGATTTCTTACCCCACTGCATTTTGAGCGTCATGTACACTGTCGTTTCAACCTTTTGCACCGTAGGCTTCACATTTGGAGAGCTAGCCCAATGATTCCCTCGTCTTATCGTATCTTAGTTATGGGCGCATCCGGGTGTGGAAAATCGTTGATTGGCGAAAATCTGGCACAGGCGCTAGGCGCCACCTTTATTGATGGTGATGATTACCACTCGCCAGAGAACGTGGCCAAAATGGCGAGCGGAACGCCGCTTAATGACAATGATCGCCATGGCTGGTTGGACACGCTGGCAGCGCTATTTGCCAATTATAAAGCGCAAAACGAGACAGTAGTGATTGCTTGTTCGGGGCTTAAACGCCGCTACAGAGATCGCTTAAGAAACGGCGATTCTGAACTGCGCATTTTATACCTGGAAGGCACGCGCGAGCTGCTGCGAGAGCGGTTGGAAACCCGGGCGGGGCATTTCTTTAAGGGCGATAGCATGCTGGCAAGCCAGCTAGCGGACCTAGAGCCACCGGGCAGCGATGAGGCAAGGACGGCCTCCATAGCGCTTCCTCCCTCAACCATTGTTGGCCAATTTACCGCAACGCTAGCGCCGCCGCTTAGCCAAACCTTCGGCTAAAGAGGGGATAGGCATGGGGGCTCATTGTTGGTTAGGGTAGACCCCAACGCTCCCTCGCTTCATAAGGCCGCAACACTTTGAAGAAAAAACGCCCCACTCTGCAGGATATTGCCAACCATGTAGGGGCTACCAAAATGACGGTAAGCCGCTGCCTGCGCGATCCTGAAACGGTTTCTGAAGCACTACGCGCGCGCATCTTCTCAGTGGCTGAACAGGTCGGCTACATACCTAATCGAGCCCCGGATTTACTCTCCCGAGCGACCAGCCACTCTATCGGTGTGCTGGTGCCGTCATTGACCAACCAGGTCTTCGCCGATGTGATTGTCGGCATCGAATCGCTGACGGAACCCGCGGGCTATCATCTGATGCTTGCTCATTATGGCTATAGCCCTGAGCTTGAAGAACGTAGCTTGGCCTCGCTGCTCTCTTATAACGTCGACGGGGTGATTCTTTCTGACCGCGATCACACCCCGCGCAGCCTGCGTATGCTGGAAACCGCCGGTATACCGGTAGTTGAAATTATGGATACTTACCGGCCCGCGCTGCAGCAGGCGGTGGGCTATAACAACGTTCAAGCCGCTTATGACATGGTCAGTGCCATGATTCAGCGGGGTCGACGTCAGGTGATTTACCTGGGCGTACGGCTAGATGAGCGTACTCGACAGCGCGAGCAGGGCTATCGCCTTGCTATGGAAGAGCACGAGCTAACGCCGATTGCGCTGAAAAGCACACAGCGTTCCTCTTATAGCGTGGGGGCGGCACTGCTAAAGCAGGTGCTAGCTGACTATCCAGACGCCGATGGCGTGTTCTGCACCAATGATGACGTTGCTGTGGGCGCTTATTTTGAGTGCCAGCGATGTGAGATTGACGTGCCTGGGCGCATGGCCTTGGCGGGGTTTCACGGCCATGACGTAGGGCAAGTGATGGCACCTAGGCTTGCTAGCGTGGTTACGCCGCGTCAGGCCATCGGCGAAGCAGCGGCGCGCGAGCTTTTAGCCCGTATACGGGGTGAGCCGTTAACGCAGAGCGTGATCGACTTAGGTTATCGAATCGAAGCAGGCATGACGCTATAGCGTGACGGCGGCTGTGGGACTGGCTAAAGTAGCATTTTTCCCTTGCTATGAGGCCACCCGTGGAAATTGCTCAGCTCAATATCTACCCCGTTAAGTCATTACAAGGCATCAGCTTGAGCCAAAGTGTGTTGCAGGAGCACGGGCTAGCCTGGGACCGCCGCTGGATGCTGGTTGATGCCCAGCAACGTTTTGTGACGCAGCGTCAGTTGCCTGCGCTGGCCACAATCGGCGTTGAATTGACCGACGAGCACCTTGTGCTTTCACACCCCGCCGTTGACCCGCTGCGCCTGCCATTAGCTGAGCCGGAGGGAAACCTGCGCCTTGTTAATGTGTGGAATGATCACTGCAAAGCGCGGCCTGAAAGCGAGGAAGTAACGCGATGGTTAGAAGCTGCCCTGGGCGAACAGGCTCAAGGGCTGAGCTTGGTACGCTTTGCCACGGAGTTTAGCCGTGCGGTTGAAGAAGATTTTCTCGACGGCGGGTCGGCCCATACTTATTTCGCCGATGGCTATCCCTTTTTGATTACCACTACCGGCTCCTTAAATGCCCTGAATCAAGCCCTGGTCGATGGCGGGCAATCGCCGGTGCCGATGAATCGTTTTCGACCTAATATCGTTATTAAGTGCGACCAGGCATGGGCTGAAGATCACTGGGTGACGCTTTCAGCGCAGAGCGGTAACTTTCAACTAACGCTGCGTAAGGCCTGCAAACGGTGCAAAATTATCACGATTGATCAGCAGTCGGCGGCGGTGCCTGCGCCTGCAGAACCGCTGAAAACGCTGGTTGTGCTTAATACTCAGCCTACCTTGAAAGGCGCGCACTTCGGCCAAAATGCCACCCTGCTTGTCGGTGCGGGCAGCGTTATTCGCGCGGGGGATGCGTTGGCGGCAGTGGTCCGCGAGATTTAAGGCGCAGCAGGTTGGTAGCAATGGCCGTACCTATCAGCGTAATTACCATACCGGCGATAATCTGAAGGCTTAGTGTTTCGTCCAGCAATAGATAGCCCCATACCAGTGCGCTCACCGGCACTAAGAAAGTGACCGTCGAGGTTGCTGTAGCCCCGGCATTGGCGAGTAAGCCAAAATACAGCAGGAATGCCAGCGTGGTGCTAAGTGTGGCGAGCGAAATAGCGTTGCCCCAAGCCAGAAGGCTGATGGGGGAGCTTGGCCATAACCAAATGCCGGGGATCAATAGCACCAGCGCCGACATCGCGCAGCTGCCCGCGGCCAGAACGCGGGTAGGGAGGTGGCCTAGGCGCGTTTTAGAGTAGTTGCTCGCAATGCCATAGCAAAACGTAGCCCCGAGTGCCGCCACAATAAACCAGCCGTCGCCACCTAGCGCAAAGTCGAGTCGATTTGCTGAGAGCACATAAACCCCCAGCAGCGCCAGGGCGAGGCCCCAGTACTGTTGGCGCTGTATAGCGGTGGCGAAGAAGCACACGCCTATCAATGCAGTGAAAATAGGCGTAGTAGCGTTAATCAGTGACGTGAAACCTGCTTCAAGGCGAGTGGTAGCGAGTGCCAGCAGTGAAAAAGGCAGTACGTGATTGACGATTCCCAGCAGTAATAGCGGGCCTTTATGCTGCCAAATTAGGCGTAGATAGTGCAGGCTGATAAGCAGCGGCATTAATAGCAGCGCGCCTATTCCCATACGTATCAGCACCAGTGGGACCGGCCCGAACTCGGGGGCGGCTACGCGCATGAAGATGAAGGACAGACCCCAGAGCGAGGAAAGCAGTAGCAGACGCAGCGCATCAGCGGATGACATGGAATGCCCTTAGTGTTCAAAATGATGTAGTTAGATGGCTAGCTAGCTTACGACTGAACAGAGGCTGATGGAAGTTATTGGAGGCGCTTGCTGGGCAGAGCATGTAAAAATCAGCTACGCTGTTTAGGTAGCCTAGGTGGCATCTGCCGCTTGGGCTCAGAGCGACATATTTTTCTGCCTATTAGCACGTACAAGGAGTTGTTCATGGATCGCAAAGCTAGCGCACGTTGGGAAGGTGGATTGAAAGATGGTAAAGGCACCGTTTCAACCGAAAGTGGCGTATTAGATGCCAAGTACTCCTTTAAGCAGCGCTTTGAAGATGAAAAAGGCACGAATCCTGAAGAGCTGATCGGCGCAGCGCATGCCAGCTGCTTTTCGATGGCGCTTTCAATGATTCTGGGTGAGAAGGGTTATACCGCCGATTCTATCGAAACCAGTGCGAAAGTGACTCTTTCCCAAAGCGATGCCGGATTCGATATTTCTAAGATTCACTTAGACGTTGTCGCCGCCATCAGTGGCGCAGACGATGCAGCTTTCCAGGAAGCAGCGGAAACCGCTAAAGCCAATTGCCCGGTTTCTAAAGTCCTTAATGCCGACATTAGCATGACTGCTAAATTAAAAGGCTAATGTTGATCTATGTTATGGCGTCTTTTTTTTCTATGGGCTTTTAAGTGTTAGGCCCATTTCTTAATCAAGACGTCATGCCGCTTAAGTCTCTAATAAAAGGTATATGAGTTGAGTCTTTTTTAAATAGCACTAATGCCTTTTAAGTAAAGCGCGGTAAAACAAAAAGCCTTGGCGGTTGCCAAGGCTTTTATATTGGCTATTAGCGCCAATTCATTAGTCACGCGTATACTCTTCAGCGTCTTTGAGAGCATCTTCAGATGCATTAACGCTAATGACGTAGCCTTCGCCATCTTCTTCTTTGGTGAGTTCAAGCGAATCCCACTCGATAGCAACGCTTTTTTCACCCATACCTAGAAAGCCACCGACACCGACAACCACCGCGGTGACTTGGCCATCTTCATTGATCACGAGATCGGTAATGGTACCAATATCTTGATCATCCTCGACCGTGCTTTGAACCTGATTGCCGGTCAAAGCATCCGCATGGAAGGTGTTTTCTGGCGTAGTAGTGAGGTAGGTCGCTTCCATTGTTTCGGTCGTTTCTTCAGCGCTTGCCATACCTGCGGCAAGAATGAAGGCCGGAACGACGAGAGTACCTAGAATAGCGGGTTTAATCATTTTCATGTTTGCTTGCTCCTTGCATTATTATCGGGACTGAACGGCTCCGCGTTGCAGTCCTAGCGAACTAATAACGGCTGATAACCTTCCGAGCTGCCTTGCGCTGGAAATCTTCTTGCCGCTACTATTCCTAGTTTTATTAATCATCAAATCAAGCTAGATATTAAGCTGTACTAACTGCGTAAGATGATTAACGCCGCCTTGTGCTTAGTTGCACTAAGGCAATTAGCAGTTTAGTCGCTGTGTTCAGAAATACAATCGTTTCATTAAAACTTTTAGCAGGCTATGTGAGTGTTTAGGGCCGCCGTGCCGCTGCCATGCGACAATCTACCGAGTTGACCTACTCTTTGACAATGCTCATATTGCCGGGTCAAATGACCGCTTTCAGCCTACCTGCCGTGAATGTCAGGCCAAGGCCGCATAAAAAGGAAAACCCATGATATCGACTGCTAGGCGCTACCCCTTAACGCGTGTTAAGCAACTGTGGCTCGGCAGTATAACGCTGGGTGCATGGCTGTTGGCATCGTCTGCTGCTGCTGCCAGCGGCAGTGACTCTCCTCGAGGGCATTATCCGCTGCCTGAAAACGGCAATATGGTCGGCGAGGTCTCCACCGTCGCAGCCACAGAAGAAGATACGCTGATGGATATTGCCCGTGCTCACAACGTGGGCTACGAAGAAATTCGTATGGCTAACCCTGATGTCAGCCTTTGGGTGCCGGGGGAGGGAACCGAGGTGACGATCCCCGGTCAGTTCATTCTTCCCGATGAGGAGCGTACGGGCATTGTGATTAACGTGGCCGAGCTGCGCCTTTATTACTATCCCGATGTTAAGGCTGGCGAAACGCCGCGTGTCGAAACGTATCCGATCGGCATCGGGCGTGACGCCTTTAATACGCCGCTGGGAATTACGAAAACGACCATGCGCCTTGAGAATCCGGCCTGGTATCCGCCTGAATCAATTCGTCGTGAGGCGACCGAACGTGGCGACCCAGCACCCGCCGTGGTGCCTCCTGGTGCTGAGAATCCTTTAGGCCGCTTCACCATGCTGCTGGATATCCCAGGCTATATGATCCACAGCACTAACCAGCCAGATGGTGTTGGTATGCGCGCCAGCAGAGGCTGCATCCGCATGTATCCTGAAGATATTGAATCTGTGTTCTGGCGCGTGCCGGTGGGTACCCAGGTCAATATTATCGATGCACCAATCAAGCTAGGCTGGGGCGCCAACGATGAAAGCTTTGTGCAGGCCTTTACCTCGACAGACGAAAAGGCCTATGGCATGGAAACGCTGTTAAATGTCGTTGGTTTAATTGAGCAATACGAAGGCGGCAATCCGCGTAGCGTCGACTATGAGCAGGTGCGGGAGGTGCTAGATCAATCCAACGGCCAGATCGTTCCTCTCAGCTAGTTCAGCGTTTTCCCCGCTAGCGTGCGGGGTCAAGTACGCCGCCTAGCGAGGCATTGCGTCGAAACCAGCCTGCAATGCTGGTGCGCGACTGGCGGGTGGGAAGCACTTCGTGGGCGATAGTTTCAGACAAGAAGCAGGCGAAGGTGCCTGCTTCGGGCACTACCCGGGCGATCTCAAGACTGGAGTCGTCCGGGTGGTAGATCACCATTTCACCACCGGCATCGCTTGGCCAGTCGGGCGTTAAGTAACTGACAGTGGAAATCACGCGATTGGCGCGGCCACGAAAACTATCTACGTGGCGTTGATAAAAAGCGCCGGGGGGGTAGTGGGAAAAATGCGCTTCGTACTCGAACAGACCTAAAAACAGTGCATGATTAAGCGCCTGCTGTAGCTCGCTCATGGCATCTAAGTAACGCCGCTGAGCGGCGCTTTCACGATCCAGCCAGTGAATAGCGTCCCCGCGAATATCTTTACGCAGCAGATGCTGCTTGCCTCGGCCAATCCCCGCTTCATCTAATTTATTATAGGCCGCGCGGTGCAAAAGCTCGTGATTCAGCGCATCACATAGCTCAAGGTCAATAACCTCGCGGCCCACATACCAGCCCTGCTCGACCAGTGCATCCACCAGGGCATTTTGCGTTGCTGTTTGCAGCACGGGTGACGACGTTGTGGCGATCGGGGTCATTTGTTGGGTCTCGGTGGCGCCGGGCGAGAAGGCGTGGCAGATGACTTAGGAAGCCGGCTTTTGCGTTCAGGATAATGCTGTAGCGGGCCCTGCGGGCGTTGATATAAATCAATGGGCATGCCAAAGCCCTCTGCCAGTAATTCCACCAGCATCATTGCCGACAGCCCCCAGATGACATGGCCATCGACGTGATAGCTGGGTACATAGTGAGCAACGCCATCGACGGTAATGACATCGGTATGGGTGCGGTAGTCATCCAAAAAGTGGCTAAGTGGAACCTCAAAAATAGCGTCAAGCTCACCTGGGTCAGCAACCAGCGGTAAATCAGGCGGAATAATGCCAACCCAAGGGGTAACGCGAATCCCATGTAGTGAAATGACATCCGACAGCCTTCCCAGCGGCTCGACTAGGCTAGGGTCAAGGGCAATTTCCTCTTCAGCTTCGCGCAGGGCCGTTGCGTAGAGGTCGCTGTCAAAAGGTTCACGCTTACCCCCTGGAAAGGCCACCTGGCCGCTGTGAGTGCTTAAGTGGCTTGCGCGGCGGGTAAATAGTAAGGTTGGCTCTGGACGTTCGACAATGGGTAAAAGCACGGCGGCTTCGGGCATCACGATATGATCCAAACGCCGAGGAGTCAGTTGTTGCAGCTGTTGACGCAGTTTCTCTAACATAGGGTATCCAGTGACTTTGTTCTCTTTTACCCAGCAGCGGCCATTGACGTCAAGCGCGTCGAGGCTTCTATTCACTAGCCGTTGAGAATACGCGATGAATTTTTGTAGCCAGTGTGGTGATAAAGTACGTTTTGCCGTCCCTGAAGGCGATGATCGCCCACGCTACCTGTGTGATGCCTGCGGTACGATCCATTATCAAAACCCACGGATCGTGGCCGGCACGCTGCCGGTTAGTGGTAGCAAAGTATTGCTCTGTAAACGCGCGATTGCCCCGCGCAAGGGCTATTGGACATTGCCTGCTGGCTTTATGGAAAACGCTGAATCAACCCCGCAAGCGGCTACCAGGGAAACGCGGGAAGAGGCCTGTGCCGAGGTCGATCTGGCTAATCTGTATACGCTCATTGATCTGCCCCATATCAATCAGGTATTTATGATTTTCCGTGCCGAATTAGTCGGCGGCTTTAGTGCCGGGCCAGAAAGCCTCGACGTTGCCTTGTTTGAAGAGCACGAAATCCCTTGGGATGAGCTTGCTTTCATTACGATTGAACGTACGTTACGTCACTTTTACGCGGATCGCCCTCATGATGAATTCCCGCTGCACATCAGCATGGTGACACCGGAAGACCGCGAGCGTTATTTAGGCAGCGCCTAGACGGCTAAAAATAAACGGGCGCACGTGTTACAAATCGGCGAGTAGCCACACATCATAAGCGACTTCTTCATAGGGGTGGGCAAGTTTCAAGGCCGCAATAGCGCCGTGAATATGGGCCTCGTCGCATATCATCTCGATTTTGAACTCTTCAACGCTTGCCAAACTGCCGACCGTGCCGATATGCGGATTGGTGCCTTTCGTTGGCCGAAACTGGCCCGTGCCGCGGGTTTGAAAGCAGACATTCTCATACAAGCCAATATGCCCAGCGCCGGACTCAAATACGGCCTGCTTAACGCTTTCGGCATCGTCGATGGGTACGTAAAAAGCCAGTTTATACATGCATGATCTCCAAGTAGTGTGAGCGTGGTGAAGCGATATACCATTTGCCCATTAGCGCCGCTTTTCTATTAACGAATAGGTGACTTCTGATCTCGGCATTACCTTTGTATGATGACACGTAAATTAACATTGAGAGAGCAGCGTATGGATAAATTCGAGGTTAAGCTGGATCAGGCCGCCAGGGCCGCCTGGATGTCCTTCGTGGGCGGAATGACGCAGGATGAAATTGCCTACCAGCTAGGCGTCTCCAGGCCGGGAGTACAGCGGTTATTGGCCCTGGCGCGACAGGAAGGATTGGTCAAAGTCCATATTGATCATCCTATTTCCACCTGTATGGCGCTAGGCCGCACGCTGCGTGATCGTTTTAGCTTAGACTACTGCGAAGTGGTACCTGCTGATAATCACGCACCTGACAGCGCACTTTCCTATCTAGCGGTAGCCGCCGCAGAACGTATTGCCAAACTCGTTGAACGCAGTGAGCCGTTAACGCTTTCGTTAGGCTCTGGGCGTTCGGTGCGCGCCGCAGTGGAGTCGCTCAGGCGCGTTGAACGTCCACAGCATCGCTTTGTGTCGCTGGTGGGTAATGTCGCTAGGGACGGCTCGACGAACCGTTACGACGCCGTCATGTTGATGGCTGATAAAACCGGCGGAGAACGCTTTTTGCTGCCCACGCCGATAGTGGCTGGGTCGCTGGGCGAGAAAGAGGCGATGCTCACGCAGCGACTGTTCAAGGCGATTGCTGACGTGGCTACAGAATCAGAAGCCGCCTTCATTGGCATAGGGCGTATCGACCGGCAGGCCACGCTGTTTCGAGACCACTTCATTAGCGAAAGCGAGCTGGATGAGCTGTTGGGTTTAAAAGCGGTGGGCGAGCTATTAGGGTGGCCGCTTAACAGTGATGGCGACGTCATTGACTGTTCGATTACACGCCGCGTTACTAGCCTTCCCTTAGAGCGCTTTGGTAAACATCTCATGGTCGCCATTGCAGGTGGGCGTGAAAAAGCGCCGGCCATTCGCGCAGCGCTGCGCGGTGGTTGGCTCAAAGGATTGGTGACCGATGAGGTCGCCGCAAGGCAGATTGTAGAAGCGTTATAACGCGTCAGTGCGCGTAGCAGACACTAGGTTAGCGTAAAGTCTAAGCCCATGGGCTTTGCTTTTTTTCGGCTTACGTACGATCATTTGTTTGGTTGATGATCAATAAGATCAAGGCGACAACAATGCCAATACATGCCCATAGGAGTGCTTTATGCGACTCGCACGTCACTTGCCCGTCACCACGCTAGCCGCCGCCATTGCTATCGCGGGAAACGCCCAGGCGCAAACAGAACTTACCGTGGCGACGGTAAACAACAACGATATGGTGATCATGCAAAGCCTCACGGAGGCTTTCGAGGAAGCGCATCCCGACATTACCCTAGACTGGGTAGTGCTTGAGGAAAACGTGTTGCGCCAGCGTATGACCACCGATATTGCCACCGGTGGCGGTCAGTTTGACGTGATGACGATCGGTACTTACGAAGTGCCGATCTGGGCTGAGCGAGAATGGCTGGAGCCGCTGAATAACTTGCCAGACGAGTACGCTGAGGACGACTTGCTAGCCTCGGTGCGCGATGGCTTGAGCTTGGATGGCACGCTTCACGCGCTGCCTTTCTACGCTGAAAGCTCGATGATGTATTACCGCAAAGACCTGTTTGAGCAAGCCGGTATAGAAATGCCGGAGCAGCCGACGTGGGCGCAGGTGCGTGACTGGGCCGAAGAGCTTCACGGCAGCGAAGAGGGTTTGGCTGGGATCTGCCTGCGCGGCAAGCCAGGCTGGGGTGAGAACATGGCGCTCATCACAACGCTGGTGAACACCTATGGCGGGCGCTGGTTTGATGAGCAGTGGAACCCAGAACTCAACTCCGAGGCGTGGGTCAATGCCATTCAGTTCTATGTTGACCTACTGGGTAACTACGGCCCGCCAGGCGCTAGCTCTAACGGCTTCAATGAAAACCTAGCGCTGTTCTCACGAGGCAATTGCGCCATGTGGGTGGATGCCACGTCAGCGGCAGGCAAGCTTTACGATGCTAACGAGTCTGACGTCGCGGATAGTCTTGGCTTTGCGCCAGCCCCCATCGCTGAAACGCCTAAGGGCTCGCACTGGTTGTGGTCTTGGGCGCTGGCTATCCCTGCCTCCTCTGAGCATAAAGAGGCTGCGCTTGAGTTTATTACCTGGGCAACGTCGCAGGAATACATTGAGCTAGTCGGCGAAACCAATGGCTGGACCAGCGTACCGCCGGGAACCCGAGAGTCTACCTATGCCAATGAGCAGTACACCGACGCGGCTCCGTTTGCTGATTTCGTACTTAACGCTATCAAAGAAACGAACCCTAACGACTCAACCCTTGAGCCAAACCCTTATGTTGGCGTACAGACCGTCAATATTCCTGAATTTCAGTCGATTGGCACTCAGGTTGGGCAAAGCATTGCAGCGGCTTTAATCGGTGATACCACGGTTGAGCAGGCATTAGACGGTGCCCAGCGCGCTACCGAGCGCACCATGCAGCGAGCTGGCTACATCGAACGATAAATAGCCAACGCCTGCCCTTACTTGGCCGTTAGCATATAAGGGCAGGCGTTTTGTCGGTGTTTTCGCAAGTCTGTTGTCTCGCAGGTATTTCCATGAATAAAAAACGTGCTTCTGGCCGTACGGTCGGCGGGTTAAGAACGCTTTCCCTTCAGGCGCCCGCTGTAACGCTGCTGCTGCTGTGGATGATTGTGCCATTAGGCATGACGCTCTGGTTCTCCTTTCAGCATTACAACCTGCTAATGCCCAGCATGACGGGCTTTGCCGGGGTAGAAAACTATGAGTATTTGTTAACTGACCCTGCGCTGTGGCGCTCGATGATCAATACCCTACTGCTAGTGGGGTGGGTGCTGACGATTACCGTAGTGGGCGGCACGCTTCTGGCTGTGCTGTTTCAGCAGGACTTCGCGGGTCGTGGTATTGCTCGCGTATTGGCTATTTCACCTTTCTTCATCATGCCCACTGTCAGTGCGCTGGTGTGGAAAAACATGATGATGCACCCGTCTAACGGGGTGCTGGCATGGCTCTTTGAATCCGTTGGACTGCCGGCGGTCGACTGGTTTTCGGCATTACCGCTAACGTCCATCGTGATTATTGTCGCGTGGCAGTGGCTGCCCTTTGCGCTGTTGATTTTGCTCACCGCCATGCAGTCACTGGATGAGGATCAAGTGGAAGCTGCGCGCATGGATGGCGCGGGGCCGCTGGCTATTTTCTTCTTTATTACGCTACCGCACTTAAGGCGCGCGATCAGCGTGGTGATCATGATTGAAATGATCTTCCTGCTGACTATTTTTGCGGAAATTTTTGTGACGACCTCGGGCGGGCCTGGTTTAGCGACCACCAACTTGGCCTACCTGATTTATATCCGTGCGCTACTGGATTTTGACGTGGGCACTGCGTCCGCCGGTGGGGTGATTGCCATCATCCTTGCCAATATCGTGGCGATCTTCCTGGTCCGTATGGTGGCCAAAAACTTGGAAGACTAGACCGGCACTTGTGTCTTGGGAGCATTGCAATGACAACATTACGTTCCAAAACGGCTGCGCCACACTCGATGACGGGGTGGCGGTCAGCACAGGCAAAGCGGGCTTTTATAACCGTGCTGGGCTGGTCAATTGCCCTGGTGATCTTTTTTCCGATCTTCTGGATGATACTGACCGGATTCAAAACAGAAACAGCGGCGATTGCCGACCCGACGCTGATTTTTTCCCCGACGCTTGAAAGCTATCAGGCCGTACACGAGCGCTCTGGGTATGCACGCTTTGCGCTTAACAGCGTAGCGGTAGCCTTTGGCTCTACCTTCTTGGCACTGCTGATTGCGATACCGTGTGCCTACGCCATGGCTTTTTTGCCGACGAAGCGCACCAAAGGCACCTTGCTGTGGATGCTCTCCACTAAAATGCTGCCATCAGTGGGCGTGCTAGTGCCCATTTATCTGATCTTTCGCGATGTCGGCCTGCTCGATACGCGCACTGGGCTGATCATCATTTATACGCTGATGAACCTGCCGATTGTGGTGTGGATGCTCTACACCTTCTTTAAAGATATGCCCAAAGACATTCTAGAAGCAGGGCGGATGGACGGCGCTTCTACGCTGCAGGAAGTGTTCTTTTTGCTATTGCCGCTGACCCTTCCAGGCATTGCCTCAACCGGGCTGCTATCGGTGATTTTAAGCTGGAATGAGGCATTTTGGAGCCTCAATCTTACCACTTCAAAAGCGGCCCCCTTAACGGCGTATATTGCCTCGTTCTCAAGTCCTGAGGGTCTGTTCTGGGCCAAACTGTCAGCGGCATCCACTATGGCGATCGCTCCCATTTTAATACTGGGCTGGATGACTCAAAAACAAATGGTACGTGGCCTGACCTTTGGTGCCGTCAAGTAAAGGAGCTTCTCATGGCAACACTACAACTGCGCAATATTACCAAGCACTTCGGCGACACCCAGGTAATCAAAGGTATCGACCTTGAGGTGAATGATCGCGAATTCGTGGTCTTCGTGGGCCCCTCCGGCTGCGGTAAGTCGACCCTGATGCGCATGATCGCCGGGCTGGAAAGTGCCAGCGATGGCGATATTTTAATCGATGGCCAGCGTATCAATGACGTTGGGCCAGCGGATCGCGGCCTTGCGATGGTTTTCCAAAGCTATGCGCTTTATCCGCATATGACGGTGGAAGGCAATATGGGCTTCAGCATGAAGCTTGCGGGCGTGCCTAAAGAGGAGCGGCGTGCCAAGGTGCTGGAAGCGGCCAAAATCCTGCAGCTCGAACCACTGTTGGATCGCAAGCCGAAGGCACTTTCGGGCGGTCAGCGCCAGCGGGTGGCGATTGGCCGCGCCATTGTGCGCAATCCCAGTATCTTCCTGTTCGATGAGCCGCTTTCTAACTTAGACGCCGCGCTGCGTGTGCAGATGCGAATTGAGCTAGCACGGCTGCACGATGAGCTAGATGCGACCATGATCTACGTCACCCATGACCAGATCGAAGCCATGACCATGGCAGATAAAATCGTTGTGCTTCACGACGGCGTGGTGGAGCAGGTGGGTTCGCCTATGGCGCTCTATCACCATCCACGCAACCGCTTTGTGGCGGGGTTTATCGGCTCCCCCAAAATGAATTTTCTACCGGTAACGCTGACCGGCGTAACGCCTGAAGGAGTGGGTATTCGATTACCCGGTGGCGGTGAGCGCAGCGTACCGGCTGACGGCCAGCACTTGGTCGCCAACGCTACGCTTGAGCTAGGCGTTCGCCCGGAACATCTGGTACTTGATGAGCAAGGGCCGCTGAGTGGCGAGATTAAAGTGCTGGAGCGCCTGGGCGGCCAAACCTCGCTCTACGTTCAAATGGATGATGAGCTGGTCACGATTATGGCCGATGGTGACGTCGCCTATAGAGTGCACGACACGGTGCATTTTGGTTTTGCCCCTGAGCGTGCTCACTTGTTCGATGCGGATGGTCTAGCGTTATCCAGCTTGCAGCAGCACCCTCTGGCTGCGCTGACCCGCCATGATAACCGCGCCCCATCGCCTGCAGAGGACCCTGCATGAAGACGCTCATCTTTGACTGCGACGGAGTGCTGGTCGACAGTGAGGCGCTTGCTGAAGATACCCTCGTTGAGTACCTGTCGCGCTGGTTGCCTGATCTTAACGTCACCCAGGTGCTCAGTCAGGCACTCGGCATGACCACCGCCAATATTTTACGTCACCTTGAACAGCTAAGTACCCATACCTTGCCGCTCGATGCCACCGAACAAATGGATACGGCCATTGAGGCGCGTTTGGCAAGCGAGCTTCGAGCGATTGAGGGTGTAGATGAAGCCGTCCGGCGTATACCGCTTGCCAAGGCCATTGTCTCCAACAGCCGTCGTAGCCGCGTGCTGGCCTCGCTTGCCGGCACGCAGTTGGCGGATGCCTTTGGCGCAGTACCGATTTTTACCGCTGAACAGGTCGCTAAACCCAAGCCTGACCCAGCGCTTTATCGGCTCGCAGCGCATCAGCTGGGTCAATTGCCTAAAGACTGTTTAGTGGTAGAAGACAGCGTTTCCGGCGTGACCGCTGCCCACGCTGCCGGCATGTGTGTGATTGGCTTCGTTGGCGCCAGCCATGTGGATGCTGAACAGTCAGCACGACTGACTAACGCCGGTGCGTGGCGCATTTTAGACCATATGCGTGGTTTGGAAGCCTTGGTTAACGAGTGGCAGACCAACGCCAAGTGAGCCTTGACTGGAGAAATACCGATGACCCAACTTAACAACCTCAATCTAGCCAAGCTCAGTGCCGATGTTGCCACACCTGGCTATGACCGCCGTTCACTGACGCCCGGTATTGTGCATATTGGGGTAGGTGGCTTTCATCGCGCTCATCAGGCGATGTACCTAGATGCACTGATGAACCAGGGAGAGGCGCTGGACTGGGGGATTGTTGGCGTTGGCGTGATGGCTGGCGACAAACGCATGCAGCAGGCGCTGGCGGCGCAGGATTATCTGTATACGCTGGTGATCAAGCATCCTGATGGCCAATATGAGCCGCGTGTGATCGGCAGCATGGTGAATTACCTGTTTGCACTGGAAGACGGTGACGCAGTGGTTGAGCAGATGGCGGACCCGGCTATTCGTATCGTGTCGCTAACGGTTACCGAAGGGGGCTATAACTTTCATCCGGTGAGCGGCGAATTCGATGTTGAGAATCCGCAAATATGCGCTGATCTTGCCAATCCTACTCAGCCGTCCAGCAGCTTTGGCCTGGTCGTCGAGGCGCTTGCTCGCCGGCGTGCGCGGGGTGTGGCTCCCTTTACCGTGATGTCCTGCGATAATATTCAGGGCAATGGTGATGTGGCCAAACGCATGTTTGCTGCCTATGCTCAGGCGCGTGATCCTGAATTAGGCGCTTGGCTAACGACTGAGGTGGCGTTTCCCAATGCCATGGTAGATCGCATCACTCCGGTCACGTCGCCTGTCGATATTGACGAGCTGGCTCAACGCTTCGCGGTTGAGGATGCTTGGCCGGTGGTTTGCGAACCCTTTACCCAGTGGGTATTGGAGGACGATTTCCCCCTGGGGCGCCCCGCATTTGAGAAGGTGGGTGTTCAGCTAGTGGACGATGTTGAACCCTATGAGCTGATGAAGCTGCGCTTGCTTAACGCAAGCCATCAGGCACTGACCTACTTTGGCTATTTGGCGGGCTATCGCTATGCCCATGAAGTGTGTCAGGACCCGCTGTTCGTCAATTTTTTAATGGGTTATATGTGCGAAGAAGGCACCCCGACGTTATCGCCAGTGCCGGGCGTTGACCTTGAAGCCTATCGATTAACGCTGATTGAGCGTTTCGCCAACCCGCAAATTAAAGATACGCTGGCAAGGCTGTGCGCCGAAAGCTCTGATCGTATTCCCAAATGGCTCGTGCCGGTAATTCGCCAACAGTTGGCTCAGGGCGGTGATATAGCACGCAGTGCCGCTGTTGTTGCCAGCTGGGCGCGCTATGCTGAGGGTGTGGATGAGCAGGGCCAAGCTATTGAAATTGTTGATCGCTTAAAGGCGCCCTTGATGGCCATTGCCGCGCAGAACCGCACGCGACCCACGGCCTTTATTGAGAACCGTGAGCTGTTTGGCGATCTAAGCGACAGCCCTCGATTTGTTGACGCTTATCTAGCGGCGCTAACAGCGCTGCACGAACGCGGCGCACGCGCTACTCTAGAGGGGCTGGCCGTGTCCAAAGGAACGTTGTGATGTATATCGGGGTAGATTGCGGTACCCAAAGCACCAAGGTGGTCGTGGTAGACGTTGAGCGGGGAGGGATTCTGGCTGAGGCGAGCTGCCCCCATCGCCTTGATGAAGGCGAAAATGGCCGACGCGAGCAGGCACCCGCTGAGTGGTTAGCGGCCCTTAAAGGCGCTTTCTTTGCCGCGCTGGAGCATGCAGGAGTTCCCGCGAGTGACGTGCGGGGGATTGGTGTATCCGGCCAGCAGCATGGGATGGTGGCACTGGATGCCGACGGTGCGCCGGTTTACCCGGCCAAGCTGTGGTGCGATACCGAAACCAATGCGCAGAACATTGACCTAGTGGCGCGCTTGGGGGGCGAAGTAGGCTGTTTGGATAAGCTGGGACTGGTGCTGCAAACTGGCTACACAGCGTCTAAACTCGCTTGGCTGCGTGAGCAGCACCCCAATGCCTATCGACGAATTGACAGCCTGCTACTGCCTCACGATTACCTGAATTACTGGTTAACCGGTGAGCGCGTTACGGAGGCAGGCGATGCGTCAGGCACTGGCTATTTCGATACTCGCAACCGTTGCTGGCAGTTGGATGTGTTTGCTGAAATCGCCCCCGAACTCGACCCGGCGAAGGTATTGCCCCGCGTGCTAGAAGCCCATGAGCCAGCCGGGTTTGTGCGCCCAGCGGTTGCCCGAGAGCTTGGGCTGAGCGATCAGGTCGTCGTCTCTTCTGGCGGTGGCGACAACATGCTGGGCGCCATTGGTACCGGCAATATCACCCCAGGGCTGATTACGCTCAGCCTAGGTACGTCCGGCACCGTCTGCGCCTATTCGGCGACGCCTGTCGAATGTGACAGCGCCATGGTTGCTAACTTCTGTTCGAGTACCGGCGGCTGGCTGCCGCTTATTTGCACCATGAACGTTACTTCAGCCACCACGCGAGTGCGCGAACTGTTCGGTTTAGATCTGGCGGCATTTAGTGAGAAAGTAACCAGCGCGCCAATGGGCGCTGGAGGCGTTACCGTATTGCCGTTTTTTAATGGCGAGCGGGTGCCGATGCTGCCTGATGCGTCGGCGGACTTTCTCGGTCTAACTAGTTTAAATACCACCCAGGCTAATTTATGCCGGGGCGTGGTAGAAGGGGCCACGTTCGGGCTACGCTATGGGCTAGAGTTACTGGGTGATATCACCGCTGGCGCGAGCCAGATCAGGCTAATCGGTGGCGGTGCCAATAGCCCTGTATGGCGGCAGATGGTGGCCGATATCACCGGGACCCAGGTGATTTGCCCCGAGATAACCGATGCGGCAGCGCTAGGCGCTGCGCTCCAGGTGGCTTGGTGCGATCAGCGTGCAAACGGCGTAACGCTAGAGACGCTGTGTGAACGCTTAGTGCATTTGGATGCGCAGTCGCTGGCTGACCCACATCCAGAGAGGGTGGCCGCTTACCAACCCATTTATGCCCGCTATTGCGCGGCACTTGAACAACGCCATGGCGGCGCCTAACAGCCTATTAAGGAGATTGTATGACGAGTCAGTTGCAACAGTTGAAGCAACATTCGCTGGTAGTCGCCGATACCGGTGATCTTGACGCTATCCGCCGCTATCAGCCCCAGGATGCCACCACCAACCCGTCATTACTGCTTAAAGCCTTTAGCCTGGCAGGTTATCAAGGATTGATTGATGAAGAGCTGGGCAGCGTAAAAGCCTCAGGTAGCAGTCGTGAAGAGCAGGTTAGCCATGCCGTTGATCGGCTTGCAGTCGCCATGGGCAGTGAAATTTCAGCCGTGGTGCCGGGGCGTGTTTCTACCGAAGTTGCCGCGCGTCTTTCTTTCGATACCCAGGCCAGCATTGCCAAAGCCCATGAGTTGATCGAGCTTTATAGCGCCCGCGGTGTCGCCCGCGATCGTGTGCTGATTAAACTGGCATCTACCTGGGAAGGCATTCGTGCCGCCGAGGCGCTTGAGCGCGAAGGTATCCAGTGCAACCTAACGCTACTGTTTAGCGATGCTCAGGCCCAGGCGTGCTTCGATGCGGGCGTATTCCTGATCTCTCCTTTTGTGGGCCGTGTCACCGACTGGTACAAAAAAGAGACGGGCAATGATTACGCCCCTGCAAACGACCCAGGCGTTCAGTTTGTGCAGGGCGTGTGTGAGCGAGCCAATCAGGGTGGCTACGACACCGTGGTAATGGGCGCGAGCTTTCGTACTACGGGCCAGGTGTTAGCGCTGGCAGGCTGTCCGCGGTTAACCATTTCGCCCGCCTTGCTTGAAGAGCTGGAAGCCACTGAGGGCAGCGTCAGTGCGCAGATCAATGCTAGCGAAAGCAGTGGCAAGTCCGCGACAGCGTTAAGCGAATCAGCTTTCCGCTGGGGGCATAATCAGGATGCCATGGCGAACGACAAACTGGCTGAGGGGATTCGTCGCTTCCACGAAGATCAGCTTGAGTTAGAAGCGTTAATCGATAAACGGCTTGGTTAACCGGATAGCTTAGTCGCGTTTAGGAAAGCAGTATTAGCACAACGCCGCCCCAGCCAATTGGCTGGGGCGGCGTTGTTTTGTAAGTGGGGTATCGATTCGCGTGAGTTTCGCCAGCAAAAAAACCTATTTATCGTTAACCTATAATGCTTTGGACTAAGGTAAGCTTGACAATAGTGTGTACACACAAATTTCGATAGTTCAAGGCTAGCATACATACATGAATGTAACTATAATGCTCATCTTTCTGAATGGCCCAGTACGTTGATGACTTAGTACGCTCGCCATCCCGACGCTAATACTTAGAGGCAATACCCATGCGACTGGCACACTGGGCAGTCAATGCCCCTTTACGACCCTTGCTGTTAGCGGTATTCACCGCTTCTTTTGTGCTGCCTGTCCAGGCGGCTGATCTCATCACGATTACCCGTGATGCGTTAGATAATAACGCAGCACTTTCCTCGGCGCGCTCTGAGTATCTGGGCGTTGAAGCAGGCCGAGACGTTGCACGGGGTGCACTGTTACCTCAAGTTAATGCGACGGGTAATGTGGCGCATAACCAACAGTACGAAAGCCACGGAAGGTCTGGAATAGGTTCGGGCGCTGGTGATGTTGGATCGGGGGGGGCACAGCTTGGTAACGTCGGTGCGAGTGATGACCGTTACAACACGGTGTCGCTTCAGCTTGAAGCCACTCAGGCGCTATTTGATGAAGTGACTCGCCAACAGTTTACTCAGGCCGAACGACAAATTGATCAGCAGGTTTATCTGCTGGCAGCCACTGAACAACAGCTGTTGATTGATGTGGCTAGTGCCTATTTCGAAATTCTGCGCGCTTACGAAGTATTAGAGGCGCGTTTTGCTCAAGAGCGGGCGATTGGGCGTCAATTGGAGCAAGCCGGTGAGCAGTTCGAAGTGGGCTTGATTGCGATTACCGAAGTAGAAGAGGCGCGCGCTACATTCGATCAGTCACGTGCGGATCGCATTGCCGCAGAAAGCAGTCTGCAGGTGGCTTTTGAAGCGTTAGAGCAGCTTACCGGCCAGCGCTATGCCAGTATCGACGCGCTGGGAGACAGTATGCCGATTGCGCTTCCTGAGCCCAGCAGTCGCGACTATTGGGTAGAGCAAGCCATTGAGCGCAACCCGCAAGTATTAGCGCAGCAGGCAGGCATTGAAATTTCACGCAGTGGTGTGGACATTGCCCGGGCTGGACGTTTGCCAACTGTTCAGGCGTTTGGTAACTATCAATTCGCTGATAACGATATTGACGGCACTACCGGCTACGATTCGTCTAGCCAGGTGGGGGTGAGTGCCAACCTACCTCTTTATACCGGCGGCAGCACGAGCGCCAGGATTCGCCAAGGGACCTACCAACTGGAGAGCAGCCAGTATGATTTCGAGTCCCAGCGTCGGATGTCTATCCAGCAAGTGCGCTCGCTCTATACCCAAGTCAGTAATGATGTAGAAACGGTTGAAGCGCGTCAGCAGGCCATTGTGTCGAACCAAAGCGCGCTAGAAGCAACCCGCGCGGGCTATGAGGTGGGCACTCGTAATATTGTGGATGTGCTGAATGCTGAGCAGAACTTGTACAACGCTATCGCTAATTATGCTGAATCTCGCTACAGCTATGTGGTGAATTTGCTCTCGCTGCGTCAGCAGTCGGGGCTATTGGATGTGGATGCCATTGAAGACCTCAATAATTGGCTAACGGGCGATGAAGTGAACTTTACCTTGCCCGAAAGCGGCGGTGATGACCGCTACCAGCGCGCACTCGACATTGGTGCACCGCCCCAGCCTGGCCGGTAATAACGCCAGGTCGAACGTGAATTAGGCGCGAACCTGCTATCAGTCGATCTTAAAAAGATACATGGGAATTGAAACGTATGAAGAAAATGATTCACTCAAACAGAGCGAGTCTGGTGACGCTGGTAGCCGCGCTGGCACTTGCTGCCTGTGGTCAAGAACAGGCTGAGGCCCCGGAGCAGAGTCAGCAAGAGGCGCCTGCGCATAAAGTGGCAGTGGCAGAGATGGCTCGTCAAGATATAGCGCTGAATAAATCGTATCCTTCGCTGTTACGCAGCGATAACGAAGTCACTCTCGTCGCGCGAGTGAATGGTTCTCTGGAAGAGCGTCATTTCGAACCCGGGCAAATGGTAGAAAAAGGCGACCGTCTTTATACCATTGAGCCGGATCTTTATCAGGCCACCGTCAATCAGCGCGAAGCCGATTTACAAAGTGCGCAGGCTCAACTGTCTCGCGCTCAGCGTGATGCCCAGCGTTTTGAGCAACTGCTGAGCCAAAACTCGGTGAGTCGTCAGCAGTATGACCAAGCGTTAGCCGACCAGCGCGTTGCCCAGGCAAGCGTGGCACAAGCAGAAGCGGTATTGACCAGCGCCAATCTAGACCTAGGCTATTCCCAGGTGACCGCGCCCGTCTCGGGCATGATCGGCTTGAGTCAGATCAACGTGGGCAATGTGGTGACGTCTGGCACGGAGCTTGCCACCATCACACCCCTGGACCCGCTAGAGGTGCGCTTTCAACTGCCCCAGCGCGATGCTTTTGAGCTGCGTCGGCAGTTGAGCCAGGGCGGTGATCCTTCTGATATC
The DNA here is from genome assembly GCF_052378675.1 of Halomonas sp. AOP25-F1-15. Classification (NCBI taxonomy): domain Bacteria; kingdom Pseudomonadati; phylum Pseudomonadota; class Gammaproteobacteria; order Oceanospirillales; family Halomonadaceae; genus Halomonas; species Halomonas sp. AOP25-F1-15. The sequence continues at coordinate 113,150 of NZ_JBQSXV010000002.1, forward strand.
CGCGCCCGGTTAAGCATTCCCGGTGTGAGCGGTGGCACTGACTCTGAGCTTGAAGGGCACTTAGACTTTCTTGGTTCGCGAGTGGATAGCGGTACGAGCACGGTACAAGCATCCGCCACGTTCGAGAATCCTGAGGCTACCGTACTACCAGGTCAGTTTGTACGCGTTAGCATTGAGGGCTTAAAGCGCTTTGATGTTATGGCCGTGCCTGAAATTGCCGTTACTCAGGGCTTAATGGGCCCGCAGGTACTGGTGTTGGATGACGAGAACAAGGCTCGCGCACAAACGATCTCCTTAGGTGAAGTGGCAGGCCCGTGGCAGCTGATTCGCGAAGGGGTTGAGCCAGGTGATCGAGTGATTGTCGGTGATCCTGCCGGTTTATCACCGGGTATGGCGATTGACCCGCAGCCGTTCGATGGTGATGCGGCAGCCGTTGTTGAAGATGTTGAGCAGCAAGAAGCACAAGAGCAGGCTGAAGCAGCACAAGCAATGGAAGCGGGTGCTGCCGATGGACAGCCCGCTGAAGGAGAAGAGGGTGCGCAATAATGAACTTCTCTAACTTCTTCATCAGCCGCCCGATATTTGCCACGGTACTGGCAATTATCGTGACGCTGGTAGGCGTTATGTCCATGCGAGTGCTGCCTATTGAGCAGTACCCTAGCGTGGTGCCGCCTACCGTGTCGGTGCAGGCGCAGTTTCCTGGTGCCGACGCAGAAACCGTTGCCCAAACGGTCGCGGCACCGCTAGCAGAGGCTATAAACGGCGTTGAGGACATGCTGTACATGACCTCAAACAGCGCTGATAACGGCATTATGAGCCTGAGTATTGCGTTCAATATCGGCACCGATGGCGACATTAATACCATTAACGTCAATAACCGTGTGCAGGGTGCGCTGTCGCAATTACCCGAGGCCGTGCAGCAGCAAGGCGTTACCGTCGAGCTGCGTTCAGACTCTATTTTGATGTTTATTGCGTTGACCTCACCCAATGGGGACTACAACAACGTCTATATGCAGAACTACGCCACGCTCAATATTCTGGATGAACTGCGCCAAGTGCCGGGTGTGGGTAATGCGGAAGTGCTGGGTGGCGGTGAGTTTGCCATGCGTATTTGGATGGACCCAGACAAGCTGGCTCAGTACGACATGACGCCTAGTGAAGTGGCCAGCGCTATTAGGTCGCAAAATACAGAAATCCCAGCGGGTAGCTTGGCATCCACGCCCCAAGGCGAGCCGCGTGCTTATACGTATACGATTACCGCAGGCGGCCGACTGAATAATGTGGACGACTTCCGCAATATTTACTTGCGCACCAATAGCGATGGTTCGTCACTGCGCTTGGAAGACGTGGCACGTATCGAACTCGGGGCGTCTTTCTACGGTATTGACGCGCGCCTGAACGGCTCTACGATGACGCCGATTATCATCAACCAGCAGCCTGGAGCCAATGCATTAGCGACAGCTAATGGTGTGCGCACCACTATGGATGAGCTCGAGAGCCGTTTCCCACCAGGGCTTGAGTATGTCGCGCCTTATGACACTACGTTGTTTATTGATGCCTCGGTCGAGACGGTTCTACACACGTTTATTGAAGCCTTTCTGATCGTTATCGTCATTCTGTTTATATTCTTACAGAACTGGCGCTTTACCGTGATTGCGATGTCGGTGGTGCCGGTCGCCGTGGTAGGTACTTTTGCCGGTTTCTATCTACTTGGTTTCTCAATCAATCTACTGACGCTGTTCGCGCTGGTGCTATCGATAGGTATCGTGGTTGATGACGCCATCTTGGTGGTTGAAAACGTCGAACGTGTACTCAGTGAAGAAGAAGATATAAGCGTTCGCGATGCTACCATCCGAGCAATGAGAGAGGTCGGAGGGCCGGTCATTGCGACATCGCTGATTATGGCTGCCGTGTTTATCCCCGTTGCTTTCCTGGGCGGATTTACCGGGCAGATTTATCAGCAGTTTGCGATTACCGTGGCCATTTCCGTCGCGCTATCGGCAGTCATGGCGCTGACCTTTACGCCGGCGCTCTCTGCGATCTTTATCAAGCACAAAATCGCAGGGGCGGGTGAGTCTAAATTTAAACGTGCCTTGAATACGCCTTTGCGCCTGTTTGATCGCATGTTCGCCGGTATCACTGCCGCTTACATGTGGGTGGTGAAAGGTTTGGTGCGTCTATGGGTGTTGGCATTAGCGCTCACGGTGCTGGTCGGCGTTGGCTCTTACTGGCTTTACGCCAATACGCCTTCAACGCTGGTGCCAGAAACCGATCAGGGTATCGTGTTGGTGAGCGTGTCGCTGCCGGATGCCGCGTCGCTTGATCGTACCCAGCGTTACATGGAAAAGCTCAGTGCTGAAATTGAAGCGATTCCGGGCGTTGAGTATTCCTCAGCTATTGCGGGTTACGACATTCTGTCGAGCGCAGTGAATACGGCTCGAGGGATCATTTTCGTCAACATGAGCACTTGGTCTGAGCGTGATCTGACGGCCAGTGGCCTTGTCGGGCAAATCATGCAGCTGGGGGCGAGTATTGACGGTGGCTCTGCCATGGCGTTTAACGTGCCGCCGATTATGGGTCTCTCGACGACCGGCGGTTTTACCGGTTACCTGCAGTCGTTTGATGGTGCATCAACGCGGGAGTTGTATGATGCATCGCTGCAAATTATGCAGAAGGCCAATGAACATCCTGCTTTAAACCAAGTGTTTTCAACGTTCAACGTTAACGTGCCTTCGTACCGCGCGAACATTGATCAGCAGAAGGCCTTGAGTTACGGCGTGTCACTGGGGGATATTAACTCAGCACTAGGCAATACGTTTGGTAACGGTTTTGTGAACTACTTTAGCTATCAAAACCGTAATTTCCAGGTGTACCTGCAAAACGAAGATGACTTCCGTAAGACGCCAGATGACGTTAGCAGCGTGTATGTGCGCGGCGGTAACGGCGAGCGTATACCGCTTTCCGAATTCGTCGAACTTGAGCGCCAAACGGGGGCTGCCGTGGTATCTCGCTTCGGTGTTTATGCAGGCGCCCAGTTCCAGGGTAATCCTGCGCCCGGCTACAGTTCTGCTCAAGCGATTGAAGCGATGGATTCAATCGTACAAGAGACGCTAGGCACTAACTGGGGGATGGGCTGGACCGGTACTGCTTATCAGGAGGCCAATCTAGGTAATGCGGCTACTATGGCGATCGTGTTTGGTATGCTGATGGTGTTCTTGATACTCGCGGCCCAGTATGAAAGCTGGTCACTGCCGCTGGCGGTACTAACGGCGACGCCTTTTGCTTTCCTTGGCAGTATCGGGGGCATTGTACTGCGTGGCCTAGACACCAGCGTGTATGTGCAAATAGGCATGCTGGTGGTCATAGGGCTGGCGGCGAAGAACGCTATCTTGATCGTCGAGTTCGCTGAACTTCAGCGTAAAGAGCATGGTAAATCAATCCGCGAAGCGGCGATTATTGCGGCAGAACTGCGTTTCCGCCCGATTGTTATGACCTCGCTAGCGTTCATCTTTGGTACTCTGCCGCTGGCGCTAGCCACCGGCGCCAGCGATGTGAGCAGTCACCACATTGGTACCACGGTTGCAATGGGTATGCTTTCTGTCGCAACGCTGGGCAGCCTGTTTATTCCGAGCTTTTACGCCATGATTGCGACAGCGTCGGATTGGCTAGGCCGTAAGACGCGAGGGCATAAGCACGAACCCTCCAAGCCAGCGCTTGAGCACAATCAAGACTAATTAGCCCCCTGAACGATGGGTAAGCAATAAACGGGCGTCACTTTCGGGTGATGCCCGTTTTTTTATCTGACGAAAATAGCCTGAAAAGTGGTACTAAAAAGCTAATGTAGACTAAGCTTTAAATAATAATACATCGCCGGCTAAGTATCGGAGGAGCGCCACTATGGAACATGTACTGCACGCTGCCATGCAATTTCCGAGCATTGTGCTCGTTGTCTTACTCGGGTTACTGGCGTTCTACTGGCTATTAGTGCTGATTCGAGTAGCCCCGCTAGATTTATTTGAACGTGATAGCTTAAAAGAAGACCACCTCGCCAGCACGCTGGTCTCGCTAGGCTTTGCCGGTGTGCCTGCCATACTGGCATTGAGCGTTATTTTGGCTATTTCAGCGGCGCTCACGTTGACGATAGAGCTATTAGTCTTGCGCTGGCTGCCACTTGGCTTAATACGTATTCCGGTGGGCGTACTGGTGTTGTGGTTGTCAATGGTCGCTGCTTCCCCTATCGCCGCATCGATTTGCCACGCGCTACACCGTGGGTTGCACCGCTATCGTCCGTTTACTCGCCGGTGCTTGTTGGGAGAAACCGTGGTGGTGACTGAGCGCCAAGGCCGCGGTGAGTTGGCATTTGCAGTGATTGATAATGAGCCGAACAGCGCAGTAACGCTGCATAGCAAAGAGGGGGCGTTGCCACTTCAAGGCGAGCGTCGTGTGCTGGTGAAGTACCTGCCCTCAGAGGGCGCTTATCGGAGCGTGTCAGAGCAAGACTACCTAGAAACACGCGTTCATTTGAACAAGCTGCGGCTCAACCGAAAAAAACGCCACTCGGCGCCGTACTCTACTTCGCATTGATAGCAAACAGCTGGGCGCATTGCCTACAAGCGTCGCTCAGCTATTGCCACCACTTCCGCCACTGCTGGGTTAGCCACTGAGTGATAGTAGGGCTAACCTTGGTCGCTTGAGTTTGCTTGTTGGGTACTACATCAGCCTTTGCAGTCCGTATTAAAAAGCGCTCAATGGGCATGACCTGTTCAGGTCGGTCTAGCATGGGGGCGTGCCCGCAGTTAGGTACGCTGAGTGTCACCAGCTGCATTAAGAGTGGCGTTAAATAATTAGCGCTGCATCATGCGGATGGAAGTGTCGATCATTTCTCCACCGCGTTCCCGAATAGAATAAGCACCGGGGTTGCGTAGCCAGTCGTGGAAGAGACCACCTAGCATTGACTGCATCAGCCGCGTGGCAACGGCTGGCGAGAGGTCTTCACGCAACAGCTGCTGCTGTTGAGCGATTTCAAACACTGACAGCATTTCATCGAAACACTCGTTACCAATTTTATCCTGCATTTCGAGCGGGTTGATATCACTGAAGAACTCGCAGCGATGCAGCAAGATGGACAGTATGCGTTGATATGAGGGCTGTTCAATACGAGCCAAGCCGGCATGGCAGGCTAAGCGGATGGACTCAAGGGGCGATTTTCCCGCCTCGGTTTTCTCCACTTCTTCCATGAGCGATTGAAAGGGCATGCGGACTTGTTCGACAAGCGCCATGAACAAATCGCCCTTATTTTTAAAATGCCAATAAACAGCGCCTCGAGTAAGGCCTGCATGGCGAGCAATTTGTTCTAGTGATGTGCGTGCCACGCCTTTGGCAAAAAACACCTCTTCGGCAGCCTCTAACAGTGCTTCCCGAGTGGCAGCAGCTTCAGCTTTAGTTTTTCTTGCCATGGCGCGCAACCTTATGATCGAAACGTAATGGTCACATTTTAACCTAAGCTGGCTGATATTTACATTCAAAACTGTATGGATAATTCAGCTATCGCATAGAGAGAAGGGTTAGGCTCGTTATTTTGCAGCGTCAGGCGTATAAAAAGGCAATGGAATGGATCCGTATTCACTGAGACAGCGTGAAGCATCATCGTTAAAACAGGACTTTAAGCATGCCGCGAGCACCTTTTCAACTGGGCGAGCACACCATTATGCCCGGCCAGCGTTTACAAATAGATGTGCCAGTCGCGCGTTTATATACCCATACGCCGCTTCATATCCCTGTGGAGGTCGTGCACGGGCGCAAGGATGGCCCTGTTTTGCTGGTTTGCGGTGGTATTCATGGCGACGAAATCAACGGCGTGGAAATTGTTCGCCGGGTACTGCGCGCCAAAGCGATTAATGGCATTCGTGGCACACTGATCGCAGTGCCGGTGGTCAATGTATTTGGTTTCTTACAGCAAACGCGCTATTTGCCTGATCGGCGTGATCTTAACCGCTGCTTTCCGGGCAGTGAGTCAGGCTCGTTAGGTGCTCGGATTGCCGCTTTATTTCGCGAACAAATTGTTGATCACGCCACGCATATTATTGATCTGCATACCGGGGCGATTCACCGTACGAACCTGCCGCAAATTCGTGCACAGCTGCGCCCAGGCAGTGAAACCGAGCGCATGGCAGATGCTTTTGGCGCTCCCGTGGTGCTTAACGCTGAGCTGCGCGAAGGTAGCCTACGCCACTACGCGCAGAGCCGTGGTATTCCAGTATTAACCTATGAAGCCGGTGAAGCGCTGCGCTTTGATGAGTGGGCGATTGCACCCGGTGCCCGCGGTGTACTGCGCGTTATGCGGCGTTTAGGCATGTTGGCCGGTGAGCAGCGCCGCCGCACGCCAGCGCCTGCTGAACTGGCCAACGGCTCAAGCTGGGCAAGGGCGCCTATCGACGGTATTTTGCGCCCCAAGGTGCGCCTAGGCGCGCGCGTTGCCAAAGGTGAGGTGCTGGGCAAAGTGGCCGACCCTTTTGGCAATGAAGAGGGCGAAGTACGCGCGGTGGCAGATGGAATTGTGATTGGGATGAGCCGCTTGCCGCTGGCTAACGAAGGTGAAGCGCTATTTCATATTGCCCGTTTCGATGAAATTGAGGAGGCTGAAACGGCCATCGAAAGCTTTAACTCAAGCTTGGTGCCGCCCACGGATTCTTTTTCTTTTTAGCTGCCTATACATAAAAGCTATTGGTTTGATAGAGAAGTGATAGCCGCCATACATGGAAAGTTGGCGGCTGATTGGCTATACCTAAGGGTGGGCTTTGTTAGCGGCTACATTGATAACAATGAAAATTAATAGCCAAGCTTTCATCGTACTCGAACGAGTGGCGGTCAAACGCCACGTCTACCGTGACATGGAGGAAAAGCGATGACGAGCGATAAACCTAAGCACACCACAACGGATGCGGGCATACCGGTTAGCAGTGACGAACATTCGCTCTCAGTCGGGCAAGATGGCCCTATTGTGATGCACGACCACGCCCTGATGGAGCAAATGGCGGCGTTTAACCGTGAAATGATCCCTGACCGTCAGCCGCATGCCAAGGGCAGTGGTGCCTTTGGGCATTTTGAAGTCACCCACGATGTTAGCAAATACACCAAAGCCAAGTTTCTGCAGAAAGGCACTAAAACCGATGTGCTGATCCGCTTTTCGACGGTAGCAGGTGAAAGCGGTAGCCCTGATACATGGCGTGATCCACGCGGTTTTTCGGTGAAGTTTTATACCGAGGAAGGCAATTTCGACATGGTGGGTAATAACACCCCCGTGTTTTTTGTGCGTGATCCCATGAAGTTTCAGCACTTCATTCACTCACAAAAACGTCGCGCCGATAACGGCCTGCGTGACCATGATATGCAGTGGGATTTTTGGACGTTGTCACCTGAATCGGCTCACCAGGTAGCTTGGTTAATGGGAGACCGTGGCGTGCCTGCGACATGGCGGCATATGAATGGCTATTCTAGCCATACCTATATGTGGGTTAATAATGAAAGTGAGCGGTTCTGGGTGAAGTATCACTTCAAAACCGACCAGGGCATCAAGTGCATGACCCAGGAACAAGCGGATAAAATGGCCGGCACCGACGCCGACTATCATCGCCGTGATCTATTTGAAGCCATTCAACGTGGCGAGCACCCCACCTGGACACTGCAAATGCAGATCATGCCCTTTGAGGATGCCAAAACCTATCGCTATAACCCCTTTGATCTCACCAAGGTGTGGCCCCACGACGACTATCCATTGATGGAAGTGGGTAAGTTAACCCTTAACCAAAACCCCACCGACTTCCATACCCAAATCAATCAGGCCGCGTTCGAGCCTAACAACATGGTGCCGGGCACCGGCCTTTCACCCGACAAGATGTTGCTGGCGCGTTCTATCTCGTATGCCGATGCACATCGGGCGCGTTTGGGCGTTAACTACAAGCATATCCCCGTCAATATGCCCATAAGCCCAGTCAATAGCTATACCCAGGGTGGTGCCATGCGTATGCATCACGCGACAGACCCTGTCTATGCGCCGAACAGCAAAGGTGGCCCTAAAGCCGATGTTGAGCGTTTTCCAGAAGATGCCGTATGGGCCACCAGCGGTGAGTTGGTACGTGCAGCTTATACCCTGCGCAAAGACGATGATGACTGGGGTCAGCCCGGTACGTTAGTTCGCGATGTAATGGATGATGCCGCGCGTGATCGTTTAGTGTCCAACGTCGTTGGGCATCTTTCAGGCGGCGTCAGCGAGCCAGTGCTTGAGCGTGCGTTTGAGTATTGGCGCAATATCGACCAAGACGTAGGTGATCGCATCGCTAAAGGCGTGAAAGGCGGCCAGCCGTAATGCTGTAAATACTCGGCCCGCCGCCTGAACGTTGGTCGCTAAACAGGCATGGGGGCGGGCTGGGTGTCTTCGGTCTCTGGCTCACGCACTAAGCTTAATGCTTCATCAAATAGGCGCAATCCTGCGCCTTCTTTATGTGCGTGTTCTGACAAATGACGCCGAAACCGCCTTCCGCCTGGGCAACCTTGAAACAGGCCCAGCAGGTGGCGGGTAATATGATTCAGCTTGGCGCCTTCGTCTAAGCGCTGCTGAATATAAGGCCGGAAAGCGTTCGCGGCATCCAAGCGGCTCTCCGCCGGGCCTTTCTCACCAAACAGCTGCTCATCAACACCGGCCAGTAGCCATGGGTTTTGATACGCCTCGCGGCCCACCATAACGCTGTCCACAAGGGTGAGCTGCTCTTGGCATTCGGCGAGTGTTTTAATCCCGCCGTTAATACCGATATGCAGTTCAGGGCGGCTCTGCTTTAAACGATGAACTCGGGGGTAGTTAAGCGGCGGTATATCACGGTTCTGCTTAGGTGATAAACCTTGTAGCCACGCCTTACGGGCGTGAACGGTAAATACCTCGCAGCCAGCGTCAGCGACAATCGCAATAAACCGCTCAAGATCTGCGTCTTCATCCTGATCATCAATGCCAATACGGCACTTCACCGTGACAGGAATAGACACCGCCGCCTGCATTGCCCGCACGGCGTCCGCTACCTTTTCGGGGTAGCCCATCAAGCACGCGCCAATCATGTTGTTCTGCACGCGATCGCTTGGGCAACCCACGTTCAGGTTCACCTCATCATAACCCCACGCCTCAGCAATCGCCGTGCACTCCGCCAGCTCACCGGCATCGCTGCCGCCTAGCTGCAGCGCAAGCGGGTGCTCCACCTCGTTATAGCCTAAGAAGCGCTCACGGGGCGTCCCGTGCAAAATCGCACCAGTCGTGACCATCTCGGTATACAGCAGCGCACGCTTGGTTAGTGTGCGGGCAAATGCTCTGTAGTCGCGGGTCGTCCAATCCATCATGGGGGCCACAGAAAAAAGCCGGCCCCGATCTGCACTATTTTCTTTAATTAAATTAGTCATTTAGTAATGCTTTGGCCGCACGGAATGCAGCATTATTGCCTCTTTAAGCCGTAATTAACGCATTGGGTGTGTCTACAGTGTACCAAGTAAGGATACTGGGCGAGGTCCCAAAAAAACTGGGTACATTTTGAGATCTTTTCAGCAATGGCGCTTTGTATACGCGCCATTGTACGTAAGAAAGGGTGCCCAGCACAGAGCAAGGGATACCGTTAATCTAGGGTGTTGAGGAGGGCTAATTGATCTTCAAAGGGTATTGGGCTTGCTGTTTTTCGGCAAGCCCGCTTTACGCATTATCTTGTAGAACAAAGTATTTGTCGTTGAGGTGGGTTATCCACCAGCAAACGACATTGCTTGGTCTGCTGCCATGCCGCAGGCGCGTTCGCCGACTTGGTCGCCTAAGGCGCTTAAGTTGAAGGACTCACCGTCGCCTTGAAGCATACCAGACAGGCCCTCTTGGTAGCTTTGGTTTTCTTCCGGCTCAGATTCAAGACCTAGACGTGACATAACCTGACTTTTGGCGATATCTGCATTACTACCTAAATACCCGTTTTCCTGACAATAGTTTAAAACGCCGGTGAGGTTCTCAAGATTAGCGAAATTGAACGAGCCACTTGAAAGTGAACTTAATAGGTTGCTGCTGCCTCCGCTGGAAGCCATATTGCTTGCGCGATCAGTTACGCTATTGATATCGAAAGCGTATGCTTGGCCCGCTAGAAGTATGCTTACTAATCCTGTGGTTGCGATAGATTTAATGCGCATAGCCATATAGTTCTCCGATCATATTGAAAATTCTAAGGTTGGTTATGTTTGATGGACATTTCGAACCGAGGAACAGTTCCATCATGCTAACCTACTGGTGACCCATGATGGTGTGATTCGACTGCTTTGTCGTGAAGTGCTGACCATGGAGAATGTTGATGTGGGCGGCTATGGTTATCTGGTACTGCGAATTGAGGCGGGCCAATATCAAACCCTGGAGAAGCATGACATCGCTTTTTAGACACGCTAATAACAAAAAAACGATGCCGGTAAGTTCTTCCTCTGCTTGAGTGAGCTAGTGGTTAGTGTAGGCATCTGTACTAAACGTCGCATTATGTGCATTAAGCCGTAAACACCGCATATACCATCTGCAGGGCCAGCCCCATCAGCAGGAAGGCGAATACTCGTTTGAGTAGCGCCACGGGCAGCTTGTGGGCGAGCTTTGCGCCGATAGGTGCCATGAGGATGCTGAAGGGCGCCATTAATAGAAAGGCGGGCAGATAAACAAAGCCTAGCGTTGCGTCGGGTAGGCCCGAAACGCCCCAGCCATTGATGATGTAGCCAAGAGCACCCGCCAGCGCGATGGGTAAGCCTACGGCTGCCGAGGTACCTATGGCGCGGGGAAGCGTGACGTTGCACCAGGTGAGGAAGGGGACCGTCAGCGAGCCGCCGCCGATGGCGACCAGCGCCGAAATGCCGCCGATACCTAACCCCACTCCGCTTACGCCAACGGGGCTAGGCAGGCTGCGGCTGGGTTTAGGCTTAACGTTTATCAGCATTTGAATCGACATCAATACCATAAAGCAGGCGAAAAAAATCGCCAGGCTGCGAGTAGGAATAAGTGCGGCAACAAAGGTTGCAAAAAAAGTACCCGCTAATATGCCTGGGGTAATAAAACGCACGATATCCCATCGAACCGCCCCGTGCCGATGGTGGGAAAGTAAGCTTGCGGTGGAGGCTGGGATAATAGCCGCCATAGCGGTGCCTAGGGCTAAGTGGGCAAGGTGCTCATGAGGCACGCCTTGAAGCACGAATAACGAGGTGAGAATCGGCACCATAATGCCGCCGCCACCGATGCCTAATAAGCCCGCCATGAGGCCAACAAAACCGCCCAAAGCCACATATGCCACCCACCAAATGATATCCAAAGCTGCTGCTCCTGAAAGTGTCTTGTTAGCACGATAAGCACATTGTACCGGAAGTAGAGCGTGCCGCGGATTCAAAAAGGCGTATTCCGCTGTGGCGGCCGCTATGCAGTGGTAAGCTGCAGGCTAGGTAACGTTTTGGGAGTTCGTATGGGCAATATAATAAATCGCGCTGGCGTATTGATCGTGTCTGCTGCGCTACTGGCTGGCTGTGGAGAAACTGAGCCGCCGGCCAGTGACACGGTAGCGACTGCGCAGCCTGAGCAAGCACCCCCTGAGTCATCCGCGGTAGAAGAAGACGTTGCGCCGCTTATTGTCGAGCTATCTACACATGTATCGCTGCGCACCGATCGGCGCTTAATGGTCGAGGGTGAAAGCAATTTGCCTGACGGTACTCAGGTACGAATTATTGTCGAACGTGAGATCAGCCGAGTGCGCTGGCAAGCACGCACCCAGGTAGAAGGCGGGCTATTTTCAGCGGGGCCATTTGGTTCAGGTAGCGGATTACCCGATGGTGGTTACGACGTGCGTGTTGATGTTTCAGAGGGCAGTGTTCAACCCGTCGCGGTACAAGCAGTCATTGGTCACAATGGCCAGCACCTGGCGGGAGAGCTTGTCAGTCAATCCCGCCATGGGCTGGGCCAAGTGGCCACCTACTCACGGCGCTTTTTGGTAGGGAGTGAACCAAGACGCACGCGTGACCAGGTGGAGGTGCTAGAGAGTCCGGGGAGGTAGACGCTTTAGGCAGGATGCCAGTGGGCTAACAGTACTGCGTGGATGGCAGTATCGCTTGGAGCCTTGGCGAAGTGCTCGATCACGAAACGATCGTCGCGCTGTACAACGTAATGCCCCGCTTTGTGGAATACATGCGTTGGGCCAAGCAACAGTAAATCACCCGGGGTGGCCGGTGAAAAATCTGTATCAGGACCCGGCGTGGTCATAACGCACGGTGCTTTCCAATCAATCGTCATGGGCAGGTGATTGGGGACTCTTATTTTCGTTGCTTGTACCTGTTCCCAGGGGAGTGGGCCGGTATGCGTCAACGTTAAAAGCTCAGGAGCACTATCACCTTCTAAGAGCGTTGCCAGGGAACAGTCAAGGGCATCAGCAAGCGCAACTAAGCGTTCGTGACCGATCTGTTTGATCGCCCCGGATTCCCAATAAGAAATGGTGACATCTGACACGCCAACTTTGCGTGCCAGCGCTGCTTTGTTGAGCTTGGCTCGAAGCCGCAATTGCTTTATTCGTGAGCCTAGCGATTCCATTTCATCTTCCTGTTGAATGAGCTAACAAGCTCGTTGAGTTCCATCCACTAAGAATAGTGGCACTATAACCAAGCGTTATATCTTAACTCACTCTTGAGATGCTCACTCAAGATGTTGCTGCAGTGCCGTATTAATCGATCTTTACTTAGCACGTATTAAGGGGCATGCAACATTGAGCCCACCTTATGACGCTTTTGGACGCCAATTGTTCCCTGCGCGACGCTGTAGGTTGTGGCTAAGGTGGGTATAATATGGCCATGCATATTTGCCATAGGACGTTTTCATGACCGTACGTACTCGTATCGCACCTTCTCCCACCGGGGATCCACACGTTGGTACGGCATACATAGCGCTTTTTAATCTATGTTTTGCGCGTCAGCATGGCGGCCAATTTATTTTACGTATTGAAGACACGGATCAAGTGCGCTCCACGCCTGAGTCGGAGCAGATGATTCTCGACTCTTTGCACTGGCTGGGCCTTGAATGGGACGAAGGCCCTGATGTCGGTGGCCCTCATGGCCCGTATCGGCAGAGCGAGCGTGGCGAAATTTACGCGCAGCATGTTCAGCAGCTCTTAGACGCGGGGCATGCGTTTAAGTGCTACCGCACCAGTGAAGAGTTAGATGACCTGCGTGAGGCACGCAAAGCGGCGGGTATGCACTTGGCATTGAAATCCGCTGACTTAGCGCTCGATGAGAGTGAGCTAGCGCGCCGCCGGCAAGAGAACTGGCCTTTTGTGGTGCGTATGAACGTGCCTGCTGAAGGTGTTTGCGTCGTCAATGACATGCTGCGTGGCACTATTGAAGTGGATTGGGCCCAGGTCGATGCACAGATACTGCTTAAGTCAGATGGCATGCCGACCTATCATTTGGCTAACGTTGTCGACGACCATTTGATGGGCATTACTCACGTACTGCGCGGTGAGGAGTGGATTAATTCCGCACCTAAGCATCAGTTGCTGTATGAGTATTTTGATTGGGAAATGCCGGTGCTGTGTCATATGCCGCTGCTACGCAACCCTGATAAATCTAAGCTTTCTAAACGTAAAAATCCGACGTCGATTAATTATTATCGCCGTATGGGCTTTTTGCCCCAGGCCGTTACCAATTATTTAGGTCGTATGGGATGGTCAATGCCTGACGAGCGTGAAAAATTTAGCTTGTCAGAAATGATCGCTGATTTCGATGTGACGCGTGTGTCGCTGGGTGGCCCGGTCTTTGATTTAGAAAAATTGACGTGGCTGAACGGTGTTTATATCCGTGAAGACTTGGATGACGATGCATTGTTGAAAGCGCTGCGCGAATGGGCCTTCAACGAAGCGTACGTGAAGCAAATCCTGCCTCAGTTGCGGCCCCGGGTCGAAACGCTTTCCGAAGTAATGCCGCTCGCCGGTCATTTCTTTGCAGGCCAGCCAGCGTTAACAAAGCATTCATTTGATAGCGTGAAGCTTGATGAAGAAGAGCTGGTTAAGCTGCTTCAGTTCCTTGTTTGGCGCTTTGAGGGCGTTTCAGCATGGGATAAAGAGGCGTTGCTTGACGAGGTAAAAACGCTGGCCGAGCATTTTGAGTTGAAAATGAAGGTGTTCCTCGCGCCGGTATTTATTGCTATCACTGGCAGTACTTCCAGTACCTCGGTGATGGATGCGATGGCGATTCTCGGCTCTGACATTACTCGAGCCCGCTTGCGTGGTGCCATTGACGTGCTAGGCGGCGTTTCGAAAAAGCAGGCCAAGCGTTTTGAAAAAGAGTTTCGTGATATTGCGTAACAACTCATTAAGATAGCCATGGCGAAAGCGCCTGTTTTTGTCACTGATCTTGTCAGAACTAAATAGACGTTTTCGCTGTTGACCAAGATGATCATAATCAGTATTATACGCTCCGTCTTCGCGACATGTGGGGCCTTAGCTCAGCTGGGAGAGCGCAACACTGGCAGTGTTGAGGTCAGCGGTTCGATCCCGCTAGGCTCCACCATCTTGATTCGTGAATTCACGTAGTAATGTCCCATTCGTCTAGTGGTCTAGGACACCGCCCTTTCACGGCGGTAACAGGGGTTCGAACCCCCTATGGGACGCCATCAAATCGATATCCCCTGATTCCTGTTTGTTTTTTCTAGCAATGAGTCTCCTCATCTGCTGGTTTTTGGCATCTCTGTCGTTCACAAAAAAGCTACAAATCGATCTTTTTTAGACGATTTTATGCTTGACTTGTCCACTTTTTCTGATCCCTTCTAAAAGTTGTGCACAACTCGTTGTTGTTGACGCAAAAAACTTGAACATAACTTTAAAATGTTAAAAAACAACAACTTACCATAGGTCAAAAAATGACCAATTTAAGGTTGGCCCACTGTTCATGGCGATTTCGGGACGTTTTGTAGTGGTTGTGAACAGGGTTATCCACAGATAGTGTGGAAAACATTTTTCTGGATGCTAGCCCTCAAAAGTCAAGCGCTATTGATGCTTAAAAGTGCCTTAATCGCGTGGCCCAATAGTCTAATGCCGCTGGCTGAAAAAGATGATGGGCTATGCTGCTTAGGAGTCGCAATGGCTGTTGCGTTAACGGGCGAAAGGCGGGCTCTAAGAGGCGATCGTGTTAAAGGCGTGCAGCCGGTAGCGATTTATCCTGCATAGCCTCTGGTGAAAAGAAGGGCTTGAATGTCGGGTGGTGGGATCAGCTCATGCGAAAAAGGCCACCCGTAGGTGGCCTTTTTCGCATTGCTATCAACCTAGCAGAGGTCGATTTATTTTTGCTGGCTTATTTCGTTGGGTAGTCACGCTTATCGTGGCCGATATACAGTTGGCGCGGACGACCGATTTTGTAGCTTTCACTCAGCATCTCGTGCCAGTGTGAGATCCAGCCAACGGTGCGGGATACCGCAAAAATCACGGTAAACATATTGGTTGGAATGCCCATCGCTTTCAAAATGATGCCGGAATAGAAATCAACGTTCGGATACAGCTTGCGCTCAATGAAGTATTCATCTTCCAGGGCGATCTGTTCCAGGCGCTTGGCGATTTTGAGCTGTGGGTCGTCAGCCATGCCTAGCTCGGCGAGTACCTCGTCACAGGTTTCTTTCATCACCTTGGCGCGCGGATCGAAGTTGCGATAAACGCGGTGACCGAAGCCCATTAGCTTGAAGGGGTCTTCTTTATCCTTGGCCTTATCAACAAAGCGCTGGATATTCTCTTCGGAATCGTCACCAATTTCGTCAAGCATTGCTAGTACGGCTTCGTTGGCACCGCCGTGAGCAGGGCCCCACAGTGCAGCGATGCCGGCGCTAATGCAGGCGAACGGGTTGGCGCCTGTGGAGCCTGCAAGGCGTACTGTCGAGGTAGAGGCATTTTGCTCGTGGTCCGCATGCAGCATGAAGATGCGGTCCATGGCTTTCGCGTATACCGGATTGATCTTGTACTCTTCGCACGGGTTGCTGAACATCATGTAGAGGAAGTTCTCTGCATAGCTCAGGTCATTGCGCGGATAGTTGAACGGTTGGCCAACGTTATACTTGTGTGACATGGCCGCCAGCGTCGGCATTTTCGCAATGAGACGGATGGCACTAATCTCGCGGTCTTCTTGCTGAGTGATGTCCATATGGTCATGGTAGAAGGCCGCTAAGCCGCCTACAACGCCGCACATAATAGACATCGGGTGCGCGTCACGGCGAAACCCTTTGAAGAAGTTATTAATCTGGTCATGAACCATGGTGTGATTGCGAATACGTGATTCAAAATCTGCGTACTGCTCTTCACTGGGCAGCTCGCCAAATAGCAGGGTGTAGCTAAGCTCAACAAAATTGGATTCTTTGGCCAGTTGATCAATGGGGTAGCCGCGATGCAGCAGTACGCCCTGACCACCATCAATATAGGTAATGGCAGACTGGCAGGAAGAGGTGGCCATAAAGCCGGGGTCGTAGGTGAACAGGCCTTCAGCACCGAGCTCACGTACGTCGATGACGTCGGGGCCAAGTGTGCCGGAGTACATAGGTAGCTCGATCGGTTTGTCGATGCCGTCTACCGTCAGTGTCGCTTTCCTGTCAGCCATGCAGGCCTCCTTTCGAATTCGGGTTGGGACGTAAAGTCATTGCTGCGCATGCCGCGCCGGCGAAAAGGCCTGCCCACTATAGAAGTGTGCGACATTTTGTCAATTATCCGATGCGCTAGGCGTAAGCTGTGCAGATATAATTGTTGTGAATGGTTTTTGTATAAGATTGAAAAAAGCCTACAATATGTGAAGGCGTCAAAAATCACGAATAGATTATCATAGTACGTTAACAAGCTTATCAATCTGCTAATCTATGGACACTATAACCATGCTGCAGCGCAAAATCGACTCGGTCTAAACGGATTTTTTTCCTACAGAGTCGACTTATGCCTGAGTTCGGTTTGTAAGCGAGGGCGAAGGTTCTTATAATCCACGGCGCGCGACCGGCAGGTAGGTGGTCGTGCCCGACTTGGCAACGGCCGAGCCCCTTCCAGCAACCACTGCCCGCTCGGGCCATGCCCGACCTGTCGCAGAGCGGGCCAAGAGAGTGTGTATAAAGCCGTGAATAGCAAACGACCCGTAAACCTAGATCTATCTACAATACATTTCCCACTACCGGCATTGACGTCGATCACACACCGCATCACGGGTGTCATCCTGTTCGTTGGCCTGATTTTCGCTTTTTGGGCGCTAGGTAAGTCATTGTCATCTCCGGCGGGTTTTGACGCCGTTAGCAATGCGTTAGCCAATAATTTCTTGGCTAAGTTCATTGCTTGGGGGCTGTTGTCCGCCTTGGCATTCCATTTTGTCGCCGGTATTAAACACCTGCTGATGGATGCCGACATTGGTGTGACCCTTGAGGGTGGCGTGAAAAAGGCCCAGATCACCGTCGTGGTCAGTGCCGTTCTGATTATTTTGGCAGGAGTTTGGGTATGGTAACTAACATCACTAGCTTTGGCCGTAGTGGGCTTTCTGACTGGCTGATGCAGCGCGTATCCGCGGTGATTCTGGCTCTTTATACGGTCTTTATCGTCGGCTTCTTGCTGTTTAATCCGAACCTTGA
This sequence comes from Halomonas sp. AOP25-F1-15, assembly GCF_052378675.1. Classification (NCBI taxonomy): domain Bacteria; kingdom Pseudomonadati; phylum Pseudomonadota; class Gammaproteobacteria; order Oceanospirillales; family Halomonadaceae; genus Halomonas; species Halomonas sp. AOP25-F1-15. Next base: position 130,800 of record NZ_JBQSXV010000002.1, read on the forward strand.
TTATTACGCATGGAGCGGCCTGTTCAACCAAACGTGGATGCGAATTTTCTCGCTATTGGCCTTTATCGCCATCGCGGCACACGCCTGGATCGGCCTGTGGACCGTAACCACTGACTATCTTAAGTCTACTTGCCTGCGCATGGGTGCCCAAGCTGTCATTATTTTGGGTATTTTCGTGTATTTGGTGTGGGGCATTCAAATTCTGTGGGGAGCTTGATACATGTCTAATCTGCGTAGCCTGACGTTTGACGCCATTATTATTGGTGGCGGTGGCGCTGGCCTGCGAGCCGCTCTAGAGCTTGCGAAGTCCGGCAAAAAGACGGCCGTGTTATCAAAAGTTTTCCCGACGCGCTCTCACACCGTTTCTGCCCAGGGCGGCATTACTTGCGCGATTGCATCTGATGATCCGAACGATGATTGGCGCTGGCACATGTACGATACCGTTAAAGGCGGCGACTATATTGCTGACCAAGACGCGGCTGAATATATGTGTTCCGAAGGCCCGAAGGCGGTGTTTGAGCTTGAGCACATGGGGCTGCCGTTCTCGCGCTTAGATAACGGCCGCATTTATCAGCGTCCGTTTGGCGGCCAGTCTAAAAACTTTGGTGAAGGTGGCCAGGCTGCACGCACCTGTGCCGCGGCTGACCGTACCGGCCACGCGTTGTTGCACACCCTGTATCAGAACAACTTGAAGAACAACACAGTGTTCCTCAATGAGTGGTACGCGGTAGATTTGGTTAAAAATGCTGACGGTGATGTGGTTGGCTGCATCGCTATGTGCATCGAAACCGGTGAAGTGGTTCACGTTAAATCGAAAGCCACCGTACTGGCGACCGGTGGTGCGGGCCGTATTTACGCCTCCACGACCAATGCCTTGATCAATACGGGTGATGGCATTGGCATGGCAATGCGCGCCGGTTTTCCGATGCAAGACATGGAAATGTGGCAGTTCCACCCGACCGGTATTTACGGCGCGGGTACGCTGGTCACAGAAGGTTGTCGTGGTGAAGGTGGCTACCTGATCAATAAAGACGGCGAGCGCTTTATGGAGCGTTATGCACCGAACGCCAAAGATTTGGCCGGCCGTGACGTGGTTGCTCGTTCGATGGTCATGGAAATTTTGGAAGGTCGTGGCTGTGGTGAGAAGGGCGATCACGTCTTCTTGAAGCTTGACCACTTGGGCGAAGACGTTCTTGGTAAGCGCTTGCCGGGTATCGTTGAGCTTTCTAAGACCTTTGCTCATGTCGATCCTGCTACCGACCCGATTCCGGTCGTACCGACCTGCCACTATATGATGGGCGGTATTCCCACCAACATTCATGGCCAGGCGATTACACAAGACGAAAGCGGTAACGATCATATCGTTAACGGCCTATTCGCTTGTGGTGAGGCAGCGTGTGTATCTGTTCACGGTGCTAACCGTCTGGGCGGCAACTCACTGCTTGATTTGGTGGTCTTTGGCCGTGCCGCGGGTATGTTCATCGAAGGTGCACTGAACGAAGGGATCGACTACCTGGATGCCTCTGAGTCTGACGTTGAGTTGGCAATGAAGCGCATCAATCGCTGGAATGAGTCGGAAGGCGGCGAAAGCATTCCTGAGCTAAAAGCTGAGCTTCAGGAAATCATGCAGACCTCCTTCGGCGTATTCCGCGAAGAGAAAAACATGCTAGAAGGCGTCGAGAAGCTAGCGCAGCTGCGTGGACGGATCGGTAATGCCTACCTGCCGGATAAGTCCAATGCCTTCAACACTGCACGTGTGGAAGCGCTGGAGCTTGATAACTTAATGGAAGTGGCAGAAGCGACGGCGATCGCTGCCCTTGAGCGTAAAGAAAGCCGTGGCGCCCACTCGCGCTATGACTATCCAGACCGTGATGATGTCAACTGGCTGAAGCACTCGCTTTACTTCCCGCTGACTAAGCAAATGAAGCAGCGCGACGTTAACTTCAAGCCGAAAACTGTTGATACGTTCGAACCGAAGGTTCGTACCTACTAAACTCCGCATTGACGAGAGGGAGTCACTATGTCCAATCTTCAGGTATCCGTATACCGCTATAATCCGGAAACCGACTCCGCACCTTATATGCAGGAGTTTCAGGTCGATACCAAAGGCCGCGATGTAATGGTGCTGGATGTTCTTCATCTAATGAAGGAGCAAGACAGCGGTCTGGCGTTTCGTCGCAGCTGCCGTGAAGGCGTTTGTGGTTCAGACGGCATGAACATGAACGGCAAAAACGGCTTGGCTTGTATCACGCCGCTGTCAGACGTTGTGAAAAACAACAAGCTGACCCTGCGCCCACTGCCTGGCTTGCCAGTTATCCGCGACATGGTCGTTGATATGGGCTTGTTCTATAAGCAGTACGAGCGTATTCAGCCTTACCTGCAAAATGATACGCCGGCGCCGGCTATTGAACGTCTACAGTCTCCGGAAGAGCGCGACAAGCTAGATGGCCTGTATGAGTGTATTCTGTGTGCATGCTGTTCTACGTCGTGCCCGTCATTTTGGTGGAATCCTGAGAAGTTTGTGGGTCCTGCTGGTCTGCTGCAGTCATATCGCTTCCTGGCCGATTCTCGTGATACGGCCACCAGTGAGCGCCTGAGCAACCTGGAAGATCCGTTCTCGGTTTTTCGGTGCCGTGGCATCATGAACTGTGTGGCGGTATGCCCAAAAGGCCTGAATCCTACTCGTGCGATTGGTAAAATCCGCGAAATGCTACTCGCCGATGCTACCTAAACGTATGACATTTGAGTAAAAAAGCGGGCGGCGCTTAAGTTGAGCAACAATGCCACTTAAATCATCGCGCTTCGCTTGTTATCATAGGGTTCGTCACGTGGTGCGGCGTCGCGTCGCACTACTGACCAGGCAAGTTTGAAAGCCGGTGCCTTGGGTACCGGCTTTCGAGCATGAACTGAAGATTAAAAGCCTTATGAACCGTTAGGTGATGAATTGCTAGACGACGAATTGCTTGATGAAGAATTGCTTGATGAGAAATCGTTAGATGAATAGGGTTTCCGGCCGCTGGCCGGCGCCGCCGGTAAATGTATCGCCCCGCCGGCAGGGCAACAGCGATGTCGCCGCACGCTTGCGACGATACCGATACCACCCCATCAGTGCAGGGTGACCGAGAGATGCAACAAGGCATAATGGAGTTGATGTGGCGTTCCTCTCACGTTAGTGGCGGCAATGTTCACTACGTGGAAGCGCTTTACGAGCAGTACCTCGCAGATCCTGAGTCTGTCCTTGACGAATGGCGCAGCTATTTTGATCAGCTGCCTCGTCCCGAGGGCGGCGCCTCCCACGATGTCCCACTAAGCCCAGTACGTGATCAGTTCTACCAGCTGGGGCGTGAAAATCGCCCGGGCCGCGTAGTTGCCGCTGCCGATAGCGGAGAGAACAAAAAGCAGGTGAAAGTCCTGCAGCTGATTAACGCCTATCGCTTCCGTGGTCATCAAAAGGCCAATATTGACCCGCTAGGGCTGCGTAATCCCACCCCCGTACCGGACCTCGATCTGTCGTTTCATCAGCTTTCAAAAGCTGATTTGGATACCGAGTTCCAAACCGGTTCTTTCTTTCTGGGCATCGACAAAGCACCGCTGCGCGATATCGTGGATGCGCTGGAGCGCACGTATTGCCGCTCCATCGGCTGCGAAATCATGCACATTGTCGATACAGAAGAAAAACGCTGGTTACAGCGGCGTTTTGAGTCGGTTCGCAGTGCGCCCGAATTCAGTGCTGACGTGCGCAAGCACGTTTTAGAGCGCTTGACGGCGGCTGAAGGTTTGGAGAATTACCTGGCATCCAAATATCCAGGTACCAAGCGTTTTGGCCTTGAAGGCGGCGAAGCGTTTGTGCCAATGATGGATGAGCTCATCCAGCGTGCCGGGGGTTATGGCACCAAGGAAGTGGTCATCGGTATGGCACACCGCGGGCGACTCAACCTGTTGGTCAATATTTTGGGTAAAAACCCAACTGACTTGATCGACGAGTTTGATGGTAAAAAAGTTATCGAGCGTGGTTCAGGCGACGTTAAGTACCATCAGGGCTTTAGTTCTAACGTCATGTCTCCGGGTGGCGAAGTTCACTTGGCCATGTCGTTTAACCCATCGCACCTAGAAATCGTGGCGCCGGTGGTAGAAGGCTCGGTTCGCGCTCGTCAAGATCGCCGCAAAGATGAAGATGGTAGTAAAGTGCTGCCTATCAACGTCCACGGTGACGCTTCCTTTGCTGGTCAGGGCGTAGTGATGGAGACATTCCAGATGTCCCAGACCCGTGCTTATAAGACCGGCGGTACCGTCCACGTTGTGATTAATAACCAAGTGGGCTTTACCACGTCACATCCGCTGGATGCACGTTCTACCGAATACTGCACTGATATTGCAAAGATGGTTCAAGCGCCTATTTTTCATGTTAATGGCGATGATCCGGATGCAGTACTGCATGCTACACAGGTCGCTCTCGACTATCGCCAGCAGTTCAAAAAGGACGTGGTGATCGATCTGGTTTGTTACCGCCGTCGCGGTCACAACGAAGCTGACGAGCCGTCCGGCACGCAGCCAATGATGTATGCAAAAATCAAAGGCCATCCCTCTGCACGCACGCTGTATGCCCAGCGCTTAGTTGATCAGGGCGTGCTGTCAGAAGAATCCGCCAAAGAAATGGTGGAAACATATCGCAATGATTTAGTCGCAGGCAACCATGTTGCCAATGCGCTAGTGCAAGAACCCAATGAGTCTCTGTTTGTCGACTGGGCACCCTACCTGGGTCATGAGTGGTCGGGCGATGCAGACACTACCTTCGAGATGAAGCGTCTGCAGCAGCTAGCCGCACGCATGTGTGAGGTTCCAGACGGTGTCGAAGTCCAGCGCCAGGTCGCTAAGATTTATGAAGATCGGCGCAAGATGCAGGCCGGTGGGCTGGCACTTAACTGGGGGTTTGCAGAAACTCTCGCTTACGCCACGTTGCTAGAACAAGGTCACCCGATTCGTATTACCGGGCAGGACGTAGGACGCGGTACTTTCTCTCATCGCCATGCGGTGGTGCACAACCAGAAAGACGGCTCGACCTATGTTCCGCTGCAGAATATGACCGATGGGCAGCCGTGTTTCACCATTCACGACTCCTTCCTGTCGGAAGAAGCGGTGCTGGCATTTGAGTATGGCTACTCAACGACCGCGCCGAATGACTTGGTGATCTGGGAAGCTCAGTTTGGTGACTTCTTTAACGGTGCCCAGGTGGTAGTGGACCAGTTCATCTCCTCAGGTGAGACGAAGTGGGGCCGTGTGTGTGGTTTAACCATGCTGCTACCCCATGGCTATGAAGGCCAGGGCCCGGAGCACTCCTCAGCACGCTTAGAGCGTTTCTTGCAGATGTGTGCCGAGCACAATATGCAAGTATGTGTGCCGACGACGCCTGCGCAGATTTATCATTTGCTGCGTCGTCAGGTGATCCGTCCGCTGCGTAAGCCTCTTGTGGTGATGACACCTAAATCGCTGCTGCGTCATAAAGAAGCGATCTCGAGCCTTGAAGATCTTGCCCACGGCAAGTTCCACATGGTGCTTGCTGATCAAGCGGACCTGGCACCGGAAAAGGTCACACGTGTTGTACTGTGCGCTGGCAAGGTTTATTACGACTTGGCAGCTTCGCGCGCGGAGAATGAGCGTGAGGACACGGCGATTCTACGCCTTGAGCAGCTTTATCCCTTCCCGAAAGAAGAGCTTCTGGAAGCGCTTAAGGACTATACCAACGTAGAACACATTGTGTGGTGTCAGGAAGAGCCGCTGAACCAAGGCGCCTGGTACTCTAGTCAGCACAATATACGTGCGGTGGCCGATATGTTGAAAGATGGCTTCGGGCGCGATTTGAAATTCGCAGGACGTCCTGCCTCTGCTGCTCCGGCAGCCGGCTATATGTCCGTCCATACTGAGCAGCAGCGCCAGCTGGTGGAAGACGCTTTTAATCTATAAGCGGCCACTGGATTTAGAGAACACATAAGGGAAACGACATGGCTACTGAGATCAAAGCGCCAACCTTTCCGGAATCCGTTGCCGAAGGCAGTGTGGCGGCGTGGCATAAAAAGCCGGGTGATCGCGTTGAGCGTGACGAACTGATTGTTGAAATTGAAACTGACAAAGTGGTGTTGGAAGTCGTCGCCCCAGAAGCTGGCGTTCTGACTGACGTAATGGCCGAAGAGGGCGATACCGTTCAGTCAGAGCAGGTGCTTGGCAAAATTGGCGAAGGCAGTGCGTCTGGTGACAGTGGCAAAAAAGAAGAGAAATCTTCTGACGATGACAGTGCTGAAAAACCCGCTGAAAAATCTGACGACAAGTCGTCTGAAGAGAAGCAAGACAAGTCGTCTGAAGAGAAGCAAGACAAGCCTGCCAGTAGCGGTAACGGTGGTGGCAAAAAGCACGATGTAAAAGCTCCCAGCTTTCCTGAGTCGATTCAGGAAGGCACCGTGGCGACGTGGCACAAAAAAGTAGGCGAAGCGGTTAAGCGCGATGAAGTGCTTGCCGACATCGAAACCGACAAAGTAGTGCTGGAAGTCGTTGCACCGGCAGACGGCGCCCTGGCTGAAATTAAAGCCGAAGAGGGTAGCCAGGTAGAATCCGAAGCGATTCTGGCCGTGTTTACTGAAGGTGCTGGCGGCGATAGCAGTGGTGCTGATGCAGCGCCTGCTAAAGCAGACAGTGGCAGCGATGATGATGGTGCCGATGAGAAAGTGGGCGACAAAATTCTCGCGCCGTCTGCGCGCAAGATGGTCGCTGAGCACGACTTGGATGTCGCCAAGATCGAGGGCACCGGTAAAGGTGGCCGCATCTTGAAAGAAGACGTTCAGAAAGCAGTGAAAGACGGCTCCGCTAAGAAAGCTGCTAAGGCTGCTGCACCGGCGAAAGCGGCCGCTGCACCGGTGGCTGAAGGTGAGCGCGTTGAGAAGCGCGTACCCATGACCCGCCTACGCAAGACGATTGCTAAGCGTTTGGTTGAGGCGCAGCAAACCGCGGCCATGCTGACCACTTATAACGAAGTGGACATGACCGCAATCATGGCCCTGCGTGCGCAGTACAAAGATACCTTCTTAAAAGCCCACGATATCAAGCTGGGTTTTATGGGCTTCTTTGTAAAAGCCGCTTCAGAAGGGCTTAAGCGTTTCCCTGACGTGAACGCGTCTATCGACGGCACCGATATCGTTTATCACGGCTACCAAGATATCGGCGTTGCGGTATCCACTGACCGTGGCTTGGTTGTGCCGGTACTGCGTGATACCGACAGCATGAAAATTGCTGACGTCGAGCGCTCGATTGTCGACTTCGGTAAGCGTGGTCGTGATGGCAAGCTGGGCATGGACGACATGATCGGCGGCACCTTTACCATCACCAATGGCGGCACCTTTGGCTCTTTGATGTCGACACCGATTATCAATCCGCCACAAACGGCCATTCTGGGTATGCACAAAATCCAGGATCGCCCAATGGCCATCAACGGTAAGGTTGAAATTCGTCCGATGATGTATCTGGCGCTTTCCTACGACCACCGTATGATCGACGGCAAAGACGCCGTTCGCTTCTTGGTTACGTTGAAAGAATTGCTGGAAGATCCCGCACGTCTGCTGCTGGATGTCTAATAAGTCTTTGCGCCGTTGTTAACGCCGGCGCTTAAGCTTAATCAGGATGTATTTGCAATCGCACACTGCCTCTCGCCCGATTTAAGTCAATAGCTGGTGAGAGGCTAGCAAGCTAAAGGAGCCAACATGGCTGATAAGTTTGATGTGATCGTCATCGGTGCCGGCCCTGGTGGTTATGTTGCCGCTATCCGCGCAGCCCAGATGGGCTTGAAAGCGGCTTGTGTCGAAAAATGGATCGGCAAAGAAGGCAATGTCGTCCACGGCGGCACGTGCTTGAACGTAGGCTGTATCCCGTCTAAAGCGCTGCTTGAAGCCTCGCATAAATTTGCCGAAGCCAAGCACGATTTTGATGATATGGGTATTCAGGCAGGTGACGTCACGATGGACGTTGCCAAGATGGTTGCGCGCAAGGACAAGATCGTTAAGAACTTGACCAGCGGCATCTCTGGCCTCTTCAAAGCCAACGGTGTAACGGCTCTCGAAGGCACCGCTAAAGTGATTTCTGGCAAGCAGGTTGAAGTCACCGATGCTGAGGGCAACACCTCTACTTACGACGCCGATAACATCGTTATTGCCGCAGGCTCTGTGCCGGTTGAAATTCCGCCGACGCCGTTGACTGAAGGCCTGATTGTTGATTCTACCGGCGCGTTGGAATTCACCGAAACACCTAAGCGTTTAGGCGTTATTGGTGCAGGCATTATCGGCCTTGAGCTGGGCAGCGTATGGAACCGTTTAGGTTCTGAAGTGACCGTGCTTGAAGCGATGGACTCCTTCTTGCCAATGGTGGATGCCACCGTTGCCAAAGAAACTCAGAAACTGCTCAAGAAGCAGGGCCTGGATATTAAGCTTGGCGCGCGCGTGACCGGCTCTGAAGTCAAAGGCGAAGAAGTCGTTGTGACATATAGCGATGCCAACGGCGAGCAGGAAATGACGTTTGATAAGCTCATCGTTTGCGTGGGTCGTCGTCCGTACACCAAAGGCGTGATTGCCGATGGCGTTAGCATTGAGCTTGACGAGCGTGGCTTCATTTTTGTCGATGACCAGTGCCGTACTAATGTGCCGGGCGTTTACGCTATCGGTGACTGCGTACGTGGCCCGATGTTGGCACACAAAGCGTCTGAAGAAGGCATTATGGTCGCCGATATTATCGCGGGCCATAAAGCCGAGATGAACTACGACACTATTCCTAGCGTCATCTATACCTACCCGGAAGTGGCGTGGGTCGGCATCACTGAGCAAGATGCCAAAGCTAAGGGTATCGAAGTCAAAACCGGTACCTTCCCCTTCGCGGCCAGCGGCCGTGCGATGGCTAATAACGCCACCGAAGGTAGCGCCAAGATCATCGCTGATGCAGAAACCGACCGTATTCTCGGTATGCACATCGTGGGTCAGCACGCCGGTGAAATGATAGCCCAGGGCGTGATTGCAATGGAATTCGGCTCTAGCGCTGAAGACCTGGCCCTAACCTGCTATGCACACCCGACTATGTCGGAAGCTGTGCACGAAGCAGCGCTTGCAGTAGACGGCCATGCGATCCATATGGCCAATCGCAAGAAGCGTAAATAATTCAGTAAGCAACAACGAAGCGCCACCTATGGGTGGCGCAACACTTTCGGCTTTGTCGTCATACGCAAAGATCGAAAGAACGGGGATGACCAGTTCTTTTAAGACCGTTCTTGTAAGACTGCTCTTAAAAGAAAACTGATCATCGTTCGAGTCACATGCAACCAATGGCATGAATCGATGAATCTTCACGAGTATCAAGGTAAACAGCTGTTTGCCGACTATGGTCTACCAGTGTCTAAAGGCTTTGCTGTCGACACCCCCGAAGAAGCGGAAGAAGCTTGCAAAAAAATCGGCGGAGACATGTGGGTTGTTAAAGCCCAGGTTCACGCTGGTGGCCGCGGTAAAGCGGGTGGCGTTAAGCTGATCAAAGATCCGGCTGAAGCCAAAGCATTCGCAGAAAAATGGTTAGGCAAGAACTTAGTAACCTTCCAAACTGACGAAAAAGGTCAGCCGGTTGCCAAGATTCTGGTTGAAACCTGCACTGACATTGCTGATGAGCTGTACCTCGGCGCTGTTGTTGATCGTACTACCCGTCGCGTTGTCTTCATGGCTTCTACCGAAGGTGGTGTAGAGATCGAGACAGTTGCCGAAGAAACGCCGGAAAAAATTCTTAAAGCAGAAATCGATCCGCTGGTCGGCGCACAGCCGTACCAAGCGCGTGAACTAGCGTTTGCACTGGGCCTGAAAGGCGACCAGATCAAACAGTTCACCAAGATTTTCCTAGGTCTGTCGCAGTTGTTCCACGACAAAGACTTGGCGCTGTTGGAAATTAACCCGCTGGTTGTCACCGAAGAAGGCAATCTGCACTGCCTCGACGCCAAACTGGGCCTCGACAGCAATGCGCTGTACCGCCACCCAGACCTGCAAGCTATGCGCGACCCGTCTCAAGAAGACCAGCGCGAAGCCGATGCGGCGAAGTGGGAGCTTAACTATGTGGCGCTTGATGGCAACATCGGCTGTATGGTAAATGGCGCAGGCTTGGCCATGGGTACGATGGATATCGTTAACCTGAGCGGCGGCAAGCCAGCAAACTTCTTGGACGTCGGCGGCGGCGCAACCAAGGAACGCGTAGCTGAAGCGTTCAAAATCATCCTGTCTGACGACAATGTTAAAGCCGTACTGGTTAACATCTTCGGCGGTATCGTACGTTGCGACATGATTGCTGAAGGCATTATCGGTGCCGTTGAGCAAGTCGGTGTCAATGTGCCGGTTGTCGTACGTCTAGAAGGTAACAACGCCGAGCTGGGTGCTGAAAAATTAGCGTCTAGCGGTCTGAATATCATCGCGGCTACCAGTCTGACCGACGCGGCTCAGCAGGTCGTTAAAGCGGCGGAGGGCAAGTAATGAGCATCCTGATCGATAAGAACACCAAGGTCATCTGCCAGGGCTTTACCGGTGGCCAGGGCACGTTCCACTCCGAGCAGGCGATTGCCTACGGTACGCAAATGGTCGGTGGTGTTACGCCGGGCAAAGGCGGCCAAACGCACCTCGGTCTGCCCGTGTTTAACACCGTTAAAGAAGCGGTAGAAAAAACCGGCGCGGAAGCTAGCGTTATTTACGTACCGGCGCCATTCTGTAAAGACTCAATCCTTGAAGCGGCGAATGCCGGTATCAAGCTGATTGTGTGCATCACGGAAGGCATTGCTACGCTAGATATGCTCGAAGCAAAAGTTAAATGCGACGAGCTGGGCGTACGTCTGATCGGCCCTAACTGCCCAGGTGTTATTACACCGGGTGAATGCAAAATCGGCATTATGCCGGGCCACATTCACCAGCCGGGCCGCGTCGGCATCGTATCGCGTTCAGGTACTTTGACCTATGAAGCCGTTAAGCAGACAACTGATCACGGTTTTGGTCAGTCTACCTGCGTTGGTATCGGTGGCGACCCGATTCCTGGTTCTAACTTCATCGACATCCTTGAGATGTTCGAGAAAGACCCGAAAACCGAAGCCATCGTTATGATCGGTGAAATCGGCGGTACGGCTGAAGAAGAAGCGGCGGCTTACATTAAAGACCACGTTTCTAAGCCAGTGGTTTCTTACATTGCCGGTGTTACTGCACCTCCTGGCAAGCGTATGGGCCATGCGGGCGCGATCATCTCTGGCGGTAAAGGCACCGCTGACGAGAAGTTTGCGGCCCTTGAAGACGCCGGTGTTAAAACCGTGCGCTCTTTGGCTGAAATTGGCGATGCGCTAAAAGAAGTCACTGGCTGGTAAGTGCCGGTCGGTTAGCGTTGACGCTTCAAAAGAGCACCTTCGGGTGCTCTTTTTTTTTGCCTATAAAAAAACGACGCTTAAATAAGCGCCGTTTTGACTAACGTCGTGTTTTGTCGTTAAACAGCAGGCTTAGCGACCAGTGAGCGAGTCTCTTCGCGGGCTTCGGTCAGCACGACGCGAAGCGGATCGCCCAGCTTATAGCGTTCTTCTCCTTCGATCTGAATACGGCCCTCTTTATCATCAATCACCACTTTGCTGCGATCACTGTGCATTAAGGGGGCGGGCACAAACGCCGTTGCGCCATTTTCAAGCAGACGAACGCGCATGCCGCCACGATTGATGGCCATAACTTCGGCTTCAAACGTGTCTTGATTCTGCGCGGCAGGCGTTAGATAGCGGACGTAAAGCCAGTCTTTAACATCGCGCTCGGCCATACGATTCAAGCGACGGCGCTCCGTCAACTGCTCGGTGAGCTGCTGAGTAGCTTCGGTGGGGGCCTGTTCGCCTTTAAGCACAAGTTTGATGAGGCGGTGGTTGACCATGTCGCCGTACTTACGGATTGGCGAGGTCCAGGTGGCGTAGGCCGCAAGACCCAGGCCAAAGTGCGGGCCAGGCTGTGCCGACATCATCGTGAAGCCTTGAAAGCGGCGCAGGCGAGCGTCTAGCCAAGCGTCATCGCGGCTTTCCAGTGCGCGCTTAAGCTCGGTGTAGCGGGCAAGCTCGGTTAACGCTTCGCGATCTACCACGATCTCCTGGCCTGCCAGGAATTCCTGGGCGGCTTCGGCTTTTTCCGGTTCAAACGCGCGGTGCACGTTAAAGATCCCGTGGCCGATGTTGTTTGCCAAGAAGTCGGCGCAGCAGGCATTGGCCACAATCATCGATTCTTCGATCATGCGGTTGGCAATGCGGCGCTCTTCGGTGCGCACTGCCAATACGTTACCGGCCGCATCCAAATCAAAGACGTAGTCCGGGCGGTCTTTAAACACCAGTGCGTGTTCGTTGCGCCAAGCGGTACGCGCTTCGGTTAAGTCGCGCAGCGCTGAGAGCTGCTCGGCGATATCGTCCGCCGGTGCCCAGTCGCCTTGGCCTTCAATCCAGTCAGAAACGTTGTCATAAACAAGCTTGGCGTGGGACTTAACATTGGCTGCAAAGAAGCGATACTCGCCCAGGCTGCCGTCGGCATTGATGTCCAGCGTGCAGGCTAGCGCGGGGCGATCTTGGTTTTCCCACAGCGAGCAGAGGTCGTCGGCCAGCTGTTCAGGCAGCATGGTGACATTCTGGCCAGGCAGGTAAACGGTAAAGGCGCGAACGCGGGCTTCTAAATCAGCGGCATGGCCTTCTTCCACGTAGGCGGTGGGGTCGGCAATGGCCACGCTTAAACGCCAGCCGCCTTCGGCACGGATGGCGACGTGCAAAGCATCATCCATATCGCGGGTTTTCTCACCATCAATGGTGAAGAAGGGCGTGGACGTTAAATCTTCGCGGGTAAGGCCTTCATCATGCAAAGGCCATTCGCTGCCTGCATCGGGGCATTCTTGCTCCAGCGCGTGGCGGGCCAGGGTAACGCGCCACGGCACGGCCGGGTTATCACTTTTAGCAACCAGCTCATCAATCTGGGCAAAGAAGGCGCGGTCATCGGCTTTGAGTGGATGACGCACCAGGCGAGCAACGACCCAGTCACCGTCGGCAATGCTGTTTTCATCAAGGCTGTTTTTAATCCGCGCCTTGATCACATTTTTAATCGACGGATGATCGGGTACCACGGCAAGCCGACCTTCACGCTTTTGCACGCGGGCCACAAATCGATCCAGCCCAGCCTCAATCAGCTTTTCGGGCTCAACGGATTTTTTGTCACCGTTCTCGTGGATAACCGCTTCCACGCGATCACCGTGAAGCACTTGCTTCATGGCCGGCGGCGGCACGAAATAAGATTCACCGTCGTCGGTTTCGAGAAAACCGAAACCTTTGTCGGTGGCTTTGATCACCCCTTCAGCGCGGGGGGTGGTTTGACGAATCTGTTGCTTGAGCTGGGCAAGCATGGAGTTATTCTGAAGCATGAGCTCAATCAGTTGGCGAGAGTTAGGGTGCCACTATACGGATTCCCGCAGGCCGCGCCAATTGTCGCCATGCGAAGTTGGCGCTGATGACGGCGAGTCAAAGGCTTACAAGCGCTCAGCCGAATCGGTTAAGCTAAACAGCCACGCCCATGGAGCGCGCTATGACACCTCGCCTGATTGTTTCTGACCTGGATGGAACCCTGTTAGGGGGCGACCACACGCTACATCCCAGCACGGTTGAGGTACTGCGGTCGCTGGTCAAGCAAGGCCATCATGTGGCGCTTGCCTCGGGCCGTCACTATGATGATATGAAGGTGTTTCGCGATCAGCTAGCGATCCCTGCGCATCTGATCAGTACCAACGGTGCCTATGTTCACGATCCGGCAGGCAGGCTGCTGGCGTCATCTCACTTGGCGGCTGAGCACGCGCAGGCGCTGATCAATCTGCCGCGTCCGCCGGAAGTGCGGCTTAATCTGTACCGCGAAAGCGGCTGGCATATTGACCAGGATGCTCCGCAGTTGCTCACCCTGCACGCGTCCACCGGTTTTCGCTATCAGGTAGTTCCCCCCGCACAGATGGATAGCAGTGGCGTCGGCAAAGTGCTCTATTTAGGCGACCCTAATGCGCTAAAACTCCTTGAAGCGCAGGTTGCAGAGGCCTATGGCGACGCGCTGCACATTACCTATTCAACAGATTATTCGCTGGAAATTATGGCGGGTGGGGTCAACAAAGGCGTGGCGTTAGCAGCGCTGCTTGAACGATTAGATTTAACCCCGGCGGCGTGCCTAGCCTTTGGAGATAATCTCAACGATACCGAAATGCTCAACTTGGCAGGGGAGGCACAGGTAATGGCTAATGCCCACCCGGCACTATTTGATCGCGTAAAGGGTGCCGAGCGTATCGGCCATCATGGGGAAGCCGCTGTTGCCAAGTGGCTGCAACAGCGGTTTAAGCTTTAAGCGTTGAGGAACACATTAAACATCCCTGCTGATCTCTCCGCAGGGATGTTCTTTTCAGGAGCGTATCAGACGCAGTTCGCTATTAAGCGCTTTGATGATTGAATAACACATCAGCAGCATCACGATCGAGAACGGAATGGCCGTCGCGGTGACGCCTGCCTGAAGTGCGGTCAGGCCACCGCCGATAAGCAGCACAATCGCTATCAGACCTTCAATGATCGCCCAGAACATCCGCTGTGGGCGGGGGGCATCAATTTTCCCACCGGCAGTGATGGTATCAATTACCAGAGAGCCTGAATCTGACGACGTGATAAAGAAAATCAGCGCCAGAATAATGCCAAGCGTCGACATCAGGCCTGTCAGTGGTAACTCATTCAGCATGCCGAACAGCGAAAGCTCGGGTCTGTAATTGTCGATCACGTACTCTTTGACCAGGCTGGTTGTCGGATCAGCATAGAGCTGTTCAAGCGCCGTTGAGCCAAATACACCCATCCAGATAAAGATAAACAGGCTGGGAACCAGCAATACACAAAGTATGAATTCACGCACCGTACGGCCCTTTGATACACGGGCGATAAACATACCGACGAAAGGTGCCCAACTGATCCACCAAGCCCAGTAGAAAATTGTCCAGGCCTGGCGATAGGCATCGTCGTCACGACCAAAGGGCGCTGATAACGGCAGAAACTCAGTGACATAGGTGGTGAGTCCCGACCAGAATCCGGTTAAGGCTAGCAAGGTCGGACCCGCAAGCAGTACGAAGAAGAAGAACAGGACCGCCAGCACCATATTAATTTCGGAGAGCTTTTTAACGCCCCCCTCTAGTCCACGCCAGACCGAGACCAGAGCCGCCGCCGTGACCAGTACGATCACGATGACCTGGGTCGTGGTGTTTACTTCCATACCGAAGACGAAGTTCATCCCCGCATTGGCCTGCTGTGCCCCTAACCCAAGCGATGTAGCCAACCCAAATAAGGTGGAAAATACCGCCAGGATATCGATCACATGGCCCCACCAGCCCCAGACACGATCACCCAGTATCGGAAAAAATACCGAGCGAATCGAGAAGGGTAGACCCTTATTATAGGTAAACAGACCTAGCCCTAATGCCATGACTACATAAACTGCCCAGCCATGTATACCCCAGTGAAGATAGGTGCCTGCAAGGCCCATCGCACTGGCGTTAGCAACAGCTTCAGGGTTCAGCTCGCCATTGGCGCCGAACGGTGGCTCAATGCCCAGTGGCAGCGAAACGTTGGCATGATAAACCGGCTCCAGTACGCCAAAGAACAGTAGGCCAATGCCAATGCCTGCGGTAAATAGCAGCGCGAACCAGGAGAGGTAGCTATAGTCGGGTCGTGCATCGGCACCGCCCAGCCTGACTGATCCATAAGGCAGAACAACCAGCGCTAAGCAAAACAGAATAAAGAAATCGACCAAAATCATGAAATACCAGTCCAGCGTGCCCGTTGAGAAAGCGACAATGGACTGGAAAATACTTTCCGCTCGTTCGGGAAACAGCAGTGTGAGTATGATGAATGTGGCCGAGGCCAGTGCCGATACCATAAAGACGCGGTTGTGGATATCGAAGCCGATGGGGCCAAACTGCCCCTTAATATTGTCCTGGCCGACGACGTAGTCGGTTTGCATGTCATCTGCAACCGAGTACGGCTCCGACTCATTGGGAGTGCTCATAACCAATTATTCCTCATTGGAGCATGCTAACTAAAACCCCATCATGAAGTTACGCAGCGTTGAATCCCAGCCTGTTGGCGAAAAAAGTTGGCTGCTGTTTACCTTCTCAGCGGCTCTGCGCAACGGTTTCTTTATCTAAGCGCTTGATCTGACGCCACAGGTCTTGGCGTAGATCAGCCAGCCTGGGTTGCTCCTCGGCCGTGAAAGGTATCGGGCGGCAAAGGCGCTGGGCGCGTAGTCCTAAGCGAGCACTCAGCAGCCCGGTGGCGAGCCCTTGCCCCGCACGGGCAGAAAGGCGGCCGGCTAAATCGAGCGAAAGCATATCCATGCTGGCCTCGGTGGCCAATTCACTAGCACCGGCGAAGGCCATATTGTGTAGTACGTTGCGAAACAGCCGCAGGCGGCTGGCATAGCCTAGTTCAAGCCCGTAAAGACGGCATAATCGATCGACCATCGCTAAGCTGCGCCAGGCCACTAGCGCCATATCAACAAGTGTTAGCGGGCTGATCGCCACCATAATCGCGGTTTCACCCGACATGCGGGTAATCAGTCGCTGGGCCTCACGATCACGCGGTGCCAGAAGGTGATAGCGCAGCAGCGTTTGAATTTCTTCCCCACTATGATGAGGCTGGCTGGCGCGTTGAAAAGCCAGCCAGTGGGGATCATCATCGGCGAGCTTGAGCTGGCGTTTAAGCTGCTCAGCCATGGCGAGCGCTTGGCGGGGGGAGCGTAAGGGCAGCTCAGTAAGATCACCGCGCAGTTTGTCGTGGCGTTTTAAGCGACGCAAACGGCCCAGTTCTTTGAGCAGTGAAAGGCTGCCTAAACCAATCAGGCTAATGCCAAATAGCTGCCACGCAATGGCCAGCCACTGAGACTGGGCCAGCGCGTCCGGAATGCCGGTGACCAGCTCTGCCGTACCCAGTCCAGCACTGCCTACTAAGGCAAAAAGCATCCCCCAGCGGCGCTTGCGCGGAGCGCCTAGGCTGGCGGCAGGCAGTGCTTTCTCTTCCGCAACCGGTGCCAGCGGATGATGCTCACTGGTGCCCGCAAAGGCTTCGCGCTGACGCAGAGCGGGGTCTACTTCCGGGGTGTTATCTGGCCTGTCATCCAGCGTGAAGTGACGGCGTGGCTGAGGGGTGGTCATGTCAATTTGTCTCCAATCAGCCAGTCGATGGCGGCGTCCATGCGAATATGATCTAGCGCTTCTGAGTGGCTCTGCATTGGGCGAAAACCTGGAAAATCAAAGCCCTGCTGTTGCCAGAAATCAGCGGTGGGTAGTCTAGCGGGCACATCGCCGGGATAAACCAGCACGTCTTCGCCTTCAAGCGTCGTGCCGCGAAGTGCAGGCGATCGCTTACCTTCGTGAGTCACTTCACGTGCTTCTGTGGCGCGTATCGACGCTAGCGAAAGTGCTTTGACAGGCACGTTGGCGAAGCGCAGATCTTTCAGCGGCTCTGCCAAAAGGGCTTCAAGCAGCTGTATCACGTGACCATGTTGGTCGGGTGTGACGTGATCGGCCTTGGTCGCCGCAATCGCTAGGCGATCAATTCTTGGTGCGAATAGGCGCGTGAGCAGGCTACGCTTGCCGTAATCAAAACTGTGCATTAGTTGGCGCAGCGCGCGGGAAAGGTCTTCAAACCGTTCAGGCCCCGCGTTGAGCGCACCGAGCACATCCACCAGTACAATTTGACGATCAAAGCGGCGAAAGTGATCGCGGTAAAAGGGCTTTACTACCTGCTGTTGATAGTAGCGAAAACGCGCGGCCAGCGTGGCGTAGAGGCTGTTAGCCGGCAATGCTTCTAGCGCCTCTTTGGAAGCGCTTAGCTGCGGCAGAGGGAAAAATTGCAGCACCGGGGCGCCTTCTAGCTCACCCGGCAGCAAAAAGCGGCCTGGCTGAAGATCAGAAAAGCCGGCCTGCTTGGCACGGCGTAATCCTTGCGCGTATTCCTCGGCTAGCGCGGCGAGCTGGGCTTCATCGGCTTCGCTGGCCGGGTCGAGCGATGCCACGGCTGTCAGCCACTCGCTAAATAGGCCGCGGCGTTGTTCGCCCTCATGCATTGCCTGCGCTTGGCTCCAGCTGTAAAAGTCGTGCTGTAATAACGGTAGATCGAGCAGCCATTCGCCGGGGTAGTCAAAAAGATCCAGGGTAAGGTGAGCAATCTCAGGCGTAAGCCAGCCGCTGCGGGCAGGGCGGTAGCGCAGCTGTAAGCGTAATTCACTGATGCCACGGGTGGGTTCTGGCCAGCGTGGTGGCGTATCGCGCAGTGCGGCCATGCCCGGATCATAGGGGAAGCGGGGCACGCCCAGGTCGGGCTGATTAAGCCGCTGTGCGCCGAGTAGACGGCCTTCGCGGGCGGCAGGTAGCAAGTCAAGCCGTGCTTCGATGCCGGCATGGCGTAGCTGATTGACCAGCGAGGTCAAAAAAGCAGTTTTGCCCGCTTGAGAGAGGCCCGTGACCGCTAAGCGCAGCTGGCGATCGCGCCCTCGCTCTAGCAAATTGCTTAGTTCGCGACTTAACGGTTGGCGCATCCTATCGATCCCTTTTATGTTGCTTTCCTACGTTGGCTCTGCCACTCATCGTCAAAGCCGCTATCTATTGTGGCATTCACTAGTCGCAGTATGCGCTATGTGGTCAATCATAGCGCTGGCACAGATTAGCCATGTGTAGAGTAGCCCTGTCTAGATTGACGATGTCTAGATTAACGGTGTCTAGATTAACGGTGTCTAGGTTAATAGCGTCGAGATTAACAGCGTATAGCGTAGCAACACATTGATGAACGGACGATTAACCGCGGCTCAAGGTGGTGCCTAGCAGGTGCTGGGCAGCGGGCACGAGCCAAACAGGGTCCAGGCGCGTATTGGCGGCTTCGACACAGATAAAATGACGTGCTGCCTCGGCGGGGGTATCGCTAGGGAGGTCGTTGTTGGGATGCCATACTACGGTTGAGTCGCTCGACTGCTTGCTGATGCGCAGGCTGCGCTCGCCGTCGCTTAGCAGCACTGCTGCGTTGGTATGATAGATGCGGTCTACCGCCCCCTGAACCGCCAGCGTGCCTTGCTGTTCGCTTTCGGCAAAGTCGCGCAGCTTGTCGAGATAGCGCGCTCCGGAAAGGCCTTCCAGACGGCACTGATGGACATCGGCAACGGCTAGGTAAGTGTGCAGTGCGGCGCTCGTTTTGACCGGCGTTTCGCCAATATTCTCACTAATGAGCTCAACGTTGAGCCGCTGAGCATTCGCTTGAACGACCAGCCGCGCAGTCAACTGAGTATGCAGGCGCTGCTCTGGAGAAAGATGCACTTCAATGCCTTCGGCATGCTCGTCAACGGCGTCTAAGCGCCAGCCGGCGTGGCGTGCGAGGCCATGAAAAGGGCCATCATGATTAGGGCTTTCATCGGCATAGCGTTCGTCGGCAAACCACGGCCAGCAGACCGGAATGCCGCCCCGTATAGCGCCTGGTAACGCCTGCGGCGTGGGCGTCAACCATAGCCAATCAGTGTCTCCCATGGGGCGAAAATGCAGTACATGAGCCCCCTGTAGGCTGATCACCAATTCGCCCCAAGGCATATTGAAAAGTACCACGTCGCGGCCTTCCCACTGGGCCGTTTGTTGGCCCTGTGTGCTGTTAAGCAGCTGTTTGAGCGAGTCGGGGATCATGAGTTTTCCTTTAAAAGTTGCCAAGCATCTATACTGACTAGGCGCAGAACAGTAGCGCTGTGTGCTATGGTAGAACAAGCGCGACGGCTAGGTAAAACGCGTAACTAAAACCTGTAATTGAAATAGTAAGGAGACTATATGGGCTTTATTGCATGGTTAATCATTGGTGGTTTAGCTGGTTGGATTGCTGGCAACATCATGCGTGGTGGCGGCTTTGGCATCCTCGGTAACATTGGTGTGGGTATTGTTGGCGCGGTCATTGGCGGTTTTCTGTTTAGCCTGATAGGCCTTTCCTCAGGTGGCTTCATCGGTTCACTGGTTACCGCAATAGTTGGTGCCGTGGTGCTACTGTGGGTCATTAGTAAGGTCAGAAAAGCGTAGCCATTTAACGGCTCGCTGCATGACAACCGCCTGGCCCTGTGCCGGGCGGTGTTGTTTTACGCCTACCTCTACCCGCGGGCGCCTCTGACTCTCGGTGTTTGCGCCACTTTCCGTTACACTAAGCGGCTTTATTCCAGCTCCTTGCTGGCGACATTGTGTTTTCTCGAGGTGCCTCTTGACCGACGCGTTAAATGCCTGGTGGGCCCAGCAGCTTTTGCTGTGCGATTGGGCGGTTACTTCTCATCCGCTGGCGGTCGACGCAGGAGCGGCGGAGCAGCGCCTGCTGCAATTAGGGATTACCGGGCGTGGAGAGCTGGCTGAACAGCTGTTTCACGGCCTGGGTGCCCCTGCAGGTCGCGCTGACCGTTTACTTGGCGGCCTGGAGTGGGCAGCCCTAGCAGGCGCCGCAGGCTGGCTTGAACCCAGCCAAGCGCAAGCCTGGGCGCACCATTTAACGCGTCGCATCACCAGTGACTACAACGATTTGCGTGCTTGGCTGGCCGACCTGCGTCGTTCGCTAGGTGCACGAGGCTGGGAATTTGGCGCCGACGATCGCTTTATGGATGCCTGCCAGACATTGGCGAACCTTGAAACTAATGGCGAAGGCATTACGTGGGGCTCGCTTGAGCGTGCTTTAAGCCAATGCTCGGCTCCGTCGCCGCTATGGCCCCAGCAGCCTCAGGCGCAAAGCTGGCGGCTATGCGCGCTATTTCGGCCGATCATTGCCTATCCTGCTAGTCAAACGGACTGGCCTGATGCCACCGAGTGGCTGGCCCACGTGTGGGATGTGCGTGATCGTGACGCACTGCTCGGTGCGATGCTTTGGCTCGGCGCGCAGGGCGAGCGTCAGCGCTGGGATATCGAAGCGCGTGAGCTATTGGGTATGGATAATGCGCAGCGCATGGAATGGCAGCGTAGCGTGGTAGAAGAGTCACCCTATGCGCCGGTGTTGAATCAGTTTGTTACCCAAGCCGAGCCATTAGAGTGGGCGGCCTGGGACTGGATGCGTTTGGTGGAACTCGCTTGGGCGGGCGCCTGCTGTGGCTGGCTTAGTCAGGAGGAAGCCGATGACCTGGCGGGCCACGCCGCCGATTTAATTAGTGTCCGCTACCCTGACTGGCAGGCGCTTGTTGATGCCTACGGGCGAGGGCAGAGCCTGTTTGATGGTATTGATCGGCGTGATAAAACGCCCAGCGAACGGCATCAGCTGCTGCTTCATAGCGACCATAGTCCGTGGCAGACTGCACCCAACAAATTGTTAGATGAGACGACGCGCAAGGCCTCGCAAGCTCGTGTTCGTCAGTGGCGTAATACCTCTCATCACTGGCTTTTAGCGCTGGCAGGCGTTCGCGAACCCGATGTCATGCTGCGTCAGATAGATCCTTCCGCCGCGCTTGCCGAAGAGCAGCGCGCCGATGCGGCGCTGTATCTGCAGGAGTCTTTAGATCTTTATGCCGATGAGGGGGCCGGTGCGTTAGCGCGCTACTGGCTACCGGCGCAGGCGCATCACCTCAATCAGCTAGCCGCCGATGCCGTCCACGGCGTGCTGCCACCGTCGCAAAGCTGGTTTGGGCAGCCGACCCCCGAAGAGCTTAAGCAGCGCAATGCGGTTAAGGGTGTCAGCCGCCATGCGGCGACTATTCACATGGCCGAGAAATTCGCTTTCTACCTGCACATGTCGCTGGATAGCGGGCTGCTAGAGCGTGACCCATTAATGGCGTACGCCAGCGAATTGCGCAGCTGCCTGTGTCGTTTTTATCCCAATGCAAAGCGTCTGCTAGAGGCATGGTTTGCCTGGGAAAGCTGCCTGCCAGAGCCTGAGCACGCCTCGCTAATCAATGAAATTATTTGGCACATTGAAGACCCCGGCAGCCTGTTTCACTGGCTGGACTGGCGCCATGATGCATGGTGCGAGCCGGGCAGTCGGCCCACCTTAAGTCACTTCACTGCCATGTCGTTGGTAGGGCCGTTGAATAGCGCCGTATGGAGCGAGCCTCAGCCTGAGAGCGTCCGCGAGTGCGCTGAAATCCGCGAGTGGGTGGACAGCCATTACCATTTGAACAGCGCTGACGATATGCAAGAGTTCCTGGCCTATATGCTGGAGTCTGGCGATCGTCAGGAATATCAGATTAACTACGCGCCCTACACGCTGAACCCCGAGCGGTTGGATGCCGAAATCGCCATTTTGGAGTCCGGCGACTGCGCTGAAGATGAGCGCCATCATTTGCTGCGCTTACGCCGCGTTCGCGACAATGAAGATAGCTGTAATGATGTCGATATGGCGGCGTGGGATATTGCTCAGCTGGTTGACTTGGCGATTGCCGCCCGACAGCTTGGTTGGCTAGACGGTCAAGCCTTTGCGACGGTGCTGGACAGCGCCTACCAGCTGGCCGCGAACCATTACGCGGGCTGGCAGGAGTATGCGAAGGGTATGTACGCAGGCTTCTCGTTTTTTATGGGCGAAACCCCTGAACGCGAAAGCTTTTTAGCCGGTTTTCGTCAGGCGTTAGTGGCCTGGATCTGCGGTGCGCCCGTTTTGGCAGGGCCGTGGGTGAGCCTGGATTTTCCAGGTAATAAACCGCGCCATTTTGCACCCTTACATATCGATACGTTGCCGGGCGATCAACGTACCTTACATTGATGCTCGCCAAACACATGATAACTAGCTTATAGTCGTGCGTTGAAAAAATTAGTTTTGTCATATCATACTCCTATACATGTCTTGAGGTTAATCGCATGGTTGCGTTGCCACGCCCCGCTGTGACCGCTGTCCGTGTTGCAAGTGTCTGTTTTTTAGTTACATTGGTGGCTGGCTGTGCGGGATCTTCTCGACAGAGCAACATGCAAGCCCCTGAGAACTACTTCTCTATGTCGTTGCCGGGAATAGGGGCCAATCCGCAAATGTCGCCGATTGATCCCATCAATGCTCAACTGCTTAGTCAGCAAGTTCCGCCACCAACGGTTGTTCGCGAGGCACTTCTGGCACAGCACCAGCGATGGGCAGGAACGCCCTACCGAATTGGCGGCACGTCAGAAAGAGGCATTGACTGCTCGGCCCTGGTTCGCAATGTTTACCGAGACACTTTCAATTTAGAGTTGCCGCGCTCCACCCGTGGTCAAGTACACGAGGGACGCTCGATCGACCGCCAAGAGTTACAGGCGGGCGATCTGGTGTTCTTCAGTCCCCCGGGCCGCTATAACCACGTGGGCATTTACGTAGGCGATGGCTATTTTCTCCATGCCTCAACGTCAAAAGGGGTAATTATTTCCAGCTTGGATAATAGTTACTGGCAGCGCTACTACTGGCAGGCACGCCGGGCGCTGGAGCCAACCCATTTGGCTCAGTTAGGCAGTAATTTCTAGTAGCCAAACGCCGCTTACTTTAGGAATGGCATGATTGAAGCCAAAACGCGCGCCTGGTGGCGCGCTACCTTGGCGCTTTGCCTGGGTTCATTTCTCGTTTTTATCAATTTATACGCGCCCCAACCGCTGTTGCCAGGGCTAAAAGAGACCTACGATGTCTCTACCCTCGGCGTTAGTCTACTCATGTCGGTCTCGACGCTTTCTCTTGCCTTGGCACTGCTGGTCTTCGGGCCGCTTTCAGATGCTATTGGCCGCGAAAGCATTATGCGTATTACCCTGCTGCTGGCAGGCGGCTGCTCTCTTGCTTTGGCCTTCGCGCCTACTTTTGAAAGCTTGTTACTGCTGCGCTTAGTGCAGGGATTTGTGCTGGGCGGGCTACCGGCCGTCGCGATTGCCTGGATGGGTGATGAGTTTGAAAAGCCCGCACTGCTAAGTGCCGTGGGGCTTTATATCGGCGCTAATTCGCTCGGCGGTATTAGCGGGCGAATTGTGGGCGGTGCCGCCGCCGAGATAGGCGGCCCTACCGCTGCTTTTTTAGCCGTAGGCATCATTACCCTGATTGGCTGCATGGTGTTTTGGCGCCTGCTGCCTAACAGCCGCGCGTTTGTACCCCAGCGTTTTGAGCTGCGTAAAGCGGCCAGTGATCTACTGGGGCATTTGCGTAGCCCGATACTGCTCGCCGCCTATTGCTTGGGTGGCATCAACTTTTTAATCTTTATTAATCAATACAGCTATATCACCTTCCGGCTGGCCGATGAGCCCTACACGCTGGCGGCCAGCGGCCTGGGGCTGATTTTCTTGACCTATCTGGGAGGCACCTTTGGTTCCATGATGTCAGGACGTTTAGCCGGACGTTTTTCACCCGCGACGTGCATGATGGTAGGGGTGATGATCTTGATGCTGGGTACTGCCATCACGTTGTCGGAATCGCTGGTGCTGATTATCGTTGGACTAAGCGTTAACGCCTTTGGCTTTTTCTTAACCCACTCACTGGCCTCTAGCTGGGTGGGACGCTACGCCCAGGGAGCCCGCGGCAGTGCTTCAGCGCTGTATCTGGTGTTCTATTATACGGGGGCAAGCCTTGGGGGTTTCTGGCTAGAGCCATTCTGGCGCTGGGCCGGTTGGTCAGGCGTTGCCGTAGGGTCATGGCTATTGCTGAGCATTACGCTAACGATTGCTTTTGGACTATGGCGTTTCGAACGCCGTCAGGCCGCTAGCTGATAGGCGTAAGCTGAGCATTGCTTAAGTGATAGCGCTGTGTGCATAGCCGTTTCAGTAGCGCGGTATCGTGGCTAATCACCAGCACACCCAGGCGGCGTTGTTCCGCCTTCTGCTTTAAAGCCTGCCAAAGCTCAACCTGAGTGATGGGGTCGAGCATGGTCGAGATTTCATCGGCAACCAAAAAACGCACCCCTGGTGCCAGGGCGCGTAGCACGCAAACCCGCTGTAACTCGCCTCCCGAAAGCGCGTGGGGAAAGCGCGATAGCCAGTGGGGCTGCACGCCAAACGCTTGGCACTGCGCCTCAGAGGGCGCCCAGGCTTCACGTAATATTTTAGCCACCCGCCAGCGCGGATTAACCGCAAGCTCCGGCGACTGCGGTAGCCACTGTACGGGCTGCACGCCGCTTGTGGGAAGTGTCGCATTGTCCAGGATGACATTGCCCTTGTGCGGGGTTAAATAGCCTGCCAGCAGTTGTCCTAGCGTTGATTTTCCCGCCCCAGAATCGCCGCTTAGTCCTACCCACTGCCCAGCCTCTATCGCTAGGGAAACGTTCTGCAGCAGCGGCACCCCGGCTGTAAATTGAAAACTAAGCTGATGCGCATTAAGCAACGCTGATCTCCTGCTGTGCCTTGATGCCGGCGGCTTTATCGGCGATAGATGCTGCGCAAGGTTTGGGGAGCGTAAACGCATTGTCGGGTAGCGCTAGCCACAGCGCCTGGGAATAGGCGTTGGTGAGCGAGCGGCCGGTGCCCTGAAAGGCGTGAGCCGGAGCGGTTTCAATCAGCTTGCCGCTGCGCATAATAGTGACGCGGTCGGCAATCGGTAGAGCGTGGCGAAGATCATGCGTGATTAAAATGACGGTTTTGCCTTGGTCTGCCAAGTCTCTTAGCGCTGCCAGCACGCGCTGGCGCTGATGTGGATCAAGGCCCACGGTAGGCTCATCGGCAATCACTAGCTGCGCCTGGCTAACGTGCGCCATGGCTGTTAGAACGCGGCGTGCCATGCCACCTGAAAGCTCATGAGCGTAGGCCTGCTGGGCGCGAGTATCTAGCCGGTAGTGGTCCAACGCTTGCCGAGCGGATTGCCGGGCGCTTCCCGAAGACTGGCCTGCGCGCTCGGCTGCCCAGGCCACTTGACGCTGGGTGCGTACCAGCGGGTCCAGAGCGTTCAACGATTGCGGGATAAGCGCTAGTTCACGGCCACGCAGCGTTTTCTGGCTTCGTTTGTCGAGAAGTTGCCCTTGATAGCACAGCTGGCCGTTGAGCCGTGCCGATGCTGGCAGCAGCCCCATGATGGCATATGCCAGTAGGCTCTTTCCGGCGCCCGAAGCGCCTACCAATGCATGTACCTCGCCTGTCAAAAAGTGCAGCGATAAGTTATCTAAGCAGGTCGCCCAGCTACGCTTCCACCAGGCGGCATACCCCGTTCCGTAGTGGGGCAGGCGTAGCGATAGCTGTTCAATGGTTAACATGGCAAGCCTCTTATCAGCCGTTGCTTAAAAAGCGCTATAGCGCTCGCCTTAGATTGCTGCCCAGGCGCGCAAAACACAGCACCATGATGAGTAGACCTAACCCAGGAAATACCCCGAGCCACCAATAGCCGCCCGTTAGGTAACGCATGGCTTCAGCCAGCAGTACGCCAACAGCGGGTTGGCTAGGGCTTAGGCCAAAGCCTAAAAACGTTAACGCCGCTTCGTGCAAGATTGCGTGAGGAAATAGCAGTAAAGCGCCGATCAGACAGTGGGGAAGCAGGTGAGGTAGTAAATGGCTATGCAGCACAAACCAGCGTGACTTGCCTAGCGCACGGGAAATGCGTACGTAGGGAGCCTGGCGTAAGTGCAGTAGCTCAGCGCGCAGCACGCGGGCTAAGCTAGGCCAGTGGGTGGCGGCAACTGCGATAATCACTGCCTGAGTGCCTCCGCCAAGGGCAAAGGCGATGAGCATTAATAGAATAAGATGCGGCACGCTAAGCAGCGTATCTATCAGCAGGCTAACCAGGGCATCCAGCCGCCTAGACAGCGCGGCCAATGCCGCCAGGCTTAATGCAATCAGCGTGCTCAGCAGAGCGGCCAGGCAGCCTACCCAAAAGCTAATGGAAAGCCCCGCCAAAGTGCGCGCCCACAGCTCTCGCCCTAGCGCATCGGTACCAAACCAATGAGCAAGGCTCGGCGGTGCTAGCCGTGCATCAAACTGCATCTGCTGCGGAGTGTCTCCCAGCAGCCACTGGCTGGCGATGAGCCCCATAATGAGCAGTAGGGTGATGCCAGCGCTGAGCAGGGCGCGCAGGCGCGGCTGATGGCGGATCATAGGTCACCCAGCTTGATTCGCGGATCGATAACGCCGTAAAGGCTATCGGCCATTAGATTGCCAATGCTGACAAATAGGGCGGTAAAAAGCGCAATGCCTAGTAGGAGCGGAATATCGCTGCGCAGGCCAGCGGCCACCGTGGCCTGACCCAGGCCAGGATAGGCGAATACTTGCTCAATTAAGATAGAGCCGCCAAACAGCTCACCCAGGGATGCAAACGCTAGCGTCATTGCCGGTAAGCATGCATGGCGTATGCCGTGTCGCCACGCCACATCAAGTCGGCTAGCGCCTTGGGCGAAGGCGTGGGTGGCCACCTCTGAGCGCATAAATTCAAGCATGCGGTGGCGCGTGTGCAGCGTTATATTGGCGATGCCCAGCAGTGCCAGCGTGGCAATTGGCAGCACGAGATGATGCAAGCGCTGAGCGAGCGACACCTGCTGACTCAAGATCCCGGTCGGGCCTGCGCAACAAGTGGGCGTCCAGCCCAAAAATACCGAAAACAACAGCACTGCGAGTATCGCCAGCCAAAAAGCGGGGGTAGAGGCGGTGATATAGGCGTATGTGCTGATGATCTTATCCAGCGTTGAGCCCTCCTTGGCGCCTGCCACAACGCCCAGGCTAAAGCCTAGCAGTGCTGACAATAGCCAGGCGCCGCCGAGTAGGGCAATGGAGCGCTGAAAGCGCTGGCCGATGACTTCGCTGACCGGCTGGTTATACACATGGCTCCAGCCTAGGTCGCCGCTCAATAGTTGGCGCAGCCAGTGGCTAAACTGTACGACAGGCGGCGCGTCAAACCCCCAGCGCTGGGCAATTAGCTCGCGCTGTTCAGGGCTAACCTGAGCCATTTGGGGGCCTAAGTAGGCATCAATGGGATCAACTGGCGAAGCCATCATCAGTCCAAATGACACCAATGCCACGCAGAGTAATACCAGTGTGAGGCGCGCTAAACGCTTGGCTAATTCCTGCGCTAATTCCTGCGTTATGAAATTAATCAGTCGCACGTCCAGCGCCATTCAAGCAGATTGCTAGTGATCGGCCAGCCGTGCCCATGCGGGGCGATGCCCAGCTCACCCACATCCAAGCAGCTGTTGGTAAAGTAGACATGCTCAAGATTGACTAGCCAAGCCCAGCTAGCATCACCGCGAACGCCGTAGCCTGTTGTGCCGTCCCACTGGGCTGCGCGCCAGTAGTCGTTGGCTTGTGCAACGCTTTCTGCCGCTTGGGCGGCGTCAAGGTTCGCATCAACCTCAGCATTGGCGTAGAAACCGCTGTTATAGAAACCGTTGCCCGCATGCTGGCTGTGGAAAAGGTAGTAAATCTCTTGAGGGCTGTGGCTGCCAAAGCCAAGCATGATGGCATCCTGGTGCAGCGCCTCACGCTTAATTTCATCCCAATGACGGCCGGTGGGCTGCATGTCTATGCCCAAAGGGCGAACCATCTCAGCGCTAACTTCCGAAAGTAGCTGCCGGGTGGTATCACTTGAAGGGTAGGTGAGCTTGAACCGTGCAGGCAGGCCATCCTTATGGCGCACGCCGTCATCACCCAGCTCCCAGCCTGCGTCGTCGAGAATCTCGGCGGCGAGGGCGAGGTTTGGTGCTGCTATTTGCTCTTCTTCCGCGCTCCAAGGTAGGCCGTCGGCTGGGCCAAATGCCGGCCGACCAAACCCATGAAGCGCCACGTCGACCAATGTGTCGCGGTCAACGGCTAAATTGATCGCCTGGCGAATGGCAATGTCAGCGGTTACGTCATTGCCAATGGGCGCCCCAGAGGCTGCTTGCTCGCCACTCGCTGGCTGCATGGGAAAAAGAATGCCGCGGTTATCGACGCTTTGCATGATGGTTCGATTCATATGCGCCGGCAGGTTGGAGGCCAGTGCGGCAGGGGCTGAGGCGATATCTACCTGGCCCGCATGGGCGGCACTTAGCGTGGTATCCTCAGCGGTAAATAGAAATACCAGTCGTTCAAAGGTGGGTTCGGAGCCGTAGAAATAAGGATTGCGTTCAACAATCAGCTGCTCACCTTCCTGCCATTCAACCAGTTGATAAGGCCCAGAGCCGATAGGATGCCGACCATAGCGCTCGCTGTAGCCGTTGTCGCGCTTGGCACTGGGCACAATGCCGAGTGTCAGCAGCTGGTCGATAAACGTTATACGCGGAGCCTGCAGGCGTAGCGTCACGGTATGGTCGTCAAGCGCCGTGGCTACTTCAAGGGCGCTGAGGTCAGCCCGGCCACCTGCGCGTGCCGCTGTGTTGAAGGTATAGGCAACGTCTTCAGCGGTGAGCGGCGTGCCGTCAGAAAAGCGGGCATCGTCGCGCAGTATGAGTGTCCAGGTCAGTCGATCGTCTGAAAGTGACCACTCGGTGGCAAGCTCCGCCTGTGGCGATAGATCCTTGCCGCGCGAGAGTAGCGTTGACTGAAACAGTGGATTGCCGTACTGGCCCCAACCCAGCAGCGGGTCGAAGCCTTGCTCGGGCTCTCCACCAATCGCCAGGATTAACTGCTCTTTTGCCTGTACGCCACTGGCGACAGCTAAACAACTTAGCGTAATGCCCAGTAAGATAGGCCTAAATGGTTTAGCCATCGCTTGATCCTTTATGTCGTCAGTATGATGTTTTTACAATAACATCATACTGACGACACCGTCAGGATGTGAACAGCCAATCAGCAAAGGGGGCGTGAATGCAGCGTGTAACGGTAACGCTTGACCAGGAGCTTCTCGCAGAAGTGGATACGCTAATGCATGAGCGTGGTTACCAGAACCGCTCTGAAGCGATTCGCGACTTAACGCGCAGCGGTTTAAAGCAGGTGAGGGAAGAGGCTGCGCCCGACGCGCCTTGTATGGGTGCGCTGGTGTATGTTTATGACCATGCAGCCCGGGAGCTGTCTAAGCGTTTAACGCGTCATTCTCACGACCATCATCACCTGATGCTTTCAACGTTGCATGTGCATATTAACCATGACAGCTGCCTCGAAGTTGCTTTGCTCAAGGGCCAGGGGAGCGCGTTAAAACAGTTTGCGGCCGAAGTGATTTCATCAAGAAGCGTTCGTCACGGGCAGCTAATGCTGATCCCCAGTGATGAAGACGCTTAATCGGGGGTTGCTTAATCATAGGCATAAAAAAAGGTGACCCGAGGGTCACCTTTTTTCTGATCGGTATCGCGAGGCACTTAGTGCTCAACGCCACCTTCACCGTGCACGTGGCCGTGCTCAACTTCATCAGCGCTTGCATCGCGGACTTCAGCGATTTCAACGTCAAAGTTGAGATTCTGCCCAGCCAGTGGGTGATTGCCATCAACAACCACCGTATCGCCTTCAATTTTCTTGACGGTAACCATTAGTGGTCCGCCTTGAGTCTGGGCTTGGAACTGCATGCCCGGCTCAATGCTCTCAACGCCTTGGAAGGCATCGCGAGGCACTTCTTGCATCAGCTCTTCTTGCAGCTCGCCGTAGCCTTCGGCTGGAGATACTGCAACATTAAGTTTCTCGCCCGCTGCACGACCTTCAAGCTCCTTCTCAAGGCCCGGAATGATGTTGCCAGCGCCATGGAGGTAGGTTAGCGGCTCACGGCCTTCGGAACTGTCAAGCACTTCACCTGCATCGTTGGTCAGTGTGTAGTGGAACGCGACAACCGAGTTTTGTGCAATTTGCATGGAATAACCTTTAGCTGAGTGCATGTCCCAATATGGTAACGCGTGTGTGCTGGCTTGTCAGGGGGTAAGGGTGCTTTTTCCTATCCAAGCCTTTAGGCGGTGTTGCGCGTTAGGGTGACCAGGGATACCCTACGACCATCACTTTTTCCTTTGCCCTATTATTTTGGAGCACTCAATGACGATTTTTTTTATTTGGCTTATCGCGTTTTGCCTGATTGCATATTTTGTCAATCAGCGCTGGAGCAACGGCGTTAGCCAGGGGCTAGATAAGGTACTGCCCGGCTTTTTGAAAAGTGACGGTGATAACCGTTACCTGTGGGTAATCACGCTAGCGGTGCTGGGCGCAACGACCCTGGTGCAGCCAGTTGAAATGCTGCTGGTGGCGATACTGCTATGTCTTATCGGCTGGGGCGTCTCGGCGCTAGTAAGCTGGGCCGGCAACAAGGCTAACTTTTAAGCATCGCTTGGTAGCACTCGATAAAAAAGCCCGGCCATCATTGATGGCCGGGCTTTTTGCTAACGTTTAACTGCTAGTGAAAAATCGCCTTCAATAGCCGTCACTATTCGTTAGTAGGGCGCAACTAGTTAGTAGGGCGCAACGCTCATGCTGCCGCCATTACCAATCAAACGTACACGCTGCCCCGCTTGGAAAGGATGATCCGCGCGCTGTACAACGACAACGTCAGTGCCATCGTCGCGGCGAATTTCCATTTCTAACGCGGCTACGCGGTTAGCACCGCCTTCCGCTGCAGTGCCTGCTACTGAGCCACCCAGTGCGCCGGCAACGGTGGCTAGCTGGCGTCCTGAACCGCCACCAATTTGGCTGCCCAGAAGGCCACCGATGATAGCGCCACCACCTGTGCCCAGCAGCCCGCCCGCACGGCTTTCAGCCTGAATCTGTACCTGACGAACCGCCGAGATCGTGCCGTAAGTCACGTTTTGGCCCGTTTGCGCTTGGCTTCCGCGATAGACATCGCCAGAATAACCAGACGTATTGGCACAGCCCGCTAGCGTAAGAATGCTCATTGCGGCAACAGGAAGAAGAAGACGTTTCATTAAAACCTCCAAGGTATATCTATTTGAATAACTATTTTGAATGACTATCTTGAATAGCTGTCTTGAGTAACTGTCGCCCGTATAGCTGCTACCAACAGGTAGGCAAAAGGTGGATTGCAGTTATAGAACAGTGTTCGTTAAAGATAGCCGATACTACCACCTTTGACCAGCTATCATCTAAAAAGATCAATGCGTAAAAATAATAGCCCCTAAATAGCTTAGTCAAGAGTGTAACAGCGTATTAAGAAAGCAGTGTGCAAATACTACACGATAACTATAACAGGAGACCACAAGGCCTCCTGTTATAAGCTCCGATAAGCGTATGAATGCATCAAACGTCTATATTAGCCAAACTGATTCATGGTGTTGTCTTTGCCACCGGCTTTGAGCGCGGCATCGCCGTGGAAAAACTCTTTGTGATCATCGCCAATGTTGGAGCCGGCCATATCCTGATGGCGAACCGTGGCAATGCCTTGGCGGATTTCTTGACGCTGCACGCCCTTTACGTATGCCAGCATGCCTTCATCACCGAAGTAACCTTTTGCCAGATTGTCAGTCGACAGGGCGGCGGTGTGGTAGGTGGGCAGCGTGATTAAGTGGTGGAAAATACCCGCATCGCGAGAAGAATCACGCTGGAAATTGCGGGTCCATTCATCGGCCAGTTGGCCAAGCTCGGTGTCGTCGTACTCGGCGCTCATCAGTTTTTCACGCTGATACGCCGCTACGTTTTTACCTTCTTCTTGCCAAGCATCAAACACCTGCTGGCGGAAGTTGAGCGTCCAATTAAACGAAGGTGAGTTGTTGTAAACCAACTTGGCATCCGGCACGACATCACGGATACGATTCACCATGCTAGCAATTTGCCCAACGTGGGGCTTTTCGGTTTCGATCCACAGCAGGTCCGCACCATTTTGCAGGCTGGTGATGCAGTCCAGAATAACGCGATCCTCGCCAGAGCCTGGCTTGAACTGATAGAGGCCTGAGGCGAGCCGCTTAGGTTTAACCAGCTTGCCGTTCTGTTTGATGACGACATCGCCGTTGTTGATGTCGGCAGCGTTTTCAATCACATCACCGTCGATGAAGCAGTTGTACTGGTCGCCGAGATCACCGGGTTCACGCGTAACGGCAATTTTTTGTGTCAAACCGGCGCCCAGTGAGTCGGTGCGCGCCACGATCACGCCGTCGTCGATACCCAGCTCTAAAAAGGCGTAACGCACGGCGTTTATTTTGGCTAGGAAGTCTTCATGGGGGACGGTGACTTTGCCGTCCTGATGACCACACTGCTTCTCATCAGAGACCTGGTTTTCTAGCTGGATACAGCAGGCGCCCGCTTGGATGAATTTTTTGGCCAGCAGATAGGTGGCTTCCGCATTGCCAAAGCCTGCATCGATATCGGCAATGATCGGCACGATATGCGTTTCATAATTGTCGATTTTGCTGATCAGGCGCTGTTCTTCCTCACGACTGCCCGCGTCTTTAGCATCGCCCAAGGCGCGAAAAAGATGGTTCAGTTCCCAGGCATCGGCTTGTTTCAAGAACGTATAAAGTTCTGCAATGAGATCTGCGACCGAGGTCTTTTCGTGCATCGACTGATCAGGCAGTGGGCCGAACTCGGAGCGGAGTGCGGCGACCATCCAACCAGAAAGGTAGAGGTAGCTACGTTTAGTGGTACCAAAGTGTTTTTTGATCGAAATAAGCTTCTGCTGGCCAATAAAGCCGTGCCAGCAGCCAAGCG
Organism: Halomonas sp. AOP25-F1-15; assembly: GCF_052378675.1. Taxonomy (NCBI): domain Bacteria; kingdom Pseudomonadati; phylum Pseudomonadota; class Gammaproteobacteria; order Oceanospirillales; family Halomonadaceae; genus Halomonas; species Halomonas sp. AOP25-F1-15. The sequence goes on from NZ_JBQSXV010000002.1 coordinate 164,280, forward strand.
ATTGAGTGTACTGCGCAGTGTCCGCGTCATAGGCGGCCATATCCTCACGCATGATTTTAGCGGTGTAGCGAGCAATGTCGATGCCGGTATGAAAGCGGTTTTGAGCCCGCATTCGGGCGGCGTACTCAGGTTTAATGGCTTCCCATTTGCCGCCCTGTGCTTCGCGTAGTTGGGCCATGGCTTTGATATCGTCGAGTAGTCCTGACATGAGCATACCCTCTTTAATGATGGCTTGAGTCGTAATGGTCTTGCGCAAATTAGCAACGCATTGCCTTAACGCTGCAGTGCAACAACTATCGGTGAGTATGCTCAATTCAACAATTGACACTTGGGTGCACAGGGCGTTGTAACCCGACAACAGGGGGGTAGCGGAAGGGAGGGTTTGTGGCGGGTTTAGGTAGTTGTTTTTCGCCAAACAGGCATAAAAAAGCACTGCCGAGGCAGTGCTAAAGATTGATTACGGCGGCTTGTTACGTCAGTGAGAGCGTCATATCGAGATGTGGGATGCCCGCATCCATATACTCATCACCGTGAGCGACGAAACCTAGCCGCTCATAAAACGCCAGCGCATGAACCTGGGCACTAAGCGCTACCTGAGAGTGGCCCGCATGGCGTGCCGCCTCAATCGCCGCCTTCATCAGCAGTACGCCAATGCCGGTGCCTCGGGCGTTAGCGAGCACGGCAACGCGACCAATATGCGCATCTGGCAGCAGCCGGGCAGTGCCTGCTGGCTGCCCGTCAAGCATGGCTAGAAAGTGCCGGCACTCAGGGTCAAGGCCGTCCCATTCCTCTTCCTGTGGCACGCTTTGCTCGTCAATAAAGACTCGGCGGCGGATCTCACTGGCAGCCGGGCCGAGTGTTTCCCAATCGCCAGAGTTAACGTGGGCAATCGCCATTAATACTCCTCGTCGTCGCCTTCATCGCTCATAAAGCCGAGGCTGCCGGTGTTTACCAGCTGTGTAATCAGCGCTGCTGCAGCGTCAATTTCAAGGTCTTCGGCGTAGATCGGGGTTGCGTCAGCTAAGCGCTGGGCTAGCTCAGCAGAACACGCGTGGCTGTCGCCATCGACAAACAGCGTGGTGCCGCCTGCTTCGCTGCGCCAAGCAAAGCGCGAGCCGGGCATGTGATAAAGCGGTTCGCCGTCTTGTAGTTGAGCAACAAGCGCCGCCTCGGTCAGCGGTGTTTCAAGCGGTACAACTTGATCAACATATTTTGGCTGGGTCATGACGCGGCCAAACCATTGCGCTAACTGCACCGGGTTATCGAGTGTCGACACAATCAGCTGACGCATACGCTCAATGGCTGCATCGTCCAGCTCGCCGGTCAAATTTGCAGGCGCCATGCCCGCATCGCTATAGCGCTGGGATGCGGGAAGCTGTTCGCCCAAAAAATCCGCATAAGAAGTGATGGCTTCGTCGGCAGAGGGCGCGCGAAAGCCGAGCGAAATGGTCATGCAATCATCGCTTTGGCTGACACCGTGGTGCGCCCAGCCGGGGGGAAGGTACAGCATGTCGCCCGGTTCAAGCACCCAGTCGGAGTCGGGCTCGATGGTGAATTCTTGCAGGATGCGCAGATCAATACCGGCGATGATCGGGGCATCTTCGGTTAATTTGCCACCTAGCTGCCAACGACGGTGCCCGCTGGCCTGAAGCAAAAAGACATCGTATTGGTCAATATGCGCGCCCACGTTGCCGCCAGGAGGTGCATAGCTGATCATGACGTCATCAAGGCGCCAGCGCGGTAAAAAATCAAACTCATCCATTAGCGCTGCAACGGCGGGCACGTAGTGGTCAACCGCTTGAACCAGCAGGCTCCAGTTAGTTTCCGGCAGCCGTGCAAAGGTGGCTTCATCAAAGGGGCCGTGAGATACCTGCCAAGGGCCGTCCGGACCTTCTTCCTCGACTAGGCGAGCCTCTACGCCAGGCTCACAGGCAAGCCCTGCCAGTTCGTCGGCCTCGATGGGGCTGATAAAGTCTGGCATGGCGCCACGAATCAGCAGCGGTTTTTGCTGCCAATAATTGGCTAAGAAATCTGCGGCGGTAAGATCGCCCAGAAGGGTTAGCGGCTTATCGTGATGGTTCATGGCGTATCCTGTCGTGCTGGAGAAAGAGGTGGTCGCAGCAAAGGGTGTTACAAGCAACCGAGCTGTTTTGTCAGCGCTTCGGCCTGTGCCTGAGCGTTGCCAATGTAGCTTGCCGGTGACAGCGCTTTCAGTTCGGTTTTGACATCATTAGGTAGCTCAAGAGAGTCAATGAACGCGGCAAAACCGGCCTGGTCGATGCGTTTGCCACGCGTTAACTGCTTAAGTTTTTCATAGGGCTTTTCGATGCCGTAGCGGCGCATGACTGTTTGGATCGGTTCTGCGAGCACTTCCCAGCTGTTATCCAGGTCAGTGTCTAGGCGCTCCGGGTTGGCTTCAAGCTTGCTGATGCCTTTTAGGCTGGCGTGATAAGCAATTAAACCATACGCCAGGCCCACGCCCAGGTTGCGCAGTACGGTGGAGTCCGTCAGGTCGCGCTGCCAGCGAGAAATAGGCAGTTTTTGAGAAAGGTGGCCAAGTATCGCATTGGCGAGCCCCAGGTTGCCTTCAGAGTTTTCAAAATCAATCGGGTTAACTTTATGCGGCATGGTGGAAGAGCCAATTTCGCCTTCAACCGTGCGCTGCTTAAAGTAGCCCAGTGAGATATAGCCCCATACGTCGCGATCAAAGTCGATCAGGATTGTGTTGAAGCGGCAGATGGCATCAAACAGCTCGGCAATGTAGTCGTGTGGCTCGATCTGAGTGGTGTAGGGATTGAACGTCAGTCCTAAACCTTCCACAAAGGTGCGCGCGTTGGCTTCCCAGTCGACTTCAGGATAGGTTGTCAGGTGGGCGTTATAGTTACCCACGGCACCGTTGATCTTACCCAGCATTTCCACTGCTTCAATCTGCTTTAGCTGGCGCTTAAGACGGTACGCCACGTTTGCCATTTCTTTACCCAGCGTTGTGGGCGTAGCGGTTTGACCATGGGTGCGCGACAGCATCGGCTGGGCGGCATGGGCAATGGCCAATTTGGCAATGTCGTCAGCCACTTCATGCATGGTGGGTAGCATGGCCTTAAGGCCGTCGCTGAGCATCACGCCGTAGGAAAGGTTGTTGATGTCTTCGCTGGTGCAGGCGAAGTGGATGAACTCGGTAACTGCATGCAGCTCGGACTGATCCGCAATCTTCTCTTTAAGGAAGTACTCAACCGCTTTGACATCGTGATTGGTGGTGCGCTCGATTTCTTTGATGCGCTCGGCATCCTGGAGCGAGAATTCGGTAATCAGCTGCTCAAGAAACGCCGTCGCATCAGTGGAAAGAGGCGGCACTTCAGTGATTTGAGCTTGCTCGGCCAGGCGCTGTAGCCAGCGAACTTCCACAATCACACGGGCGCGGATCAGGCCGAATTCGCTGAAGTGTTCGCGCAGTGCGGCAGCTTTAGAAGCGTAGCGGCCGTCAACGGGGGAGAGAGCGGTCAAAGCGGAGAGTTGCATGGCATCGTTTCCAGGTGGTTCGAGAGCAGGTTATTCAAAAACGAACAGTTCAAAAACAAACCGTTCAAAAGCAGGTTAGCTAATGGCATCAGCAGCCTAACTGAGGCTGTCCAGCGCGCGGCGAAGCGCCTTGCGTTGGAACACAAGCTTCCAGCGCCGCCCGCCTTGCTGATGCCATAATAGCCCAAAACGGATGCCGCCCATTAAGCAGGCGCGTACGCGTTCGGGCATCATGCGGCTTTGCAGCAGCGACGGGTCGCCCTGCACCACAATGCGGGTTTTAAAGGTCGAGAGCGTCTCTTGATACGCTTCGCCTAGGCTGGCAACGACGTTTTCATGGGTAGAGCCGAAGTGCTCGGCCTGCCCCTGAATGCGCGTTAATTTTTGGCCGAGCGAATCCATCATCGCGTTATTGGTGCGCAGCTTATTCATCAGCATTAGCAGTGAAAAACCGTAGCGCAGCACCACAGGGTTGGCCTGTTTGCGGCCCACCAAGGCTTCTAAGGTTTCCAGGCCACGGCGAAGATTGTTGGGATGCCCGCCATAAATGGCTTCGAAGCTCGGTGGGTTAGTATCCACAGTGGCTTCAATGAGCGTGTCCCAGGCGCGCGTGTCGACCTGGCCGGTGCGAGCAAGTTCGTCCACCAGGCTGGCGGCTTGAAATACGCCCGCCAGGGCTAGCGCTTGGCGCACGGCGGGAGAGTCGGGCGCACGATGAATCGGCGTAGTGGAATTCATGCCGCAACCTCCGCGTCTTTTTTCCAGATAGCGCAAATAACGCCACCGCCTAAACAGATATCGCCATCATAAAGCACCAGGGACTGGCCTGGCGTTACCGCCCATTGCGGGTCATCGAAGGTAACCTCGACGCCGCCGCTGGGTAGAACGCGCATTTCACAGCCACAGTCACTTTGCCGATAGCGCGTTTTGGCGGTAAAACGGCCTTGTTGAACCGGCGGCTCGCCCGCCACCCAGTCCATGGCCTCGGTAGCTAGAGAATCAGATGAGAGCAAAGAATGATGCTTGCCCTGCACCGCGATCAGTACGTTGCGCTCCAAATCTTTAGCCGCCACGTACCAGGGTTCTTCCGAGTAGTTGGCAAGCCCGCCAATACCTAGCCCCTGGCGCTGACCAAGGGTGTAGTACATCAGCCCCATGTGCTCGCCAATCACATCACCTTCCGGCGTTTCTATGCGACCGGGCTGCGCGGGAAGATACTGCTGCAGAAAATCGCGAAAGCGACGCTCGCCGATAAAGCAGATGCCGGTGGAGTCTTTTTTCTTGGCGGTAATCAGGCCGTGCTGTTCAGCGATAGCGCGCACTGCGGGCTTTTCAAGTTCCCCAACGGGAAACAGCGTGCGCGCAATGGCGGCTTCTGGCACCGCATGTAGAAAGTAGCTTTGATCTTTGTTGCCATCCAGGCCTTTTAGCAAGCGAGGACGGCCGTTGCGCTGCGCTTCGCGCACATAGTGGCCGGTGGCGATTTTGTCGGCCCCCAGCATTTCGGCGTACTCAAGAAACACCTTAAACTTGATTTCTCGGTTGCACAGAATGTCAGGATTGGGCGTGCGGCCTGCTTTGTACTCGGCTAAAAAGTGCTCAAATACGTTATCCCAGTACTCGGCCGCAAAATTCGCGGTATGCAGCTTAATACCCAGCTTTTCGCACACCGCCTCAGCGTCAGCAAGATCCTCTTTAGCCGTGCAGTAATCGGTGCCGTCGTCCTCATCCCAGTTTTTCATAAACAAGCCTTCCACCTCATAGCCTTGCTGCATGAGGAGAACGGCCGAAACAGAAGAGTCGACGCCGCCGGACATGCCAACAATGACTTTGCCGCGAGTGGCTGGCTCAGACTCGGGCAGCGCCGACGCTGTGGAATCAGTGGATGACCCGGTTTTAAATGACATAGGTATCCTTCAGGAGCGGTGGTGTGCAACAAAAATAGGCGTAGGTAAATAATGAGCTGCAATTGGGCGGCGATTATACACGATGGGGAAGGGCTTTGAGTGCTTCACTCACGAATCACTGCCAGCGGATAACAGCACCCGCTTAAAGCGTCCTCAATACGCTGCAGCACTAGCGGGCTACGCAGCCGTTGCTGCTGGTCTAGCGCACGTATTTGCTCAAGCGTCAGCCAGTGAGCGGCGATAATGTCAGGGTCTAGGGCGAGGTCGAGCTTATCAAGTGGCTCGGCCGTAAAGCCGTGGCTGTGAAACGTTTGCCCGCCATCGGCATGAAAAACGTAGAGCCCCAGGTAGCCGGTGAGCGATACCTGCCAGGCCGTCTCTTCCTGCACTTCTCGCAAAATAGCCGCGATGGGGCCTTCGCCGGCTTCGATATGCCCAGCAGGCTGATTAAAAACGCTGGCGGGGCCGCCACGCTGTTCTTCCACCATCAAGAAATGCTCGCCGCGCTGAATCACGCAGGCCGCTGTACTGTGAATTGCACTCACGTTGGTTTTCGACGCTTTGCAGCGGGCTGTACGCGTTTTCGCTGAGGCGAATTGGCTGGGCGGGGCGCGTGTAGCGTTTCTTTACGCCACTCGCCGGGGGCAAGGTCGCCTAGCCGCCAGGGGCCAATCGCCGAGCGAATTAGGCGCAGCGTCGGAAAGCCGACGTGAGCGGTCATGCGCCGCACTTGGCGGTTACGGCCTTCGCTAATGATGAGTTCCAGCCAACTGGTCGACGGATGGCGTTTGGGGTCAATGGCCGGCTGGCGAGGCGCGGTCGTTGGGGGCTCAATACGGCGTGCCTTGGCAGGCTGAGTAGGGCCATCTTTAAGCGTGATGCCCTGACGTAGCGCTTTAAGAGCAGCATCGTCTATTTGCCCCTCAACCTGAGCCCAGTAAGTTTTAGGCTGTTTGTGGCGCGGGTGCGAGATGCGGTGGATAAGTTCGCCATCGCTGCTGAGTAGTAGCAATCCTTCGGAGTCGTAATCCAGCCGCCCAGCCGGGTAAATGTCTTTCACATCAATATATTGTGCCAATGTTTGGCGTCCTTCGCGGTCGCTAAACTGGCTCAATACTTGAAAAGGCTTGTGCAATAAATAGAGGTTGCTCATGACATCTCTTTATCCATTTCTTGATTCGCTGCCCTGGCGTCTTGGTGTATCACTCATGCGTAAAAAGTGCAGCGCTGGTATACTCCGGCTACTTGCTGGGGCGCCCATCATTAAGCGCGCGCTCCGCTCAAGATTTCTTGCAATCGTAGTGACAAGAGAGGTTAACGCAAAAATGACCAAAACGCCGAAGATCATCTACACGCTCACCGACGAAGCCCCAGCGCTTGCGACTCACTCCCTGCTGCCGATTATCGACGCTTTTACCGATTCTGCGGGCATCAAAGTAGAGACGCGCGATATCTCCCTGGCCGCGCGGATTATCTCTCAGTTTCCTGATTACCTGAGTGACGAGCAGCAGATCGACGATCATCTGGCGGAACTTGGCGAGCTGACCAAGACCCCTGAAGCTAACATTATTAAACTGCCTAACATCAGCGCGTCTTTGCCGCAGTTGAAGGCCGTTATCAAAGAGCTACAGCAGCAGGGCTATAAGCTTCCTGATTACCCGGAAGCGCCGCAGAGTGATGAAGACAAAGATATTCAAACGCGTTACGACAAAACCAAAGGTAGCGCCGTTAACCCCGTGCTGCGTGAAGGTAACTCTGATCGCCGTGCGCCGCTGTCAGTTAAAAACTATGCCCGTAAATACCCGCACCGCATGGGTGAGTGGAGCAGCGACTCTAAGTCCCACGTTTCTCACATGCGTGATGGCGACTTTTATGGCAGCGAAAAATCAGCGCTAATTGAGCAAGCCAGCGATCTTAAGATCGAGCTAGTGGCAAAAGATGGCACCACGACGGTGCTCAAGCAGAAAACAGCCGTGCTTGCCGGTGAAGTTGTTGACGGTGCCGTCATGAGCCGCAACGCGCTGCGTCGCTTTGTGGCCGAAGAAGTCGCGGACGCAAAAGCGAAAGATGTGCTGTTCTCGCTACACCTTAAAGCGACCATGATGAAGGTCTCTGATCCCATCATGTTCGGCATGGTGGTAACTGAGTTCTATCAGGACGTGCTGAGCAAGCACGCGGACGTTCTCAAACAGGCCGGTTTTGATCCCAATAACGGTATCGGCGACCTGTATTCAGCAATTAAAACGCTGCCTGGAGAGCGTCAGACGCAAATTCAGGATGAGATCCAGGCGCTTTATGCCGAGCGTCCACGCTTGGCCATGGTGAACTCGCATAAAGGTATCACCAACCTGCACGTGCCTAGCGATGTGATTATCGATGCGTCGATGCCTGCGATGATTCGCGACTCCGGTAAAATGTGGGGCGCCGATGACCAGCTTCACGACGTGAAAGCGGTGATTCCTGATCGCTGCTATGCCGGTATCTATCAGAGCGTGATTGAAGACTGCAAGCAGCATGGCGCGTTTGACCCGACCACTATGGGTAGCGTGCCTAACGTAGGTCTGATGGCGCAAAAAGCCGAAGAGTACGGTTCTCACGATAAAACGTTCCAAATCGCCGTAGACGGCACGGTGCGTGTCACCGATTCCAGCGGCAACGTAGTGCTTGAGCACAGCGTTGAGCAGGGCGATATCTGGCGTATGTGCCAAACCAAAGATGCGCCTGTGCGCGATTGGGTCAAACTGGCCGTTAACCGCGCCCGCGAAAGCGGCACGCCCGCTATTTTCTGGCTGGATGCCCAGCGTGCCCACGATGCTCAGTTGATCAAGAAAGTAGAAAGCTACTTGAAAGATCATGATACCGATGGCCTGGACATTCGTATCATGACGCCGGAAGAGGCGATGAGTTTCTCTCTGGCGCGCATCCGTAAAGGCGAAGACACTATCTCCGTCACCGGTAACGTATTGCGTGACTACCTGACCGACCTGTTCCCGATTATGGAGCTGGGCACCAGCGCGAAGATGCTCTCGATCGTACCGCTAATGAACGGCGGCGGCTTGTTTGAGACAGGCGCGGGTGGTTCTGCACCTAAGCATGTGCAGCAGCTTCTCGAAGAAAACCATTTGCGCTGGGATTCACTGGGCGAGTTCTTGGCCTTGGCCGCGTCTTTGGAACATCTGGGCAGCACCTTCGATAACGCTCGTGCAACCGTATTGGCGAAAGCGCTTGATCAAGCTAACGGTCAATTCCTGGACAGCAATAAATCGCCTTCACGTAAGGTGGGTGAGCTCGACAACCGTGGCAGTCACTTCTACCTGGCGCTTTACTGGGCACAGGCGCTGGCTGAGCAGAATGACGACGCTGAGCTAAAAGAGCTGTTTGGCCGTTTGGCAGAAGCACTGACGTCTAAAGAAACTGCTATTTTGGATGAGCTGAACAGTGTTCAGGGCCAGCCTGCCGATATCCGTGGCTACTACCACCCTGACCACGCATTGACTGAGCAAGTGATGCGCCCCAGCAAAACGCTAAATGAAGCGTTAGCCATGGTCGCTAAGGGCTAATTTTACGCTTTAATTTAGCCTGTGAACCCCCGTCCGCTTGGCGGACGGGGGTTTTTGCATTGCACCCTCTGTTACACCCTGTGATATTTTAATTTTTCATGAACCCTTGCTGGTCGGCAGCGTCTGAGAAGTATTATTAATATTCCTCAGGTTCTTCCATCGGTCAGCGTCGAGACAACTCATTGTGCTGCTTATGTCCAACTTAGAAAGCCCATGCTTGGCCTCTTTCTCCGTGAAAGCGGGCGCATCGCGGCCAAATATGCCTGATGAAGACGGTGATATAGCGGTTCAGTCAGCGGAACCCGCGCTGGCGCAGCCGCCGCTTTATAAAGTGGTGCTTCATAACGACGACTACACACCGATGGAGTTCGTTATTGAAGTGCTGCAAGATTTTTTCAACATGGATAGCGAGAAGGCCGTTCAAGTCATGCTCGCGGTACATACCCAAGGAAAGGGCACCTGTGGCGTGTTTACTCGTGATATAGCTGAAACCAAAAGCTATCAGGTAAACGAGTACGCCCGGGAGTGTGAGCACCCGTTGATAAGTGATATTGAGGCCGCCAGTTAAAAAGCGTGAGAAAAAATTGGCGGTGAGGCTTGCAACCGTGCCATTTGTACCCGATGTTGAGAGTACTGGTCGATTACACTGATCCGACGCAAGCCCTAGGTGGCGACATACCCTAGGAAGTAGCGAAAAGGGGACTGCCATGCTGAGCAAAGAACTTGAAATGACCCTGAACACGGCCTTTACCGTGGCGCGCTCTAAACGCCATGAGTTTATGACCGTTGAGCACCTGCTGCTCGCGTTGCTGGATAATGCCTCCGCGGTTGACGTACTGAAGGCTTGCGGAGCTAATCTCGACAAGCTGCGCTCCGATCTGCAGGATTTTATCAACTCGACCACGCCGCTTATTCCTGAAGGGCAGGGTGATCGCGAAACCCAGCCTACGCTCGGTTTCCAACGTGTTTTACAGCGCTCCGTTTTTCATGTTCAGTCATCTGGTAAAAGCGAAGTGACTGGCGCTAATGTGCTGGTAGCGATCTTCTCTGAGCAAGAAAGTCAGGCGGTATACTTCCTTAAGCAGCAAAGCGTTGCTCGTGTCGATGCGGTGAATTACATCGCGCACGGAATTTCAAAAGTTGCTGGCCACGGCCCTTCGCCTTCTCCTTCTTCGGAAAACGATGATGTGGAAGAGGGCGGTAGCGAAGGTGCGTCACACCCACTCCATGGCTATGCCACCAACCTTAACGAACAGGCGCGGCTAGGCAAAATTGACCCGCTGATTGGTCGTGACCATGAGCTTGAGCGCGTCGTGCAGATTTTGGCGCGCCGGCGTAAGAATAACCCGCTGCTGGTAGGCGAGGCGGGCGTGGGGAAAACGGCGATCGCAGAAGGCTTGGCGAAGCGTATCGTTGAAGAAGACGTGCCCGATGTTATTGCCGATGCGGTTGTTTACTCATTGGACATGGGCGCTCTGCTCGCGGGCACCAAATACCGCGGCGATTTTGAGAAACGTCTCAAAAGTCTGCTGAGCGAGCTTCGCAAGCAACCCAACGCCGTGCTGTTCATTGATGAGATTCACACGGTTATCGGTGCTGGCGCTGCCTCCGGTGGTGTGATGGATGCATCGAACCTGCTCAAGCCGCTGCTTTCTTCCGGCGAGCTGCGCTGCATTGGCTCGACGACGTTCCAAGAGTTCCGCGGCATCTTTGAGAAAGATCGTGCTCTGGCGCGGCGCTTCCAAAAAGTGGATGTAATGGCGCCATCGGTAGATGACACTATCAAAATCCTTAAAGGGCTACGGTCGCGCTTTGAAGAACACCATGAATTGAAGTACACCGACGCGGCGCTGGAAAGTGCGGCGCGCCTGGCAGACCGCTATATCAACGATCGCTACCTGCCTGATAAAGCGATTGATGTTATTGATGAGGCGGGTGCTCATCAGCGGCTGCTGCCGCCAGAAGTGCGTGCTAAAACGATCGACGTTGAGCAAGTGGAAGCCGTGGTTGCTTCAATTGCGCGCATTCCGCCGAAGAGTGTTTCAAGCTCAGACCGCAAGCAGCTTGAAAAGCTGGATCGTGATTTGAAAATGTTGGTTTTCGGCCAGGATGAGGCGATTGATAGCCTTTCTGCGGCCATTAAGCTCTCGCGAGCCGGTTTAAAATCACCTGACAAGCCCGTGGGTAGCTTCCTGTTTGCAGGGCCGACAGGCGTTGGTAAAACCGAAGTGGCCAAACAGCTTGCACATATTATGGGCATTGAGCTGGTGCGCTTTGATATGTCCGAGTACATGGAGCGCCATACCGTATCGCGGTTGATTGGTGCGCCTCCTGGTTATGTGGGCTATGACCAAGGCGGTTTGTTAACCGAAGCCGTGACCAAGCAGCCGCACTGCGTACTGCTGTTAGATGAGATTGAGAAAGCGCACCCGGAAGTCTTTAATCTGTTGCTGCAGGTTATGGATCATGGCCGCTTGACCGATAACAACGGACGCCAGGCTGACTTCCGCCACGTTATTCTGATCATGACGTCTAACGCAGGGGCCGAGCAGGCCTCACGTCGTTCGATTGGTTTCCAGCATCAGGATCACTCGACCGATGCCATGGAAGTTATTCGGCGCACGTTCTCTCCCGAGTTCCGCAATCGTTTAGATGGCATTATCCAGTTCCATGCGCTGCCCGTTTCCGTGGTGCGTAACGTGGTCGATAAGTTCTTGATCGAACTGCAGGCACAGTTGGATGAGAAGCGCGTGCAGATGGATGTGGACGACACGGCGAGGGATTGGTTGGCGGATAAAGGCTACGATCCTGATATGGGCGCACGCCCGATGGCGCGTCTCATTCAAGAGAAGCTGAAGAAACCATTAGCCGAGATGATTCTGTTTGGCGAGTTGGCAGAGAGCGGCGGAATTGTTCACGTCAGCTTGGAAGAGGGCGAATTGCATATTTCCACCGAGATTGAAATGGCTGATGCGCCCTGAAAAGGGCGCTAAGTCCGCCTAGCCAATCATCAATGTGTATGCGTAAAAGCACAGCGCCCTGTCACTGACGGGGCGTTGTCGTTTACAGTGAACGGCGCAGGAATCGTTACCGCCGAACGCGGTCAGCTATCAAACGCTAGCGACAGCGACTTAGCGCGAACGGTAAACGATACGGCCTTTGGAGAGATCGTAAGGCGTTAGCTCTACTTTTACTTTATCGCCGGTCAAAATGCGGATGTAGTTTTTGCGCATTTTTCCAGAGATGTGAGCAGTAACAACGTGACCGTTTTCCAGCTCAACACGAAACATGGTGTTCGGAAGGGTATCGACGATAACGCCTTCCATTTCAATATGATCTTCGCGTGCCATATAGGCATTTCCCCACTTATGAGTTAGTAATGTACAGGTTCTTCATGTACGAATTAATCAGGTAACAATACATCAGCACTTGAGTGCTTCTGTGTGAGCACTCAAGAATCAGCGCTATATTGTGCCGCAAGCCCGCCGCCAAGGCAAAAAAGCTGACGTGTTTAACGAATTAACTGTCGCCAATGGCGCCCGTCGAGCATTTCTAGCGGTGCAAAAGCCTGCTTGTAGCGCATCTTACGGCACTCTTCGATCCAATACCCTAAATACAGGTGCGGCAGCGCTTTTTCTCGGCTGAGTTCAATTAGCTGAAGAATAGCGAATGTTCCCAGCGAGCGCTTGTCTAGCGTATCGCTAACGGCAAAGAAGGTATAAATCGCTGAGAGGCCGTGCTCTAACTGATCAAATGCCGCCACGCCGACCAGCTCTTTGCCCAGATACATCTCCATAAGATGGGCGTAGGGCTCCTCAAGCGTTAAAAAGGTGCGGTACTGCTCACGACTGGGCGGATACATATCGCCGTCAGCGTGGCGCTGACGAATGTAGTCAGCGTAAAGCGTGTAATGTTGAGCCGAATAGCGGGCCGGTGCCACGCGCACGCTAATGTCGGCATTGCGATGCCAGATCTTGCGCTGAGTGCGATTGGCGGCAAACTGCTCAATGGGAATGCGCACCGAGCGACATGCGTTACATCCTTCGCAGTGGGGGCGGTAGAGGTGGCGCCCGCTGCGCCGAAAACCTAGCAGCGCCAGCGAGTCATATACACCCGGTACCGGTGACTCCTGCGGGTCGAGAAATAGCGTGGTCGCTTCTTTGCCCGGTAGGTAGCTACAGGCATGAGGCACGGTAAGGAAGAAGCGCAAATCCCGCACCGGGCGGGGCGGAGTGTTACTGCTCACGGTTTGCCTCCTTTTCGAAAATAAATCGTTGAAACAGTATGAGTTCGTCAATATGCGTTATTCTCGGCGCCAAGTGCGTGAAGCCAAGGTGACGATGGAACTATCGGTGCTTCAGCGGAGGATGATGCTTGCGTAAACGCGTCATCGGGCAGCCAGTTTTTAAGATAGTTGATGAATGACGCGCGAGCGACTGTAATAGCTCCCAGGCTTGCCAAGTGGGGTGTGTGCATTTGGCAATCGATTAGGCGTCCGCCGTGGTCGCGCATCGCTTTAGCCAAATGTGCCAGAGCCACTTTTGAGGCATCGGGGGCGCGGGAAAACATCGACTCGCCAAAAAAGACGGGGCCCATAGCAATGCCGTATAGGCCACCGACGAGTTTTTCGTCTTGATGGACTTCAATGCTATGTGCAATGCCTTGAAAATGAAGCAAGTTATAGGCGTCGCGCATTTCGTCCGTGATCCAAGTGCCGGCCTCTTCATCGCGTGGGGCCGCGCAGGCTTGAATAACTTGCTCAAAGTGTTGATCCACGGTGACATGAAAGCCACCATGGCGTAATCGTTTAGTAAGACTTCGGCGCTGCTTAAATTGCTCCGGTAGGAGTATCATGCGCGGGTCTGGGCTCCACCATAGAATAGGATCGTCGTCGCTGAACCACGGAAAAATGCCGCGTCGATAGGCTTCTATGAGCCAAGCAGGGGAGAGTTCACCCCCGGCCGCCAGCAGGCCGTTGGGGGAGTCCAACGCTGTATCAGTAGATGGAAATGTAGGAAGTGGCGAGGAAAGCCAGGGTAGCATTACTTGCTCCTGTTACAACGCGCTTGAGCGGCGTATTTGTACTGGGCGCTTAGTTTGACTGATCGCTTAGTTTTTACTGGTCGCATAGCTAGCGCCTCTGTGACGGGGGAAGGATGCTCGGTATGATGCAAACTCGCAAGTGGATTAAAGACGCCATTGAGGTGTAAAGGGAGAGTCGCTTGAAAGTGAATAAAGCAGCAAGCAAGCGAACGCAGCGTAACGCGCGTCAAACGCCATCGTCAGCTTCTTCTGCGCGTGTTAATGCCGCGAAAGATAAAGCTCGACGTTTTGGGCTGCGCCTACAGGGCTCAGTGCGCGAATGCGTGGTGGTAGTACTGCTTGCGCTATGTGTTTTCTTATTATTAGCACTGTTTAGTTATCAGCCGTCTGACCCTGGCTGGTCGTATCAGGGGCCAGAAACGGATATTCGTAACTGGATGGGACAAGTCGGTGCGTGGTTAGCCGATGTGCTCTACTCGCTGCTGGGCGCTAGTGCGCTGTGGTGGCCGGGTATGTTTGGTTTTGCCGCCTGGTGGTTGATTCGCTCACGTCAGGTACGCTTTGAACTCGACCCGGTGGCTATTGCGGTGCATGCGGGCGGCTTGGTCCTGCTGATGTTTGGCACCACCATGCTGGGAGCGCTGCATTTTTATCATCCTAATAGCATGTTGCCCTACGCCTCAGGCGGTATTTTAGGTGAAGGCTTTGTGGCTTCACTGAAACCGCTGGTGGGCAGTGGTGGCGTTGGTTTAATTGCCGCAGCGCTGATTTTAAGCGGTTTTCCGCTGTTTAGTGGCATGTCATGGCTGCAGGTTGCCGATGAGCTTGGTAAGCGAATCTGCCGCTTGGGCGGCTGGTTCTCGGCCCGTCGACAGGCGCGGCGTATGCGCGCAGCTCAGCGCGCGGCGGCTAAACCGGCCCCCGCGCCCAAGCCTCAAGCGCGTACAGAGACACCACCGCCTGCCGAGGTAGAAGCAGTGGCTACCAAGCCCGCGGTAAAAGCACCTGCTGGCCGTGAGCGGCGCGAGCCGGGCTTCTCGACCGCCTTCTCGGCGTATGAGCCAACGGCTGATGAGACACCTGGTGCCAGCCCCACCATCGGGAATACCACCGATACCTCGATTCCTTGGGAAGCAGCTTCTTTATCGAGCAATAAACATGTGCCTGTTCAATCAAGTGCTCCAGCGCCTGCAGAACCCATGGCTGACGCCACGACGCCGAGTGCGCCGCGCGAAAATGCTTTCGCACCTGTGAAACCTCGTGCTGCAGAACCTACGTTCCAGATATCTGATAGTGATGAGCCTTCAGCCGCTGAACCTGTGGTCGATGAGCCAGCAGTAGAAGAGCCAGAGATAGATAAACCAGCAGTAGACGAGCCTTCGAACACAGCCGCCGCCTTCCCGCTGCGGGCGTCGCGTCAAGACGCGTCATCGATGCCTGCGACGACCAGCTACTTTGTGAATGATGAAGCGCCCGCCGAAAAGCAGCCAATCGAGACTCCGCGTGTTGAGCCGAGCCGCGCTTCGGTGGAACCGCCTGTCAGCGAGCCTGAACAGCGTGTGTCAGTATCAGAACCCACGCCCGCCCCTGAGCGTGCTGCTGCCATCGTGCCCGAGCGGACGCCTGCTTTTGAGCGTGTTGCTGAGGTCGTGCCTGAGCCTGTTTGGGACGATGAAGATATGGATGATGAGCTGGAAGAGGCGCCAATGCCGCTCACACCGCCCGCTGCCTCTATGCAGCCTGCATCATCTACGTCAGCAGTGCCGCCGGTACAGTCTGTACAACCCCAGCCCCCCACTATGCGTCGGGAGCCCACCTTTGCTCCTGAAGAAAGTGCGCCGGAGACGGATGAAGGCCCCACGCTATGGACTGTGGAGCATTTGCAAAGCCAGCGTCCGGCGTTTGAAACCATGGACGAGCCAGAGGGCGATGTGCCCAGTTTCCAGCTGCTCACGCCGGCAGAGCCTCACCAGCCCAACTATACCGAAGAGCAATTAACCGATATGGCGGAGCTGCTTGAAGTACGGCTGCGTGAGTATGGGGTTAAGGCTGAAGTCGTTGATACGTGGCCGGGGCCGGTCATCACACGCTTTGAAATTAAGCCTGCGGCCGGCGTGAAAGTGTCGAAAATCAGTAACCTTGCCAAAGATTTGGCGCGCTCGCTGATGGTGAAAAGCGTACGCGTTGTCGAGGTTATACCGGGGCGCCCGACGGTGGGTATTGAAATACCCAACCCCAATCGCGCCATGATTCGGCTGCGAGAAGTTATTGACTCAGACCGTTACCAGCAAGAGACCTCGCCGCTGACAATGGCATTAGGCCAAGATATTGGCGGCAGCCCGGTGGTCGCTAACCTTGGCAAGATGCCGCACTTACTGGTTGCCGGTACCACAGGCTCGGGTAAGTCAGTGGGTGTCAATGCCATGCTGATCTCGATGCTGCTGAAAGCTAAACCCAGCGAGCTAAAGCTGATCATGGTTGACCCCAAAATGCTCGAACTGTCGGTATATGACGGCATTCCTCATTTGCTGGCGCCGGTCGTTACGGACATGAAAGAAGCTGCCAACAGCCTGCGCTGGTGTGTCGCTGAAATGGAACGCCGCTATAAGCTTATGGCGGCCATGGGCGTGCGTAATATCGCCGGCTTTAACGGTCGTTTAGATGAAGCTGAACGTGCCGGAGCCCAGGTTGCAGACCCGCTGTGGGAACCGCAGCCGTGGGAGATTCATCAGCCGCATCCTGTGTTAGAGAAACTGCCCTACATCGTCGTGGTGATCGACGAATTTGCCGATATGTTTATGATCGTCGGTAAAAAGGTCGAAGAGCTGATTGCACGGCTTGCGCAAAAAGCGCGTGCCGCCGGTATCCATTTGATTTTGGCGACTCAGCGCCCCTCGGTTGACGTGGTCACCGGCCTGATTAAAGCCAACATTCCCTCACGGATGGCTTTTCAGGTTTCATCAAGAATTGATTCGCGCACCATTCTTGACCAGGGCGGTGCTGAAAGCCTGCTGGGTCACGGCGATATGCTTTATTTACCCGCCGGGTCAGGGCCGCCTAATCGCATTCATGGTGCCTTCGTTGATGATGATGAAGTGCACCGTGTCGTGGATGACTGGAAGCGCCGTGGCGCGCCTCAATATATCGAGGAAATTCTCTCGGGCGGCGTCACGGCGGATGCGTTAACTGGCCTTGAAGCCGATGGCGTAGACGGTGACGATGCGGAGCAGGATGCGCTTTATGATGAGGCCGTGCAGTTTGTTACCGAAACGCGCAAGGCATCTATTTCTGCCGTTCAGCGTCGCTTTAAAATTGGCTATAACCGGGCTGCTCGTTTGGTTGATGCGATGGAAAGCGCAGGTGTGGTAACGGCGATGGGGTCTAACGGTGCACGCGATGTTCTCGCACCGCCGCCGGTAGGTCACTAATCGTTTGGTGTTATTCATCATTATGCAATAAGCGTGAAAATTGCGTCGCTGGTGAAACCCGGCGGCGTTTTTCACGTCTTAATCACACACGGGCAATTAAGTCAGCCTTACGAACTATTATTTGGCAACGAAGATCCGGCAACGGTTGCCTAGGGAGATCATATGCGCGATACCCAAACACGACGACATTCATCGCTGGCATTTGCGGCTAGCGCCTTGGGTTTAACGTTCGCTGCGCCAGTATTGGCGGACGATGCAGCAGAGCGCCTGACCGAGCGCCTAGAGCCGCTAGAAAGCTATCAAGCCTCTTTTGAACAGCAGATTTTAGATGGTAGCGGTGACCGCCTGCAGAGCGCGCGCGGTGAGATGTGGCTTTCTCGTCCAGGTTTGCTGCGTTGGGAAGTGGATGCGCCATACTCTCAGATCGTTGTTTCAGACGGTGATGATGTGTATTTGTATGATCCTGACCTTGAGCAGGTGACGATTCAGGCGATGGATGATCGCGTCACGCACACACCTGCTTTACTGTTATCGGGCAGCGTCAGCGACCTAACTGAAAGCTATGAAGTATTTTACGAGCAGGACGACGGCGACGATGTGTTTACCCTCGTGCCGATTTCTGCCGATACGCTGTTTGAAGAACTAAGCATGGTGTTCGATGCCGATACGTTAACCGAGCTGTGGATGATGGATAGCACCGGGCAGCGCACCTCGATTACCTTTAGCGATATCACCAATAATGGCAATATCGATCGGAGCCAGTTCGACTTTGATATTCCTGAAGGCACCGACGTCATTCGTGAGGAGCTATAAGTTAGTAGCAGACCAGTTAGCAGTAGATGAGTTAGCAGTAGAATAGATCCCACCGACAAGGCGCCCTAGGGCGCCTTGTCGGCTTCTTGGTCAAGGCTTTCACGCCATGCCATTATCTCGCCAAAACGTTTCTCCTGACCCAGTAAGCTAGGTTTAAAGAAGGTTGCTTTAGGCAGCTCTGCGGGCCAGCAGCTGTGCGCGGTGCCCGCCGGGTAGCCGTCGGGCTCATTGTGCGCGTAACGGTATCCTTCACCATGGCCCAGCTGCTCCATCAGCTTGGTCGGGGCGTTGCGCAAATACGTGGGTACCTCAACCTGCGGCTGTTGGCGCACATACTGCTTGGCCTCATTCCAGGCGCGGTCGATGCGGTTACTTTTAGGGGCGACTGCCAGGTGAATCGCCGCATGGGCAATCGCCCGCTGGCCCTCATAATCACCCAGGCGCAGGTAAGCATCCCAGGCGGCAATCACGAGCGGCAGGGCGCGTGGGTCGGCATTGCCGACATCCTCGGACGCAATGGCAGTCAGCCGGCGTACCACGTCGAGCGGGTCGCCGCCGCCCTGCATGAAGCGCGCCATATACAGCAGTGCGGCATCGGGGCGTGAAGAGCGGATCGATTTATGAATCGCTGACAGCAGATCATAATAGGCGTCGCCCTGCTTATCGAACGCGCTTGCCTGATGGCCAATGACATCGGCGAGTACGTCTTTGTGCAGTACCTCTGCCCCCGCTTCTAGACGGGTGAAATCGCAGGCCGTTTCTAATAGTCCCAATGCTCTGCGTGCATCACCGGCGCTTGCGTGTGCGAGGGCGATGAGAACATCGTCATTGACCTGAATAGTGCGCTTGCCAAGGCCGCGCTCAGCGTCGTTAAGCGCCTGGTGCATCACCGTGATCAGCTCTTCTTGAGTCAGTGATTTGAGCACATAAACCCGCGCGCGCGAGAGCAGCGCAGAATTGACTTCAAACGATGGGTTTTCGGTAGTTGCACCAATCAGTGTCAACAGGCCCGACTCGACGTGAGGCAGCAGGGCGTCTTGTTGGCTCTTGTTGAGACGATGAATCTCATCTAAAAAAAGAATCACCGTCGAAGACATTTGCTGGGCGCGATCAACGACCGCACGAATCTCTTTGACTCCCGCCATTACCGCGCTGAGATGCTCAAGATGGGCTTGGGAGGCTCTGGCCAACAGTTCAGCAAGCGTCGTTTTGCCAACGCCTGGCGGGCCCCAGAGAATCATCGAGCGCACTATGCCTGACTCCGCCATGCGGCGTAAGGGTTTGCCTGGCCCTACCAGCGCTGGCTGGCCAACGTAATCATCCAAATGACGTGGACGCATACGAAAGGCCAGCGGAGCATCCTCGGCAGGCGCGGCGTGGGCGCTATTAAACAGATCCATGTCAATGTCCGTTGTTTATGTAGGCAGAGAATCGAGGCGTTGAACAACAAAGTGCCAGCGAATGTCGATGGTAAACCACGGCTTAGCAGGCTACCTTTGGCATATTCTACTCGCAATATACACTTGCTAGGATAGCGCCTGAAGGGCATTGTGGTTGATAGTCGTTATTGATAATAATTGGTGATAGCCCTCGCAAGTTGTTATGTGTCCGCATTAGGGGCTATGTGTTTTAGTAGCTTTACGTTTAATAATGGCGCGCTGGTGAAGGCGCGCTCATGATCGCATGTCGTCACCCCGCAAGGTGCGATGGCAGGCATGACTCAATAAAGGAGACAGTTCGATGTTAAACCAACTGCGTCTAGATCATGCCAACATGGCGAGATTGCTCCACGTGCTGCAGCTCAAGCAAAAAACGCTAGCACTGGGTGAGCGCCCCAACTTCAAGTTAATGCGCGAAGTCGTTGATTATATTTTATCTTACATGGATGGCTTTGCCGCCCCGCTTGAGCGCGTCTGCGTTGAACGGCTTCAGACGCAAGCCCCTGAGCATCTTGCGCTTACCGAACAAATGGCGATTGATTATCGAGAGTTAAAGCCACGTTTACAGCGTCTATCCAACGATATCGATATGATTCTGATGGACAATGTGCTCCCCATGGATCGCTTTGCCGAGGATCTAAAGGACTATTTAGAAGCGCATCGTGCCTACCTGCGCCATGAGCGCGAGGGGTTATTCCCGTTGATTGACGAACACTTCAGCCCAGAAGATATGGAAGAGCTGCGACAAGCATTGCCCGAAGGCGCTGAGCAGGAGCTTGAGCGGTTGCAGGAAGCCTATCCTGAACTTTACGCAGAGTTGCGCGGTGCCGACGTGCCCGAAGTATAGCCCAGCGATTACTCTTTTCTTCTTAACGCCAGCCGATAATCTCACTCGCGGGGCATGCTAAACTAGCGGCCCCGTTTTTATGCTGCGCAAGACTCAGCGATAACTTTTCTCGGCGCTGAAAAAAAATCAGCGTCAGCAGAGCTATCCAAAGAGCGCCATGAGTAAAACGTCATGCAGAGAGAGTCATGCAAGCCCCTGTATTAATTTTTGATTCCGGCGTCGGCGGCCTGTCAGTGGCGCAGTCGCTACGCCAACACTATCCTGATGTCGCTATGTGCTATGCCTGTGACAATGCGTGGCTACCCTATGGCTTGCGCGATGACGTTGCGCTGGCTGAGCGCATTGTGGCGGTGTGCCAGGCCGCCGTTGGTGCCTGCCAGCCCAGCGTGCTGGTGGTCGCTTGCAATACTGCAAGCACCTTAGCGTTGGAGACTTTGCGGGAACAGCTGACCATCCCCGTGGTGGGAACGGTGCCCGCCATTAAGCCTGCCGCCGCGATGAGTCAGACACGCCATATTGGGCTGCTAGCCACTAAAGCAACGGTGGGGCGCCCCTACACCCAGCGCTTGATTGATAGTTTTGCCAGCGATTGTGTTATTACGCGGGTTGCTGCCGATGCGCTGGTGATCGAGGCAGAGGCGTACTTGGCCGGTGGGGCGCCCAGCGTTGCCCGTATGCAGGCGGCGCTGGCCCCGCTGTGGCAGGCCGTGTTGCCTACGCCTTCAACGCAGCCGGCGCTAGACACCGTGGTGCTGGGGTGCACCCATTTTCCGCTACTGAAGCCGTGGCTGACGCAGCTTGCCCCGATGCCGCTGTATTGGATTGACTCCGGCGATGCTATTGCTCGGCGGGTCGCGCAAGTCGTTGATCCGCTCACGAGCAGGCATCACGATGGTCGCTGCTTTACCACCGCGCCCGCCACTAACCTGACCGTGGGTTTTGCGCGCTATGGGTTTAAAGCGCCCCAGCTGCTAAAAGGCATGGCTGCTTAAGACTAATGCCGAACGACGCTAACCCCCATCACTGTTATCGAACTGATTAAATCCATGAGGAGCAGCCTTGGCTATCCCCGTTGTAGAACCTGAACGTTATGCTGAGCAGCTAGCCGCTAAACGTGATTATCTGGAAACTACGTTTGCCGCTTTTCAGCCGCCAGCGTTAGAGGTCTTTGAGTCACCGCCTGGCTACTATCGCCAGCGCTGTGAGTTTCGTATCTGGCATGAAGGTGACGATCTTTTTTACGCCATGTTTGAGGTGGATGCTGCAAATCCAAAAAATAAGCGTGTCGTTCGGCTTGACCAATATGCCGTTGCCAGTACGCGCATCAACCAGCTCATGCCACAGCTGCGTGAAGCATGCCTTCAATCAGATGAGCTGCGTCGTCGCCTTTTTCAGGTCGAGTTTTTAACCACCTTGTCGGGCGAGGCGCTGGTAACGCTGGTTTACCATCGGCCGCTAGGGGACGAGTGGGAGCAAGAGGCGCGCGCCTTAGAAGCAGCGCTGGGCATCATGATTATTGGCCGCTCACGTAAGCAGCGTATTGTCTTAACGCGCGACCATGTCTGGGAGCGTCTGGAGGTAGATGGCCGCACGTTGCACTATCAGCAGGTCGAAAATAGCTTCACCCAACCCAATGCACATATTTGCCAGAAAATGCTCAGCTGGGCGCGAGAAGTGACAGGCAAACAGCAGGAAGGCGCCCAGAACGATTTAGTGGAGCTTTACTGCGGTAACGGCAATTTCACTATTGCCTTAGCGGATAACTTTCGGCGGGTGCTGGCCACCGAAATTTCCCGCACGTCGGTGGCTAGTGCCAACGTCAATTTAGATGCCAACGGCGTGACCAACGCCCATATTGCGCGGATGTCAGCGGAGGAGTTTTCACTAGCGCTTAAAGGCGAGAAAGCCGGACGGCGCGTGGCGGAAATGGCCCTGGAGGACTACGATTTTTCCACCGTTCTGGTCGACCCACCGCGTGCAGGCTTAGATGAGCAAAGCTGTGAACAGCTCAGTGAATATGCTCAGATCGTCTATATTTCATGTAACCCCGCTACGTTGGCGG
Organism: Halomonas sp. AOP25-F1-15; assembly: GCF_052378675.1. NCBI lineage: Bacteria > Pseudomonadati > Pseudomonadota > Gammaproteobacteria > Oceanospirillales > Halomonadaceae > Halomonas > Halomonas sp. AOP25-F1-15. The sequence continues at coordinate 186,895 of NZ_JBQSXV010000002.1, forward strand.
AAAACTTGACCATACTGACCAAAACCCATCGGATTGAGCGCTTTGCGCTGTTTGATCAATTCCCTTTTACAGATCACTGTGAATGCGGGGTATTGCTGCAGCGGCGCGATGGCTAGGTTGTACCCATGCCTAATGCATAAGTGGCATGTGCCATGATTAACCTGTCAGGTGATTAGTGAGGTGGCCACAGGTAGCGTAAGCTAGACGATATGTTGGCCTAAAGGCCTATTGTCCTTCGTTTTTTGGCCGAAAAAAGGCCTAAGCAGTCGAGGTGATGGATGCACTACGTTGCGATTGAAGAGAGCCGGCAAGATCTTTTGAAACAGCTGCAGGAACGACTAAGTGCGCGGTTAGAGCCTGCCCGTGCGGCAACTGTGGATGCCTTCGCTCGACACTTTTATGCCACCGTGCCGGTGGAAGACCTAGTGGATCGTCGCCTAGACGACCTGTATGGCGCCACGCTATCGATCTGGCAGTTCTTGCAGCACCACGACCCGCAAAGCCCCAAGGTGCGAGTGTTTAATCCCGACTTTGAAGAGCACGGCTGGCAGTCAACACATACCTTTGTGGCCGTTCTGCATGAGGATATGCCGTTCCTGGTTGACTCGGTGCGTATCGAGCTCAACCGTCGTGGTTTGACGGTGCATGCTATTCAAAACGCCGTGCTGGCAGTGGCGCGTGATGAGCGCCATCAGCTGCAGTCGCTGACGTCGCCACGCGATGAGAACGCGCCTGAAGCGCGTGAATCGCTGATCGTGATTGAGGTCGATCGCCACACCGACATGGCGCTGCTGGAAAAAATTGAACGTAATTTGCACGAAGTGCTACGCGATGTACGTACCGCCGTGGGCGATTACGACGCTATGTGCTCGCAAATTACCGAGTCGATTCAAGAGCTAGAAAAAAACTGTCCGCCGCAAATTGATCCCGATGACCACGAAGAGGCGATCGCCTTTTTAGAGTGGCTGCTCAAGGATAACTTTACCTTCCTGGGCTACGATGAATATCGCTTGGAAGACGGCGAGCTAGGTGATCAATTACAGCGCGATAACGAGAGCGTGCTGGGCGTTTTCCGCCTAGATCAGCCGCGCTACTGTGAGCGTATTCGCACCGAAGAGGGTGTGGATGAGCACAATGGCTACGTGCTGGTGCCCCAGCTGCTTTCTTTCGCGAAAAGCGCGCACCATTCGCGGATACATCGTCCTACTTATCCCGATTACATCACCGTTGACCGCTATGACGATGACGGTAACGTTATTGGCGAGCGGCGTTTCTTCGGTTTATTCACCTCGACGGTTTATAACGAATCACCGCGAAATATTCCGCTGCTGCGCCGTCGGTTGAAAGCAGTGATGGATATCGCCGGCTTCAATCCCCAGGGGCATAACGGTAAGCAGCTGCTGCAGGTATTGGAAGTCTATCCCCGTGATGACCTGTTCCAGATTGACACCGAGTCGCTTGCCAGCACCTCGCTTGGCATTCTGAACATTCGTGAGCGCCGTCAGGTACGGCTGTTTATCCGCGCCGATATCAGTGGCAAGTTCTACTCCTGCCTGGTTTTTGTGCCCCGAGATGTGTTCACGACGGACCTGCGTCAGCGAATTCAAACCGTGCTGTGCGATGAGTTAGACGCCCACTTTGGCGATTTCAACACCTATCTCTCCGAGTCGGTACTGGCGCGTATTCAGCTGATTCTACGCTTTAACGGCGATGCGCCGAGCGACTACGATCTTAAGCGTCTTGAAAGCAAAGTGGCGCGGCTGGCGCGCAGCTGGCGGGATGAGCTGCAAAGCGCGATGATTGAAGGGTTTGGTGAAGAGCACGCGAACCATCTGATGGATCAGTTCCGCGAGGCGTTTTCAGCCAGCTATCGCGAAGACTTCTCGGCCCGTACGGCCGTGTTTGATGTTCAGCATCTGTTAACGCTGGACAACGGCGATGACCTATCGCTGTCGCTTTATCGCCCTCTGGAAGAGCAGGGCGGCGGTGTGAACCTGAAGTTGTTCCACCGCGAATCGCAAATTCCGCTCTCAGACGTACTGCCGATGATGGAAAATCTCGGCCTGCGGGTAATCGGTGAGCGCCCCTACGACATTAACGCCCCCGACCAGCGCTACTGGATTCACGATTTCGAACTTGAACACAGCGGTACGGATGTCAATCTAAGCGATATGCGCGATGTGTTTAGTGAAGCCTTCAAGCGCATATGGGCCGGCGAAGCTGATAACGATGCCTTCAACCGCCTGATTATTGGCGCGGGGCTCGACTGGCGTGAAGTAGCGATGCTGCGAGGCTACGCGCGCTATCTCAAGCAAATCCGTTTTGGTATGTCTCAGGATTACATTGCCGCTACGTTGGCGAATTATCCGGCTATCACCAAAGAGTTGGTGGCGTTATTTGGCCTACGCTTTGATCCTGAGCAGCAGAGCCATGCAACCGATGAGTCCATTGCGCGTTTGAACGAGCACTTGGAGAGCGTTGCTAGCCTTAACGATGACCAACTGTTACGCCGCTTTATGGAGCTGATTCTCGCCACGCTGCGGACTAACTATTATCAGCTGACCGAAGATGGCCGCTTTAAAGACTATATCGCCTATAAGCTTGAGCCCTCTAAAGTTACCGGCATGCCTAAGCCGCGGCCGATGTTTGAGATTTTTGTCTGCTCGCCCCGGGTTGAGGGCGTGCATCTGCGCGGCGGTAAAGTGGCGCGCGGCGGTCTGCGCTGGTCTGATCGTTTTGAAGACTACCGCACCGAAGTATTAGGGCTAGTGAAAGCGCAGCAGGTGAAGAATGCGGTGATCGTACCGGTAGGCGCCAAGGGCGGCTTCGTTTGCAAGCGCATGCCCGAGAATGCCAGCCGTGAAGTGGTGCAAAAAGAAGGTATTGCCTGCTATCAGATCTTTATCCGCGCGCTGTTGGACATCACTGATAACTTAGTTGGCAGCGACGTTGTGCCGCCTTTAAATGTTGTCCGCCATGATGAAGACGATGCGTACTTGGTCGTCGCTGCAGATAAAGGCACCGCGACGTTCTCTGATATCGCTAACGCCATTTCTATTGAGTACGGCCATTGGCTGGGCGATGCGTTTGCATCGGGCGGCGAAAATGGTTACGACCATAAGAAAATGGCGATTACCGCACGCGGTGCTTGGGAATCCGTGAAGCGGCACTTCAAAAACCTGGATTTGGATACCCAGCGCGAGCTGTTCAGCGTGGTCGGGATCGGCGACATGGCCGGTGATGTGTTCGGCAACGGCATGCTGCTTTCCGACAAAATTCAGCTGGTGGGTGCGTTTAACCATCTGCATATCTTTGTTGATCCCAATCCGGATGCCGACGCCGCTTTTGCTGAGCGCAAACGGTTGTTTACATTGCCGCGATCCAGTTGGGAAGACTACAGCCAGGAGCTGATATCTGCCGGTGGCGGTATCTTTAGCCGCAGCGCTAAGTCGATCAGCATCACGCCTGAAATGCAGCAGGTATTTGGCATTGAAGAGGAGCGCCTGTCGCCTAATGAACTGATTCGCGCCATGCTCAAATCCCAGGTGGATTTGATCTGGAACGGCGGTATCGGCACCTATGTGAAAAGCTCCGACGAAACCGATGCCGATGTGGGTGACAAAGCCAACGACACCCTAAGGATCAACGGCGTTGAGCTGAACTGCCGTGTGGTCGGTGAAGGCGGTAACCTCGGGTTGACCCAGCGCGGGCGTATGGAAGCCGCCGCCAAAGGAATCCGTGTTTACACTGACTTCATTGATAACGCAGGCGGTGTGAACTGTTCCGACCACGAGGTCAATATCAAAATCTTGATTGATGAAGTGGTCAAGCGTGGCGATATGACTGAAAAACAGCGCAATCAGCTGTTAGCGGAAATGACAGGCGAAGTGGCGGACCTAGTCATCCTGGATAACTACCGCCAAAGTCAGGCGCTAGACCTATCGGCGATTCTTTCCAATCAATCACTGGGGCCCTATCGCCGCTTTATCAGCGAGCTGGAGGCCGCAGGGCAGATTGACCGCGAGCTTGAGTTCCTACCCACCGATGAAGCGTTAAAAGAGCGCGCCAGCAATGCGCAAGGTATGCGCTTACCGGAACTCTCGGTGCTGATTTCTTATGCCAAGAGCACGCTGAAGGGCGATTTGATCACGTCCGATGTGCCTGACGACAGCTATATTCATCGCCATCTTGAGCGGCTGTTCCCAGCGGTGCTGGTTGAGCGCTTTAAAGACGAAATGTATGAGCACCGTCTTAAGCGTGAAATCGTGGCGACCCAAGTTGCCAACGACTTGGTGGATCACATGGGCATCGTGTTTGTGCGCCGCCTTATTGATTCAACCGGGGCGGGCCGTGCCGATGTTGCGCGCGCCTACGTGGTAGCGCGCGATAGCTTCAACTTGGCCGGGCTGTGGGCGCAAATTGAGGCCTTGGATAATCAGGTGCCTAACCGCATCCAGTATTCAATGATGCTCGATTTAATGCGTTTAATCCGCCGCGCTACGCGCTGGTTCGTGCGCCAGCACTTGGGGCTTTCCACTCAAGATACTATTGAGTATTTCGCTCCGCGCCTGGCGCAGTTGCAAGAAGGCATCGGCGAGCTGCTGAGTGGTGAAGAGCTCAGCGGCTGGAGTGCGCGCCGTGACGAGCTTTTAGACGCTGGTGTGCCTGAAGCCTTGGCTTCTACCGTTGCGGCGTCATCGAGCTTGTACGCCGGGCTAGGCATTATCCAAGCCGCTCGGATAACCAATGAAAAACCCCAGCGAGTGGCCGAGGTGCTTTACGAGGTCGGTAGCCGGTTAGAACTACCTTGGATGATTCAGCAGGTGAACCAACTGGAAGTGCGCGATGCCTGGCAGGCGCAGGCACGGGAAACCTTCCGTGATGACATAGAGCGTCAACAGCTTGCGCTTACCACCAGCGTGCTGAAGCTGGATGCGGGTAGTCGCGATATCGAAGAGCGAGTGGCACAGTGGTTGGATCAGCACGCTGATCTGCATCGTCGCTGGTGTCGTCTTATCGAAGAAGTGCGCAGCGGGAATGAAGGTGGCTTTGCGCTCTTTGCCGTGGCGGTGCGCGAACTGGTGGATTTGGCCGAGAGCGATAACGAAGCCTAAAATCGTAGCTTTTATTTTTGGTAATGTGTTCTTGGTAGGTTAAAGCGCGCCCTGGTTCTCCACCAGGGCGCGCTTTATTGCGTTATACTGGCGCCCGTTTTCGATTCGCTTCAAGAGACTCGCCATGTACGCGCTTGCCCGCTCGCTGTTCTTTCGCATCGATCCAGAAACCTCCCACGGGATGGCGCTAAGTGCGCTCGAGTCACTGCATCGTATCGGTGGCGTAGCACGATTGTTTGGTCAGCCGGTCAATGATCCTATCGAGTTGATGGGGCTAAGGTTTGCTAATCGGGTTGGCTTGGCCGCCGGGCTGGACAAAAACGCAGACCATCTTGATGCACTGGGGTCGCTGGGGTTTGGATTTGTCGAGGTCGGGACGGTCACTCCACAGCCACAGCCAGGCAACCCCAAGCCACGGCTATTTCGCTTGGCGCAGCATGACGCGATCATCAACCGCTTTGGTTTTAATAACAAAGGGGTTGAGCATCTGATTCAGCAGGTTAAAAAACGCCGCTATGGCGGCATTGTGGGCATAAATATTGGTAAAAACCTAACCACCGCGGTAGAGCACGCACTGGACGATTACCTGTTGTGCCTAGATGCCGTGCATTCTTGTGCGGATTACATTGCCGTTAATGTCTCCTCGCCGAATACGCCTGGCCTGCGCAGCCTACAGTTTGGTGAACAGCTAGATGCACTGTTGGGGCCCATTCGCGCACGCGCCACAGCGTTAAATACGCAAGCGGGTCGCCACGTACCTCTGCTGATCAAAATAGCTCCGGACATGAGCGAAGAAGAAGTCGCGCTAATGGCGGGAAGCATTGAGCGCAATGCGTTGGATGGCGTCATCGCTACCAACACCACTGTTTCCCGCGAGGTAGTGCAGGGCGACCCTCAGGCCGAGGAGGCCGGCGGGCTGTCAGGACGGCCGGTCTTTGAGGCGTCTAATCGTGTGATTCGACAGCTGCGTGAGCACTTGCCAACGCTGCCCATTATAGGCGTCGGGGGGATCGACAGTGCTGCCGCCGCTGAGGCAAAAATGGCCGCTGGTGCGGATTTAGTGCAGCTTTATTCAGGCTTGATTTATCAAGGCCCCAGGCTCGTGGGCGAGTGTGCCAAGGCATTGAAGACGTCAGGCACTAAAAAAGCCCACTGAGTAGGGTGGGCTTATTAAAAACATTTCGTTTAAACGTTAGAAAATATAAAACGCTAGGTCATGACCAGAGGGTTTTTGTGGATGCCGGAAACGCCGGTCATCCCGTCCCACTGGTCGCCGCGACCTTCACGCCAACCGCTCATCCAGTATTCGCGTAAATTGATATCTTGACTGGGACAATCATCGCGAGAGCGACCCGATACACCTGCTTTATAGCCGTGGACATATGCCCGCTGGAAGCGATCACGCTTTTGTCGTTTCATTGGCTAACCTCTTTTCACGAAAGCCTTTAAGAAGAAATAGGATGTTATCGAAGCTATCCATAAAATATGCCCGACAGCATCTGCTATTCCGAGAGCTTGCTTCAAGAGCGAGCTGCCGCATCAACTCAACTGTCTAGCCCTCACGAGCTGAACGGGTCGAGCGGCGAACTCTTATCCATCATAGGCCTCTTTCAAACTACCTTCTTAAGAGATCCTGACAGGTAACGCATGCGTTTTTCAGTAGCTACTCTCTTATTGTTAGACCATGATGGGGTCATCTGTCGACTATAAATTGTCACAAAACGTAAACTCATTTGCTATATATAGGAATATCGCGCCTTTCCGCGCAGCTATTATCATGACCAATATCATGACTGAGCCGAGTCAAAACGCCCCCTTAAGTCTGCTAGCCACCTGCCCGAAAGGCATTGAAGGCCTGCTGCACGATGAACTCATGACGCTAGGCGCCACGCCGGGTAAAACAACGGTGGCAGGTGTTTATTTTACTGCCAGCCAAGCGATTGCCTATCGCGTATGCCTATGGTCGAGATTAGCCAACCGCGTCATTTTAACGCTGGTGCGCGAGCCGATGATCGATACCGCCGAACAGGTGCGCGATGTGGTTGCACGCATTGCCTGGACAAACCACTTGGCGCCTGGAAACACGCTGGCGGTGGATTTTCATGGCCGCAGTGAACATATACGGCATACCCGCTTTGGCGCACAAACGGTTAAAGACGGCGTGGTCGATGCGCTACAGCTGGCAGGGCAGGAGCGCCCTAACGTCGATATCAAAACGCCGCATCTGCGTATTTATGCTCACCTGCACCGGATGAACTTGACTATTGGCCTCGATCTTTCAGGTGAAAGTTTGCACCGCCGTGGCTATCGACGCGACGTTGGGCATGCACCGCTGAAAGAAAATTTAGCCGCCGCATTGTTGGTGCGTGCAGGGTGGCCTGAGCGCCTTAAAGCCGGTGAGCCGCTGATTGACCCACTATGTGGCGCGGGAACGCTGCTTATCGAAGCCGCTATGATGGCCGCCGATCAAGCGCCTAACCTCAATCGCGAGCGGTTTGGTTTTCACGGCTGGGCGGGTCACGATGATTCCGTATGGCGTGAGCAAAAGCGTGAAGCCGAAGCGCGTGCATCGATTGGCCGTAAACGTTGCAAAGCCCAGCTGATAGGTTTTGATCAGAGCCCAGCGGCCCTAACGGCTGCGAAAGCCAACGCTATGCGGGCCGGTATCCCCGCGTTAATGACGCTGCATGGGCAGGGTCTTGCCCAGCTTACCAGGCCCGATACGCTGACCGCGCAAAGCGGCCTGTTGATTACTAATCCGCCTTATGGCGAGCGTCTGGGTGAGCTGCCCGAGCTTGTGCGCCTATACGCGCAGCTGGGCGAGAAAGCCAAAGCACTGTTCCCTGGCTGGACGCTGGCAGTCTTTACCGGCAACCCTGATTTGGGCCATCGGCTAGGAATGCGGGCGCACAAACAGTACGCGCTTAAAAACGGTGCCCTGGATGCCAAGCTGCTGCTGATGGATGTGGGTGGGGCGGCGCATGGCACTGATGCCGAGAGCGCGGCTCCCGCGGGTAATGGCGAGGTAGTGTCAGCGGCTAGCGCAGAGCGTCGTGAGGCCACGAGTGAAGCCTCGGCTGGCTTTGATACGCAAGCGGTTCCAAACGATTCACCTGCGCCAAAAGCTCAAGACAATGCGCAGATGTTTGCCAACCGCCTAATCAAAAATCAAAAGCGCCTGAAGAAGTGGCTGAAACAGAGCGGCGAAACGAGCTACCGCGTATACGACGCCGATATGCCCGAGTATGCCCTTGCGGTGGATCGTTACGGTGATCGAGTGCATGTGCAGGAATATGCAGCGCCCAGCTCAATCAATCCTTCTCAGGCGCAAAAGCGCTTGTACGACGCCTTGGAAGTAATGCCAGAGGCGCTGAACGTTGACGCCAGTAAGATCTATATTAAACGCCGCGAGCGGCAGGCTGGCAGCGCCCAGTATCAAAAGCGTGGCGCGAGCGGGGAGCGTTTTGAAGTGCAGGAAGGTAGCGCGCGGCTATGGGTGAACCTGCGTGACTATCTCGACACCGGGTTATTTCTGGATCATCGTCCGGTGCGTCGCATGCTAGGTGAGATGGCCAGCGGTAAGCGCTTCTTAAACTTGTTCTGTTATACCGCTACGGCAACGGTGCAAGCGGCATTAGGCGGTGCTAGTGACAGCGTCAGTGTGGATATGTCTAACACCTATCTTGAATGGGCTAAAGACAACTTCGCGCTGAATAAGCTTGATACGCGCCTACACCGGGTCGTACGCGATGACTGTTTCCGCTGGTTAGAAACCGCGAGTACCGAGTTTGATCTGATCTTCATGGATCCGCCGACGTTTTCTAACTCGAAGAAGATGCGCGACACGCTAGATGTGCAGCGTGACCATCCTCGTCTTGTGGATCTCGCTATGGCGCGATTAGCACCCGGCGGCACGCTAGTGTTTTCTAATAATCAGCGGCGATTTAAGTTGGATGAAACCCTCAGCGAACGTTACGCGGTAGAAGACATCACCGGGCGTAGCTTTGACCCCGACTTTCAACGGCGTACTAATTTGCACCATGTGTTTCTACTCCGTCATCCAGCGGCTCACTAAGCCTGCCAGAGGAGAGCATTGGAATGATCCGGCTATCGCTTTATACAACCCAGGGCTGCCATCTATGCACTCAGCTAGAGACATTGGTAGCCACGCTGGCGAATCAAAGAGTGTGGCTGCATCATATTGAGATTATTGATGATGCTGAGCTGGTTGAGCGCTACGGTACGCGCATACCGGTGCTGGTGGATAGCCAAGGGGAGGAGCTGGAGCGTGGCTTCGAATTAGCGCGCTTGAGCGCTTGGCTACGCGAACACGGCTGGTTGAATGAAACGGCGCTGGCGGCGCTTGCAACGCCTCCAGATGCCGCGGCACCTACCGGTGTTCATGAGCGTAGCGGGCGGCGCTTTTTAGGCTAGCGAATGAGCTGCTTAAATCAAATCCAGTAGTGAGAGCTGACGCATGGCCTCCTGGCCTTCAGGCGTATGGTCGGCCACTTCCAGTATCTTACGAAAACCCCGTGAGGACTGAATCGTGGCCTCGTCCTCAAGCCACATCTGGGCTTGGTCCAAGGTGTCGGCTAGCTGATGTTTCAGGCCACCAAACTGAGTGCCGATTTGGCCCCAGGCGCGACTGAAAATCCAATCACCAAACATATCCTGGTGAATATGAACCAACACATAGTCATGGTTGGTTTCCCAGCGTACGATCACAACACTCTCCTTAAATGCCCTTTAAACACGCCTGCACATCAAACTTTCGCGGGCGTATTGTAAAGCCCGGATACCCAAACGCCTATGAAACTTATAATCGACGCCAATATCCCCGCTGCTGATGCCTGCTTTGGCTCGTTTGGTGCCATCAACCGCGTGCCCGGCCGTGAAATAACGGCCGCTCACCTGCACGATGCCGATGCGCTGATTGTGCGCTCTATTACGCAGGTTAACGGTAAGTTGCTTACTGACAGCCCCGTGCGCTTTATTGGCACCTGCACGATCGGCACCGATCATATCGATCATGCTGCGCTAGCGCAGCGCAATATCACTTTTGCTAGCGCTCCGGGCTGCAATGCTGAGGCGGTGGTCGATTACGTGTTGAGCAGTTTATTGACGCTAGCCGAGCGCGATGGCTGGCTGCTTAGCGAACGCAGTGTCGGCATTGTGGGGGTGGGGAATGTGGGCCGGCGGCTGGAAGCACGGTTAACGGCCATGGGCATGGCTACGCTTGCCTGTGACCCGCCCAGAGCAGAGGTTGAGGGTGCGCAAGGGTTTCACTCGCTAGATGCTGTTATCAAGCACTGTGACGTGATTTGCCTGCATACGCCGCTGACTCGTGACGGCCCGCATGCCAGCTATCACCTGCTCAATGCTCAGCGTGTCGATGAAATCGCGCCGGGTAGCGTGTTGCTTAATGCCGGGCGGGGTGACTGTGTGGATGGCTTGGCACTGCGTAGTCGTTTAGCCAGTCAGGGTGATATCCGCGCGGTGCTAGATGTATGGGAAGACGAGCCGGCAATCGACGCTGGCTTGCGTGATTTGGTCTCACTAGCGACACCGCATATTGCCGGGCATAGCCTGGATGGCAAACTGCGGGGTACCTGGATGATTCAGCAGGCGCTAGCTCGTCACTGCGAAAAGCCTAGTGGACCCTCGTTTGTCGATATCTGCCCGCCGCCTGCGCTTGCATCGCTGCATATACAGCATCCGCTGGCGCCAGAAGACGCCCTGCGTCTATGCATGCGAGCCGTTTATGACGTGCGCCGCGATCACGATACGTTTCAGCGCCAAGCGCTGCTCCAGGGAGGGGCAAAAGGTTTTGATGATTGTCGTGCTAACTACCCATTGCGGCGTGAGTTCGCCACGCTCAATGTGCAGCTGTCAGGGGATGCGGTGGCGCTAGAGGGCATGCTGCGCGGGGCGGGATTCGGTGTAACGCTGACGGTGTAGCGGAGGATGGAAGCAGCGGTAGTTGAAACAACAAAAGCTGAAACAACAAAAGTTGAAACAATGAGGCCCGCATCTGCGGGCCTGAAGTGTGTAGGACTAGTGCCCATACTTACTGACGATAGGCGGCTTCTTTCAGTGCGCGAATGCGTTCATCTAACGGCGGGTGGCTGGCAAACATCTTCTCAAGTAATGAGCGTGTTTGGCCTTTGGTGATCGCCATGGCGCGCAGCGTATCGGGCATTTGGTCGGGCATTTCGGTTTCGGTCTTCAAGCGCGCGAGGGCGCTGACCATTGCATTAGTGCCTGCCAAGCGCGCACCGGCTTCATCGGCGCGATATTCACGATAACGCGAGAACCAGGCAACGATGGCGGAGGCCAAAATACCAAACACGATCTCTGCCACAATCACTACGGCAAAGTAGCCCATAAAGCCTAAACCGCCTTCACCACCGCTGCGGCTTTTCAGGAAGTTATCGACTAAGTGCGCTACCACGCGGGCAAAAAACATGACGAAGGTATTCACTACCCCTTGGATCAGCGCCAGCGTGACCATGTCGCCGTTGGCCACGTGGCCAATTTCGTGGGCCAAAACCGCGCGGACTTCTTCAGGGCGCATGCGATTCATTAAGCCCGCCGATACCGCGACGAGCGCATCGTTTTTATTCCAGCCAGTTGCAAAGGCGTTGGACTGTTGGGCCGGGAATATGCCCACTTCGGGCGTTTTGATGCCGGCCTCGCGGGAAAGCTCCGCGACGGTGTCCAGCAACCACTGTTCGGTGGCATTGGAGGGCGTTTCAATAATCACCGTGCCCGTGCTGCGCTTAGCCATCCATTTGGAAATGAATAGCGAGATGATGGAGCCTGCCATGCCGAATATGAAGCAGAAAATTAGCAGGCTGGTAAAGTTGATGCCTTGACCACGTAAATAGCCTTCAACGCCTAGTAGGCGCAAGGTAATGCTGGCGACCAGCAACACCGCTATGTTGGTGCCTAGAAACAGCAGAATTCGCATCATTATGCAGGTCCTCCCTTAGCGTTTATGGAAACGGTTTATACACACAGCCAATAAAATGAGTCGTGATCTAGAGACTTAACTACGTGCTCTTCATGGCAATTTCAAGTCAAAGCAACGTCAGCGTATGCCGGTGCCCGATGACGGTGCTATGCCATCGCTAGCGACTCGCCCGGCTTCACTGCCGATAGCGGGATAAGAAGTTGGCAAAACGATCCAAAGCATCGCCTAGCTGGTCTGCCCAAGGCAGCGTCACAATGCGGACATGGTCAGGCTCGGGCCAGTTAAAGGCTGTGCCTTGCACCAGCAATATTTTTTCCTGCAGCAGCAGATCCAGTACCAACTGCTGGTCATCTTTGATATTGAATACCTTAGGATCGAGCCGCGGAAACGCGTAGAGCGCACCTTTTGGCATCACGCAGGAGACGCCGGGGATGGCATTTAGCTTCTCAATAGTAATGTCACGCTGCGCCAGCAGCCGCCCGCCAGGCAGGATTAAATCATTAATTGATTGATAGCCCCCTAACGCGGTTTGAATCGCATGTTGTGCTGGCACGTTGGCACATAGCCGCATGGAGGCCAGCATATTGAGCCCCTGGATATAATCTTTGGCGTTTAATTTAGCCAGGGTGCCGGAGAGAATCATCCATCCCGATCGAAAGCCTGCACAGCGGTAGCTTTTAGATAGCCCATTCATGGTAATGACCAGCTGATCATCGTCGGCCAGCGCACCGGTGGCGGTATGCTCTACGCCGTCATACAGAATTTTGTCGTAGATCTCGTCGGAGAACACCACCAGGTTGTGCTGTTTAGCAATCGCCAACACGTCTTTAACCACCTCCGGCGGATATACCGCGCCGGTAGGGTTGTTGGGGTTAATCAGAACAATGGCGCGGGTTTGGCTGGTGATCTTGGCGCGAATGTCTGCCATGTCGGGCGTCCAGTCGGCCTGTTCATCGCATAGGTAATGCACTGCGTGGCCGCCTGAAAGGTGTGCGGCGGCTGTCCAAAGCGGGTAGTCAGGCGCGGGAATCAATACTTCATCGCCGTCATTAAGCAGCGCCTGCATCGCCATCACAATCAGCTCAGAGACGCCGTTGCCGATGAATATGTCCTCAATGCCCACTCCGGGAATCTGATTGCGCTGGCACTCCTGCATAATCGCTTTGCGTGCGGAGTAAAGTCCTTTGGAGTCGCAGTAGCCCTGTGCCGTAGGCAAGTTGCTCATCACATCCTGAAGAATCTCTTCCGGTGCTTCAAAGCCAAAAGGCGCAGGGTTTCCGATGTTCAGCTTAAGTATTCGATGGCCTTCTTCCTCCAGGCGTTTGGCGTGGTCGAGTACCGGGCCGCGAATGTCATAGCAGACATTATGCAGCTTATGAGATTTTTTCAGCGGTTGTGTTTCATGCGACTGCGGAGTAGTCATGAGATGTCTGTCCAAAAGTGGCTAGAGGCCCAAAAGTGTCCAAAAGCATGTGTATCTAAAAACATGAGTTTAAAACAGTGCCCGCAAGCTGCCGTTAGCTATGGGGCTATTGGCCATTATGCGTCGGAAAGCACTTGATTGTCTTCGTCGTTTTGCACCGGTGGCGGTGGAATATCCGCAGGTGTCTCCAGCGTCATTCGCCCTAACTTACCGTCGCGCAGTTCGTGGAGCAGAACTTCCGCGCCACGGTGCAGATCGACTGCGCCACCGGCACGCAGCCCGCCGCGCCGGGCGGCGATGTCTTTTAAAATGGCATGACCATCGAAGCCTGCAATAGCAAGGAAATCGGGTTTTTTCGGGCCGTCGGCATCAATGTCGTGGGGAATGTCTGGCGCGGCGTAAGGCGGCAGCTCTTTGAGCTTATAGCGCGCAGTCAGCGCCTCAGGATAGCGTTTGGCAAGCTCTGCACTAGCGACAATTCCTACATCGATGTACTCAATGGCCGTATCGCGGATAGCGCCGGTGGCCGCGAGGCGATAGGCGCTGGCCTGATCTTCTATTTTGGGCCACAGCACTCCCGGCGTGTCGGTAAGCGCTACACGCCCATCAATGCGCACCTTTTGCTGGCGCTTAGTCACGGCAGGTTCGTTGCCCGTTTTAGCAATTTTACGCCCGGCCAGGCCGTTAATCAGCGTGGATTTGCCCACGTTGGGAATGCCCATCACCATCACGCGAACATCTCGGTCGGCGCGTACCGCACCGGCCAACTCATGGCAAAGTTTGGGGATTTGCTTTAGCTCACGGGTGTTGGTGGTGGTGACCGCGAAGGCGCGCATGTTCTCTTGGGCATCGAAAAAAGCGACCCATTCGGCGGTCTTCTCTGGGTCGGCAAGGTCGGCGCGGGAAAGAATTTTTAGCACCGGCTTATGGCGCGTCAGCTCGGCCAGCATTGGGTTGGCGCTGGAGTAGGGCAGACGTGCATCAAGTACTTCAATGACGACGTCGATTTCAGGCAGCACCTCTTTGATCTGGCGGCGGGCCTTGTTCATATGTCCGGGGAACCAGCCGAGCATGAGTCTCTCCTACAAGCACAAAAAAGCGGGCTGCCATTCTAGCAGATGGCGCCCGCCTTGCTGGGTTTCCTTTTAGCCGCGATTACTCGTCGGGGTGAAATTCCAGCGACACTGAGTTAATGCAGTAGCGTAAACCGGTCGTTTCTGGCGGTCCGTCTGGAAAAACGTGGCCTAGGTGGGCATCGCAGTGTGAACAAACGACCTCCGTGCGCTGCATGCCATGGGTGCCATCTTGATGCTCTTCCACACAGCGGGTACCTAACGGCCGATCAAAGCTAGGCCAACCGCACCCGGCATCAAATTTATGCTCGTTCTCAAACAGCGGTGCATTGCAGCACACACAGTGATAAATGCCCTGGGCATCCACCACCTGATAATCGCCGCTGAACGGGCGTTCTGTGCCTTTTTCACGCGCTACGCGGTACTGTTCTGGCGTCAGCTGTTTTTGCCACTCTTCGGGCTTTTTTTCAATTTTAGCCATGCTGTTTACTCTCCCTTATGTAGTGCTTGGACTAAAAACCGTCAAAGCTTTCTAACCTAGTGACAGCGCTTAGTCACCTTGAGTTTCAGCATGGGCGATTATGCCGCGCTCTGCCAGCGGCAGGCTGAATATCAATGTGACAGGCTTGCGGCGCCGTCAAGTGCACTATCCCCCAGTAAGTGCGTTATACACGGGTGCTGCTACGGTAGAATGCTTGACAGCTAAGTAAGGTCTGAGTAATATACGCGCCACCTCAACGAGGTAATGAAACGTCCCATTCGTCTAGTGGTCTAGGACACCGCCCTTTCACGGCGGTAACAGGGGTTCGAACCCCCTATGGGACGCCATTTACGTCGTAAGGTTTATCGGAATGCGGGAATAGCTCAGTGGTAGAGCATCGCCTTGCCAAGGCGAGGGTCGGGAGTTCGAATCTCCTTTCCCGCTCCAAGCATTTGTAGTGCTTACAGTGTCCCATTCGTCTAGTGGTCTAGGACACCGCCCTTTCACGGCGGTAACAGGGGTTCGAACCCCCTATGGGACGCCATCTCCGATAGCAAGAATTCTATTAAGCGGGAATAGCTCAGTGGTAGAGCATCGCCTTGCCAAGGCGAGGGTCGGGAGTTCGAATCTCCTTTCCCGCTCCAAGTTTTTGAAGTGCATACAGTGTCCCATTCGTCTAGTGGCCTAGGACACCGCCCTTTCACGGCGGTAACAGGGGTTCGAACCCCCTATGGGACGCCATCTTGCGCTTATGTGCAGTTTTTTGCGTTGCGGGAATAGCTCAGTGGTAGAGCATCGCCTTGCCAAGGCGAGGGTCGGGAGTTCGAATCTCCTTTCCCGCTCCAAGCGCATTTAGTGTTATTTTCCCCTATTTCTATGATGCATCAGCTATCTGCTGAGCGTCATTTTTTGTGTGTCTGGCGCTTGGTGAGTGGTCTCTCGCCTTGAAAAATTAGTTTGCGCCCTAATCATTTACTTTATCTTCTTATATTTGCTGACAGGACATTTTCATGGCCGAACCGGCATTGTCGATCCGTGGCCTTACCAAAGTGTACGCCAACGGCTTTCAAGCGCTTAAAGGTATTGATCTCGACGTCCAGCAGGGCGATTTTTTTGCGCTTTTGGGTCCCAATGGGGCCGGAAAATCCACTACTCTTGGTGTGGTTTGCTCACTGGTGCAAAAAACGGCGGGCAGCGTTTCTATCTTTGGCATCGATATTGATAAAGATTTTGCCAAAGCCAAGTATCAGCTAGGCGTTGTGCCCCAAGAGTTCAACTTTAATCAGTTTGAGAAGGTGCTCGATATCGTACTGGCTCAGGCAGGCTATTACGGTATGAGCACTCGCGAGGCATTGCCACGTGCCCAGCAGCTTCTTACTGACCTGGGCCTTTGGGAGAAGCGCGACGGCAACGCACGTATGCTCTCAGGTGGGATGAAGCGACGGCTAATGATTGCCCGGGCGTTAATGCACCGCCCTCGACTGCTGATCCTGGATGAGCCCACTGCCGGTGTCGATATTGAGCTTCGGCGCAGTATGTGGGAATACATGCGGCGCATTAACCAAGATGAAGGCACGACGATCATCCTGACAACGCACTACCTGGAAGAAGCTGAGAGCCTGTGTCGCAATGTCGCTATTATTAATGATGGCGACATTGTGCGTAATACCAGCGTGCGTCAGCTGCTGGCTGAGCTTGATACAGAGACCTTCCTCATTGATTTAGCTGAGCCGGTCGCAGAGACACCGCATGTTGAGGGCTTTGAGCTTCATCAGCTAGAGCCCACCCAGCTTTCACTGTTGGTGCATCGCGGCCAGCGTTTGAATGATGTGTTCAATGCGCTAAGTGAGCAGGGTGTGCAGGTGGTGTCTATGCGTAACCGGGCCAATCGCTTAGAGGAGATGTTCGTGTCGATGGTAAAAGGCAGTAACCAGGGGGCGATAGATCAGCGTGCTGACGCTTCTAGCGGTGAGAGTTCTGATGCCGAAAACAGGGAGTCTCGCTCATGAATGCAGGCCAAACATTGATTGCTCTATGGACCTTAGTGCTGAAAGAAATTAAGCGCTTTACGCGCATTTGGCCGCAAACGCTGCTGCCGCCCTCTATCACGATGGCGATGTATTTCATTATTTTTGGCAATCTAATCGGCTCGCGAATTGGCGACATGGATGGCTTCAGCTACATGGACTTTATTGTTCCAGGGTTGATCATGATGTCCGTGATTACCAACAGCTATTCCAACGTGGCATCGAGCTTCTTTTCGAACAAATTTCAGCGTTCAATTGAAGAGATGATGGTATCGCCGATGCCTAACTGGGTAATTTTATCCGGCTTTATTTTAGGCGGCATGGCCCGAGGCCTGGGTGTGGGGATCATTGTGACCATGGTTTCGCTGTTCTTTACCCGCTTAACCATGGAGCATCCCTTGCTTACGATATTAGTGGTGGTGCTTACGTCTGCGCTGTTTTCCATTGGCGGTTTTATCAACGCCTTGCTGGCCAACAAGTTTGACGACATTTCCATTGTACCGACCTTCATACTGACACCGCTGACTTACTTGGGCGGTGTCTTTTATTCTATTTCGATGCTGCCAGACTTCTGGCAGGGCGTTTCCATGCTCAATCCTATCTTGTACATGGTTAACGTGTTTCGTTATGGATTCTTAGGCGTCTCGGATATTCCCGTTGGCTGGGCGCTCGCTGCGATCTTTGCCTTTATTGTCGTGCTATTCAGCGTTGCGTTGGTAATGTTGGAGCGCGGTAAAGGCATTCGTAGTTAATTGCATAACGGCATTAAGCAGAGGGTGACAGATAATGGCACATCGACCAGATACCTTGGAGCACGCGCCGCTAGGGCGCGATTCCGCTTACCCCGAAAAGTATGACGCGGCGCTGCTTTATCCTATTGTTCGTGCGGCCAACCGAGTGCCGTTAGGGATCGAAGAGGGGGCTTTACCCTTTGTCGGTGAAGACGAATGGCACGCGTTTGAAGTGTCCTGGCTGAATTCACGCGGTAAGCCCGTGGTAGCCGTGGCACGTTTTCGCCTGCCCGCCAGCTCGCCCAATTTGATTGAATCGAAGTCGTGGAAGCTCTACCTCAATAGCTTTAATCAAACCCGCTTCTATAGTCGTGAAGACGTAATGCAAACGCTTGCCAATGACCTCGCTATCGCAGCGGGTGCCGAGGTGAGCGTTGAGTTATTTGATGTGGATGCCCCTGAGCTTACCGTGCAGTGCTTGCCGGGCGAATGTTTGGACGACTTAGATATCGCAGTAAGCGATTACACGCCTAGCAGCGCTCATTTAATGGTAAGCGATGAGGTCGTCGAAGAGACGCTGTATTCCCACTTGCTCAAATCTAACTGCCCCGTTACCGGCCAGCCGGACTGGGGCAGCGTGTTGATTCGCTATAAAGGGCCAAAGATTGATCGCGAAGGGCTGTTACGCTATCTGATCGGGTTTCGACAGCATCAGGATTTTCACGAGCATTGCGTTGAACATATCTTCACCGACCTAATGGCTTATGCACAGCCCAGCCAGCTACTAGTACTTGCCCGCTACGTGCGTCGTGGCGGGTTGGATATTAGTCCTTGGCGCGCAACGCCTGGGCTGATGCCGCCGACACCGCTGAGGCTGGCAAGGCAGTAAACGGCAGTGTTATAAATGACGATGCTACCGTAGTCACATACGATTGAACCTGGACTGGAGTCATTAATGGACGCACTCACGCTTCTTCACGAACGCAGCTCAATGGGCAAGCTGGCTGAGCCGGCGCCCAGTGCCGAACAGCTCAGTGTTATTTATCAGGCAGCACTGCGCGCACCCGACCATAAAGAGCTGCGCCCTTGGCGCTTCATTGAATTCAGTGGGGAAGGGCGCGAGCGCCTAGGCGAGCTATTTGCTGAAGCAGAGTTCCAGGAAGACCCGCATGCCGATGACGATACGCTGAACTCAGCGCGTAAAAAGCCGCTGCGCGCGCCGATGGTGATCGCCGTTATCGCAAAGGTTACGCCAGAGCTCGATAAAGTGCCCAAAATGGAGCAGGTGATTTCCGCAGGCTGCGCCGCCCACGGTATCTTGCTGGCCGCCCACGCACAGGGCTTAGGCGCTATGTGGCGCAGTGGAAAGTACGCGTTCGATTCGGTGGTACGTAAAGGCCTGAGCCTGAGTGAAAACGACGAGGTTGTCGCATTCATCTATGTAGGTGCGCTAGGCGGTCGCCATAAGCCAGTGGCGGAGCATAGCGTTGCTGATTTTGTTGAGCGCTGGGAGTAGGCAGGCGACCCTATGAAACTATCTCGTAAACCGGGCATGCCGCATCCACGCTTGCCGCTGCCCAAAGGTCAGCAGGAAGATCTTGCTGTCTTTCAGCAGTGGCTAGGCGAGGCGATTCCTATGGTGGGCGCGCTAGGCATTAGCGAAATGGTGCGCGAGGGTGATGCGCTCACCTGGCAGTTAGCGCTAGAGCCTAACCTTAACGATAAAGGCACGGGCTTTGGCGGTGCGCTGACGGCGCAAACCACTCTGCAAGGTTGGTGCTGGGTCACGCTATGGCTGCGTGAGCAAGGCTTGGCACGCGATGTGGTGGTTGCAGAGGCTAGTCAGCGCTTTCTTGCCCCGGTCGCGGATAACTACCGCTTAATATGCACACCGCTTGAGCCTGCGGGACTCGCTCAGCTTGCCAATATGCTCGCCGAACGTGATAAAGGACGTATTGCACTGACTCATCAGCTCTACTGTGGAGAAACACTCTGCCTGGAAGCCAGCGGCAGCTACGCCGTGTTGCCGCAACGCTAGCCGATACGCGCGAGAAGCCTGAAAAGGCTTGCTATTTCGCAGCTTAGACCATAGTATGTGCGCCGTTCTGTTGCGAAAGGTTCATCCTTTGAACAGAGCACAAAATGTGGAGAGGTGTCCGAGTGGTCGAAGGAGCACGCCTGGAAAGTGTGTAAGTCGTAAGGCTTCGAGGGTTCGAATCCCTCCCTCTCCGCCACAGAATTTAAAAAGCCCGCTGATTTTTCAGCGGGCTTTTTTTATGGCTCGTTATTAGAACGGTAGGCGGCCGCTGAAACCAACGCCTAGCACGGCAACGAGAACAACAACGATAACGACGATAGTGGTAGTAGACATTTTCTCTTCCTCTGAGTAGTGAGCGTTGCTACAGCTTAGTCACAATTGCGCCATTTCGCACGTTGGCGAAAGGGGCTGAGCAGCTTTTCCATATTGACAGCCTGAGCCGCAAAAACGCCCGGCAGTGGGACTGTCGGGCGCGGTTACAGTAGCAGAAAATGCGAAGTAGAAGGACTATTTCCCACACTTACAGTTGTGACCACAGTCTTGGGAGCCGTCTGCGTGGCCGGTGGCGCAGGACTCGCAGCAGTATAATTTTCCCTCTTTCTCAACGGGTTTGCTATCGACAGAACACGTACATTTCGGGCATGCGCACACTTGTTCAGACATAATGATTCTCCTCGGTGGACGTTATAAGCGTAGACCATTCCATCGATATATCACCACGCATTATGCTAACTCTCAGGGCGTACTTTAAGTGCTAAGTGCGTTGCCGAGCCTGCCAAAATATTCGCCGAATGCGGCATTAATGCGAACCCGTTGTTCACCCTGGGGATAAAGCCCTTTGTCTGCTTCCGGCGAGGCTTTTGTGCCTTTGACTAAGAAGTGATTGGTGATGGCTGCGTCCTGTATAAAAGCCTCAAAAGCACGCGCACAGAGTTCCTCGGGCTTACTGTAATAGAGCTGGCCAAGTTGTTTGTCTATGCGCACCGAGTGTTTAAACAATGTGCTTGGCTGGTCGCCTTCTGGTTGCAAAAGTACGGCCTTGAAGCAACGCATTAGCCGCTGATTAAGTGAGTGAGGGACTGGCGTGGCTTCGGCTAACCAGGCAGTAGAGGCGAACATGTGGGCGGGCGCGCCTTGAAAACATTTCTGGGCAATGTAGTGGTCGAAGGCATGAAACCATTCGTGAGCAATGCTGCCGGGGCCAGCATTTTTAGCGAGTGCAAAGCTGCGCTGACTGGGGTCGTAATGCGCAGCAACCCCGGGCCGGCCGCCACAGCCATACTGTAAGGCTATGGAGCCGCGCAGCGAAATCAGTGTTTCTGGGCCCTGTAGAATCAACATAAGATCGCACAAGGCATCGTGAAAAAGCCCGGAGGCACGGTCGCGCTCCGCGCTTGTGACCCAGCGGCCAATCTCAATGGAGCGGAAATCGAACTGGCGCCGGATTAAGGCAAAACTGCTGGCGCATTCAGGGCGGTGGGCTGGCCCATTGCGATAAAAATCTCTCGCTTCAATGCTCACGGCGTGCTCGCTGCTAGAAAAAGATAATCACCGCCCTATGTTATCGCATTGGAGCATGGAAGCGCTAAGTGGCTATACGCTTGTCGCTATTGATAAGGCTTGTAACTCAGGTATGTGCCCCCAGTAATTGAGGTAGCAAGCAACGCTGTTTGTCTATTCACTGTCAGGAGAGCATGTATGAGCAAACGTATTTTGGTGGTGCTGACATCTCACGATCAGTTAGGCGATACCGGCAAGAAAACCGGCTTCTGGCTAGAAGAATTTGCTGCCCCTTATTATGTGTTTAAAGACGCGGGTGCTGAGGTAACCTTGGCTTCGCCTAAAGGTGGACAGCCGCCGCTGGACCCCACCAGTGATGCAGACGATAGCCAAACCGATGACACGCGCCGCTTCAAGCAGGATGAAAAGGCCCAGGCTGAGCTTGCCGCTACCCATCGTTTAAGCGATATGAATGCCGGTGACTTTGATGCGGTTTTCTATCCAGGCGGCCACGGCCCGCTATGGGATCTCGTCGATGATCCTACTTCTATTCGTATGATCGAAACCTTTATTGCCCAAGGCAAGCCGGTGGCATCGGTGTGCCATGCGCCGATTGTGCTTGTGAATGCGAAAAACAGCGCAGGCGAGCCGCTGGTTAAAGGCCGTCAGGTAACGGGCTTTACGAACGGCGAAGAAGAGGCCGTTGGCTTAACCAATGTCGTGCCGCACCTCGTCGAAGACGCCCTGCAAAAATGCGGAGGCATTTACAGCAAGGCGGATGATTTCACCCCCTACGTGCGTGAAGATGGCCAACTGATCACGGGCCAAAACCCACCGTCTTCTGCGCTCACGGCTGAGTCACTGATGGCGTGGCTGGAGCTGGAGCGTTAATCAGCACAATACGTATATAAAGCGGAAACAGCGGCGGGCATTGCCCGCCGCTTTTTTAACTACCGGTTGGCTGTTCGGGAAAAGGGATGAACTCTCGCTCATCGCCAACCGGCAAGCGAAAGCGGCCATGCTCGAAGCCGCCTTGTACCCAGGCCTCCTTGGCAGCGTCTAATCGCTCGCGAGATGACGCGACGAAGTTTCACGGAATATAGCGAGGGCCTGTTAAAAATTATAATTGAGGGATACGCCGGTCACCGTTTGCCAATCGCTGCCTAGCTCATCCACGATGGGGCTGTCCGATGCGTTGCCCGTTAGGTAGCTTGTCCCCACAAAGCCTGTTGCTGACCATTCTGGCGTTAGCGCGTAAGTCAGGCTGCTGCTTACGCCTAGCCGCCAGTATCCGCCGTCAGGATTGTATTGAGCAATTCCGCTACGCAGGCTGTCGCGTGCTGAAACGCCGAACATTGATTCTGTCCACTTTTCGTTTGAGTAATGAGCGCTTGGCGATAAAGAGAAAAATAAGCGCTCACTAAGCGGTGTACGCCAAGCCGCTGCTACTTCAAACTCTGCGCCATCCACATCGCCGGTTACCGGTGTGCTAGCCGCCACGCTGTAGAGCCACTCTCTTTGCTCGTAGCCAACGCGTAGCCCTAGCGTTGCACCGCCATCTACTTCTTCGAAGGCGCTTATGTCACCTTTATTGTCACGCCCAAAGGTGTAGCCAACAAAGGGCGATACGGTCCAGCCGCCATCACGAATAGCGTGCCATTCAATGCCAGAGCGCGGATTGATGGTGAAGGTCTCGCCATAGGTGAGATTGATCGATGGCCATAGTTTTGTGTCGTAGTCGTCGCTGCCTAAGTAATCAGGCGCGTAGAGCACGCCAGCGCCAATGCTTCCTTCCCAACTATCTGCCCAGGTAAGCGGGGAAATAGCCAAACCAATCACGGCGGCAGACCACCAAGTATACTGAGTCACGGGTATCATCCTTGTGGGTAGCGAAACGTGCATGATTGTATGTTTTTGTTTGGAAAGTTGGCAAGTTGCTTGTTTCAATTTTAAATCGTTCAAACGTCATTTATTTGCGACTGCATATCACAGGTTAGATAAATCCATGGATATAAGGCGCATTGTGCCCTTCAAGCACAGGGAAGTGGTAACAGGGAAGGCAAAGCTAGGAATGCTTTAAGTACTCAGGGAAGCACGAACAGGACGTTTGTGAAGAAGCATCATGGAAGGTTTAATAAAGCCCCAGCCAAGGAATGGCCGGGGCTTCTTTTTGCGTGCAATCTTAAACCACTTTATTTGCTAAGACGGCATAGGAAGTAGTAATGGCATAATAAAGTAAACAAATAGCGTGATGATAATGGCGCTAACAATATTCATCGCAAAGCCTGCTTTTGCCATCTCCTTAATTGAGATGCGCCCGCTGGAGAAAACGGCAGCATTAGGTGGCGTGGAAATAGGCATCATGAAAGCGCAGGTAGTTGCCAGAGCAACGGCCACCATTAGGCCCAGTGGATTACCTGTCGTAATCGCGGCAGCCATTCCCGCCGTAATAGGCAGTGCCATATTGGCCGTTGCGGTGTTAGAGATAATCTCGGTTAAGAACAGCATCAGCAGCACCATAAAGAGAATTAGCACAAAGTAATTAACGCCGTCTAAGAGCTGCAGCTGCTGGCTGATCCAGCCCGTTAAGTCGCTCGCACTGAAGGCGGCGGCGAGCGTCATGCCGCCGCCCCAAAGTATAAACAGCCCCCACGGCAGGCGTGCCATATCATCCCACACTAACAGGCTACGTTTTTCGCTGTGAGCTGGGATAATAAATAGTGCCACCGCCGCAATAACCGCAATTAATGTATCGTTTAGCGGTAGATCAAAGAAAGGCGCTAACCAACCCCTTAACGCCCATGCGAGTGCGGTAGTGACAAACACTATCAGTACGCGCTTTTCTTCAGGCCCCATGGGGCCAAGTGCTTTCAACTCTTCGGCAACGAAGTTAACTTCTAAGCGAGTGTTGGGCACCTTGGCATAAATATGGGTGAGATAGACGTACAAGATGACGAGCATGATCAGAGTCAGAGGCAGTGCAAACATCATCCAATCTAAAAAGCTAATTTCAACCCCGTCAAAAAATTGCGGAATCATAGCCACCACTATGGCATTGGGCACCGAGCCAATAATCGTAGCCAAGCCACCAATGGAAGCTGAGTAAGCAACAGTGAGTAGCAGCACGCGTGCAAACGCATCGCGCTGCTTACCATCGAACTGGTCACGCTCATCCAGCTCTCCGAGCAGGGCAATGGCTATGGGTAGCATCATCAGCGCCGTGGCGGCATTTGAAATCCACATGGAAAGAAAGGCTGAGGCGATCATTACGCCAAGCACAATGCTGCGTAGGCTATTGCCGATACGGCTAACAATATTCAGTGCAATACGGCGATGTAAGTTCCAACGCTCAATGGCAATGGCCAGTATAAAACCGCCCATATACATATAAATAACCGGGTTTGCGTAGCCGACCACGGTGTCATCTAGTGTCATTACGCCGCTTAGCGGCAAAATAATCATGGGTAAAAACGAGGTGACTGGAATGGGTACGGGTTCAGTTACCCACCACACGGCCATCCAGGCGGTTAGGCCAAGTACCAGGCGCGGTGCAGGGTCGAGCAGTGTGGCGGGCATGAGAATCTGTACCAGTATGCACAGCAGCGGCCCGGCCAGCAGGGGCGTCCAATGGCGCCATCCTTGCGATGAAACTCCCATTTATTAACTCCATTGATAAGCAATAACGTGTAAGTACTGGCTAATTAACGGGAGGGATCCTACCACTTTGGTTTATTGAACGTTGGTTGTAGGAGTGCAACTTTAGTAGTGGTAGAGGGTGCGAGGGAAAGGTTTCGTATTAATAAGGGGGGAGGCGAGTTGAATCAAACATGGCCCGCTAGAAGCTATCTAGCGGGCCATTTTCAAGGGATGTAAAAAAGCACTTAGCGTGGGCGCTGTTTACGCAGGCTTAATCTCTTCGCTTTCATCATCTTCACTGGCAGGCTTATCACTACCCTGATGAGTTAGCGGGCTTGCTTGATCCAAACGCGGGTGGTTATCCAGGAATTCACGCTGTAAATCCGGCAAGGCATCAAGGGCTTGCAGTGTGTGCGTCAGCGCATGAATAGCGGCCAGTACGTCTTGCGTATGACCGGTTTCCGAGATGGTATGCATGTTGCGTATCGGGAAACCAATGGAGGTAGCAGCGCTATCGATAGAGGCCAATACTCCCGCCATGCCATCGGTTCCAGTATCCACACCGACAATGTCACGCTGCAGCGGAATATCATGCTCTTTCGCGGCGCTGGCAATAATACGGTTCAGCTGTTCGCTGGCAATCGAGCCAACGGCCATGGTAAAGCCTTTACCCATTTCTAGCGGCTGCATGCGTTTGTCACCGATACCCGGCGCGCCTACATAGTCGTGGTTAACGTCTACGCCAATTAGTGCATCAGGCTTCATTTCACCGGCCATTACGCGGCTGCCAAAGCGGCCAATTTCTTCATAGCTGGCAATCGCAAACAGTACGCGTACATTTTTCGTGCCGCCGGCTTCGGCGATCAGGCGTGCTACTTCTGCGGCCACAAAACAACCCAGGCCGTTATCTAAGTAGGCGCCATAAAAGGTGTCGGGGCTAAAGCCGGGGCGAATAGGGCGATCAAAAATAATCGAATCGCCTGGGCGCACGCCCAAATTCAAGACCTGCTGCTTCTTATTCTGGCCATGAATCTGCAGATCCAGATAGATCTGTTCTTTCTTAATGCCCTTACTGCCATCGCGCTGTGCAGGGTCGGAGAAATGAATGGCCCCGAGCGCTTCTACCGTACCGCCCTCGATGCTGCGATAGCTGCCGGGTTTTTCCGGGTCTTCGCTAAATAGCTTTACCTCATGGCCGACTAATACGGTCGGCAGGAATGAATCGGTATTGATCCAGATTTTGCCGTCTTCACCAATTGAGCGTACTTGCATGCGAATTTTATCTGCATGGCCGATAATCATGACCTTAAACATGTCGTCACGATCAGGATGGGTGTCCAGAACAACGCCCGCATTGCCCTTGAACTGATGCAGATGCCAGCCTTTAGGCGCAAAACTTTCAAAATGGGGCTTGAGTACGCCGTACGTCATTGCGGCTTCCAGGCCCACTGGGCTTGGCGCGGCAAGAATATCGCGCATTAATTTAAACTGCGCCTCGGGCATCGGTTGCGTCCAGGGTTTTGCCGTATCGCTCATCGTTTTTCGCTCACTCATTAAGGTGGGTGTTTATCGCCTCTAGTCTGCCAGATTCCGGCCCGGCGTGTAGAAAAAGCCGAGGTGAAAGGCAGAGGAGACGCCGCCAGTTCGTGCTCAGCCCGTTAGGCGTCATGACGCGCTGCCTAAAACGCCTTAGTATGTCTATAAGTACATATCTATAAGTGCATGTCTGGTGTGAGTATATGCATTCATAACGACATTCATGCTCATTAACACAACAATAAGCGACGTTGTTTCAGGAGCCGTTCGATGACCGTAGCAACGCTAAGTTCCCGGCGCTTTAAAGTGCTGCTGGCAGGCGTTTGTAGCCAGATATTGTGCATGGGAATAGCGCGCTTTGCCTATACGCCTTTATTGCCGGTGATGCAGCAGCAGAGTTGGATGGGGGATGCTGATGGTGGCTGGCTAGCGGCGATCAACTACGCAGGCTATATGCTCGGGGCCGTGCTGGCAGCGTCCGTGCGTAGTATTTATACCAAGGATACGTTGTACCGAACTGGGCTGGTGCTGGCCGTGCTGACCACCGCGGGTATGGCCTTGACCGACCACTTTTGGCTCTGGGCAGGATTACGCTTTCTATCAGGTCTTTCCACCAGTAGCTCGATGCTATTAGCCTCGGGTCTGATTCTGCATTGGTTGATTCAGCATCGTCAGCGCGGCGAGTTAGGCATTCATTTTGCCGGAGCGGGACTGGGGATTGTAGTGGCCGCCTTAGCGGTGGAATACATGCTGTCACTGTCACTTGGCTGGCGGGCCCAGTGGTGGGGCTTTGGTTTGCTAGGCGCAATACTGTTAGTACCCGCATGGCGTTGGCTACCGCGCCCGGTGAAATCGCTACCTGGTGCAAGCGAAGCAAGTGCGACTCCTGTTATGCCCCCTTCGCGCACGTTTATGCGTTTAATGTTGCCTGCCTATTTCTGTGCAGGGTATGGCTATGTCATCAGCGCCACGTTCATTGTCACGATTGTGGAGCGCGAGCCGCTTCTGGTGGGGGCGGGCAACTGGGCGTTTGCCCTGGTGGGCTTGGCGGCAGCCCCGGCGGTGATGCTTTGGGATTTGATCGCCCGGCGGATTGGCTATTTGGGTGCTTTGATTGTTGCGATGCTGATACAAGCCGTCGGCATCGTGCTGCCCGCTATAACATCAAGCTTAGCCGGCGTACTCCTGAGCGCCGTGCTTTATGGCGGTACCTTCCTAGGCTGTGTCAGCCTTGTGTTGACCATGGCCGGCAGGCTGTATCCATCAAGCCCTGCACGCTTAATGGGCCAGATGACGCTGGCTTATGGCGCGGCACAAATTTGTGCGCCGGCGTTAACTGGCATGCTGGCAGAGGCTTCAGGGCATTATAGCGTTGGACTTTGGTTGGCCGGTGGTTTTGTGATAATTGGCGCGGTGCTGCTGGCCTGGTTGCGCCAAGTGGATCAAACCGCTCAGCGTTTGGATGCCGCGGCCAAAGCCTCCGTGTATGCCTGATGAATGAAATCGATCGCTTGAAGAGGATTGAGAGACCGGTGTTTGCAGTAGATCTGCGTTAAGTCCGGCAGGCTGCTAGAATAGGCGCCTTTTTATGACAGGGTAAATGCGCTAATGACCTCTTCTGGGCAACCTCGCACTCAGTGGCTAGGCCGCTGGGGGTTTATGTTGGCAGCAACCGGCTCGGCGGTTGGGCTAGGCAATATCTGGAAATTCCCTTATATCACCGGGGAATTTGGTGGCGGTGCGTTCGTCTTGGTTTATCTAGCGTGCATCTTTGCCGTTGGTGTGCCGGTAATGATGGCGGAGATTGCCTTTGGGCGCCGCGGGCGCGGCAGCCCCGTGGACGCTATTCGTCGCGTCGTCAATGAGTCTGGCCGCTCCTCTGCGTGGTCATTGATTGGCTGGATGGCGATGCTGTGCGGCTTTATGGTGTTATCGTTTTACGTGGTCGTGGCCGGTTGGTCATTTGCCTATTTGTGGAAGATGCTAACTGGCGGGCTTGCAGCCAGCAGCGTTGATGAGATGGCGGCGGTGTTCGGCGCTAATAATGCGAACCCGCTCAACCTTGGTTTCTGGAGCACCTTTGTCACGCTGATCACGATGCTCATTGTGGGCAAAGGCGTGCAGCGAGGCATTGAAAAAAGCGTCAGTTGGATGATGCCAGGGCTGGTTATCATGCTGGTCGTGCTGATTGGCTTTGGTATGTTTTCCGGTGGCTTTGGCGCGGCGGTGAGCTTTCTATTCTCATTCAATGCCGGCAGCCTCTCTAGTGAGGGCATGTTGGCAGCGCTCGGCCACGCCTTTTTCACACTCTCACTTGCCTCTGGCGCGATTCTGACCTACGGCAGCTACCTGCCTAAAGACGCTTCAATTGGCCGTACCACGGTGAGCGTTGCCGTCGCCGATACGGTTGTTGCCTTGATGGCGGGTCTGGCGATTTTCCCCGTCATTTTTGCCAATGGTATGAATCCTGGTGAAGGCCCAGGGTTGATCTTTATGAGCCTGCCGCTGGCCTTCCAAGCGATGCCTCTGGGCACGCTATTTGGCATCTTATTCTTCTTAATGCTCTCTATGGCGGCGTTGACCTCCGCTATTTCCATGGTTGAAGCCACGGTCTCTTGGCTATGCGATAACAAAGGGTTGTCGCGCCCGGCCGCTGCTTGGCTAACGGGTATCGTGCTGTGGCTGATCAGTACCCTGGCAATGCTGTCGTTTAATCTAGGCGCTGACTGGACGCTGGCGGGAAAAACCTTTTTCGACTGGCTGGACTACCTGACGTCACGCTGGATGATGCCGCTGGGTGGATTGGGCATCGTGGTGCTGGCGGGCTATGTATTAAAAAGCGAGACTTTCCGTGATGAGCTGGGGCTGGCGCCGCTACCCTATGCGCTGTGGCTGACCATGGTGCGCTATGTGAGCCCGCTCGGTATCGTGGTGACTTTCATCGACGCCTTGGGCGTTTATCAGGTTTCGTTTGCCGCGCACTGGCCGTGGCTCCTGGCACTCTTGGTTGCTATGGCGATGCTCGGTGAGATCCTCAGCCCACGGCTACGTCACGCCCTCAAGTCCGTTTAAGCCGTTACGGCACCTCGCCTGATAACAAGCGCTGCTGCTGGGTCTTCACATCCTTCTCTAGCAGCGGCGTTTGACACGTCGCAAAGACTTCTTTTAAAAATCGCTTCCTCGCACCACGGTAGGTGCCGCTGAGCAGTACCGTCTGGGTAAGTGCGCTGAGCAGCGTATGCCGTGACGGGCCCGTTAGCTGCGCGTAGTCGTGGAGCGTCGCTGGCCAATCAACGTCAATAGCCTGCGGTTTGTCGGGCAGGCTGTCTAGCAGACGGGCCAGAAGCAGTACTAAATTCGGATGCGGGTGCTGGTTGCGCATAATGACCTCACCCACCCCTTGTGCCACTAAGCTGCGAATCGGAGCGTCGCTGTCAGCTAGCGTTGCCATTAACTGCTTCACTAGCGCTGGTCCGCGGGCCTGTAAATAGGCTTCTTGAATAATGCGTGCAGCAATCCAGGCGTTCCAAACAGCATACAGGGGCTCTGTTAACACGGGCAGAAAACCGCGCAACGTCAGGCGGCCTAATAAGCGGCGTAGTAGTAAACGAAGCAGGAAGCTGCTTAAGCTGACTTTTAAGCGATAAAGTAGGGCTTTAGCGGTTATTCTCCAGCCACCCAGGTAGGCATGTGGGTCAACGCCATAGATAAGACTGCCCGGGGTTGGGTACTCCAAGGCGGCGCGTGAAACGCCGTGCACCGTCAGTTGGATATCCGGCTCTAGTGGCTCGGTTTGGCCATAGTGCAAGCCTGCCAGGCGCGTAATGCTCGCGACGCCGCGTAGCGCGTTCCAGTACAAAAAGCCAATCTCTAGCGCGGTAATGCTGCCTGCCACGACCATATAGCTGGCCCAGTAGGGAAGCTGCTCGCGAAGACTCAGCGCATTCCAATTGTCGGTGGCAAATTCCCGCATCCACCATTCTGCTCCACCAATCAGCGTGCCAGATATCATTCCGGCAACCGCCGCCCAAGTGATAATCCAGCGTCGTGCGCGTTCCAGCGCCTGCGGATTGGGGGCTGCCAGTGCCGGATGGCGGCGAAAGTAGCCTTGTATATAGCGGTTTGCCCACCGTTGCGCTAGGCCAGGTGCTGGAGCGTACTCTTGATCGGGACGAGAGAGAGGCATTAAGGCAACGTTATTCGGGCAAAGGATGCCCTAGGGTAGCGGTTACGTCCGTGAAGTACACGCATCGATAGCGCCAGGATGAGTGCCTGCCAGCATTAACTCATCCCAGCGCGTAGTGAAGCGCGGGGAGCGATGGGCGCAGCGCAGTTGCCAGGCGGCCGGCGCATTGGTCATGCCAAAACTAATCGTTCCTCGCCCCATTTGCTGATTGATCTGGTCCACCGCTGCCATCAGTAATGGGTGATGATGGTGGGGTGTTGGCCCTAGTAATGACAGCTGGTGTCGCTCGGCATCGACTAAGTCGAGGAGCATTACACCGGCCTTCATAAAGTGGTGGTGAGGGCGGTACATTTGCTCCAGCCCTTGGCGAACCGTATCAAGGATAACGCGGGTATCGTCGCTGGGTGACGGCAGCGCGATTAGCGCTTGCGGGAAGCATTGTGGCTGATCACGACGGTGGCGGTTGGTATTAAGAAATACCATCACGGCGCGGGCTAAACTACGCTGCTCGCGCAGTTTTTCAGCGCTACGTTGGGCGTGTCGGCGTAGAGCATTATGCACCTGCGTAAAGTCGCCTGTCGGTTGGCCAAACGAGCGCGATGTCATAATGCGCTGGCGTGGTAGATCCAATGCGTTCATTGTTAAACATGGCGTTCCGCGTAGCTCAAGCGCCGTGCGCGCGAGCACTACTGAGAAACGCTTACGCAGCTGTTTTTCATCGCTTTCTCTTAATTCCCAGGCGGTCCTCACGCCGCCAATGGCTAAGCGCTCGGCCAGCCGATGCCCAACGCCCCACACGCTGCTTACCGGCGTGCGTTTGAGCAGGGCCTCGGTGGTGTGATCCTGCCCACCGAGTAGGCAAACGCCTTGGTAGTAAGGGTCTTGCTTAGCAACGTGGTTAGCCAGCTTGGCGAGTGTGTGAGTGGGGGCTAGCCCAACGCACACCGGCAGGCCTAAATGACGCCGAATGCGCTGGCGTAGCTTCCGCCCTAGAGCCTCACACTGCTCTGCGGTGAAATCTTCTAAATAGACGAACATTTCATCGATTGAGTAGGGGGCAACGTCCGGGCAGGCATTGCGCAGTAGCTGGGTCAGTCGTGCCGACATATCACCGTACAGTTCGTAGTTAGACGACAGTAGGTGGATGTCGCCACGCTGACGCAGCTCTTCAAGTTTAAACGCCGGCGTCCCCATGGGAATATCCAGCGCTTTAAGCTCGGCCGAGCGGGCGATAATGCACCCATCGTTATTCGACATAACACCGACAGGCCGGCCTTCAAGCTTAGGTTGAAAGATACGCTCGCAGCTGACATAGAAATTATTGCCATCGACTAAGCCAATCATCTTAAGCCCTCATTTCATCGCAAATATTCATGCACGACGGCGCGCACCACGCCCCATAGCTGGCAGTCGGTGCCTTCAAGCGGCAGGGGCGGGTAATGCGGATGGGCAGAGCAAAGGTGCGGTGTGCCTTGATAGAGCGCGTAGCGTTTAATCAATACTTCGCCGTCAAACATCGCCACCAATATATGTCCTAAGCGAGGTTTTACGCCGCGGTCGACAATCAGTAAATCGCTGTCAAAAATACCCCAGCCCTCCATGCTGTCGCCCGCGGCAGTGATATAAAACGTCTCGGTAGGGTTTTTTATCAATCGTGTATTGAGATCTAGCGTGCGTGGTTCGTAATCCTGCGCAGGCGAAGGAAAACCGCTAAAGCCCGCTCGTCCCGTCAACGTTAGATAAGGCTGCGGCTGAGATATTAACGGCAAGGCGGGGGTAAGTGGAGTGTGCTGACCTAGCATTGTCGACACCCTGGCTGATATGGCGCATGTATGAATATACAGTATTCGGTCTTGGCGACGAAAATGCAAGTCAGCAGGGGTGGGGTGGATAGCAACCTAAAGATTCGCGAGCTAAAACGGTGTCTCACAAATACTGCTACCAAGCCTTAAAGATGAATGCTGTTCATTAACAACCTGATGCGGATGCGATGAAAGTCGTGTCAGGCTGCGTTATGATAGCGCCCTCGCTTCTTCCATGATGACTCTTTCTCGTTACGAGGTGCCTGCCGATGTTCAGCCGCGATATGACAATTGCCGGATTTGATGATGTGCTTTTTGATGCCATGCAGAAAGAAGTAGCACGCCAAGAAGCTCACATCGAACTGATTGCTTCTGAAAACTACGCCAGCCCCCGCGTACTGGAAGCGCAAGGCAGCCAGCTAACCAATAAATACGCCGAAGGCTATCCCGGTAAGCGCTACTACGGTGGCTGTGAATTCGTCGATATTGCTGAAAATCTGGCCATTGATTACGCCAAAGAGCTGTTTGGCGCAACCTATGTCAACGTTCAGCCGCATTCTGGCTCCCAGGCCAATAGCGCCGTCTTTTTAGCGCTTGTTAAGCCTGGCGATACTATTTTAGGCATGAGCTTGGATGCAGGTGGCCACCTGACCCATGGCGCCAAGCCAAGCTTTTCGGGCAGGCACTTCAATGCCATTCAGTACGGTTTGAATGAGCAAGGCTTGATCGACTATGACCAAGTGGCCGAGCTTGCTCGCGAGCACAAGCCGAAAATGATCATCGCCGGTTTTTCCGCGTATTCTCAGATCGTTGATTGGGCCAAGTTCCGCGAGATCGCCGATGAAGTGGGCGCTTACCTATTGGTGGATATGGCCCACGTGGCAGGTCTTGTCGCGGCGGGTGTCTATCCAAGCCCTTTGCCTCATGCCCACGTCGTGACGTCTACCACCCATAAAACGCTACGTGGCCCGCGCAGCGGTGTGATTCTCTCGGCGGAAAACGACGCTGATATTGAGAAAAAGCTGCAGTCAGCGGTATTCCCGGGTGGCCAGGGCGGTCCTTTGATGCACGTGATTGCGGCAAAAGCGATCTGCTTCAAAGAAGCCATGGAGCCTGCGTTCAAAACGTATCAACAGCAGGTGGTCAAAAATGCTCAGGCAATGGCCAGTGTATTCATTGACCGCGGCTACGATATCGTTTCTGGCGGCACCGAAGACCACTTATTTCTGCTGTCGCTGATCAAGCAAGGTGTTACCGGTAAAGACGCGGACGCCGCTTTGGGCCGCGCCCACATTACCGTTAATAAAAATGCCGTACCTAACGACCCACAAAGCCCGTTTGTAACCTCAGGTTTGCGTATTGGTACGCCTGCGGTGACCACACGCGGTTTCGATGAGCAAGAGTGCAGCACGTTGGCCGGTTGGATCTGCGACATTCTGGATGTATTAGCCAACGGCGAAGACACCAGCGCTATTGAAGCGCAGGTGTTGGATAAAGTAGCTGGGGTTTGCGCGCGACTGCCTGTTTATAAGTAAACGTCACGTTAGAGCGTATGTGAAAAAAGGCCCTGTTAATTCAGGGCCTTTTGCTTAGATACTTATGGTTCTTCTTGGCGAACAATACTCACTTTTTGTTGCTCTTTGGTCCACTTTCCCGCTGCTTTATCGATGTACTGAAAGTACTCGTTAGTAAAGCTGCCTTGATTGCAGGCATGGCGGTAAGAAACCGTGGGCACCTCTTGTATGTTTAGCAATTGATTGAACACGCCTGGCCCGGTTAGCTCAAATACGTTAGTGAGCTGATTGTCTTTAATATTGTTATTAACCTGATTGATTAATTTTTCGAGATTCGGGTTTTGAGGCTTGCTGGCAATAAAGTAATTACTGAAATCCCCGCGCCGCGTGACGACGTACAACTCCTCCGTATTCCTGGCTAACGTATCGCTTAACGGCCAAATAGCATGGGCATCGATATCTAAATAAACGCCGCCATATTCTTGTAGCACCAGCAGCCGCCAGAAATCAGCCTGTGCAGCACCTATCTGTAATTTCAAATAGTTTTGAGTGATTTCACTGTCATAGTGATCCGCAATAAATAGGTGCCTTGCTTCCGTCACCATAAAACGATATTCAAAACGTGGGGCCATCAGGCGATTAAATAAATAGTTTAGATAGACAGGCAGCGTCACTTTGTCCGTGAAGTTGGTCTGCCAAATAATCCGCGGGATTGCCACTTTCTTGGCGGAGGGCTGAAGCAACGGTGGCGCATAGGCTGGCAGGGTAAAGCGCTTGTTAGGAAAGGCGGCGTGGAAAGGATAGCAAAGCACTTTGGTGATATTGGCGGTCAGTTTGATGACGCGGCTAGCAATAACAATAATATGTTGCTTAACAGTCTGTCGTTGACGACCCATAGGAAACCTTTACATATTTGACGATTGGGATAGATGGCTTTACCAGCCCCCTTTGCCCTCTAACACGCTGCGAGCGTGCTATTTAGATCAAAGGCCTGAAATCACCAATTACGCTGGCCGTTGGCTAGCGCCTGGTGGGAAAGGGCTCACTCTGCGGTCATTTCTTCGATGAGTATGCTAGCGCGCATTTTGCTTTAATGCATCACTTTAGAAAGGTTTAGCCTACACGCAGCGGACAGGGTATTAGCACCACTGTGCATCAGCCACACAGCCGTTGGAAGACAGTAGCGTGCGCCGATTGTTTTATGCGCCTTTTGGGTGCGCTATCAACGCTGCTTTTTGGTGCTGCCATTGGCTTGAGCGCAATGCCACTACACAAGTGATATGTAACTCACTGCGAAACCAGCATTTATCGTTTTTGGCGCATTATTTGCCTTATAAGCTTGGTAATCCAGACACGACGTCTTAACTGTGCGTTAAGACTGAAACGAGGTAGTGCCATGCTTGAAGCCAATCGTCTCTCAGCGCCAATCTTTTCCATAGATCCTGCTTTGCAGCCTCGCTTAGTCGTCACCGACTTAGATGGCTCGCTATTAGACCACCATAGCTATGACTCCAGTCCCGCTGCGCCGTGGCTTGCCCGATTAAAACAGATGGGAGTGCCGGTAATCCCCGTCACCAGTAAAACCCGTGCCGAGCTAATCCCTTTACGCGAAGCGCTGGGTCTTACCGCAACGCCTTTTATTGCTGAAAATGGCGCGGTCATTGGCCTGCCGCCTGGCTGGTGTCATGCACGTTTAGATCGCCCGGGCAGTGGGCG
This sequence comes from Halomonas sp. AOP25-F1-15, assembly GCF_052378675.1. Taxonomy (NCBI): domain Bacteria; kingdom Pseudomonadati; phylum Pseudomonadota; class Gammaproteobacteria; order Oceanospirillales; family Halomonadaceae; genus Halomonas; species Halomonas sp. AOP25-F1-15. The sequence goes on from NZ_JBQSXV010000002.1 coordinate 222,648, forward strand.
CGACGGTGTGGTGATCAAGCATCCGGGGGTCGATATTGGCTTTATTCGTGCTCGTCTCAAGGTGTGGCGAGAACGGCTAAAATGCCGCTTTACGCGTATGAGTGAGATGAGCGTCTTAGAGGTAGTGAAACTCACCGGGCTTGACGAAGCGCGTGCCCGGGATGCACGTCAGCGAGAAGGCAGCGAGCCACTGTTATGGCAAGACAATGCGGCTGCCTTGGATACCTTCCGCGCTGCCTTGGAAGGCGATGGATTGGCGTTGACTCAAGGCGGACGTTTTTGGCATGTCATGGGACGCACTGCCGATAAAGGTAGCGCGGTGGAGTGGTTAATTAGGCGGTTTACCACCTTAAGAGGGCGTACGCCGCTTTCACTTGGCCTGGGGGACGGGCCCAACGATGTCACGATGCTGGAAGCCGTCGATCAAGCTGTGGTTATTCGTGGCTGTCATGATTTGATCGTTGAGCCCAATAGCCTGTCGTTATATCGCACGCAAGCAGCAGGGCCGGCTGGCTGGGCTGAGGGGGTGGCCCATTTTTGGGGGCGAGACGAACGCCGTTTAGTCGCGGCAACAACATGTGATGCCGTTATTTAACCTACTCAGGAAGGCAAACATATGAGCGACTTTCATCAAAACGGCATTATTACTGATTTTCACAACCTCACTCGACGCCCAGTAGAGGCGTTAGAGCAGGAGCTATGCCAATTTTCACGTCGACGCCCAATGGGATTAATCCTGCCTTCGTTATTTTCGGAATTGGAAGGAACCGCATTGTCGGCGATTGTTGATGAGTTAGTGAAAGTGCCTTATCTCAATGAGATTGTAATCGGCCTGGATCGGGCTGATCGTGAGCAGTTTTTACATGCCAAGGAGTTTTTCTCTCGCCTGCCTCAACATACGCGTATTTTGTGGAATGATGGCCCACGATTACGTGCCTTGGATGCGGAGCTAGAAGAGCATGGGTTGGGTGCGTTAGAACCAGGCAAAGGGCGCAATGTGTGGTACTGCGCAGGCTATGTATTGGCGTCTGGGCGGTCATCGGTGGTCGGGCTACACGATTGCGATATTTTGACCTACGAGCGGAGTTTGCTGGCGCGTTTAATGTATCCGGTCGCTCATCCGAATTTTAACTATCGTTTTTGTAAAGGCTACTATCCGCGTATTGCAGAGGGGAAATTGAATGGCCGCGTCTCACGGCTATTAGTGACGCCGCTGTTGCGGGCGTTAAAAATCGTCTGTGGGCCGCTGCCTTACCTGGACTATTTGGATAGCTTTCGCTACCCGCTCTCGGGTGAGTTCGCTATGCGTAGTGACGTGTTGGAAGGCATTCGTATACCTGCAGACTGGGGACTGGAAATCGGCGTTTTGTCTGAGTTACAGCGCAACTACTCCCTGCGTCAACTATGCCAAGTGGATATTGCTGATGCCTATGATCACAAGCATCAGCCGATCAGCGAAGATGATCCTGATGGCGGTTTAAATCGCATGAGCCTGGATATTTCAAAAGCGCTTTATCGCAAATTGGCGACCCAGGGCATTACCTTTAGCAGTGAAGACTTTCGTACCCTCAAAGCAACCTATTACCGGTTCGCATTAGATTTAATTGAGGCCTACGATCACGATGCGACGATGAATGGCTTAAGCCTAGATCGGCATACTGAAGAGCAGGCCGTTGAGCTGTTCGCCAGCAATCTACTCGAAGCGGGCAATCTGTTTATGGATAACCCGCGTGAGCGACCTTTTATTCCTAGCTGGAACCGTGTTCAGGCGGCTGTGCCTAGCCTGCTGGCGCGCATGCACGAAGCGGTAGAGCTGGATAATCAGGGGGAAGTATAGTCTCTGGCCAAGTGCCACGCTCATCATGAACGTGGTACTTAAGGCGTTTCGCTGCCCATCATGTCGACCAGCTGTTCATCGTTAGGCAGGCCTTGAATGCGGTCAATGCGAACGGTGCCGTTTTCCGTTTCACGCTGGAAGGCACTGGTTGGCGTTGCGTATAATCCTAGCTCTTCAAACAGCTGATTATTGGCATATACCTGTTCTTCGATATCCCGTGGCTGGGCGCTTGCTTCAACGCTTTGCTGACCACTTTCATGTGCCTTCAGCGTGGCAGCGGGATCGTCGGCACCTAAAATAGCGGCGGCTTTACCCGGGCTGTCAGGGGCTAAAATGCCCACCATGATATGGCGCAACTGCACATCGCCGGCTTCTACCCAGGGGCGAGCGTTTTGCCAGAACTGGCGGCAGTAGGGGCAGTTGGCATCGGTGAAAACGTAAATCACGCGGGGGGCGTTAGTGTCACCGTCTTGAATCCAGTGGCTCTGTGCTAATAACTGCCAAGTTTGTGCTTCTAGCGGTGCGCGTACATGTTCATCCAGCTGCGCATCAGTGAGGTCATTGCCTTCACTATCCATTAGCGTGCCGACAATGACGTGTTCCCCGTCAGGGGTTAAGTAGGCAGCCATTTCCTGGCCCTGCCTCGTCACGCCATAGCCGCGTAAATCGCCCGGCGAATCAAACTGCCCGTGGATCTCGAAGCCTTGGTCAGCGAGAGACTGTATCGGTGCAGGAAGGTCGTCGGCATAGCCAATAGCTGTGCTTCCAAGCCCTGCAAGTAATAACATGCCACTGATGATGGGTTGGTAATGTAAGCGCACGTTTGGTTATATCCTTAGTTGTAGGCTACTAGCCAGCGTACCGCATAAGGAGAAAGAGCGCCCTCAACATTCCAGGGATTATCGAGATCAAGTGCTTGCCAAGTATGCCTACCTAGCGCCTGTATGATGGCATCACCGCCATTTTCTAGCGCAAACGGCGTATCGGTCACGTTATACAGCGCTAGCAGGCGCCGCCCATCCGCAAGCGGGCCACGTTCCACGGCGAGCAGCTCAGGCGCGGATGCCAAGGTTCGCTGTGCGGCAGTAGGGTGAAAGCAGGGCTCTTGGCGGCGCTGACCCAGCAGCCGACTTAAGGCGTGAAAAACATCGTGGGTGGGCGTGGAGGGGCTGTCTAGCAGTAGATCAAGTTCGCTACGCTGCCAGCGGCGACGGTTAATCGAGCGCAAGCGGCCGCTGCGTTCCACGCCTTCTACATCGTTGAGCGTGCCCGTTAGTGTGTGGATATACAGCGCAGGAATCCCTTGTAAGCTCAGCATAATCGCTTGGCTGCATATAAACCGGGCTATCTGCCAAGGGTCAGGGCCACGGCGGGTGCCGCGCATGGCTTCGAACCAGGTAATATTAATCTCATAGGGCGTATCGCTGCCATCAGGATTGCTGCGCATGCTGACAAAGCCACCAAAACGATGCATGAGTTCCAACAGTGCATCACGTTCATGATCAGGCAGTAGCCCTTCCAGCGGACGTACGCCAATGCCGTCGTGGCTAGCGGTAAAGTTCAGGTAAGTGCAGTGATCGGGGAGGATGGGTAGGCTCGTTAGCCATGTTTGCAGCGTATGGGTCTCGCCCCGAGTTAAGGTGTGTAGCAATAACGGCGGTAACGCAAACTGGTAAACCATATGCGCCTCATCGGGCTCGCCTTCGGGGAGTCGTTCCAGCCCGAAATAGCTGATGTTCTCCTGATGAGGAACGTTGGTTTCGGTAACGAGTAGCGTGCCGGGGGCGACGTGATCCACTATGGCCCGTAGTAGGCGCACCACGGTATGCGTTTCTGGCAAATGAATACACGCGGTACCCAGCCGCTTCCATAAGAAGGCCACCGCATCCAAGCGCACAATCCGCGTGCCTTGCTCCAGGTAGAACAGCAAAATACCCACGAATTCTAACAGCACGTCCGGGTTTTCAAAATTCAGATCAAGCTGGTCTTCGGAAAATGTTGCCCACAGATAGCGCGTGCCGCGACGGGTTGATATTGGCACTAGCAGAGGGCTGCTACGGGGGCGCACTACCTGAGACACATCGGTACTGGGATCAACGTCAATAAAGTAGTCGCGGCCGGGCAGGCTACCGCTAAGATAATCTACGCACCACAGCGATTCTCGCGAGACGTGATTGAGCACTAAATCGGCCATCAAATCATAATGGCTGGCGAGCTCGCGAATATGTGACCAGTCGCCCAGGTCAGTATTGACTTCCCGGTAGTGGATGACGGAGAAGCCGTCGTCACTGCTCCACGGGAAAAAAGGCAGTACGTGCACTCCGCTGATACGCTCGCCTAACCGCGCCTGGAGAAAGTCGCTGAGCACGGCCAACGGTGGCAGGTCTTCCTCAATAATAGAGTCGCCATAGCTGATCACCCACTGATCTTTCTCGCTCCAAGATGGTGCATTCTTAGGTTTAATGTCGATGCCCGTAAACGAAAATGGGGCAAGTGACAGGAAGTGGGTAATATGCTGGTTTAAACGACGCTGGACCTCGCAAGCTCTAGGGCCGTAAAGATGGCTGAGGTAGTCGTGGACGGTCTGCTCAAAGGGGGGCATGACGGACTCCTGATAAACAATCTGCTACAAACGCTGCAGCTTGTGTGCCAAATCGCTACAATGCGAGGTAGATACCGCGTTTAAACGCTAACTCGTGGGCCCGCTGACACGAGCTGACAATAGGTTGACCGCCATGCATTGCCCTTTTTGTGGTGCAAACGATACTCGAGTGACCGATTCGCGGTTAGTAGCCGATGGCGACCAAGTACGCCGTCGGCGCCAGTGTGCGAGTTGCCAAGAGCGATTTACCACCTACGAAACGGCTGAACTCGTTATGCCGCGGGTAGTGAAATCCGACGGTTCGCGAGAAAGCTTTAATGAGGCCAAACTGCGGGCCGGTATACTGCGTGCGCTAGAGAAGCGTCCGGTCAGCGCAGAAGCCATTGAAGCGGCGGTGGAGCGCATTCGTCAAACCCTGCGCGCGCGGGGTGATCGCGAAGTCAACGCCCGCGATATCGGTGAGTCAGTCATGCTGGCGCTGAAAACGCTGGATCATGTGGCCTATATCCGTTTCGCCTCGGTATACCGTAAGTTTCAAGATTTGGACGAGTTTCGCGCGGAGATTGATCGGTTGTCTCAAGAGCCATCTCAAGAGCCATCCTCTAAGCCCAGCGACGGCAGCGAGCCGTTGAAATGAGTGCCGTTTTTAGTCAAGCCGATCACCGCTATATGGCGCGGGCGCTACAGCTGGCAAATAAAGGGCTTTACACGACCGATCCTAATCCGCGGGTTGGCTGTGTGATCGTTAAAGATGAACAGGTCGTTGGCGAAGGTTTTCATCTGCGTGCCGGAGAACCCCACGCGGAAATCCATGCCTTAAACGCCGCAGGTAAACGTGCCCAAGGCGCGACGGCATATGTGACGTTGGAGCCCTGTTCGCACACCGGTCGCACAGGACCCTGCGCCCAGGCGCTCGTGGTGGCCAACGTGGCCCGCGTCGTTGTTGCGATGGTCGATCCCAATCCTCAGGTCAGTGGCCAAGGTCTACAGCGATTAGAAGCGGCAGGCATTGACGTCGCGGTGGGTTTGCTAGAGAGCGAAGCGCGCGCGTTGAATCCTGGTTTTATTGCCCGAATGACAGCTCAGCGGCCCTTTGTGCGCTTGAAGATGGCGATGAGTTTAGATGGCCGTACGGCGATGGGGTCAGGGGAGTCGCAGTGGATTACCGGGCCAGAGGCGCGCTGCCAAGTGCAGCGACTGCGCGCGCGGTCTAGCGCGATATTGAGTGGCGTTGAGTCGATGATTATGGACGACCCGCGACTTACGCTTCGCGCTGAACAGCTCCAGCTCGATAATGCTGACGACGTGGTTCGTCGGCAGCCTCTACGGGTTATTTTAGACACTCGACTGCGCTTGCCATTAGCCGCAGCCTGTTTGAACGAACCCGGGCGCACCCTGGTGATCACCACGCCAGAGCACTTGGCTGAAAAGCGCGAACGGCTAACTCAGGCGGGCGCTGAGGTTCACGTATTGCCAGCCGGTAGCGACGGCCGTATCGACCTCGCTTTAATGCTGCAGTGGCTAGCTGAAAATGAACAGATTAATGAACTGCTGGTAGAAACTGGCGCGACGCTCGCGGGGGCCATGCTTGATGCTGAGCTGGTCGACGAGCTGCAGCTGTTTGTGGCGCCGACCCTGTTAGGAGGTGAAGCGCGGCCACTGTTTGCGCTGCCCGGGCTTTCCCGTATGGCCGATCAGCGGCGTTTAACCATTCATGATATGCGGGCGGTGGGGCGCGACTGGCGCATTATCGCTTCCCCTCAGCCGACTAGCGCCAGTGACGATACCAAGGTACCCTGACGCGCGAAATCGCAGCAAACGCGAGCACCTTTCGCGACAACATTTTTTGGAGATTCCATGGCGCACTCCTCCTCTAGGGGGCTATCCCCTATCGCTGAGCTGGTGGACGATATCCGCCAAGGCAAAATGGTGATTCTCATGGACGATGAGGATCGCGAAAACGAAGGTGATATCATTATGGCCGCCGAAAAGGTGCAGGCCGAGCATATCAACTTCATGGCCCGTTTTGCCTGCGGTCTTATCTGTATGCCAATGACACGAGCCCGCTGCGAGCAACTTAATTTGCCGCTAATGGTGCGCGATAACGGCTCTGGTTTTGGCACCAAGTTTACGCTTTCGATTGAAGCGACTGAAGGCGTCACTACCGGCATTTCCGCTGCCGATCGTGCGCGTACCGTACAGGCCGCCGTGGCCACGCATGCCAAACCGTCCGATATTGTTCAGCCGGGGCATATTTTTCCGCTGATGGCCGAACCGGGAGGCGTGCTGCGTCGTGCAGGGCACACAGAAGCCGCCTGTGACTTAGCGGCGCTGGCGGGATTTGACCCCAGCGGCGTCATCTGTGAAATCATGAATGATGACGGCAGTATGGCGCGCCGCCCAGAGCTTGAAGCGTTTGCTGAGAAACACGATATTAAAATCGGTACGATTGCAGACTTGATCCATTATCGTATCGTCAATGAGCAGACCGTCGATCATATTGAAGCGTCTTCTGTGACGACTTCTCACGGTGATCTTGAGTTGCATGTATTCCGTGATCGCATTCAGGGCGCTCATCATTTGGCGCTAGTGAATGGCCAGCCTAGCGCCGAGGAGGTCACCACGGTTCGCGTGCATCTGACCGATACGCTACGCGATGTGATGGGATTGATGAAAGGTGAGCAGTGCCGCTGGGATGCGCACGGCGCACTGGAAGAGATTGCCGGCTCAGCACCCGGCGTATTTGTGTTGATCGATGACGGAAGGCCGCATCAGGATTTGAAGGATCAGTTGGATATTTTTCTTGATCGCGTTCGCCAGCCGCGTACCAGCGACTCCGACGGCGCCGGCAATTACTTAACTATCGGCACTGGCTCGCAAATACTGCGCTATTTAGGCGTGGGTAAAATGCGATTACTTAGTTCACCGTGGAAGTTTTCCGCGCTTTCCGGCTTTGATCTCGAAGTCGTTGAGCGTCTTGGCCCTAATGACACGGCGTATGAGCCAACTTCTCAGCAGGAATAAATTGATGCACTCCCTCTCTCAAGTTGAAGGTACTTTTGTTGATGTCGATGGCCGTTACGTCATCGTGGTCGGCCGTTTTAACCACCATATCGTCGATAGCTTGGTAGAAGGTGCTATCGATAGCTTGACGCGTCATGGCGTCGACGCTGAGCATATTCACATTGTTCACGTGCCGGGCGCTTGGGAACTGCCGCTGGCGGTTAAGCGCGTGCTGACAGTGATGAAGCCTGATGCGGTGATTGCGCTAGGGGCGGTGATTCGCGGTGGAACGCCTCACTTCGAATACGTAGCAGGCGGTTGCAACACCGCGATTAACCACCTTCAGCTTGAATTTGATACCCCGATTGCCAACGGCGTGCTAACCGTTGAAAGCATCGAGCAAGCGATTGAACGCGCGGGTACGAAAGCGGGCAATAAAGGTACTGAGGCGGCGATGGCGGCAATGGAAATGGTCTCTTTGCTACGGGCGCTTTCGCCAGGAGATTCTAAATGAGCGAGCGCAAACCGTCTGCCGCTCAGCAGAGTCGTCATGCCGCGCGTGAGTTAACCGTGCAAGGGCTTTATCAGTGGCACATGACGGGTAAGTCCATCACCACCATTGAAGCCGAGTTTCGAAGCCAGGTTGCCGATGATGACTTGGAAGATCACGAAAACTGGGTGAAAGTGATGGAAATCGCCGACAAGGCTCTGTTCCATGATCTGCTTCACAACACGGTGCGTTTTAAAGCAGAGCTGGACCGTGATATTTCGCCGCTGTTAGATCGCCGCCTGGAAGATCTGGATGCGGTGGAACTTGCGATTTTAAGGCTGGGGGCTTACGAGTTATCCCGACGTATGGAAGTGCCTTATCGTGTCGTGATTAATGAAGGCGTTGAGCTGGCTAAGTCATTTGGCGCCACCGATGGCCATAAATACGTGAACGGCATTCTGGACAAGCTGGCAATTCGCTTGCGCAGTGCCGAAGTCAGCGCTCGTCGTCTCTGAACGTGAGCGGTATGACAATGCGTTTAAGGGGCCTTTGTGCTTGCCGAATTTGATTTGATTCAACGCTATTTCATGCCGTCGCAGGAGGCTTCGGTGTCTGATGGCGTCGCACTAGGATGTGGCGACGATGCCACGCTACTGGTGCCGCAAGCAGGCCAGCGGTTGGCCGTTAGCGTTGATACCTCGGTCGTGGACGTACACTTTCCCCGCGAAGCGCCGGCATTTGCGGTGGGCCATCGTGCATTGGCCGTAGCGCTTAGCGACCTGGCGGCCATGGGCGCAACGTCGCGCTGGTGCTTAATGGCATTGAGCTTTGATCAGCGTTCGTTTGCTGACGACGACGCGACCCAGACATGGCTAGCCGACTATGCGCGCGGCTTTCACGCGCTTAGCGAGCAACATGCCACTACGTTGGTCGGAGGCGATGTCACGTCAGGCGCCCTGGCTATTGGCGTTACCGTGATGGGCGAAGTGCCAGTAGGTCAGGCGCTCACTCGTGGCGGTGCTCAGGCGGGCGATTTAATTGCGGTGACCGGTGCGCTAGGCGGCGGAGCAGGCGGCCTGGCACTCTGGAAACAGGGTGAGCGTGATCTAATGCATCCGCTGTTAAAGCGTTACTTATTGCCCGAACCGCGCTTGAGCGCAGGCATTGCGCTGCGTGGTTTGGCTTCCGCGGCTCTGGATGTTTCCGACGGGCTGCTGGCCGATTTAGCGCACTTGCGCGCGGCCTCTCACGTCGGGGCAGTGATCGATATACATGCCTTACCGCTAGCGGAAGGCCTGAAAAACGCACTAGGCCGGAAGGCCGCGCTGCAGTCGGCGCTCTGCGGTGGTGACGACTATGAGCTGCTAGTGACATTAAGTAGTGACAATATTGCTAAAGCGCAGCAGCGCTTGGCGCCATTGGGGTTGACGCTCACCGTCATAGGCCGCTGTCAGGAAGCGCTAGGTATTAGTGCGACTGATCAGACAGATATCAGTGGCTATGCTGGTTGGCAGCATTTTAGTGGGGAAGCGCCATGAATCGTGCACCGAAAAGTGTCTGGCGTCGCCCAACGCATTTTTTTGCCTTTGGCTTAGGCAGCGGCACAGTGCCTTGGGCACCCGGTACGTTTGGCACCCTAGCCGCGATTCCTTTTTATTGGATGATGGCGGATTTACCCCTAGGGTGGTATTTAGGTATCTGCTTTGTCGCTTTTATTGTGGGCGTTTGGCTATGCGATAAAACATCGCATGATTTAGGCGTGCATGACCATTCAGGCATTGTGTGGGATGAATTTGTCGGCTATTGGTTGACCATGGCAGCGGTGCCTTTTTCGTGGGAGGCTGCGCTATGGGGATTTGTGGTGTTCCGCATCTTTGATGTGTTCAAGCCTTGGCCAATTCGCTGGGCAGACCGCCGCGTCGCCGGTGGTTTTGGCATTATGATCGATGATGTTATGGCGGGGGTTTACGCCTGGAGTACGATGCACCTTTGGTTCTGGCTGCACTAAGCAAGATGCTTAGTCAGCGGTTAGTAAAGGTGGGCAAGGCGTCGTCAGAAGTACAAACTCTGTAGATCGGTTTTTCGGGTGCATTGGCTTCAGCTATTGGCTTCAGCTACGTTTGCGTCGAGTGCGTTGGTTTCAAGGAGAGAGTATGCGCAAGGAACGTCTTATTGTCCCCACGCTGGCGGTGATCGCCGTGGTATGGGTGGCAGCGCAGCTTCTCTCAAGCATCCTTTTTGAACGCAGCCTGCACCAAGCCTTGGAGGATCTAGAGGCTCGTGGCGAGTGGCGTGTTAGCCGCACAGAGAGCCGCCAAGGCTGGCTAAGCTCCCATGGTAGGCTCATTCTCTCACCGCTTTTAGGCCGCCCTTGGCGGCTTGAGCTTAACTACAATGCCCGCCACGGCATTTTAAGTACTGACGTTGAAGGTTCCCTTTTACCCCGCTTAGATACCGTGCTGCAGCAAGCCGTGGGTGAAGTGACCGCGCCTTCTGTACCACGCTGGCAAGGCCGTTATCATACCTTGAGCGGCCACAGCGAGCTGCGCCTTGCACTGGCCCCCTTCGTCATTCAGCAAAATGGCCGCGAATTATCCGTTCGCGGCGCCCGGCTGCGCTTAGAAGGCGTGTTTGGCGACTGGCGCTTGCGTGCGATGTTAGATCAGCTCACGTTGACCGATGGCATGTCTCAGCTGGCGGTTGGCCCCACCGTCCTTGAAAGTCGTTATACCTACACCGATGGCGCCTACCACTTTTCGCAGCGCGATCATTTAAATATTGAAACGCTGCAATTGAGCTACCCCGCGTTTGTTATGCAGCTTTCGCCCTTAGATTTGCGTAGCCATATGGTATTGGATGAAGGCGAGCTGCGTATTAAGGGTGAGCTAGAGGTGGGTGATGTACTGGTGCCTTCAGAGGCGCCTGATACGCCGCTAATGAATGGCCGAATCGAGATGGAGCTTTCTCGCTTGAACGCTGACGCGGTGCGCCATGGCATTCGTCGGTTACGCCAGGAAGCCGCTTGGGGAGACTCAAGCCTGCCGATGGCAGAGGGTTTGTTAGCCCGCCTTGAACCAGATTTGCGCAACATGCTCAGCGACTCACCGCGTCTGGATGTCATGACCGTCGCCATAGACAGCCCCTTATTGGGCATTCGCTTAGACGCGGACGGCGCGCTCTTTTTCGATGCCCGCAAGTTAGATGAGCTAAGTGTCGTCGATTTGGACAAAGACAAAGAGCGGGCTAATTGGTTTGAACGCATTGATGGCGATTTCACCTGGCACGAAGCCCCCACCGTAGCCGCGCTATGGCTAGGCCTGCCGCTAGGCACCCGTGAACTGCAGTTTGATGTTATACGTGGCGTATGGCGGGTTAACGGTCGCCCAATGCCTGAACTTTGGCCGTAATCATTGATGAGTGCTTAGCTTAACGCATGATTTAAACACTCGGTTGTAGGCGTGAAGGGTTGAAGTTTCGGCTATGTGCCCGCATTCCATTGGCAACGTTAGGCGGTTCTCACCGCCGATATCGGTTCATTGGAGGACGCATGAGCGACCAAGATTACGACCGCGATGATGAGCACCTTAACTGGCAAGTAGACGACGAGTCTTTTTCAGCCACTGATAAAAATTCTCATCAGGGCCATGACGAACGCTCTCAGAAAGCGAATGAAGAGCAGGGCAGTCAAGACTACCGCTCAGACGGTGAACGGGTAAATTCTCTAGTGCCTGCCAGTGAAATGCTGCCAGAGCGCATCTACCTCCTTCCTATCCATAATCGTCCTTTTTTCCCGGCCCAGGTTCAGCCTTTAGTGGTTAATCGTGAACGCTGGGAAGAGACTATGCGCCGTGTAGGCAATACGCCTCATCACATGATTGGCGTTGCGTTTGTCGGTGAACAGGGCGTTAGCTCCATTGACCACAAGAGTTTTCCCGAGATCGGGACTGCCGTCAAAGTCCATAAGCTAAAGAGTGAAGATGAGCAGATTCAGTTTATTGCTCAGGGTCTGCAGCGCTTTAAAATTACTCGCTGGCTCTCCAAAGAGCCGCCGTATTTGGTTGAAGTCACTTATCCAAAAGAGCCGGTTGACGCGGAGAATGAAGAAACCCGCGCCTACGCCATGGCGATTATCAACGGGATTAAAGAGCTGCTGCCCATAAACCCACTGTATGGCGAAGAGCTTAAGCATTACCTCAACCGCTTTAGCCCCCATCAGCCAGGCCCGTTGACCGATTTTGCAGCGGCGATTACCTCTGCCAAAGGCCCCGAACTGCAGGATGTGCTGGCAACACTTTCGGTAGAAGAGCGGATGCAGAAAGTGCTGCCGCTGCTGCGGAAAGAGATCGACGTGGCTCTGCTACAGGGTGAGATCAGCGAGCAGGTAAACGCGCAGATGCAGGATCGTCAGCGCGAGTTTTTCCTGCGTGAACAGCTTAAAGTGATCCAGCGCGAGCTGGGTATTTCCAAAGATGATCGTGAAAACGATGTGGATACTTTCAGGGCGCGCTTGGATGCGCTAGTGGTGCCTGAACGCGTTCAAACCCGAATTGATGATGAGCTTACCAAGCTCAGCGTCCTGGAAACCGGGTCGCCAGAGTATGGCACCACGCGTAACTATCTCGACTGGCTAACCTCACTGCCTTGGGGCGTGACCAGCCAAGATCAGTTGGATCTTCCGCATGCCCGTCAAGTGCTGAATCGGGATCACGACGGCCTCAGCGACGTTAAAGAACGCATTATCGAATTCCTGGCCGAAGGTACTTTCAAGGGCGATGTTGGCGGTTCGATTGTACTGCTAGTCGGCCCGCCAGGGGTGGGTAAAACATCGATCGGGCGATCGATCGCTGAGACGTTAGGCCGTCAGTTTTACCGGTTTTCGGTCGGCGGGATGCGCGATGAGGCGGAAATCAAAGGCCATCGGCGTACCTATGTAGGCGCTATGCCCGGCAAGCTCGTGCAGGCCTTTAAAGAGGTAGAGGTCGAAAACCCCGTCATCATGCTGGACGAAATTGACAAGCTGGGGCAGTCCTTCCAGGGGGATCCCGCTTCGGCGCTGCTGGAAGTGCTTGATCCCGAGCAGAACGTCGATTTCCTCGACCACTATCTTGATGTCCGGATGGACCTTTCTAAAGTGTTGTTTATTTGCACGGCTAACACCTTGGATTCGATCCCTGGGCCATTACTTGACCGCATGGAGCAAATTCGCCTTTCTGGCTATATCGCGGAAGAAAAACTGGCGATTGCCAAGAATCATCTGTGGCCGAAATTGCTTAAACGCGACAATTTACCTAAAAAGCGCATTAATTTAACCGATGCGGCTTTAAAACAGGTTATTGAAGGCTACGCTCGTGAAGCCGGGGTAAGGCAGCTGGAAAAACAGCTCCACCGTATTGTGCGTAAATCAGCCGTGAAACTACTGGAAGACGATATTGAAACGGTCAAGGTTTCGGTTAAGAACTTAGAAGAGTTTCTGGGTGCGCCGATCTTCCGTAAGGAAAAAGTGTTAACCGGTGAAGGCGTTGTAACCGGGCTTGCGTGGACGTCCATGGGCGGCGCAACGCTGCCGATTGAGGCAGGCAAAGTGCATTCATTGGATCGCGGTTTCAAACTCACCGGAAAGCTGGGAGAGGTGATGCAGGAGTCGGCTAATATCGCCTACAGCTATACGCTTGGTCACCTGCAAGAATACGGTGCCGATGCCGATTTCTTTGACTCAGCGTTTGTGCACCTTCACGTGCCGGAAGGGGCGACGCCAAAAGATGGCCCTTCGGCGGGTGTCACGATGACGACGGCGCTAATGTCTCTTGCCAAGCACCACGCCATTGATAGGCCGCTGGCAATGACCGGTGAGCTGACGTTAACCGGTCAGGTGCTGCCGGTAGGAGGTATTCGCGAGAAAGTGATTGCCGCCCGGCGTAGCGATATATTCGAGCTAATTCTTCCCGATGCTAATCGGCGTGATTACGAAGAATTGCCGGACTATCTGAAAGAGGGCATGACGGTGCACTTCGCCAAGCGCTATCGCGACGTCGCTGATGTCGTATTTGGCCGTGACTAAGATTAAGCTAAGTTTAAACTACGCTTAGAGATTAAAGCGATGCCAATAACCCGGCCCGCTTCTTGCGAGACTGCTGTACTCGTATTGATAGAAAAGTACTGGTAGAGCAGTATTGATAGAACAGTATTGATAGAACAAACCGGGTAATAAATCGCAATAATACATGTGAAGGAATGCAATGAAGGCGACCATTAACGTTGGACTGGTTGGCTTCGGTTTCGCTAGCCAAACCTTCCACGCACCGCTGATCCAGGCCGCAGAAGGCCTGGATTTGGTGGCTGTATCATCCAGTGACGCTGCCAAGGTGCGGGGAGCATTACCTAACGTCGAGGTGGAGAGTCAGGCACTAGCGCTATGTCAGCGTAGCGATATTGACCTCATCGTTATCCCTACACCCAACGATACGCACTTTTCTCTGGCTAAAGCGGCGCTCTCTGCGGGTAAGCACGTGGTGGTCGATAAACCGTTCACTGTCACGGTGTCAGAGGGCAAGCTGCTCAAAAAACTAGCCGATGATAAGGCGCGGCTACTCTCGGTATTTCACAATCGCCGCTGGGACAGCGATTTTCTAACCGTAAAAGCGTTGCTAGAAGTGGGCACGTTAGGACGCGTTGTCAGCGTCGAATCACGCTTTGATCGCTTTCGCCCGCAAGTGATTGATCGCTGGCGTGAGAAGGCCGCGCCTGGAGGCGGTATTTGGTACGACCTGGGGCCGCATCTGCTAGACCAGGCCTGCGAGCTGTTTGGCATGCCGCACGCCATTTTGCTGGAAGTAAGCGCTCGGCGTGATGGTGCAAAGGCTGATGATGACTTTCTTGCCGTGCTGGATTATGAAAGCTTTCGCGTTACCCTGGCGGCGAGCACGCTAGCGGCCGATCCTACGCCACGCTTTCGAATTCACGGTACAGATGGCAGCTATGTAAAGTATGGTTTAGATCCGCAGGAAGAGCGTTTGAAAGCCGGTGAGGTGCCCGGAGCACACTGGGGGAATGATACTCAGCACGGTACGCTAACGTTACGCGAAGGCAAGGGTGAAAGCACGCCGCTAGTACAACGCGAACATGCCACCTTGCCCGGTGATTATCTTGCCTATTATCAAGGCATTGCTGCCGCTATTCGCGAGCAGGCGCCGCTGCCGGTTAGCGTAGATGACGCACTGCGCTCAATGACGTTGTTAGAAGCAGGGCTAGATAGCCACCGTCAACGGCGCTGGATTTCTTTGAAGCATCATTTCTGAAGCATCGCGTCTGAAGTCAAAGCAGCGTTGGGTAAACGCCAACGCTGCTCTCATTCATTTGTGATTAGAGTAAATCAGTGGCGTTGTGACGCTTTTGTTCCCGCATTCTATCCCTGGCGATATAAAGAGCGGCAATGGTGCGCCCTTCATGGAAGTCATCGCGCATTAAGAGCGCAGGCAGCTCTTCTAAGGCATGCGTTTCCACAATCAGCGGTTCGGGTTCATCTCCCGGCAGCCGCTTGGGATAAAGGTCGGTGGCGAGCAGCACCTGCATGCGATGACGCATGTAGTTGGGGGCCAACGAAAGCTCGACCAGCGGTTCAATGCAGTGCGCACCAAAGCCACACTCTTCCATCAGCTCACGGTTGGCCGCGGTGACGATGTCTTCACCGGGGTCGACCAGCCCTTTCGGTAGCGTAAGTACGTAATCTTCAAATCCCGCTGCGTATTCTCGAATTAGCAATACGTGATCAGGGTCTGGCATTGCCACAATCATCACTGCCCCGCGATCAGCGCCGGTTAAACGCTCGAACTGACGCTCTTCGCCGTTAGAAAAACGCAGTGCTAATGACTCCACTTGAAATAAGCGACTTTGCGCCACACATTCGCGCGATAAAATTTGCGGTTTGCGCAGGTAATCAGTACTGCTGCGGGTGTCGGGATCATGAGGGGCTGTGGGGGAGTTGGGCATAAAGGAGTCGGACATAAAAGCGTGCCTCCATGGCTGGTAAAAGGCGGTTAAGCTACAATAGCACGCTTACTCCTTACGCGACCGGAGCGACAATGATTGATTGGCGCGAGATAGACACCGTCCTTCTCGATATGGACGGTACGCTGCTAGATTTACATTTCGATAGCCATTTTTGGCTTGAGCATTTGCCGCGGCGCTACCGTGAATTGCACCAGCTAGATGAAGCCTCTCAAGAGGCGCTAAAGGCTCGCATTATTGGTGAGCAGGGCACTCTGAACTGGTACAGCCTAGCGTACTGGAGCCGCGAGCTAGGGGTCGATATTGTTGCCTTGAAGCGCGAAGTGCAGCACTTAATCGGCCTACGCAGCGGCGCGCTGGATTTTCTTAAATGGTTAAAACAGGCGCATCCTCGCGTTATCCTGGCCACTAATGCCGATCGTGCGAGCCTTGCCTTGAAACTGCCGCTGACTGGTTTGGAAAGCTACCTTGATGCAATCGTTTCTTCTGAAGACGTGGGCGCTGCCAAAGAAGAGCAGGCGTTTTGGTTCGCGCTACAGGAAATCGAAGCCTTTGACCCTGCCCGTACGCTATTTATCGATGACAACGCCAGCGTGTTAGAAAGTGCCCGTGAGTTTGGCATCAAGCATTTATTGGGCATTAAACAGCCGGATAGTCAGCGGCCTGAAAAAGAGCTGCAGGAATTTATTGCTCTGGATCGATTTGCCCAGTTGCTGCCCGAACAGCTGCCGATGTCGTCGTAACGACAAGGAGAGCATGCATGAGTGAAAGCGTACGCTTAGATAAATGGCTGTGGGCTGCGCGTTTTTTTAAAACCCGTGCGCTTGCCAAAAAAGCGATTGAAGGTGGCAAAGTGCATTACGATGGCGCCCGGGTTAAGACCAGTAAAAACGTCGAAGTGGGGGCCAATATTCGCGTGCCGCAAGGATGGGAAGTTCTTGAGGTAGAGGTGATATCGCTTTCAAACCAGCGCCGCGGTGCGCCTGAAGCACGCATGCTCTATGCCGAGACCGACGACAGCATCCAGCGCCGTGCGCGGGAAGCCGAGGCTCGGCGACTCACCAATGAAGCGATGCAGCATCCGCTCAAGCGTCCCGATAAAAAGCAGCGCCGCGATATCCAGCGCTTCCAGCGTCATCAGGGAGAGTAATGCCCACGCTTTGAGTCACCACCGTTAAACATCAGCTGCACTTTAAACAGTAGGTAGTTAAATCATGTCCGATCAAATTCAACGCTTTATATTCGATCAAACCAATGTACGCGGTGAAATCGTCACCCTGTCTGCCGCCTATCACGAAGTGTTGGATCGCCACGCTTATCCGACCGCTGTTAATGAGCTGCTGGGTGAGCTGCTGGCGGCGGTGGCGCTGCTTACTGATACGGTTAAACTGGATGGCACGCTGAGTATTGAAGTGCGCGGGCGAGGCGTGCTGGCATTATTAATGGCTGAGTCCAACCCCGGCGGTGAGCTGCGCGCGATTGCTCGTATCGCAGAAGATGCCGCGCTGCCGAGTGAGCATGCAAGCTTTCGCGAACTGGTGGGCGAAGGCCAAATTGTGATCACTCTCGACCCTCGTGAAGGCAATCGTTATCAAGGTATTGTGGCGCTAGACCAAGACACGCTGAGCGGCTGCCTGGAGGCCTATTTCAGCCAGTCCGAGCAGTTGCCGACTCGCCTATGGCTGGCAGCGAATGAGGAGCGCGCTGGTGGTTTACTGTTGCAGCGCCTGCCGGAAGCATCGCAAAACCAAGATGTCGATGCCTGGAGTCGTAGCGTGCAGCTGGCCGATACTATCAAAACAGAAGAGCTGCTGGGGCTTGAGCAGCGTGAAGTGCTGTACCGTCTTTATCATGAAGAAACGGTGCGCGTCTTCGATCCGAAAGATTTACGCTTTGGCTGCACGTGCTCTCGCGAGCGAATGACGTCCGCGCTGTACTCATTAGGCCAAGACGAGCTGCGCGATATTCTTCAAGAACAGGGCGCAATCGACACGCAATGCCACTTTTGTCACACGAAATATCACTACACGGCAGCGGATATTGAAACTTTGTTGGATGACCCTGAGGCGCCATCACCGACAATTCACTGATTGTGTAGTCAAATGCAGCCATCAGCGGGTCTGCCCGTCGTCGCGGGAGGGTCAATGGATTCAATGAATACGACGCTTTTGGCAAACGGTCGTTTTATTAATTACTGCGTTGCAACACAAAATGTAGTGTCTATGTAGTAGTTTAACTACACGATATTTGATCTTCGCCCCCGTTTCCCGGGGGCTTTCTTTTTGCCATAATGCGCCCGACTTCAGCGCACCCAGCCGGTTTAGCCATGGTTGGGATGAACTTTAAGGCGATGGTAATGAAGATGCTTGCACGTTAGACACGTCACGTCTTTGTAAGCAGCTCCTTTCGCCCGGTAAACGAGACATAACGGCCTTAAGGCCAGGAATCGACATGACCACGACTCAAGCTGCTCCCCAAGCCCACGTCAACCTCAGCAGCGCCGAACTGATCGAGCGCGCAGTGGCAAGTGGCGAAGGCCGCCTGTCGGCCAACGGTGCTCTGGTAGTAAATACGGGCCTGCGTACCGGTCGTTCTCCGAAAGATCGTTTTATCGTCGATGAGCCCTCTACGCGCAGTCAAATCGATTGGGGCGGTGTCAACCTGCCTTTCAATGCCGACAAATTCAACGCCTTGTGGAACCGGGTTGATGAGTATCTGACTAGCCAAGAACATTTCGTGACTGAACTGCACGTCGGCAGTGATTCCGCCCACTACCTGCCGGTTCGCGTTACCACCCAAACCGCTTGGCAAAATCTGTTTGGCCGCACCATGTTTGTACGTCCTCAGGCCTATAATCAAGCCGCTAAAGACGAATGGGCAATCCTTAATGCCGCAGGCTTTGAGTGTGATCCTTCGCGCGACGGCACTAACTCTGATGGTTGTGTGATCATCAACTTCGCTGAGAAGAAAGTGCTAATCGCCGGTATGCGTTACGCCGGTGAAATGAAAAAAGCCATGTTCTCCGTGCAAAACTTTCTGCTCCCGGCTGCCGACGTGCTGCCCATGCACTGCTCGGCTAACGTCGGTGAAGATGGCGAAACGTGCCTGTTCTTCGGTCTTTCTGGCACCGGTAAAACCACGCTTTCCGCTGACCAAGCGCGCTTTTTGATTGGCGATGACGAGCATGCTTGGGGCGACGGCATCGTCTTCAATATGGAAGGCGGCTGCTACGCCAAGTGCATCGATCTTTCTGAAAAGAACGAGCCGGTTATCTGGAACGCCATTAAATTCGGCACCGTGCTTGAGAACGTTGTGTTGGATGACCGCCGTGAGCCCGATTACGCTGACGACAGCCTGACTCAGAACTCACGTGCCGCCTACCCGCTAGAGCACGTCGAGAAGCGCGTACCGGAAAATCTCGCGGGCGAGCCGAACGCGATTGTGTTTCTGACTTGCGATATGTCTGGCGTGCTGCCGCCGGTGTCCGTGCTGTCTAAGGAAGCGGCGGCTTATCACTTTCTGTCAGGCTACACTGCCAAAGTGGGCTCAACCGAAATGGGCTCGTCTGAAGGTTTGGCCGCGACGTTCTCTACCTGCTTCGGCGCGCCGTTCTTCCCGCGGCCTGCGCGTGAATACGCTGACCTTTTGATCAAGCGTGTCGACAAAAAAGACGCTCAGGTGTACTTGGTCAATACTGGCTGGACCGGCGGCGCTTACGGTGAAGGCGGTTCACGCTTCTCCATCCCGACGACTCGCGCCATCATCAGTGCGATTCAGTCAGGTGTGCTGCGCGACATCGAAACCAAGCATATTGATGGTCTTAATTTGCAGGTGCCTGTTTCCGTACCGGGCGTTGACTCTAGCCTGCTTGATCCGCGTGAAACCTGGCAAGACCGTGAGGCATACGATCGTCACCTGAAAGAACTGGCGACGAAGTTTGTTAATAACTTCAAGAAATTCGCAGGCGTCAGCGACGCAATCGTCAAAGCGGGCCCGCAGGTGAGCTGAAAATAGGCTTGCCCGTAAGTGTCATAAAAATGGGACAGTGCTTCGGCACTGTCCCATTTTTTATGGGTAGCTGCGGATTGCTGTGATGTCGTCTGATCATGGCTTTTGTTTATGGCCGGTGATGAAACGCCGAAAATGGGGCCGTTCCGGTTACGCTGCAAGTCATGCCAGCCGTGGTAGGTTTGTGGTACCTTGGCAACATATCAAATGCTGCATGAGTTAGTTGTAATTTATGGATGTCAATCAGCGTATTATTTCGCGCTTAGCCACTGAGTTAAGCGTACGTCCCGAACAAGTCTCTGCCACGGTGGAACTGCTGGATGGCGGCGCTACCGTGCCGTTTATTGCCCGTTATCGTAAAGAAGTCACCGGCGCCCTAGACGATATTCAGCTACGTCAGTTAGATGAGCGCCTGCGCTACCTGCGCGAACTTGAAGAACGCCGTGCCGCAGTGCTAGCCGCCATTGATGAGCAGGGCAAGCTCGACGGCCCGCTAAAGGCAAGCATTGATGCCGCTGAGACCAAGCAGCGGCTGGAAGATCTATACCTGCCCTTTAAGAAAAAGCGCCGTACCAAAGCACAAATTGCCCGCGAAGCAGGGCTTGAGCCATTGGCGGATGCACTGCTGGCTGATCCTACGCTAAGCCCTGAAAGCGAAGCCGCTCACTATTTGCGCTCGGCGGAAGGCGATATTCCCGCCATCGAAGATGCCAAGGCTGCGCTAGATGGCGCCAAGCAGATTTTGATGGAGCGCTTTGCCGAAGATCCCGAGCTGATAGGCCAATTACGCGAACGGCTGTGGCAAGAAGGCG
This sequence comes from Halomonas sp. AOP25-F1-15, assembly GCF_052378675.1. Lineage (NCBI taxonomy): Bacteria > Pseudomonadati > Pseudomonadota > Gammaproteobacteria > Oceanospirillales > Halomonadaceae > Halomonas > Halomonas sp. AOP25-F1-15. The sequence continues at coordinate 243,404 of NZ_JBQSXV010000002.1, forward strand.
AACTCAGTGCCCGTGTGCTTGAGGGCAAGCAGCAGGAGGGCGCTAAGTTCTCCGACTACTTTGAGCACGACGAGAAGCTGGCCAAAGCGCCTTCGCACCGCGCGTTGGCAATGTTCCGCGCGCGCAACGAAGGTATCTTAAGCCTGTCGATTCGTTTGCCTGGTGAAGACGATGCCCCGGTTCATCCTGCCCAGGTGACGATTGCCAAGCAGTTCGGCATTAGTGATCAAGGCCGTGCGGCGGATAAGTGGCTCGCTGAAGTTGTCCGCTGGACTTGGCGCGTAAAGCTTTATACCGCACTGGAAACAGAGCTGCTGGGCCGCCTACGCGAAGCCGCTGAATTAACGGCTATCGAGGTGTTTGCAGCCAACCTGAAAGACCTGCTGCTAGCGGCACCGGCGGGCCAGAAAATTACCCTCGCGATTGATCCAGGCCAGCGGACGGGCTGTAAAATTGCGGTAATTGATGCCACCGGCCAATTTATTGACCAAGCGACTATTTACCCTCATGCGCCGCAGAATCGTTGGGATGAGTCGTTAGGCGTGCTAACCAAGCTGATTAAACAGCACGGCGTTGAGCTGATTGCTGTTGGTAACGGCACCGCTAGTCGTGAAACCGACAAGCTGGCAGGCGAGCTGGTCAAGGCGCTGGCGCCCGCGCACCGGTTAAGCAAGGTGATGGTCTCAGAAGCCGGCGCCTCGGTGTATTCTGCCTCTGAATACGCCTCTCGTGAGCTGCCTGATTTAGACGTCACTATCCGTGGCGCGGTGTCCATTGGCCGTCGCCTGCAGGACCCGCTCGCCGAGCTGGTTAAAATCGAGCCCAAGTCGATCGGGGTGGGGCAATATCAGCACGATGTTTCTCAGGTACAGCTGTCGCGTAGCCTGGAAGTCGTGATCGAGGACTGCGTTAATGCGGTCGGTGTCGATCTCAATACCGCCTCCAGCGCGCTCCTGTCACGGGTTGCTGGGCTGAGTGCGGCGCTGGCTGAAAATATTGTTGCCCAACGCAATGCAAAGGGCGCTTTTAAAAGTCGTAAAGAGCTATTAGAGGTGAGCCGCTTAGGCGCGAAAACCTTTGAGCAGTGCGCCGGCTTTCTGCGTATTCATAATGCGAATAATCCGTTGGATGCTAGTGCCGTTCACCCTGAGGCCTATTCTTTGGTGGAGCGTATCGCCAAGCAGGGTGGTCGTGAGGTGAAAGGCTTGATTGGCGATAGCGCGGCCCTAAAAGCGTTCAAACCTGCCGACTTTGCCGATGAGCGTTTTGGTGTGCCTACGGTCAGCGATATTCTTAAAGAGCTAGATAAACCTGGCCGTGACCCGCGCCCTGAGTTTAAAGCTGCAGAGTTTCGTGAAGGGGTTGAAACACTGAAAGATCTCAAGCTCGCCATGGTGCTGGAAGGTACCGTTACCAACGTCACGCACTTTGGTGCGTTTGTTGATATTGGCGTCCATCAGGATGGCCTGGTGCACATCTCGGCGTTATCCGACCGGTTTATCGACGACCCGCGCAGCGTTGTAAAGGCAGGGGATATCGTGACGGTTAAAGTAATGAGCGTTGATATTGCGCGTAAGCGAGTAGGGCTTTCCATGCGTTTGGATGATCAGCCTGAGGCTGAAAACGATGTTAAGAACGGCGCTGACCAGCAGAACGCTCAGCGAAAGCCTGCGCGGGGGCAGCGTAGTGCTTCGAAGCCCTCTGAGCAGGCGGCACCCATGGGTGCGCTTGGCGCCGCTTTGTTAAAAGCGCGTGGCGGAAAATAGTCATAGGCAGCGGTAACGTATCGCGCGCCTTGAAAAAGCGATGTCTTGATAAGCGATGCCTTGAAAAAAAACATGGTTGCCGCCATATCCTGCCTTTTACTGCGCGAAGCAGAGATGCTGACGATGCCATCTGATTTCACCAAGGCCCGCCGTCGGCGGGCTTTACTGACAAGGAGTGTTCACCTTGACTGAACCACTCACTGTGCCATCCGCGCTGACTGCGCAAGTTGAACGCCTGCTTCCCAGTGCGCGCCTTGGCCGGTTGGGCCGCTTGCGTCGTGGGCTTGAAAAAGAAGGGTTGCGAGTTGACGCCAATGGCCATATTGCGCAAACCCCGCACCCGCACGCGCTGGGCTCTAAGTTAACCCACCCGCATATCACCACCGACTACTCTGAGTCGCTGCTTGAGTACATTACGCCGGTTTACTCACAGCCGGGTGAGGCGCTGTGCTTTTTATCTGACCTGCATACGTTTACCTATCATCATTTAGAAAATGAGTGGATTTGGCCTGGCAGCATGCCGTCTAGGCTGTCTGGCAACGACAGTGTGCCGATTGCCGACTACGGCAGTTCCAATGTTGGCACCATGAAGCATGTTTACCGCAAAGGGTTAGACATGCGCTATGGGCGCATCATGCAGGCGATTGCGGGCGTTCATTACAATGTTTCGTTGCCGGATGATATGTGGCACGCGCTGCGTGAAATGGAAAAAGCCACCAATATCCCCTTCAACGATTATCGCTCCACCCGCTATTTCGGCATGATTCGTCATTTCCGCCGTCATAGCTGGTTATTGCTGTATTTATTTGGTGCGTCACCGGCCATCGATAAAAGCTTTCTGCCTGCAGGCAATGTGCCTGATAAGCTGCAGTCGCTCAGTGACGACACTTATTTTGCGCCTTACGCGACGACCCTGCGTATGTCGGATCTTGGGTACCAAAATAAAGTGCAGTCGCAGCTTAAAATCTGTTTTAACTCGCTGTCGAATTACGTTAATACGCTGCGTCACGCGATCTCATCGCCATGGCCCGACTATGAAGCAATGGGTGTTAACGTAGATGGCGAGTGGCGCCAGTTAAACGCTAACATTCTGCAAATTGAGAACGAATATTACAGCGATATTCGTCCCAAACGTGTCGCTAAGCACAACGAAACGCCAAGTCAGGCGCTGGAAGCCCGCGGCGTGGAATACATCGAAGTGCGCTGCTTAGATCTCAATCCCTTCGATCCGCTTGGCGTGAATGAAGTCCAAATGCGCTTTGTGGACACGTTTTTGATGTGGTGCCTGCTCAGCGACAGCCCATGGATTTCCGACGAGGAATGTGACCGCTTAGACGACAATCGTCGTTGGGTCGTCGAGCGCGGTCGTGATCCCGAGCTTAAGCTGTTTAATAATGGTAAACCCACTTCGGTGAGCGAGTGGGGCGAACAGATCTTTGCGGAAATGGGCGAAGTGGCCCGCCTGCTTGACGGAGTAGAAGAAGGTGCACCGCACGCAGAGGCATTAGCGAGCCTTGCACCTAGGTTGAGTGATCCCTCACTTACGCCTTCTGCTCAGGTGCTCGAACGGCTGAAGGAAAACGGCGGCTCGTTAAGTGATTTGATGCTGAGTTTGGCCCAAGAGCAGGCGGAGCAGCTGAAGGCGGCGCCGATGCAGCGCTGTCGTGAAGCGTTATTAGCCCAGCTAATTGAAACGTCGCACCAGCAGCAGCACGATATTGAAGCCGCTGACCAAGAGTCGTTCTCTGAGTTCTTACAGGTTTACTTTACTAAAGCACGCGAATCCCGCGCTTTATCGGCGCTACCTTCTGAGGCTCGTCAATGATCCTGCACTCTTTTCGCTCAATAGCCCTGGCCGGTTTAGCTTTCTGTGTATTGATGATGGCGGTCGCTCTTGGCCTTGAGCATATCGGCGGCTATGAACCCTGCCCACTGTGTATTTTTCAGCGCGTAGCGGTGATTGCGGCTGGTATTGTGTTCGCCATTGCAGCCATACATAACCCTGCAGGCCGCGTCGGCAAAGTCATTTACGGGCTGTTATCGCTGGCGGCCGTTGGAGCCGGTGTCTTTGTTGCCGGGCGCCACGTGTGGTTGCAATCACTGCCGGCTGACGAGGTTCCTTCATGCGGGCCTGGGCTTGAATACATGATGGATATCCTGCCCATGCGGGACGTCGTGTCCATGGTGTTAAACAGCTCGGGTGAGTGTGCCAATATCGATTTCTCGTTGCTAGGCCTCTCACTGCCTGCCTGGACGTTGATCGGTTTTGCCATCTTGGCGATCGCCGTGCTGCGTATGCTAGTGCTAGCCGTGCGTCAACGTTAAGGCTATGTGACAAGGAGTACGGCGTGCTTTACAAACACTTTGCCTGCCAAGAAGAGATCGATCGTGCCTACGACCCGATGCTGGGTCGTGACCCGATGGTGTTGGTAAATGATTGGCGGCAGCGCAGCGAGGCATCGCGGGAAAACCATCGCGTCACCTTGGATCTTGCTTATGGCCCTTCGCTTGCTGAACGTATGGATATCTTCCATGCCGATGGGCTTAAAGCGCCCGTGCATGTGTTCTTTCACGGCGGCTACTGGCGCTCACTTAGTCATCGTGAATTTAGCTTTATCGTCGATGACCTCGTTAAATCCGGTATCACGGTGGCGGTGGTTAACTATGCGCTGTGCCCTCAGGTACGCTTTAGCGAGCTGGTGCGGCAGACTCAGGCGGCGGTGGCTTACGTGTCTCGTCATGCCGCCGAGCTGGGCATTGATGCAGATCAGCTGAGTATTTCAGGGCATTCCGCGGGCGGGCACCTGTGTGCGATGCTGATGTCGACCGACTGGCAGGGCACGTTTGGCTTGCCGAACGAACTCATTCGTGGCGCGCTGTGCGTGAGCGGTTTATACGATCTACGGCCATTTCCGTGGTCGTGGCTGCAGCCTAAGCTTCAGCTGACGGGCCGTGATGTACACGAACTCAGCCCGTTAGGGCTAGCGTGTCGGGTGCCTGCGCCTATGCATCTCGTGGCAGGTGAGCTGGAGCTGGATGGATTTCAAGACCAAATGAGCGCCTATAGCGAGCATGTGAGCCAGCAAGGTCAGCACGTTACCCAGCAGCTAATCCCCAACGTGGATCACTTCTCGATACTAGAACACTATCTTAACGATGGGTGCTTTGTGGGATGGATTAAAGCGTTTCACGGCTTAAGCTAGCGCCCCGCTAGGGGCGCTGTTTATGGCTGTGAGGCGAAAATTAGGCGGAAGGTATTACCGCCGTCGCTTCTATCTCGACTTTAGCCTGGTCTTCGACAAGCCCCGCCACCTGCACCATCGTCATCGCTGGAAAATGCTTGCCGAGCACTTCGCGGTAGGCGGCGCCTACGTCTTTAAGGCGGGCTAAATACTCCTTCTTGTCCGTCACGTACCAGGTTAAACGTACCAGGTGCTCTGGGCCTGCTCCCGCCTCTTGTAGTACGGCCACAATGTTTTGCAGCGCTTGGTTAACCTGCACAGCAAAGTCGTCGCTTTCAAAGACATGCTCGGCATTCCAGCCAATCTGCCCGCCGACAAAAACAGTCTGGCCGGAGGCAAGCACGCCATTGGCATAGCCTACGGCTGCCTTCCAGTGAGAAGGATGAAGAAGCTGATGAAAGGTGGCGTCACTCATTAGGGCTATCCTTATAGGTTATCAACGGTAATGTGCTGGCGTATCGCGTCGGTCCATGGCATAGACTTACCGCTCGTTAAATCCATAAATACTAGAGTAGAACAACTTGTTAGGCGTTTTTGTTCGCCGCAGTAAGCAACGATTTTAAGGTCCAGACTACTGCGTCCAACGGCCTGAACGGTTAATTCAAAGTTAAGCAGTTCGCCGAGCCGGCTAGGCGCGTGAAACTGTGTGTCGATAGCGGCGGTGGGCACTCCGGTGCCGCTTTCAATATGCAATTGATTAAAATCGTGCTGCACAACTTCCTCAAACCAATCTTCGACGACCGAGTTGATCAGCTCAAAATAGCGAGGATAAAAAACGATTCCCGCCGGATCACAGTGCTGAAAGCGGACTTTTCGCTGGCTTGTAAACGTCATGGCGCTTTCCCCTGTTGTTATTCTCAATGACATGTCCAGATTCTCAACGACGTGTCTGGAATCTCAACTACACGCCCAGATAGCGGTCGCGCACCGCGCTGTCCAATGCCGCCGGCTTGCCATCCCAGACAGTGCTGCCTTTTTCAAGAATGGTGCAGCGGTCAGCGATGGGTAGAATCTCACTTAATGATTTATCCACGAGCAGCGTTGCCTGGCCTTGTTCTTTGAGCAGACGAATCGCCCGCCATATTTCCTGACGAATTACCGGAGCCAGGCCTTCTGTGGCTTCATCCAACACCAGCAGGCGCGGGTTAGTCATCAGCGCGCGCCCAATCGCCAGCATTTGCTGTTCACCGCCAGAAAGCGTTTTGGCCATTTGTGTCCGGCGCTCTTCCAAGCGCGGAAATAATGTTTCCACCCGCTCTAATGTCCACTCGCCCGGGCGGGCGGTGACCAGCAGGTTTTCGCGTACAGAAAGATTGGGAAAGCAGCGGCGCCCCTCTGGCACTAAGCCCAAACCCGCTTTGGCGATTCGATAGGCGGGCAGGCGGCGTAGATTCTGAGATTCAAACTCTATCGTGCCGCGGCTGGCTGGCGTGAGGCCGAATATAGAGCGAATGGTGGTGGTTTTTCCCATTCCATTGCGCCCCATCAATGCGACCATCTCACCCGCATTGACTTCGAGATTAACGCCAAACAGCGCCTGGGAAGGGCCATAAAAGGTTTCAATATCCGCAATCTTAAGCATCTGAATCTCCCAGGTACGCTTCACGGACGCGTGGGTCCTGTTTAATCGCCTCGCTGTCGCCATGGGCAATGACGCTTCCGGAGACCAGCACTGAAATGCGATCAGCAAGGCGAAACACTGCTTCCATATCGTGTTCAATCAGCAGAATCGGGACTTCAAGTTTCAGCGCTTCAAGCAGCTCAGTGAGCTTGGCAGAGCCCTCTGGGCCTAAACCTGCCATGGGTTCGTCCAACAGCAGGGCGCGCGGCTTCAGTGCCAGAGCGCAGGCCACTTCTACTTGGCGGCGCTCGCCGTGAGAAAGCTCAAATACCGGCGTCCAGGCACGGTGGCTTAACTGCATGCGCTCCAGCGCCTCATAAGCGGGTTCAAGCAGGCGCTGGTCGCTGGCAACCGGGCGCCAGAAACGAAAGCTGTGACTTTGTAGCGCTTGAACGCCCATCATCACGTTACGCATTACCGATAGCGGCTCAGCCAGTGAAGACACCTGAAAGCTACGTCCTAGCCCTAGACGAGCGCGCTGGGCAATGCTCATGCCGGTAATCTCGGTATAGGCTAAATAAACGTGTCCTTCATCCGGGCGTATATTGCCGGCAATTTGCCCAATCAGCGTTGATTTTCCCGCGCCGTTAGGGCCAATCAGCGCATGAATTTCCCCACGCTTAAGCTCCAGCGAGACATCGTTCGTCGCCTGCAGAGCGCCAAAGCGTTTATGCAGATTTTGCAGTGAAAGGACGCTATCACTCATTGCGCTCTCTCCCTGCCAGCCAGCCCATGATCCCGTGCTTGGCAAATAGCACGACGCCCAGTAGCACTAGCCCTAGAAAGAGCTGCCAGTACTGCGTGATACCGCCCAGGAAGGTTTCCATCATTACAAACAAAATCGCCCCGGCTAGGGGGCCGTAAAGACGCCCTACGCCGCCTAAAATCACAATTACCATCAGCTCTCCCGAGAAATGCCAGCTCAGCACTGACGGGCTAACAAAACCATTAAGATCTGCATAGAGTGCGCCCGCCAGCCCGGTAATGGCGGCAGAAATTACAAACGCCACCAGGCGAATCGGGTAGGGGCTGACGCCTGCAGTAGCTAGGCGCACGTCGTTTAAGCGCGCCATGGTGAGCGCCGCGCCAAAGCGCGACTTCATCAGCCGCGAGGTAATCGCCATTGCCATGACCAGGCCACCAAAGCAGATCAGAAAATAGCTCAACGCATTGGTGGTATCGACCAGTGGCAGGCTATTGCGTATGTAGATGGGCAGGCCGTCTTCACCACCGTAGGTGGGCCAGGAGTTAGCAAAGTAATAAATCATCTGAGCAAAGGCGAGGGTGATCATAATGAAGTACACCCCGGTCGTACGCAGCGATATAGCGCCGATTGCCAGTGCCAGCAGCGCGCATAGCAGGGCAGCGGCTAGCCACACTACTAGTAAGCTGTCGCTGCCCGGAATGCTCATAGGCCAGGTCATAAACGGCGTGAAATCAAACGCATGATAAGCGCTGATGCCTGCCACGTAGCCCCCCAGGCCGAAATACGCCGCATGGCCAAAGCTGACCATGCCGCCATAGCCAATGGCCAGATTAAGCCCGACCGCCGCCATGGCAATAATGGTGATGCGCGAGGCTAAATTAACGTAGTAGAGGTGGCCAAAAAAATACGCCGCCACGGGCAATAACAGCAGCAGCCCAAGCAACGCAATTTGCACCAGCCCTTTGCGGCCAAAGTGGCTGTCTGCCTGATTAGCTGGCGCAGCGCCTGAGCCGCCTGAGGAGTGCTTAGGAATAAAAGCGCGATCGCTATTAGAGGTAGACGATACGTCTGACGTAGGAATGTTATTAGTCATGGGCGGCAAACAGTCCTTTTGGCTTGAAGGCGAGTATCACGGCCATGAGGATATAAATCAGCATTGCCGCCAGCGCCGCGCCAACTCCGCTTGCCTCAGAAGGAGGCATGAACGCACGGAAGAAAATCGGCAAATAGACGCGCCCAAGCGTATCCACAAGCCCGACTAGCAGCGCACCGAGTAGCGCGCCTTTTATCGAGCCAATACCGCCAATCACGATGACCACAAAGGCCAGAATAAGCACCGGCTCACCCATGCCCACCTGCACCGACTGCAGCGCGCCCACCAGGGCGCCGGCTAACCCCGCTAGCGCGGCGCCTAAGGCAAACACGACGGTATACAGCTTTGAAATATTCACGCCGAGTGCGCCAATCATTTCGCGGTCGCTTTCACCAGCCCGAATGCGCATGCCTAAGCGTGTTTTAGAGATCAGAAAGTAAAGTGCGATTGAAATAACAATGCCGACGCCAATCAGCATTAGCCGATAAAGCGGGTAGCGGGTGTCGCCCGGCAGGGTGACGAATCCGGTTAGCCAAGATGGCGGGCTTAGTCGCATGGGCGACGAGCCGAAAATCCAACGTGTCCCTTCCGAAAAAATCAAAATAAGCGCAAACGTTGCCAATACCTGGTCGAGGTGAGGGCGATGATAAAGCCTGCGTATGACCAACAGTTCAACCAGCGCACCGACCAAGGCTGCTGCCGTCATGCCCGCTGCCAGCCCCATCAGAAAAGAGCCCGTTGACGCCGTCACCGCCGCAGTGGCGTAGGCGCCCACCATGTAAAAAGAACCGTGGGCGAGATTGATCAGCCCCATCACCCCGAATACCAGAGTGAGGCCGCTGGCCATCAGAAACAGCATCGTGCCAAGCTGTACGCCGTTGAGTATTTGCTCGATTAGCAGTGTCACGGACACGTTAGTTAACCTTTGCGAAGGAAGAGAGTAAAGGCTGGGTGATAGCACCCAGCCGCGGCGATATTACATCTGGCACTCTTCAAAGTAGACGTCTTGAATATCTTCAATGGCGATACCCAGCAAGCGATTGGTGGGCTGGCCATCGTCACCTTCTACGACTTCGCGAACGTAAATGTCTTGGATCGGGTGTTGGTTAGGGCCAAAGCGGAAATCTCCGCGCACGCTGTCAAAGTCTGCTGCGCGCAGCGCTTCGCGGAAGGCGTCTTTATCATCAGGATGAGCGACCTCAAGCGCGCTAAGGATTAAATTAGCCGTGTCATACCCTTGAGCGGCATAGAGCGTTGGCGTGCGGTCATAGGCTTCTCGGAAGCCTTCGACAAAGCGCTCATTGGCGTCATTCTCTAAGTCGTAAGCCCACAGTGACGTGTTGCGTGCACCAATCGCCGCACTGCCTACCGCTTTGATTAGGATTTCATCAAACGAGAACGCCGCGCCAAAGATCGGCATGTCGACCCCAGAGCCTTCCCATTGCTTCATGAACGAAATGCCCATTCCGCCGGGTAAGAAGAAGAACAGGCTATCGGCATCGCTGGCACGAATTTGGGCAATTTCAGCGGCGTAGTCGGTTTGGCCCATCTGGGTGTAAAGCTCGTCAACAACCTCGCCTTCATAAAGGTGTTTAAAGCCCGCTAAGGCATCGGTGCCTGCCGGGTAGTTGGGCGCCATGATGATTGGCCGCTCATAGCCTTGTTCACGCATGTAAGCGCCCATCGCGCCGTGCAGATTGTCGTTCTGATACGCGACGTTAAAGTAGTTTTCGTGGCACATGCGCCCCGCTAAATCGGAGGGCCCGGCGTTGGGGGAAAGGTAGAAAGTGCCTTGGCGCACGACGGCGGGAACCACGGCCATTGCCAAATTAGACCAGATAATACCAGTCAGAATGTCGACTTCATCACGCTGCATAAACTCATTGGCTAAGCTGCGCGCCAGGTCAGGGCGATTAGCATCGTCTTGAATTAAGACCTCAACATCGTCACGGCCCGACTGTTCAAGCGCCAGCATAAAGCCATCGCGAACATCCACACCTAAGTGCGAGCCGCCCCCTGACAGGGTCGTGATCATGCCAATTTTGACGTCATCAGCGTGCGCTGTCGCCAAGCTTGAAGAGAGCAGTAAACCAAGGCCCAAGCGAGTTATCTGTTTCATAGCAATTCCCTCATTATTAAATCGTTTTGTTGCTTGTGTTAGAGCAAGGAGAGTCAGCGCTGGGGTAGTGTTCTTGGCTCAAGCGAAAACGCTGAACCTTTCCCGTTGTTGTTTTTGGCAGAGCATCAATGAAACGTATGGAACGAGGATACTTATACGGTGCAATGGTCTGCTTTACGAAGTCTTGTAGCATTTGCTGACAAGCTTCATCTTGCTGAAATCCATCGTTTAAAACCACAAAAGCTTCGACAATTTGGCCGCGGGCCTGGTTAGGCGCCCCGATCACCGCACATTCTTTCACCGCGGGATGGGCAAGCAATGCCGCTTCGACCTCTGGGCCGGCAATGTTATAGCCTGCTGAGATAATCATGTCGTCGTTGCGAGCGGCGAAATGGAAGTAGCCGTCTTCATCCTGATAAAACGCATCGCCGGTGATATTCCAACCATCAGTGACATACCTGCGCTGGCGCTGGTCGGCTAAGTAGCGGCAGCCGGTCGGGCCGCGTACCGCCAGTTTGCCGATCGTGCCGCGGGGTACATCGTGCATTGCATCATCCACGATGCGTGCCTCGTAGCCAGTTACCGGTTTGCCCGTGCAGTTAGGGCGGTGGTCGTCCAGCCGATTAGAGATGAAGATATGCAGCATTTCCGTCGCCCCGATACCGTCAAGAATCGGTGTGCCCGTTTGCTTTATCCAGTCATGATAAATCGGTGCAGGCAGCGTTTCGCCCGCCGAAATAGCCACCCGCAGGCTGCTTAGGTCCGCTTGAGTAGTGGGTGCCGAGAGCATTGCCCGGTAAGCCGTTGGCGCTGTAAATACCACCGTGGCCCGATACTCGCGGATAATATCCATCATATTAGGCGGCGAGGCGTGTTCAAGTAACACGGCCGTAGCGCCAAAGCGGAGTGGGAATATTGCCAGCCCACCCAGGCCGAAAGTGAAGGCCAGCGGAGGAGAGCCGACGAAGACATCCTCTGGCGTGACCTGCAGGACTTCTTTGGCGTAACCGTCAGCAACCGCCAGCAGGTCGCGATGAAAATGCATGGTGGCTTTTGGTGGGCCGGTGGTGCCGGAAGTAAAGCCTAGCAGCGCGACGTCGTCGGCTGCGGTATCTACCGCGTCAAACGTGGCGGGTTTGCCTAGTGCTAAACGGTCAAGTTCCGCATCATGATTGGCGGTGCCATCAAAGCCCACGATGCGTTTCAGAACCGGGCACTGTTGCTGGCATTCCAGCAGTTCGTCGAGCAGGCGTGTATCGCATAAGGCCAGGCTAATATCTGCCTTATCAATCACCTGGCTCAGCTCTTTCGTGCGCAGCATGGGCATAGTGTTAACCACTACGGCACCGGCCTTGGTGGCGGCTAGCCAGCAGGCGACCATGGCCGGGTTATTCGCTGAGCGAATCAGCACTCGCTGGCCGGGCATGATGCCTAAGTCTTCTACCAATACGTGCGCCAGCCGGTTGGTCCATTCGGTGAGCTCGCGATAGGTGCGGCGACGGCCGTTGCCCGCTAAGGCAATGTGTTCACCAAAGCCTTGGGATAGCAGCCGGTCGCAGAGTTCCACGCCGGCATTGAGCCGTTGAGGATAATCGCAGCCTGCGAGCAAAAACGCGGGTTGGCAATCAATGGGTGGCAGGTTATCCCGCGCAAAAGTATCAGCATGGGCTGACTGGATGTACATGACCAACCTCCGTATTCGGTGTCGTTGTTTATTCCTGCCCACGTCCTGGCTCTGTCTTAAATACGTCTTAAATACGTCTTAAGTGCGCCTTAAGTGCGCCTTGGGCAGGGATACGGTGTCTGGCGTAATGTTTTATTGTTTTGGATAAAACTTACTCAAGCGGTGTGGCTTCTGGCTGTTTATTTGTCTGCTTATTCCTCGGCGAGCATGCTGCGGGCGATCACTATTTTTTGTACGTCGGACGCGCCTTCATAAATACGCAGCGCGCGGATTTCCCGGTAGAGGCTTTCGATGATATGGCCTTTACGTACGCCGTCACCGCCATGCAGCTGAACGGCCTGATCAATAACGAGCTGTGCTTGATCGGTGGCAAAAAGCTTGGCCATCGCCGCTTCACGGGTAACACGTTCAGCGCCTTGGTCTTTGGTCCAGGCGGCGCGATACACCAATAGGGCGGCGGCATCGACGTTCAGTGCCATATCGGCTAAGTGGCCCTGCACCATCTGCAGATCAGAAAGCGTAGCGCCGAACAGCTCGCGAGAGCGGCTGCGAGACAACGACTCATCGAGCGCTCGGCGTGCGAAACCGAGTGCCGCGGCACCTACCGTTGAGCGGAAGACATCCAGTACCGACATGGCAATGCGAAAACCTTGCCCAGCTTGGCCGATCAGCGCGCTGGCCGGCAGCAGCATATCGTTAAAGCCCAGCCGCGCTAACGGATGAGGCGCTACAGACTCCAGGCGCTCACGAATTTCCAGCCCTGGGGTATCGGCGGGCACTAGAAAGGCGGAAAGCCCTTTGGCGCCTGGGCCTTCACCGGTGCGAGCGAATACCGTGTAAATATCAGCAATGCCGCCGTTGGAAATCCAGGTTTTTTCGCCATTGATACGGTAGCTGTCGCCGTCGCGCTCAGCCGTGGTGTCCAGCTGGGCCACGTCTGAGCCAGAGCGAGGCTCGCTGAGAGCAAACGCCGAAAGCGCTTCGCCGCGGCGGGTTTTATCCAGCCACTTTTTCTGTTCATCGCTGCCGTATTGATTGATTGCGCCGGTGCCCAGCCCCTGCATGGCAAAGGCAAAGTCGGCCAATCCATCGTGGCGAGCCAGCGTTTCGCGAATCAGGCACAGGCTGCGCACGTCGATATGCTCGCCCGAGGTACCTTGTAAGAAGCCCGCCGCGCCCAGGTCGTGCACAAGCTGCACGCAGGTCGCATCCACATCGCTATGGTCGCGGGGCAGCTGTGCTTGGCACCACGCTTCAAGCTGCTCAGAAAGCTCGCGGTGCTTAGCCTCAAAGAAGGGCCATGCTAGGAAGCTCTTGTCGCTCATCAGTCCCCCTTGAACTCAGGTTTTTGTTTGGCTACAAAGGCGTGGTAGGCGCGTTCAAAGTCATTGGTTTGCATGCAGATAGCCTGCGCCTGCGCTTCTGATTCAATGGCCTGCTCTAGGCTCATCGACCACTCCTGGTTAAGCTGTGTTTTGGTAATGCTGTGGCCGAAGGTAGGCCCTTGAGCCAGGCGGGTGGCGTAAGCAAGGGCGTCGTCAATGAGCGACTCAGGGGCCACTACGCGGTTATAAAAGCCCCACTGCAGGCCTTCCTCGGCGCTCATGCTGCGCCCGCTGTAGAGCAAATCCGCCGCTCGGCCTTGGCCGATAATGCGCGGTAGTATCGCGCAGGCGCCCATGTCGCAACCCGCCAGCCCCACGCGAGTAAACAGAAATGCGGTGCTGGCGCGGGGGGTGGCAAAGCGGATATCCGAGGCCATGGCGATAATCGCCCCGGCACCGACGCAAATGCCGTCGACGGCGGCGATAATCGGTTTGCCGCAGTTCAGCATCGCTTTGACCAAGTCGCCGGTCATACGGGTGAATTCGAGCAGCCCTTTCATGTCGCGGCCTACCAGGGGGCCGATAATTTCATGCACATCGCCGCCCGAGCAGAAGTTATCGCCGTTAGCGGTAAACACCACCGCGTGCACATCCGAAGCGTAGGCAAGGTCGCGAAAGGTATCGCGAAGCTCAGCGTAGCTTTCGAAGGTCAGCGGGTTTTTACGCTCCGGGCGATTCAGCCGAATAACCGCGACGTCACCTTTCATTTCCCAGATAAAATGCTCGGGGACTAATTCCTTCATGCTTTTCATTTTATTGTTCTCGTATCGGTAGGTAAGCGGTGAAGCAGCTCGCCTATATGATGGGCATCCGCTTCGGTGACTTCTTCAAACAGTGCATTCACCCAGCGCTCATGGGCAGCGGCCATGCCGTTAAAGCTTTCCTGGCCTGTCTCGGTAAGGCACACGCGGGTGGCACGACGGTCGCCTTCAATCGCAATGCGCTGCACGAAGCCATCTTCCACCAAACGATCAATAATGCCGGTGACGTTGCCGTTGGAAACCCGCAGGCGGCGAGATAGCTCATTCATTTTCAGGCCTTCTGCATTGGCAGATAAAGCGGCCATGACGTCAAAGCGCGGCAGCGTAGAGTCATATTCCGTGCGCAGGCGTTCACGCAGCGCGGACTCTACCTGGCGGGTAACGCGCAGCATGCGCAGCCACAAGCGCAGGCGCTCTTTGGTTAAACGTTCGTCCGTCATACTTCACCGCCCGAAATAGAGATTGCCTGCCCGGTTATCGCGCTGCTGTTGGGGCCACATAGCCAAAGGGCCGTAGCACTGACTTCCGCCGGTGTGACCAATCGCCCGGTCGGGTTAGTCGATTCAAAGTGCGAGGTTGCCTGCTCGGCTGACTGGCCTGTTTTAGCCACAATGGTGTCAACGCTGGCAGCCAATAACGGCGTGTCGGTAAAGCCGGGGCACAGTGCATTTACGGTAATGTTGCGCGTGGCGGTTTCGATAGCCAAGGCACGTACCAGGCCGACCACGCCATGCTTTGCCGCGCAGTAAGCGCCTACATAGGCATAGCCTTTAAGGCCTGCAGTTGACGCGACGGCAATCAGGCGGCCGCCGTCGTTCAACTGCTTCAGGCTTTCGCGTAGCGTCAGAAAAACGCCGCTAAGATTAACGTTGAGCATGCGCTGCCACTGTTCAAACGATGTTTTTGCGAAGGATGCGCTTTCTGCCGCACCCGCGTTTGCAACCACAATGTCGACCCTGCCAAGCTGTGCAAAAAAAGCCACCATGGCTGCTTCGTCGGTGACATCAACGACTGCTAAATGAATACCACGATGCTGGTCAGCGACAGCTTTTAGAGCCGCTTCGCGACGCCCGATAATCGTCACCTCAGCCCCTGCGCTCGCAAAAGCCAGCGCCATGTCGGCGCCGATACCGCTACCGCCGCCGGTAATTACCGCTCGCTTGCCGGTCAGGCTCATACCCAGCCCTCGCCACGTTCTGCCAAACGCTGTAGCTGATCGGCACCTGCTCGGTAGGGCGCGGGCCACTCAACGTCGCTGTCGCCTAGCCCTGCCGCTACGTGAAGAAGCCAGTAAGGGTCAGCAAGATGAGGGCGGGCGATACAGACTAGATCGGCGCGACCGGCCATCAGAATCGAGTTCACGTGGTCGGCTTGGTAAATATTGCCCACGGCCATAGTGGCAATCGGTGTCTCGTTGCGTATGCGGTCAGAAAACGGCGTTTGGAACATGCGCCCATACACCGGCTTAGCCTGTGGCGACGTTTGCCCGGCTGAAACATCGATGATATCGACCTGGGCATCGCGCAGACGCTTGGCAATCTCAACGGCATCATCGGGAGTAATGCCTTCTTCGCCGCACCAGTCGTTGGCGGAAATACGCACCGACAGCGGCTTATGGGCCGGCCAAACGCTGCGCACGGCGTTAATTACTTCCAGCGGGTAGCGGAGTCGGTTATCAAGGCTACCGCCGTACTCATCGGCGCGGTGGTTGGTCAGCGGGGTAATAAATGAAGAGAGCAAATAGCCGTGTGCCGCATGAATCTCAATCATGTCAAAGCCCGCACGATCAGCCATCTGCGCGGCGCTGACAAACGCATCGCGCACGCGGTCCATATCGTCGCGGTCCATCGCTTTGGGCACTTGGTTACGCGCGGCCCACGGCACAGCAGAGGCTGAAAGCAGCGGCCAGTTGCCGTCGGCAAGCGGGGCATCCATCTCTTCCCAGCCCAGCTGAGTGGAGCCCTTAGCCCCGGAGTGGCCCAGCTGCGCGCACAGTTTGGCCTTGGTTTCTGCGTGTACAAAATCACACAGCCTGCGCCACGCCGCCTCGTGTTCGGGGGCGTACAGCCCCGGGCAACCTGGGGTAATCCGGCCGGTGGGGCTAACACAGGTCATTTCGGTATACACCAAGCCTGCGCCGCCTTTAGCGCGCTCAGCGTAATGGCTAAAATGCCAATCGGTAGGGCAGCCATCAATGGCCTTATACTGCGCCATGGGTGAGACCACGACGCGATTGGTCAGCGTCATGTCACGCAGCTGGTAAGGCGCGAACATCGGCGCACGAGCGCTGCCAGGGTTGCCTGCTTGGGTTTGAAACCAGCGCTCAGCGCTTTCTAGCCATTGCGGGTCGCGCACGCGCAGATTTTCATGGCTAATGCGCTGGGAGCGCGTCAATAGCGAATAGTTGAACTGCACCGGGTCGAGGTCCAAGTAGCGCTCTACTTCTTCAAACCATTCGGTAGAGTTGCGGGCGGCTGACTGTAAGCGCAGTACCTCGAAACGACGATCTTCTTCATAGCGGGCAACCGCCGTGGCGATGCTGCTCTCACTGTGCAGACAGTTAGCCAGGGCAATGGCGCTTTCTAGCGCGAGCTTGGAGCCCGAACCAATCGAGAAATGCGCCGTTGCGGCGGCATCGCCCATGAGCACGACGTTTTCATAGCGCCACTGTTCACACAGCACGCGCGGGAAGTTGATCCACGCCGAACCGCGCACATGGTGGGCATTGGTCATCAGCGGGTGCCCACCTAAGTGCTTGGCAAAAATGCGTTCGCAGACGTCAATAGATGCCTGCTGGCTCAGCTCGCCGAAGCCAAACGCCTGCCAGGTGGCTTCACTGCATTCGACGATAAAGGTCGCTGTGTCGTTATCAAACTGATAGGCGTGCGCCCAGACCCAGCCATGTTCGGTCTTTTCGAAGATAAAGGTGAAGGCATCGTTAAAGGTTTGGTGCGTTCCTAGCCAGACAAACTTGCACGCCCGGACATCGATGTCCGGTTTGAAATGTTCCGCGTAGGTTTGGCGAGTACGAGAGTTAAGGCCATCGGCGGCCAGTACCAAATCGTACTCGTGCCGATAACGGTCGATGCTGGCTTGCGTGGCATCGGTTTCAAAGCGCATCTCAACGCCCAGTTCACGAGCGCGTGCCTGTAATAGAATCAATAGCTGACGCCGGCCAATGCCACAAAAGCCGTGGCCGGTGGAAACGGTTTTAACGCCTTTATGGACGACCGCCACATCATCCCAATAAGCGAAATGTTCGCGAATACGCGCTGCACTCACTGGGTCATTGGCTGCAAGGTTATCTAAGGTTTCGTCTGATAAAACCACGCCCCAGCCGAACGTATCGTCTGCACGGTTGCGCTCGATGACTACGATGTCATGGGAAGGGTCCTGCAGTTTCATGCTGATGGCAAAATAAAGGCCGGCTGGCCCTCCACCGAGGCAGGCGATTCTCATTTTTGTTCTCCACAGGGAAACACACTCTTTTCTGAAGATAGAAAAAGAAGCAATAAAATTCAAGCATAAAATGTTTAGGTTTAAAATATATTTTCAAAAGGCCTGCTACTACGTGCTTTGCTCGCAAAAGACACCGGAAGGTGAGAGCATAAAAAAGTTAAAACCACGCCACGGCCTGCTGCTTGGGGGCGCTTGCCATCGGCCATAGAAGAAAGTGTTATGGTGGTTGGGTTTTTAGTGCTATGGAAACCGTACTGGCTGGTATTGACAGGGGTGGAGAGAGAAGTGAATCTAAGCCTATTCAATGCTAATCGCGGTTAAACGAGCCGTTAAGTAAATACTCACGTATAGGATTATGCAGAGCGTCACGCGTAATTATAAAGAGTTATGCACCGTTAAGGAGAGAGCTCCATGCTCGAAGATTGCAAAAATGCCCTGGAGCGCTGGGGGGGCGTGCACACCTTGATCGACCGCTGGCTAGATCAGCGTCGCCAGCTGTTAATAAGCTTCATTGAGTTAAAAGAGGCGTGTGATGCTGAGCTAGAAGCGGTGAGCAAAGCGCCTATCGATACCTTCAGTGAGCAGTTGATGGACTACATCAGCGCCGGTCATTTTGAAATTTACCCTCAGCTTTCGGAAGAAGCGCAAGCCTTTGGCGATGAGGCTGCGTTAGTCATCGCGGCTAAATTACTGGAGCGCTTAGAGATGTCGACCGAAATGGTGCTGGAGTTTGATGCTGACTTTGGCTCTACGCTCAGCTGCGAGCAGAATATTGCCCGTTTGCCCGCCTGGATTGACCGTTTGGCCCGAGGCCTGACGGAGCGCTTCGCGCTCGAAGACCAGTTGATTGCGCGCCTGCATGCCGCTAACAGCCCGCAGAACGCCAAAGCACCTGCTTAATTTCACTTATATAAGCTAACGCAGACAATCTAATAGGCGCCGCCATGCGGCGCTTTTGTCGTCGTGGCGTTTTGTTGCTCCCTTGCTTATCGTTCGCTGCTGGCTACTCGTGATTCACGACGCAATTTGCCGCCAATCACCAGCATACAAGGGGTGAGCAGTAGCGTGAGCGCGGTGGCGAAGGTGAGGCCACCCGCAATCGCGCTGGACATCTGTGTCCACCACTGAGCAGAAGGCGCATTAAAGCCGAGCGCAGGGGTAAATAGGTCGACGTTGATACCCAGTACCATTGGCATCAGCCCCAGCACCGTGGTGATCGCCGTTAGCAGTACCGGGCGTAAGCGCAAGCAGCCTGCTTCCAGGGCCGCCTCGCTCGGCGCCATGCCTTCGCCACGCAGCTCGTTATAGGTGTCAATCAAGACAATATTGTTGTTGACGACGATGCCTGCCAGGGCAATGACGCCCATGCCCACCATCACAATGCCAAACGCCTGACCGGTTATGAGCAGGCCCATCAGTACACCGGCGGTTGAGAAAACGATCGCTGACAGTACCAGACCCGCCTGATAGAAACTGTTGAACTGGGTCACCAAAATAATCGCCATCAGGCCGATAGCGATTAAGAATGCGCTGACCAGAAACTGCATCGACTCCTGCTGATCTTCCTGCTCGCCAGCAACGTTCACCATTAGCCCATCGGGTAGGCTGTCGCGGCTGGCGTCGAGCAGGGCGCGCAGGCGTTCGTCGGCGAGGTAGCCCGGGGCTAGGTCAGCGTCAACCGTAATGGCGCGGCGGCCATCAATACGGCTAAGCGTGCCCACTTTAGGCGCGGGCTCTAGCGTCACGAAATGCGAGATCGGCACCTGTCCACGCTGAGTGTTGATGGTCAGGCGCTCTAGCTGGTCTAACGAGCGCCAGTGTTGAGGTAGGCGCACGCGAATATCGACCTCATCGCTGACTTCCGGCGGCCGGTAGCTCGCTACCTGAAGGCCAGTGGTGAGCAGTTGCACCGCGCTACCAATCGTGGTGATGTCGGTGCCCATGCGCGCGGCGGCCTCGCGGTCCACGTTCACCTGCCATTCGACCCCCGGCAAGCTGCGATTGTCCTGAATATCGACAAAGCCACCCAGCTCGCGCATTAGCTGGGTGAGCTGGCCAACCCCTGCGTCGGCGACATCGGGGTTGGTGGCACTTACTTCTAGCACAATCGGCTTACCGCCGCCGGGGCCCGATTCTTGTTCCTGAAATTCAAGCGTAATGCCAGGAATGTCGCGGGCGCGATCGGCCATGTCGGCTAAAATAGCCCGGGCAGGGCGGCGCTCATGCCAGTCTATAAACTGGAATTGGAGCATGCCAATTACATCATTGCCTATCTGCTCGTTGGGTAGCGCAAAGGAGCGCGCATAGAGCGCTCTCACTTCGCTCAGGCCGGAGAGCTTAGCTTCCACTCGCTGGACAATGGCATCGGTCTCTTCTGCGGAGAAATCACCACGAGCGCGAACAAGCACCTGGGCACTATCTGGCTCAACGTTAGGGAAAAAATCGATGCCGTGATTAAAGCGTGCATAGCCGGTATACAGCAGCACCATTAGCAACACGGTGACGAGCAACACCCACGCCGGATGTTTGAGTAAGCGGGCAAGCACATGCCGATAGCCGCGGCCTAATGAGGTGGCGGCGGGCTCAAGGCTAGCATCTGTTTGGTTCGTCGCGGTGCGGGTAAACAGTCGGCCCAGCGTTGGTAAAAATATCAGCGCCATGGCCAGCGACGCCAGTAGGCACAGAATCACCGTAGCGGGCAGGTACTTCATAAATTGACCCACCACGCCGGGCCAGAACAGTAAGGGGATAAAGACGGCGAGCGTGGTAGCGGTAGAGGCGATTACCGGCCAGCTCATGCGTGACGCGGCGTTTAGCCACGCTTGGTGAGGCGTTTGGCCATCCCGTAAGTAGCGGTCAGCTAGCTCGCTCACCACGATCGCACCGTCCACCAGCATGCCGGCCACTAAAATCAGCGCGAACAGCACCACAATGTTGAGCGTAAAGCCAAACGCCCACACCAGCAGTATGCCGGTTAAAAAAGCGCCTGGTATCGTCAGGCCGACTAGCAGCGCCATGCGCCATCCCATCACCGCGACCACCACAATCAGCACCAGCACCACGGCGGTCAATACGTTGTTTAATAGCTCTGAAAGCATATTGGCAACGGTGGTCGACTCATCCAAAATAGTGGTGAAGCTCAGCTGCTCGGGCAGTAAATCACCGGCTTGTGCTAAACGCTCACGTACCGCGCTAATCGTTGCGATGATGTTCGCCCCGGCGCGCTTGGAAACTTCTAGCACCACCGCTGGCTGGCCATCTATACGGGCAAAACCCTCAGGAGATTTATAGGTAGGCTGAATCCATGCTACGTCGCCAAAGGTGACGACTTTGTCATCCTCGACTTTGACCGGCATATTCATGACGTCTTCAAGGGACTCAATGATGCCAGGCACTTTGAGCGCTAAACGCCCGGCGCCGGTATCGATACTACCCGCAGCGACCAAGCGATTATTGCGAGACACCTGATTAAACAGGGCATCAAAATCGACGCCGTAGCTTTCGAGCACTAGCGGATCAACGACTATTTCCAGCAGGTCTTCACGGTCGCCGGCAATATCGACCTCTAGCACATCGGCGATGCCTTCAATTTCCTCTTGCAAGCGTCTGGCAACGGTAATGCGCTCGCGGGTATCCAGCTGCCCGGAAAGGCCAATTGTTAACACCGGGAACTCTGAAACGTTGACCTCCATGACTCGCGGCTCATCGGCTTCTGAAGGCAGCTCGCTACGGGCAATATCTACCCGGTCGCGAACGTCAGTCAGCGCGGTGTCCGGGTCAAAGCCGGGATCAAACTCCAGAGTGATGGAACCATGCCCTTCGCTGGATTGAGCGGTGAACTTGCGTAGCCCTTCAATGCCGCGAAGCTCTTGCTCCATGGGCCGAATGAGCAGCCGTTCTCCGTCTTCTGGGCTAACGCCTTCCAGCGACAGCGAGACATAAATCATCGGGATCGTAACGTCAGGGTTGGCTTCTTTAGGAATCATCTGCCAAGCGACGGTACCCGCCAAAAGCAGGCTCACCAATAACAGTAGCGTGGTGCGGGTGTGCTCTAACGCCGCATTAATCAACTGGCGCATGAACGCTATCCTGCCCGACTTGCGGTTGCGAAATGATGGGGTCTTCAGCAGGTACCGGCGTAACCGTTTCGCCGATGTCCACCATGCCAGCGCCAAGCGTAATCAGGCGCAGCGGATCCGGTAAACCCGCAACGTAAGCACGCTGTATGTCGGCGCTGACCAACTGCACAGCGGTTTGCTGCACTTGGTCGTTAGCATCTAAATGTTTAACGGCCAGTTGGCCTTCGCCGTTTAGGCTAAGTAGCGCAGGCGAGAGCGTGTGAACTTGGCGAGGCGGCAGAATAATGGTGAGCTCCGCACTGGCGCCTGCTAGTCGCTTACCGGCCGGGTTGTCCAATGTGGCCTCAATATAAAAGGTGCGTGTGGCTTCTTCGGCACGGTGACTTATAAAGGTCAGCTCGCCTTCCAGGTGGTCGCCATTCAGCAGCCGTGCGGTGACCGGCAAACCCTCGGTCAAATCGCCTACCTGCTGTTGAGATACCCAGGCTGCGCCCTTCAAACGGCGGTCATCCACTAGCTGGGCCCACTCTTCACCGGGCTGCAATAGATCACCCACCTCTACCTGCACGCGATCCAGCACACCATCAAAAGGCGCAGTGGGGCGACTATCATTGAGTTGTTTCTGTAGCTGTGCCACCGACGCGGCGCTGGCGCTGAGCGCACTCTGTAAGCGCAACAGTTCCGGCTGTGAGATTAACTCTCGCTGGCGCAGGTTGCGCGCACCGCTGTACTCCGCTTCGGCCACTGCCAGTTCGTCGCGAGCTTGCTGCAACTGCTCGGGTAGAGCATCGTTATCCAGCACTAGCAAGGTGTCACCCGCCTGGACACGACTGCCTTGAGTCACCGGCTTCTCCGCCACAAAGCCCGCTAAGTTGGCACGCAGAGTGGTTTCACGTTCGGCGGTTAGCTGGCCTTGGATGATCTGCTGCGGAATAAACGGTGTGCTTTGCTGTTCAATCACTTCAACGCGCGGGCCTGTTTGGCTGCGCGCGGGGGCATCTGGCGGCGTTGTTTGGAAACGCTGGAAATTGCCAAACGCGAGCCATATCACCAGCGCCAGCACCAGTAGGCTAGCCAGGGCATAAGAAAAGGGGATTCTTCGCATGGGGGCGTCCATGTCCTTAATAAAAAGCTTAACAAACAACGTAACAAAAAAAGCTTAGCAACAAGCAGGTAGGGCATTAAGACGATGACACCATAACGCAACTCGGTGTTTTCAGCGAGTAGCAAGCCGATGGGGAACGGTACGTTGGTTAAATAGGTCGTAGTCGCATGTCTGATTGAGTTTTTGCCCGGCTGGGCATACCATCTTGGCGTCTTGAGTTCTGTTGAGCCACTCCTCAGGCGAGAACCATCCCTAGGCGAACCAATCAAGGAGCAATGATGAAAGATCCAGTACGTATTGCGATTACCGGCGGTGCCGGCCAGATCAGCTACTCTCTTATTTTCCGCATCGCCGCTGGCGACATGCTGGGGCCGGATCAGCCTGTCATTCTCCAGCTTCTGGAAATTCCTCAGGCAATGGACGCCCTGAACGGCGTGGTTATGGAAGTTAACGACTGTGCCTTCCCGCTGGTGAAAGACATCGTCGCGACCGATGACCCGAACGTCGCGTTTAAAGATGCCGACTTCGCTCTGCTGGTTGGCGCACGTCCGCGTGGCCCGGGCATGGAGCGTAAAGACCTGCTGGAAGCTAATGCAGCGATCTTCTCTGTCCAGGGTAAAGCACTGAACGACCACGCTAGCCGTGACGTTAAAGTACTGGTGGTGGGTAACCCCGCCAACACTAACGCGCTGATTGCTTCTTGCAACGCGCCGGATCTCAAGGCCGGTCAGTTCACCGCGATGACGCGTTTGGATCACAACCGCGCTCTGGCCCAGCTGGCACAGAAAACCGGCAAGCACGTGACAGATGTTGAAAACATGATCATCTGGGGCAACCACAGTGCCACCCAATACCCCGACATTGCCCAGTGCAAGGTTGACGGTAAAGCGGCATCTGATTTGGTTGAGCGCGACTGGTACGAAAACGACTTTATCCCTACCGTGCAACAGCGCGGCGCGGCGATCATCAAAGCACGTGGCGCCTCTTCTGCCGCCTCTGCCGCTTCTTCAGCCATCGACCATATGCACGACTGGGCGCTGGGTTCTAAAGGTATCGTCAGCATGGCGATTCCGTCTGACGGCAGCTACGGCATCGAAGAAGGTATCATCTACTCCTACCCAGTGCGTTGCCAGGGTGGCAAGTATGAAATCGTTCAAGGCTTTGAGCTGGACGAATTCAGCCAAGAGAAGATGAAAGCGAGCGAGAAAGAACTGCGCGAAGAACGTGCAGCGGTTGAGCACCTGCTCGGCTAAACCCGTTAGCTGCCGCTTATATATGGGCGCAAGTTACGCGAACCCCACAGGCCATGCTTGTGGGGTTTTTTATTAGTACTTGCTACTGAGTAACGCTTGCTCATGACTACTCGTCACTACCGGCTGCTGATATTAGTCCCGCAAACTCATAATCCGCCATTGGCGTTCTTCTGCCACTTGGCGCAGGGTGTCGTCCGGGTCTACCGCGACAGGGTGATCGACTTTTTCCAGTAACGGCAGATCATTGTGCGAGTCGCTGTAAAACCAAGCGCCGTCCATTGAAATATCTTGGTGCTCCAGCCACTGATTCAAGCGAGTCACTTTGCCTTCACGAAAGCTGGGAATGCCGGAAACACGCCCTGTGTAGCGGCCCTCTTTTACTTCAGGATTCACGGCGATCAAGTTATCCACACCCAGTCGCTCGGCGATTGGCGCAGTAATAAAGCGGTTGGTGGCGGTAATGATCAACAGCGTGTCGCCTTGGGTGCGGTGACGCGCCAGCAGCTCCTCTGCTTTGGGTAAAATATGTGGCTCAATTTTGCTAGCCATAAACTGCTGATGCCAAGCAGAAAGCTGTTCGGGCAAATTATCGGCCAGCGGTTTAAGTGCCACTTCCACAAAGGCCGCCATATCCAGCTTGCCCGCATTGTAGTCGGCCATAAAGCGTTCATTGGCTTCGTGGTAAGCAATGGGGTCAACGACGCCTTGTTCGAGTAAAAACTCACCCCACGCATGATCGCTGTCGGTGGATAGCAGCGTATTATCCAAATCGAAAATGGCCAGACTCACGATGCTCACCCTTTTTAATCAGTGGTTATAAGTGCTTGGTATTGGTCTGTAAAGGGGCGAATTATCGCAGAGTCGCCCAGGCTTTCCCACCCGCGCAGCATAAGCATTCACCGCATGGCGTTATAATGTATTGATACGCTTGTCACCCTTGTGGAAAAATGGGGGTAACTGAAAATTTATAAGGTGATGTCCGTGATCGACGCTGACGGCTTTCGCCCCAATGTTGGCATTATCATTGCCAATAGCCAGGGGCAGCTGCTTTGGGCACGTCGGGTAGGACAGAATGCGTGGCAATTTCCCCAGGGGGGCATCAATGCAAGCGAGACACCACAACAAGCGCTTTTTCGTGAGCTTTTTGAGGAAATCGGTTTAACCGCCGACGATGTTGATATTGTTGCTTGCACCCGGGGCTGGCTACGCTACCGTCTGCCACGACGTATGATTCGCACACATTCGCGTCCGGTCTGTATAGGCCAGAAGCAGAAGTGGTTTTTACTTAAAATTCGTTGCCAGGAAAGCCAAATATGCATGACGGCTACCCCAACGCCCGAATTTGATGGTTGGCGCTGGGTCAGCTATTGGTATCCGCTAGGGCAAGTGGTGCCTTTTAAGCGAGAGGTCTATCGGCGTGCGCTGAGGGAGCTATCTCCCCGCGTTCAGCGCCTGGCACAGGATGAAGAATGGGGCGACTGCTGGCTGCCACACTAGGGCGGCGCGAGTCTGCCAAGAAATTCCTCAGCGAGGCAAATAACAGTGAAAGGTAAAACGTCCATGCTTGAGGTGCTGCGCCGTGTTATTCAGGAAGTGAATGGCGCGCGTACCCTTGATGCCGCGTTGTCTACGATGGTACGTCGAATCCGTAAAGCGATGCAGACCGATGTGTGCTCCTTCTACCTTTATGATAAAGCGCTGGATTCACTGGTATTGATGGAAACTATTGGCCTGCGCACTCAGGCAGTGGGGCGCGTCGTATTGCCGTTAGGTGAAGGCCTGGTTGGTTTAGTGGCCAAGCGCAGCGAGCCGCTTAATCTTGAAGATGCCCATGCTCACCCGCAGTTTCGCTATTTTGAGTCCACAGGTGAAGAGCGCTATTCAAGTTTCTTAGGCGTGCCGATCATTCACCAGCGTCATATGCTGGGCGTATTGGTCGTTCAGCAGGCTGAAAAACGTAGTTATGATGATGAAGATGAAGCCTTTCTGGTCACGATGGCCGCCCAGTTGGCCGGCGTGCTGGCGCATGCCTTGGCAACCGGTAATCTAATGCGCCCGGCGCTTGCGGGTGGCCAGGCAATGTTTAAAGGCGTTGCGGCATCGCCAGGCATGGCCATGGGTGAAGCGGTGGTCATTACTCCGCCAGCTGATCTGAATAGCGTGCCGGATCTCGTCCCTAGCGATCAGGATTACGAAGTCGCTCGCCTGAAAGAGGCCATTGGCAAAACCCGTAGCGAAATTCGCGCGGCGGCCGAGCGTTTAGCAAGCCGCATATCGGTTCAAGAATTGGCGCTATTTGATGTTTATCAGCAGATGCTTGGCGAAGCAGCGCTAGCCGATGAAGTTGAAAAGCGTATTCGTGAAGGGCAGTGGGCGCCCGGTGCTCTGGCCGATGTAGTGCGTCGTCACGTGCAGTATTTAGAGCGAGTTGACGATAACTACCTGCGTGAGCGCGCGGCAGATATTCGTGACCTAGGCCGCCGCGTGCTTGCACATCTGCAGGAAGATACGCCCTCTACGCCGGAAACCTATCCCGATAACGCCATTTTAGTGGGCGATGAAATTAGCGTTGCTATGCTGGGTGAAGTCCCTCGCGATAAGCTTAAAGGGTTGGTGTCAGTGCGTGGCTCCAGCACCTCTCATGTGGCAATTGTCGCCCGTGCGATGGGTATCCCGACCGTGCTAGGTATGGTGGATTTGCCGCTGCCGCGTCTAGGCGGAGCGCCCGTAGTGCTAGATGGCCATCGCGGCCGCTTGTTTGTACGCCCAGCGCCCGAGCTGACCGCGCGCTACGCAAGCCTGATTGCTGAAGAGAAAGCGCTTAGCGAGTTTCTGGAACATGAGCAGGATTTGCCCAGCGTAACGCCCGACGGCTATACCATGCCGCTAATGGTCAATACCGGGCTTGCGGTAGATGCCACCGCGCTGCTGAAAAGTCGCATAGGCGGCGTAGGCCTTTATCGTACCGAAGTGCCTTTTATGATTACCGAGCGCTTCCCCGGCGAAAAAGAACAGACTCGCCTTTACCGCGATCAGTTAGAAGGCTTTGCGCCGCTGCCAGTCGTTATGCGTACGCTGGATATCGGTGGCGATAAAGATTTGCCCTACTTCCCGATTGAAGAGGCTAATCCGTTTCTTGGCTGGCGCGGTATGCGCGTCACGCTGGATCACCCGGAAGTGCTGATGGTGCAGCTGCGCGCCATGCTAAAAGCATCGGTCGATCTGGATAATCTCTACGTTCTGTTTCCGATGATCACCAACGTAGAAGAAGTGGATGAGGCGTTGCGCCTGCTGGACCGCGCTATTTTGGAGCTAGGCGAGGAAGGTATCAGCGTCATCCGGCCTCAAGTGGGGGTAATGATCGAAGTGCCTGCGACCATTTATCAAATGGACGCCTTGGCCAAGCGTATCGACTTCTTCTCCGTGGGTAGCAACGACCTTACTCAGTATTTGCTGGCGGTGGACCGCAATAATCCACGAGTATCCAGCCTTTACGATGCGCTGCATCCAGCGCTGCTGGGCGCCTTGCAGGAGCTTTCCCACGATGCTCAGCGGCTCAATAAACCTATTTCGCTATGCGGTGAGTTGGCCGGGGACCCGGCCGGGGCGCTGCTGCTGATGGCGATGGGCTTTACTAGTCTTTCAATGAATGCGCCCAGCCTGCCTAAAGTGCGCGCAGCCATCCGTCGAGTGCCGATGTCGGATGCCCAGCAGTTGCTCAAAGAAGTCATGACGTTGGATACGCCTGCCTTGGTGCATGCGCATCTTGAGAGCCGTCTAGACGAATGGCAGTTGTCGCACCTGATGCCGCCGCGAGACTAGACAGGGCTTCATCACACGCTGCTGCGTAGTGCTAGGGAGGTTTTACCTTCATTGCGCCCCAGCGGCCCAAAGCGCTGCTCAGTGATGTCGATATTGCCTTGGGCATCAAGCGTGAGCCACGATGTGGCGCGTGTGCCGTAGCGCTCGCCAACAATAAACGCCGCGGAGAGTTGGCGTTCTAGTGCAAGGCCTATCCCCGTATCGGGCAGTTCTTCGTTAGTGGCTTCCTGCGGATTTTGCATCGCTTGTTGAACGGCGATGGGCCAATCTTCAGAGGAACCGTTTTCAAGTGCATTTTCAAATGCGTTTTCAAGTGCGCTTTCAAGTGCGCTGCGTACATGCAATAGCTTAGGCCACGGTGAGTTAAGGTTGGCGTTGGATAAGCCGTGCACGCCAGGGGGCACTTCATTGAGCGTAAGGTGCTCTTGGCTACGATGCAGGAGCCAAAGGCGCTGCGGTGTTGCTACGAGCAAATTAAATCCCGCATAGCGTAAAGCATCGCCTTGGCTGAGCGCTGTTAGCCACTCGTCAATATCATTACATTTCAGGGCATCCGCTACTAACTCACCTCTACTTGGTGCGCCGGGCGGTACGACGAGCTGAGGGTCGCGGACATTGGTCAGTGCGGCCACGACACCGCCTCGCTTGGCCGCCAGCCACGAGCCGCCAGCCTCTAAATCGCGCCCGCCTGCAACGTCAGCGCTTGCTTCCCAGTAGCCAAGCGGTGCGGTGGGTCGCGCGTGGAGCTCATCGCGATTGCCGATGAGACGTAACGGCATGGAGGTGCTGGGTTGCCAGGCGAACGTAATTAAGCACATAGCGTAAACTCACAGATCAGAAAGTAAAAAGCGTTCAGTCAACGGCCTGCATGACAGTAACGAAGTGTAGACGTACACTTAGGCCGGTATCATTATCACAGGCCGTATGGCCATCAGGAAGGCGAGATGACGCAACGCTATCAAAGGGAGCATTTTTGGGAAGCCATTATATGGCCGTTCCTTTGGCCACTGTTGTTTTTACAAGCAGCGCTAATATTCCTGTGCCTCGCCGTGGCGTCGATGGTGTGGTGGATGTCGCCAAGCTACGTGTCATGGAGCACTATGCTCTGGCTGGCATTGGCAATGCTGATCGGCAGTAGTTTGAATGTCGGTGCTTTCCTGATGCTGATTAAAACCCGTGCACGGCGTAAAGATAGCCGCTTTATGCAAGAGCTTGCTGAACTTGAGCGGCACAGTCAGGCGCTATTAGCCACGGCGTCACGTTCGCTGCCAGAACATCGGCGCGCGCCACTTAAGGCTGCCGACGAGTCTCAACTCCCGCTTCAGCGCTTGGCCAGCGTTAATGTGGTATTAGCCGAGATTGAACCCTGTATTGTCTGCTCACAAACCGCCAGTGCCGCCGCGCAACAGACACAGCAAGAGCATGAGCAGTCGCTATTGGACGATATTCAGCATCAGCAGCGCCAGTTGAAGCATCTAATGGCAGGACGTGAGCGGGCGCGCGAAGAATCGCGGTTAAAGTCTGGCTACTTAGCGCTGCTGCAAAATGAGACTGATAAGCTATTCGAGTATCTGAATACGACCGCTGAGCAGGATTTGACGAATGGCTGCCGACAGTGGGTGTTTGATGTGGGTGAGCGCCTTTCAGATATTCGGTCACTGCTCGCTAGTCTGGCGCTTCAAAATGCTGACAACGATAAAAGTGGCCAGCAGGGTAGTCAGCCTATGCTTGATACTGATGCGCCGCAGCGACATTTGCGCGTGCTAGTTGTCGATGATGGGCCGGTTAATTTGATGTTGGCGAGTCAAATGCTGGAGGCCCAAGGGTTGCAGGTGGAAGGCGTAAGCAGTGGGGAAGAGGCGCTTGAGCGCCAGCAAAGCACTATGTTTGATTTAGTATTTATGGATATTTTTATGCCTACGCTAGATGGGCTCGAAACGAGCCAGCTCTGGCGCGATTATGAGCGTACACATGAGTACGGTAGAAGTGTGCTGGTAGCGCTAACGGCTAATGCCGACAATGCAGGGCGCGAAGCCTGCCTAGCAGCCGGTATGGATGACCTGCTAGCCAAGCCGTACCAGCCAGAAACACTGCTCAATATGATCGTGCACTGGCTTCCTGGCACGATAAAAGTGGATGCTTCTACATGAGCTCTGGCTGCCGGTTTCACTGGGGTAGCCGTGCTGCCCTGTCTGGTATATGAACGGCCCTCAATAATTGATCCTTTTAGTCAGCTTAGAGAGTGTAAATGATTAACTACCCGACGATTGACCCAGTGGCTATCTCCTTGGGCCCACTGCAAGTCCATTGGTATGGCTTGATGTATGTAGTAGGTTTTGTAGCGGCCTGGTGGCTTGGCTGCCGGCGCGCATCACGCTTAGGTCTCAATAATGATGATATCGGCGACTTGCTTTTCTATTGTGCGATAGGTGTCGTCGCGGGTGGACGTTTGGGCTACGCGTTATTTTATGGATTGGGGCAGTGGTCAGCCGATCTTCTGTGGATTTTCCGCGTGTGGGATGGCGGGATGAGTTTTCACGGCGGGCTGCTCGGCGTATTGCTCGCGGCCTGGATATTCGCAAGACGAAAAAAAATGGCATTTCTAACGCTGACAGACTTTATCGCGCCGCTAGTGCCGATTGGTTTAGGTGCGGGGCGTATCGGTAATTTTATTAATCATGAGCTGCCTGGGCGTTTAACGTCGCTGCCCTGGGGCATGCCATTTCCAGGTATGGGGCCTGAACCGCGTCACCCCTCTGCGCTTTATGAGGCGCTACTGGAAGGAGCGGTGCTCTTCGCCATTTTGTGGTGGGTTTCTGCCAAGCCAACCGCACGCGGATTTATCTCAGGCATGTTCTTAGTCTGCTACGGCGTTTTCCGCTTTATGGTCGAGTTTGTTCGCCTGCCGGATGCCCATATTGGGTTTGTTGCTTTCGATTGGGTCACGATGGGCATGCTGTTAACGCTGCCGATGATGGCGTTAGGCCTATTAATTATCGCCTGGTCACGCTCTCAACCAGTTGATGTTCAACTACAAAGTACCAATGGATAAGTATTGGCAGGTTGAGTGCAGGCGGGGGGCGATCTACACATTGCCCCCTATGACCTCTCCGCCTAAAATGAACCGCTACATCGCCTGTTAATTTGGAAATTCTGTGACTGCTACAACGCCCGCGCTAGAGCAACCCTATTTAGACTTGATGCAGACCGTTTTAGAGCATGGCGTTGACCGCCATGACCGCACCGGCGTGGGCACTCGCTCCGTGTTTGGCCATCAGATGCGCTTTGATTTGTCGCGTGGCTTTCCGCTGCTGACGACTAAAAAGCTGCACCTGCGCTCTATTATCCATGAGCTGCTGTGGTTCTTGAAAGGTGACACTAATATCGCTTATCTAAAAGATCACGGCGTGCGGATATGGGACGACTGGGCAGATGAAAACGGTGATCTGGGCCCCGTTTACGGCTATCAATGGCGTAGCTGGCCTGACCCTAAGGGCGGTAGCGTTGACCAAATCGCTAAGGTGCTGGAACAAATCCGCACGACGCCTCAGTCGCGCAGGTTGATTGTGTCTGCCTGGAACCCTGCTCAGGTAGATGAAATGCAGCTGCCGCCGTGCCACTGTCTTTTCCAATTTTATGTGGCTAACGGAAAACTGTCGTGCCAGCTCTATCAGCGTAGCGCCGATATTTTCTTAGGTGTTCCGTTCAATATCGCCAGCTATGCGCTGCTGCTAACGATGGTGGCTCAGGTGGCTGGCCTTCAGCCTGGGGAGTTTGTTCATACGCTGGGCGACGCTCACCTGTACAGTAATCATATGGAGCAGGCACAAGAACAGCTGGCCCGCACGCCGAAGGCAGCGCCGCAGCTGGTGCTTAATCCAGAGATAAACGACTTGTTTGCGTTCCGGTTTGAAGATATCCAAATTGACGCATACGAGGCGCACCCTCACATCAAAGCGAAGGTGGCGGTATGAGCAATAACGTCGACCCATTAGTGCCGGTGGCTATGATTGTCGCTATGGCGCGAAATAGGGTCATTGGCGTAGAGGGGAAACTGCCATGGTATTTGCCTGAAGATTTAAAATTCTTCAAACGTATGACACAGGCAAAGCCGTTGGTGATGGGACGCAAAACGTTTACATCGATTGGCAAAGCGCTGCCGAATCGGCTCAATGTTGTGGTAACACGTAATGCTGAGTTTGTTCACGAAGGCGTGCGTGTTTGTCATGATCTTCCAGCAGCACTTGCACTAGCCGACCAGCATGCCACCATTGAGGCAGCAGAAGAGATTATGGTGATGGGGGGCGGCGAGATTTATCGCCAGGCGTTACCCTTTGCTCAGAGGCTCTATATAACAGAAGTGGATTGTGACGTAGAGGGTGATGCCACATTTCCGGAAATTGATGGCCGGGTGTGGCGCGAAGTGCAGCGCGTAGCGGGGCAGCCAGCGGAAGGGCAACCAAATTACGATTTCGTCGTCTACGAGCGCACTGCCGACTGATAAGGTCAAAGGAGAAGGCTATGGCCGCCAGCTTAATAACTATGCTAGATGATTTAGAACAGCGTCTTGAGAGCACCCAAGCTGAGCTACAGGCCCTGCGTGAGGAAAATCAGCGCTTAAAGCAGTTAGTAGGCAACAATGTGCTACCGCAGGGCGAGCCAAGTGCGGCAACGTCCCAGAACTCTCCTGCAGCCGAAGCAGTCGCTGCCACTGAAGCCAGTGCGATAATTGAAGAAACTGAAGAAGTTGAAAATCCCGCTGAAGCGTCATCAAATGATCCGTCTGAAGAGCGGGTAAGCAGTGCGGGCTTAGATGAAGCGCAAAAAAATGAATCATTGTCACTTCAGCCTGCTGCCGTAACACCGCAGGCACCGTCCCCACACGCGCTACTTAATGAATGGTATGAGCGCTACCCGAAAGCGTTCTTCAAAGGCCATACTAAGCCGCTGAAAGTGGGTATTCATCAAGATTTAGCTGAACGGGAAGCATGGCCGAGCAAGCTTGTACGCCGTGCCCTGGCTAACTATGTTAATCTGCCGCGCTATATCAAAGCAGTCCGAGCTGGCGCTGAACGGGTTGATTTAGATGGGCAACCTGCGGGAAATGTGGATAAACAAGCGGCATTGCATGCATCAGAAAAACGCGGTGAGCCGCATGATGTTAAATCGCAAGATGGTAAGTCGAAAGATAGTAGGGCGAAAAATGGTGCGTCGAAAGTAAGTAAGCCACAAAAACAAGCTCAAGCTAAAAAGTCCTCTCCGGCAGCTGAAGAAAGCCACCAGAATGTGGCTAAGCAGCCTGATATGGAAAAAAATGAGTCCCGCAGCTCGCTTAGCATGGAAGACAAATTGTTAGGTCTACAGCAGAAGTTCAAGGGCGGCTGAGACCGGATGAAGGTGCAGGGGTTCCATTAAAAAGTGCAAATAGTAAAGAAACACTGTTTTTTTCTATTGCGTTCATAGGAATCCCGGTATAGAGTTTGTCCTGCGAGCATTGGACTATAACAAGGCTTAGTTGAGGACATGCCGCATACCTCCGGGAAAAACCGGCGGATGGGAAAAGAGCATGGCCCGCAAAAGCCACCTGCCGGCTTATTAAGAGCCGAGCAGCAACGATCGAAACAGTATACGAGTTAAGGAACTTACATCATGAAAAAAACACTTTTAGCGACTGCTATCGTTGGTGCCTTGGGTGCCTCTGCTGCAGCACAAGCAGCAACTGTATACGACCAAGACGGTACTAAGCTGGATATCTATGGCCGTATCGCCATGGGTATCGCTGGTGGCGGCCCTGAATTCAATAGTGCTGGCAACCGTATTGATGACGGCGCTGAGTTCGTAGACGTTTTCTCTCGTCTTGGTCTGCGCATGAGCCACGAAGTTTCTCGTGACCTGACTGCTTTCGGTCGTCTTGAGTGGCGTTTCCGTGCTGATGAGTCTGGTAACCGCAACGGTAACAACTTCGATGCATTCTCGGAAACTCGTCAAGCGTACCTAGGTTTGCAAAGTGACCAGTTCGGTACTTTCCAAGCGGGTAACTTTGACAGCTTCTACAATCAGTTTGTTTCTCTGCCGTTCGATGTTTACATCGATCGTGGCCTAGAATTTGCTGGTCATCCGAAACAGTCACGTGGCGACTCTATCGGTTACTACACGCCTGACCTGAGCGGTTTCACTGCCTTCTTGCAGTTGAAACACTACAGTGAGCGCGGACTGCTTGAAGATGGGCAAGATAGGGGCAGAGAATTTGGTGAAGTTTCTAATGAAGGCAGTGTTGTAGCACCACAAGGTGGTGTTCGCTACGCACAGGGCCCTGTGACTGTTGGTCTAGGCTTTGTTGAAGATGTGAAGCGTGGCGGCGGTAACGGCGAAATGCTTTACGGCCTGATCGGTTCTTACGATTTCACTGACCAGTTCTCTGCGCGTCTTGGTTATGAAACGCGTGACAACAACAGCGGTTACGATCTTCGTGGCGCTAGCGACGAAAATGGCTATGACAAGGTTGGCCTAGGTGGTACTTTCACCACCGGTCCTTGGGCATTCACTGGTGATTTCTACAACGTTGAGCGTGACGGTGAAGAAACCAGCAAATCCTGGGCACTGGGCAGCTACTACAACGTTTCTAGCAGCTTCGACGTATTCCTAGAAGTCGCCGATGCTGATGCATCTAACCGCATCAACAGCGACACCAATCTGGGCGACGTAGTTGGCGACCTGACTGACGACGTATACTGGCTGACAGGCGCTCGTTACCACTTCTAAGCTTGGTTTAACCACCTTGCTTTAAGGGTAGCTGCCTAGCAGAACCAATAGAACCGGCCTCTTATGAGGCCGGTTTTTTTGTATATATGAAAGGCTGTAAAGTAGATGTTAGTGATATTAAAAAGCATCAATATCTTCCCTAATTTTGAGTTATGATATAACATTGTTATTCATAGGTAAGCATTTTGCGCATATGCGTATAAAAAGAAAGTAAGGGATGGTGATAATGAAAAAAGTGATGCTAGCCGCAGCTGTTAGTGGCAGTTTTTGGGGCTCTGTTGCCCACGCCACCACGCTTTATAATCAAGATGGTACTCAGCTAGATGTCTACGGCCGCATCGCCATGGGGGTCGCGGGTGGCGGTCCCGAGTTTGATAGTGCCGGTAACGCAGTGAATGATGGCGTTGAGTTTGTCGATATTTACTCACGCCTAGGCTTTAGAATGAGCCATGAAGTCACATCTGATCTAACCGCGTTTGGTCGTTTAGAGTGGCGTTTCAAGGGCAATGAAGATGATGCAAATAATGGCTTTGATGAAACTCGTCAGAGCTATATTGGCTTGGCAAGCAAACGCTATGGAACATTTCAAGCAGGCAACTTTGATAGCTTTTACGCTCAGTTTGTTTCATTGCCATTTGATGTTTACCTAGACCGTGGGCTGCTGTTCAACTCTTCGGGTATACAGTCGCGTGGCGATTCCATCGGTTATTACACCCCAGCGCTAAATGGTTTCACTACCTTTGTGCAGTTCAAGCACTACAGTGAGCGAGGATTGACGGTTGACGAGCAGAGTAGAGAGGGCGAGGTTGTCGCCACGCAAGGCGGTGTCCGCTATCAGCATGGTTCGCTGAAGGTCGGGCTGGGCGCAGTAGAAAACGTGGTACGTGGCGGCGGCAATGGCGAAATGCTCTATGGCTTGATAGGGTCCTATGACATATCTGATCAGTTATCCACACGCCTTGGGTTGGAAACGCAAGCAGATAGCGACCTCTATGGGGGAGGGTTCGACACTGCTGGCGTTGGCGCCACCTATACCGTGGGTCCTTGGGCATTTGTCGCAGATTACTACAACGTAGAGCGGGATAAAGGCGAAGAAAGCAATGCCTGGGCAGCAGGCGCGTACTATAAGGTGTCTGACGCGTTTGATGTGTTTGTAGAGCTAGCCGATAGCGATGCACCTAGTATACGGAACCAAAGCCTGCCTAATAGAACGTATTGGCTGACAGGTGCGCGGTATCTTTTCTGAGTGTAAATGAGATGTTCGTATATAATATGTAGATCAATGAGATAGCCTGTTTAATAAAAGCTCTCGCCGTTACAGCGAGAGCTTTTTTGTTGTATCCACCTTGATACAGCACGTAATAGATACGCCTACATTGCTCGAAAAATGGAATAAGTGGCGCAATGAGACGCTACGTGTTACATGCTTCTAAACAAACAGGTATGATTCAGCCCTAAAGCAATCCCCGAAATATATTATACTTAGTTTTTTAAATCCAGAAGAGAAATGTAGAATGCTTGTCAAGAAAGTCATGAAAAGCCAGCTGCTAACTACCTTTTCTGCCAGGGGGATCGCGGCTGGAGGGACTTTTTTACTCTCCTATGTCTTGGCTACATTTGTAACCGTTCAAGCGTTTGGCGCCTTTATGCTATGTCTGTCTGTGATGATCGGCGTTCAAGTGTTTACCAGCCTCGGGACAGATAGAGCTACCCTTAAGTTTATGGGCATAGCAACCTCTAATAGTAATAAAAAAGAGGTGAAATGGATTTACCAGCGCTCAATGTACGTTAATATCTTGGTAGGCTGCCTGTTTTCAGTTTTACTATGGTTTTTTGCCCCTGCAATTGCTCAAATGCTATTCTCTTCAGTTGAGAATGGCGTTGATAGTTTGAAAGTAACGGCTGTTATATCTCCGCTTTATAGCGTTATTTATTTATGTAATTTTCTTATGAAGGGTTGGGGAAGAGCAAATGTTTCATGTTTTTTTGAGATAGGTTGTATCTCAATTATATTGAGTATTCTGGTAGTGCTCGGTAGTCTATTTGATTATGAGTTTAGTGCTCTTGAGCTTGTTTTGGCGTTAGGGTATATCTTGTTTTTTTATTTACTATTGGCTGTATGGTATGTGTTGAAAATATACAAGGACTGCCGCTTCGTATCGCTAGAAAAAGTGAGCTTTTCAAGAGGCTTTTACAAAAGTCTCCCCGATTTTTTACTTGTAGGCATCATTTTTTACTATACACAGTGGGGAGCTGGAATCGTACTAGGCTTTTTTCACGATGAACGCGATGTTGCGATATTTAGCCTAGGGCTGAGGCTGGCAATGATTATTGGTTTCATTTTAACGGTCTACGATAGTATTCTTGGGCCAAGATTTGCCAGACTGCAGCATGAGAATGATCAAAAAAATCTAAGAGAGTTAGCTCAGAAAAGTGCTTTTCAAATGACGTGTGCCGCATTCATACCTGCGGCAGTATTTCTTGTGTGGCCAGAAGCCGTGCTGGGGCTATTTGGATCGGATTACAGCGGTGCAAGTAGCGTACTAAGGATCTTGGTGGTTGCTCAATTGATAAATGTTATGACCGGGTCTATCATATTACTGCTGCTAATGGCGGGTGAACAAAAATCCGCAAGGAATATTCTCATTTGGTCTGTAGTGATTGGCGGGCTAGCATCGCTGTTGCTCATTCCCATGTATAATGCTAATGGTGCTGCGCTTTCATTACTACTATGCTTGTTGATACAAAATGTGGTGGCATTGTATGTTGTCAATAAGAA
This sequence comes from Halomonas sp. AOP25-F1-15, assembly GCF_052378675.1. Lineage (NCBI taxonomy): Bacteria > Pseudomonadati > Pseudomonadota > Gammaproteobacteria > Oceanospirillales > Halomonadaceae > Halomonas > Halomonas sp. AOP25-F1-15. Next base: position 281,040 of record NZ_JBQSXV010000002.1, read on the forward strand.
ATTCGGCTTTTTAGTCATCGACTGGAGAGAGGCTGTTAAGTTTAATAGTTAACATCTTTAGTTTCTAAAATACATGCGGTGAAGAATGATGGTTAAGTTAGAAAGGGAGTTTCAACAAGAGAAGGGGGTTGATTGTAGTTTTATCAATCCTTTTTCTTTGGGAGTGGTTGCTCAGGAGTTGAGTAGCGAAGAGTGCGCAAAGATAAAGTTTTACGCGGATGGAATCGCAATTGTTATTTATGCGCGTCTCTTCAAAAATAAAAAAATAACGCGCACTAGCTTTGATGATACGTCACTTGCTCCTGTTGTGTTCAATCATGCGTTGCAGCAGAACTCCACGGTAACATTAGTGGGTGGCACTGAAGATAATATCCAGAAAGCCAAAATGCTTTTAGAAATCAAGTATCCAGGTTTGCAGGTAGTGCTAGCTCGATCAGGTTATTTTAATAGCGACGATGAATATAAATTATTTCTTAAGCAATCAAATTCTACTGATATCCTAATTGTTGGTATGGGGGCTGGTAAGCAGGAACGGGTGCTTCTTGATATGAGGGAGAGTGGCTGGAAAGGTACTGGCTTTACGTGTGGCGGTTACTTAGATCAACTTGTAGAAGCGAAGGGGCTGGATTATTACCCGGAACTTGTGAATAAGCTGCACTTAAGGTGGCTTTACAGAATATTTAAGGAGCCCCGTCGGTTGTCAAAACGGTATTTTAAAGACTATCCATATTATTTAATTAAATTTGGTAACAAAATTCGGTGAGTTATGATTCCTAAAAAAATACATTTTTGTTGGTTTGGTGGGAATGAAATGACTTTCCTATACAAAGAGTGTCTGAAAAGCTGGCGAGTACATATGCCGGACTTTGAAGTGATTGAATGGAATGAGCAAAATATTGATACAAATAATACATATATTAAATACTGTATTGATAAGAAGCGATGGGCTTTCTTATCTGATTACGTACGCATGATTGTATTGCGAGACCATGGTGGTATCTATCTAGATGTCGATATGGAGGTGGTGAAGTCACTCGAGCCCCTGCTCGATAATCAATGCTTTTTGGGTTATGAAGACAAAGATAGGCTTAATACTGCTGTTGTAGGCGGTATTGCAGGGCATCATTTTTTTAATAATGCTATCGAATTGATAGAGCAGCGTCATAACGATAATAAACCCTTTCTAATAGCGCCAGAAGTAGCAAATACGTGTGTCAAGAAAAATGCAGAAGGAATTAACCAGCTGCCATGGCAGTATTTTTATCCGTATAACCCTTATGCTAAGTCGCACGATAGAAAACAGTTAATGTACTCTTATATAGAGGAGGAAACTTATCTAATTCATCATTGGGGGAAAGGGTGGGAGATGGGCTTCATCGAGAAATTAAAAAGAAGACTGTTGAAGTAATTGCTGTTGAATAACAATTGTTGATAAATAATCGTCTATTGCGCTGGAACTGTAAATCGTGGCTAACCCAGGAAGGTTGAGATGAAAGCTTTCAATGTTATCCTAATTTTTTTAGGATGTTGGTTTTTTCTAAGCGGAGGTAATTTGGATGATAGAGTGCTAAGCTCTATCCAGCTATACTCGGCCATGTTAGTAATTCTGTTGTTTTTTGCAATATGTGTTTTCTTTAGTGGCATTAGCTTTCATATTGGAATGCTGCTTTTTCCTGCTTTTTTCTTATATATTTATTTAGTAAATCTCTTCTTTGGTGGCGGGGGCGGCAGTGTCGTAAAGGTGGTGGTTTTTACTCTTGTCGTAATGATGGCTTGTTTTATAGCTAATAAGCTTACTGTAATTGAATTTGTTGAAACACTAGTTATTGCGCTGTTCTTGTTGCTTATTGCTAACATCGTTGTTTCGTCATTTTTTCCAGGGATAGGCTTGGAGCTAGGTAAGTTTAGGGGTGATTGGAAAGGTATTTTTGATCAGAAAAATGCCTTGGGTCGGCTTTCCTCTTTGTTAATTGCGTCGTCAATACTGCTCATGCTATGCAGTAAAGATAAAAGCGTTCGAATCTATACTGGATTAGTGTTGATATCGGCTGTTATGGTGGCTATTAATGCTGGTTCTCGCACAGGCTTGGCAACAGGTGTGCTTGTGGCGCTGCTGTCGATTTTATTCTATCTCGTCTATTATGTTCTCAACGATAATTTTGTTCATAAAAAAGTTTTTGTAATGCTTCTCTTTTTAGAGATGCTGTTATGCTTTTATTTGGTTGTTTCCAACATGGAGGTTGTCGATTTATATACCAATGAGGATGGTGTAAGTATTTTTGGAAATTTCTTTTCTCTAACTGGTCGCCTGACGATTTGGGATTTTGTAATAGAGCATGCCAAGGGCGTGCATTTCTGGTTTGGTTATGGGCTTGACAATTTCTGGACTTTTGAAAGATTTTCTTTGATCGGACCTATGGAAGGCATGGGCGATTTTTATCCTGAGGATAGTCATAACGGTTATATAGATGTATTGGTTCAGGGTGGGGGTATTGGTATTGCCCTATATTTGTCTATTTTCATTCTCGTAATAAAAAGTTTATTCGGCTCTAAGTTGAGCTTTGCAGAGTATGCCACTGCGTTTACGTTTATCATGCTTTTCTTGTTTTCGAACCTGACAGAGTCTTATACGACGAAATCCACTAATATTGTTAATTTCCTTTTCGTATACTCTGTTGCTTTTCTTCTTCTGCGTTCCGCGCCCTTGCATGCGAAAGGAGTAATTACGATCCAACCATTTGCCTATGCTAAAAAGTTATATATAAGCGGAGTAGCGCGAAAATGACTTTTAAGAAGAGTTACGTCAAAAAGGGGATCATTTTTTCAGAGCGATATCCTCCCCAAATAATTTTCCCTATCCTGGATATCCTTATCGTTATCCTATCAGGCTCAGTTGCTTACGTTTCAAGATTTGGCACCTTTGAGCTGCACGAGCGATATGTATTAGCACTCGCCTGCATATCGTTGATGATTGTCGTGATCAATAGCTCGACCGGTAGCTATAAAAGATGGCGTGTATCGTCTACGTTTCACATTGTTAGCAAATTGTTAATGGTTTGGTTAGTGGTCGGTGTTATTTCCGCTTCTCTGATTTATTTTGCACATGCGGCTGACCGCTATTCAAGGTTGTGGGTAGGGCTCACGCTCGTTCTTTCTTTCTTATTGGCGGCTGGTGCGCGCTCGCTCGTGCAGTATGGGCTGCGTAGAATTCGCATTAGAGGTGGTGCCCGTCGTCCCATTTTTTTGATTGGCCCCGGCAGCAATGTACTTCATGTTGCTAAAGGAATGCGTTCGGCCTCTTGGGAGGGGCATTCCATCGCCGGCGTTGAGCGCTTACATAGTATGCCGACTATGGCGCAGCTTGAAAAAATAGCTGAACGAATCAGTGCTTCTAATGCTTCTGAAGTTTGGATCTGCGCACCATTGGAAATGGGCGAGATGGTGCATAATATCTTTTATGTGCTAAGGAATCATACTGAAGAGATTCGCTTAATTCCTGACTTTAAAGATATGCGGCTGCTTAATCATCGTACCAGCGAAGTGGCTGGTCACTTGGCGATTGACTTGAGCGTTTCGCCCATTAACGGTGTGGCGCGAGTCGTCAAGCGTACGGAGGATATTCTTTTCGGTGCTGCGATTACGCTGATGATTTTACCTATCTGCTTACTTATTGTCTTGATGATAAAAGTTACCTCGCCAGGCCCCGTTCTCTTTAAGCAGTATAGAACAGGCTCAAATGGTAAGGTGTTTAAAGTCTATAAATTCAGGTCTATGAAAGTGCATCAAGAGGAGGGCGGGTCGGTTACTCAGGCTCGAAAGAGCGATGATCGTATAACGCCGATTGGTGCTTTTTTGCGAAGGACATCTCTAGATGAGCTTCCTCAGTTTTATAATGTTTTACAAGGTCGTATGTCTATTGTAGGCCCCCGCCCCCACGCGCTAGCGCACAATGAATATTATAAGGAGCTTGTTGAGTCCTATATGCGTAGACATAAAGTCAAACCCGGTATCACAGGCTGGGCGCAAGTAAATGGGTTGCGAGGTGAGACCGAGACCCTAGAAAAAATGCAGCGTCGAGTTGAATATGATCTGTGGTATATCGATAACTGGTCGCTGTGGTTTGATGTAAGAATTATTTTTATGACTGTTTTCAAAGGCTTTAAGCATTCAAATGCTTACTGACGAGCGGGTTATATGATTTTATTAACAGGCGGTACCGGTTATATCGGTTCGCACATAGCAGTAGAGCTGCTTCAGGCTGGTCATGAAGTGGTGATTTTGGACGACCTGTCTAACAGCAACGAATCTGTGATTGGTCGCATTAAGAATATCACGCAGCGCGATGTCCTTTTCTATCATGGTGATATACGTGATGTTTCTCTGTTAGATTCTATATTTCAAAATCACCTTATTGAATCAGTGATTCACTGTGCAGGATTAAAAGCAGTTGGCGAGAGTGTTAAAAACCCTTTAGCTTACTATGACGTAAATGTTTACGGCAGTATTTGTTTATGTTCCGCTATGCAGAAAGCAGGAGTTAAGCGGCTCTTATTTAGTTCTTCTGCGACTGTTTATGGTGTAGATGCTGAGCCACCTTATATCGAAACAATGGCAAGGGGCGTTTCGAGTAGCCCCTATGGCACCTCCAAGGGCATGGTGGAACAGTTGCTGGAAGATCTTTCCGCGAGTGACCCTCAGTGGTCGGTGGGCCTTTTGCGCTATTTCAATCCTATTGGGGCGCACCCTTCGGGCTATATCGGTGAGCTTCCCCAGGGCACTCCTAATAATTTAATGCCCTATATTAGCCAGGTCGCGGCGGGAACATTGCCGGAACTCTCAATCTATGGTGATGACTATGCCACTGATGATGGTACCTGTGTGCGTGACTATTTACATGTAGTCGATTTAGCCATAGGGCATAGAGTGGCTTTAAAGGTGCTAGATAGCCCAGGCGTTCATTGTTACAACCTCGGCGCGGGAAGCGGTATATCGGTTAAGCAAATGGTGGATGCCTTTGTAGCCTCAACAGGCGTTGAAGTCCCTCATCGCTACGCTCCTCGGCGAGAAGGCGATTTAGCAGCTTTTTGGGCTAGTGCCAGCAAAGTCGAGCGTGATTTAGGATGGCGACCCGTTAAAACGCTCGAGGATATGATGATCGATACGTGGCGTTGGCAGCAATTCTCAAATAAGGCATAGCAAGGCAGCTAAGTTTTGGCTGTGATTGCTTGTTGGTATGTACCGTAAGGAATTTTGATGAGAGACCATCCATGAGTGCCTCTACGATGAGTGTACAAGCGCGTTTTCCTGAGTTTTACACTAGCGTTGCCGTTTTCCTGTTCGGTGCGATCGCGCTGGTCATTCCTAGCGGTTATTCAGTGGGAGCAGTGTTGCTGCTGTTAGGCGGGCTTGGTCTGCTGTTTACCATGCGCGTTCCGCGTTTCTCAAAGGGAGATGCTTGGATAGTGGGCGCTGTTTTGGCCTATGCGCTCGTTGCGTTAGCAGAGGTTTGGTGGGATGGCCAGGGTAGTCGAGGGCTAGATAAGCCAAGTCGTTTTATTTTAGCGATACCTGCGCTTTGGTGGGTGCTGCGCTTCCCGCCTAGGCGAGCTTTTCTATGGAGTGGTCTTGCTGTTGGTGCCATTGCCGCGGGTAGCTGGGCAGGATGGCAAAAGTTATTTGAAGGCGTGGATCGGGCCCAGGGATACACGTATGTAATTCAATTTGGCAACCTTAGCATGCTGCTTGGCGTCATGTGCTTAGCAGGACTTGGGTGGGCCACTGTGCAGCGACATCGCCACGTGTGGGTGTGCTTTTTAATGCTAGGGGCGCTAGCAGGCATTCTTGGATCTTTGTTCTCAGGTAGCCGAGGCGGCTGGGTGGGTTTCCCTATTGTTTTATTAGTGCTTTACCGCGCCTATGGCAGAAATCTGTCCGTCAGGCTAAAAACGGCGGTGGTAGCGGCTGTTATTGTAGGCGCTATCGTTGTGTATGCCGTGCCGCAAATAGGTGTGCAAGGGCGTGTTCACGAAGCATTTAATGATGTCAGTCTTTATATTTCCGGTGAGAACCGCACGACATCAGTAGGCGCGCGTTTTGAAATGTGGCGTGGGGCGGCGCATCTTATCCAAGAAAAGCCGCTACTTGGTTGGGGATACAACGGCTACAAGAACGAGATGCTAGCATTATCCGACCAAGGCTTCATATCACGTGAAATAGGTGAGTATGGCCATGCACACAATGAGTTCATTGATGCTTTTGCTAAGCGTGGCCTGCTAGGGCTGGCAGTCCTGATTGCGCTTTATTTAATCCCGTTAAGGCTGTTTTCAAAAGGGCTCACTGCGAATGGTTTATCAGACCGAGCGTTAGCAACGGCGGGTGTATTATTGCCCGTAACATATATCGATTTTGGTTTGTCGCAGGTGTTTATGACCCATAATAGCGGCGTCATGATATATGCCTTTTTGTTGGCAATTTTGTGGGGTATTCATTCAGGAAGGCTAAGGCGCTTACCAATGAAAGAGAACCATTCGTAAAGAAAGCGTTCCTATTCAGCAGGCCATAGACAGCCGATCATTGAAAAATGGTCGGTTTTTCTTTCTCTGAAGGGTTAGTGTTTTCATAATTTAAATGAGTGTCAGTACAACTGCTGTCGATGTGGAGGCGGTGGCAGTAATCCTCTACAATGGTAGCCTGGTGTGAACATAGTGCACCACCCCATTCAACCGCACAGATCGAGTAGGGCAAGGGAATATGCCCGTTTCAATCCCTGGGCGGTAGCGTGCCTTTCATCTGGAATCAATTATGCCAATATCCCAACGTTCATTTGTATCGCCAGCGCGCATGCTGCTGACAGCACTGAGTGTGGTCGCTATAAGTGGCTGTGCTACAAGCTACCCTTCTGGTAGTAATCAGCAAGAAGCGCGATACGTCCTGAATAATGATGCGGCGACGTTATTAGAAAACGAAAGCCTCAATAATTTTCTCTCGCAAGCACCGGCCAGTGGAGTTCTTAACGTGGCGCGCAGCCCGTGGGGTGATAACGTCGAGATTATTGCTGATGAGTCTTACTTAGCTGCCAGCGGGCGTGAATGCCGTAAGCTTCGCGTAGTTGCAGCAGGAGGCAGTGCTAACAGCGCTCTTGTCTGTGCAACGCCCAACGGCTGGGTAAATCAACGCGTAGTGACGCAGATAGGCATGCAAACAGTTGAAGGGCGCTATTAATGTTCAAGCAAACCGCAGCAATCGTGTCTATTACTTTTTTAAGCGCGGTCATGGGCGGCGCAGCCTGGGCGCAGTCTCTTAGCCTGTCCGATACTATTTTACCGTCTGAGAGTAGTCAGCAAGGGGGGGCACAGCAGCAAGACGAAGTGAACGATACGCCTCGTGCAGATTGGCGCAGCGGTACTTATGGCCCTGTGACGTTGCCGCTGCAAGATACCGATACTTTGCCGCCATTTGGCGCTAATCTATTTACTGGCGGCTTTCGTGGCGCCATGGGCGATGGCCTTAACCCAGACTACCGCATTAAACCCGGCGACCAAGTCACCGTCCGTGCCTGGGGGGCGTTTGAGTTTGACCGCGTGCTACCGGTAGATGCTCAGGGCAATATCTTTATTCCTGGTTCTGGCCCGATAAATGTAGAAGGGCAAAGCAGCCAGGAAGTGGATAACAGCGTCCGCAGTGCTATTACCTCCGTCTATCCGGATAACGTAGAGGTCTATACAAATCTGCAAGGCGTGCAGCCAGTTGCGGTATACGTAACGGGCTATGTAGAAAATCCTGGCCGCTATGCAGGTACGCCCAACGACTCGTTGCTGTATTTCCTTGATCAGTCCGGGGGGATTGACCAAGACCTTGGTAGCTATCGCCAAGTGAGGGTGGTGCGTGATGACCGCACCGTTGCAACCGTTGACCTATATGACTTTCTAATCGATGGCATCATTGCCCGCCCGCAGTTCCAAGATGGCGACACCATTGTGGTAGAAGAGCGTGGCCCCGCGATTGCAGTAGGCGGTGACGTGCATCGTGCCCACCGTTATGAGTTGGTCGGCAATCAGCTAAGCGGTGCTGAGCTAATTAATTTGGCACGACTTAAAAGCGGCGTTTCCCACGTACTACTCCGCGGCGACCGTGAAGATGGGCCCATTGCTCAGTACTTCCCCATCGACATGTTCTACGGCCAAATGATTCGTAGTGGCGATGAAGTGCTATTCAGCGCAGACCAGCGTAGCGAGACTATCGTTGTGGAAGTGGAAGGCAGCTACTACGGGCCATCACGCTATGCACTGCCACGCAATGCGCGTTTAAGTGAGTTACTGGACGCTATAGCTGTGCCGGAAAACATGACCGCAGTAGAAAGTGTTTCTCTACAGCGTGAAAGCGTGCGCCAGCAGCAAGCCGAGGCCCTTGAAGACAGCTTACGGCGCTTAGAAACTACCTACTTGGGCGCAGAGTCGCGGACCGATGAAGAGGCGAAAATCCGCCTGCAAGAAGCCGAATTGATAGAGCGTTTTATCTCAAGGGCTCGCGACCTAGAGCCCAGCGGCCGACTGGTTGTAGCTAACAGTGACGGTATCTCTGATATACGCCTGCAGGATGGTGATGTCATTACCATTCCTGAAATAAGTGATTCCGTACTTATCAGTGGTGAAATCCTGGTGCCCCAAGCCGTTGTTTACCGTCCCGGCATGAGCGTGATCGATTACGTCCAAGGCGCTGGCGGCTTTACTGTGCGCGCTGATGAAGACCAAATTTTATTGGTCCGCCAGAACGGTGCAGTCGAGCATGCCAGCAATTCACCGCTACGGCCGGGTGATGAGATTTTGGTGATGCCTGCCGCACCCATACATAATCTGCAGCTAGCGGCTACGCTAACCCGAATACTTTTCCAAATCGCTGTGACAACTCGAGTCGCTTTAGATCTGTAAAAAAGGAAATAGTGAGGTGTGAGGGAGTCAATACCTCACACCTCACACCTCACACCTCACTCCTTTACAAAGTAGCGCTATGGAAAATATAAGCAGTGAGCCACGGCGTGCCCGCACACCGTGGCAAGTAACCCGTAGTGTGTGGTATGCCATGTTCGTGCGTGAAGCCCTTTCCAGAACGATGGGTGACCGCATGGGATGGTTTTGGATGATTTTTGAGCCAGTCGCATTCGTCGGTATTATGATTGCTGTACGAAGTTTTATACGTGGTGACCGGCTTGTTGTTAATGCTGAGTTTATACCCTGGCTAATTGCTGGCCTGCTTGGGTTTGGGTTGGTACGTGAGGGCATGATGCGTGGTATGGGCGCGATAGATGGCAACAAATCATTATTTGCTTATCGTCAAGTGCAGCCCATCGATCCAGTCCTGGTACGTGGCTTTCTTGAAGGGGCGTTACGAAGTTTTGTATTCCTCATTTTTATTGGCGGTGGGCTAATGTTGGGGTTGGATATGTATCCCGATAATGCCATAAGAGTCTTGGCAGCTTGGTTATCACTTTGGAGTTTAGGTTTGGGTTTGGGGCTCGTCACCTCTGTTGCAGCAACTCTAGTGCCAGAAGTGGGCAAAGTGATTCGTATGCTCTCGCTGCCGCTAATGATTTTATCTGGGGTGATTATGCCACTCAATAGTCTTCCTCACTGGCTGCTAAAATACCTCATGCTGAACCCTATTCCCCATGGTTTAGAAACTCTTCGTCTTGGTTTTTTTGAGGATTATCAAGTGGTTCACGGAACTAGCATGCTCTATTTCTGGCTGTTTACATTCACCCTTATTGCCCTGGGGCTGTTAATGCACCTGCGCTTTATTGATCGCTTAAAGGCAAAATAATCCATGCAACGTTCTATAGGTAGTTTTGTAAAAAAGTCGCCGCACTGGGCCGTGGCTGCTATCGCCATTATTTTAGTTTCGTTTTACTGGTTTGTATGGGCAGAGGAGCGTTATGTTTCGCGTGCCACGGTGGTGCTGGAAAGCCCGCAAGTGGCGGCCCCTGAAATTAGCCTGTCATCAATAATGGGAGGCGGCGCTGGTAATACTAAAGATCTCTTGTTGCTGCGTGAGCACTTATTGTCAGTGGATATGCTGCGCCTCCTAGACGAAGACCTAAACATCCGAGAGCACTACACCGAACACGGCGATATTTTCGCAAGGCTATATGATCGAGACGCGCCGATTGAAGACCTGCATAAATACTATCTACGCCGCGTAAATATAGAGCTCGATGAGTACGCAGGTGTTCTTAATATTTCTGTACAGGGTTATACACCAGAGTTTGCCCATCAAATGACCACGCTGCTACTGCAAGCTGGCGAAGACCATATGAATGAAATGGGTCATCGTCTAGCCGAAGAGCAGGTCCACTTTTTAGAGCAGCAAATGGTGCGACTCGATGAGCGCTTTAAAGAAACCCGTGCCGCCTTGCTGGCGTACCAAAATGAGTTTGGTCTAGTCTCGCCCACTGATACCGTGGCAAGTATTAATCAGGTGGTGTCAACACTTGAAGCTGACTTGGCACGCTTCCAGGCGCAGCGTAACGCACTCGCCAGTTTCCAAAGCGAACAATCACCAGAGTTGCGCCAAGTTGAGCGTAATATCACCGCGCTACGCGACCAAATTATTGAACAACGTGATCGTATAGCACAGGCATCGGGTGGCTCGCTGAACAGTGTTTCTGCTGAATATGAAACGCTAGAACTGCAAGCACAGTTTGCTCAGGAAACCTACTCCAGCGCACTTGCTGCGCTAGAAAATACTCGCTTAGAAGCCGCTCGCCAGCTTAAGCAGGTAAGCGTACTGCAAAGCCCACTGCTGCCGGAATATCCCACAGAACCAAACCGGCTCTACAACAGCAGCGTCTTCGCCATCATTGCCATCTTCCTTGCCTTTATCTTCAGTATGCTGCTCATGATTATTAAAGATCACCGAGACTAAAAAGGAGCGATCTTTCGTAGCCTCATGCTCGATATTCTTCATCATGGTGGCGCTATCGGTGTGACCGGTAGCTGCCACCAGTTAATACTGAATAACGAACACTCTCTCCTTGTTGATTGTGGTCTCTTTCAGGGAAAAGATGCCGCTAAAGATAGCTTCGAACAGCTAAAAATTGAATTCGATATCTCAACGGTTAAAGCCCTGATCATCACCCATGTGCATATTGATCATGTAGGGCGACTGCCCTATTTACTAGCGGCTGGTTTCACAGGTCCGATTATTTGCTCAGAGCCTTCTGCCACGCTATTGCCCCTTGTGATTGAAGATGCGCTAAAAATAGGCTTTACCCGCGATGCGAAACTGATCAATCGCTTTCAGGAACAGTTAAGGCAGCAGGTTGTTAGCGTGCCCTATGGCAAGTGGCACAGTGTTGCCTTTGACAATGTAGGAATAACGCGCGTAAAGCTGAAGCGGGCAGGGCACATTTTAGGCTCTTGTTACGCTGAAGTGGCTTATCAGGATGCCGTTACCGGTGAAAAAGAGCGCGTTGTATTCTCTGGTGACTTGGGTGCGCCTCATGCGCCATTGTTGCCTGCGCCACAATCGCCTTACGGTTGTGATCAGCTAGTGCTAGAAAGCACCTACGGTAACCGCACTCACCCTGATCGCCGCCAGCGCCAGGCGGTATTAAAGAATGCGATAGAAACCGCGCTCGTTAACGGCGGTACCGTGATGGTGCCAGCTTTCAGCATAGGCCGCACGCAAGAGCTTCTTTATGAGTTAGAAACCATTATTCATCATGCGCACTCATCGCGCTGGGCCTCACTAGAAATCATTGTGGACTCGCCGCTAGCTGCACGCTTTACCAAGGTATATCGTGAGCTAAAACCTTACTGGGATAAAGAAGCCCAACGCCGCCTGCGCAGTGGTCGTCACCCGCTTAACTTTGCGAATCTCTACACCGTTGATAGTCACGCAGAACATGAGCAAACTGTCGAGTACTTAGCCAAAACAGGCCGGCCAGCAGTGGTGATTGCTGCTAGTGGTATGTGTGCAGGCGGGCGCATTATGAATTACCTGAAAGCCATGCTAGGTGATGTACGCCACCAAGTGTTGTTTGTTGGATATCAAGGCACAGGTACTCCAGGGCGCGATATTCAGAAATACGGCCCGCAAGGCGGGTGGGTCGATATCGATGGGCAACGCATTGATATAAGAGCCGGCGTTGCCTCGGTCAGTGGTTACTCCGCCCATGCAGACCAAAAGAATCTGCTCGACTTCGTAAAGCGTATGCGCCGTTGGCCCCACACTATCCGCCTAGTACACGGTGAACAAACCGCCCGCGCAGCACTCAAAGAAGAGCTCGAAAGCCTCTATCAGCGAAAAGGCAGGAGTGTGACGGTGAGGTGTTAAGTGTTAGAAATGAAGGTCACTCCTAACAGGCGCAGCGTTCATCCCCTAGCCATCACTAAGAATGCAAATGATTGAAATTCGCAGTCTCTACAAGCGCTACCATAACCATCACGGTAGCGACTGGGTATTGAAAGATATCAATCTCACCATCCCACCCAAGGTCAGCGTTGGCCTGATAGGTGCAAACGGTGCAGGCAAGTCGACCTTGCTGCGCTTAATAGCAGGTATGGATAAGCCTGAAAGAGGTGAGGTGATTCGCCATACCAAAGTTTCCTGGCCAGTTGGGCTTTCAGGAGGCATGCAGCAAAACATGACTGCCAGGCAAAACGTAAAGTTTGTGGCCCGTGTTCATGGCAGCTCCAGTGAAGATGTAAAACGCGTTATCAAATATGTTGAAGACTTCGCTGAGATAGGCAAAGCCTTTGATGAGCCAGTAAGAACATTTTCATCGGGGATGCGCGCTCGTATCTCATTTGGACTATCGCTAGCGTTTGATTTTGACGTTTACATCTCAGATGAAGCCACTGCGGTGGGCGATAAAAACTTTAAAGCCAAAGCAAAAGCCGCCTTTCGAGAAAAGACCGGAAAAGCCAGTCTGATTATGGTCTCGCATAGCGAGGGAATACTTAGGGAGCTATGCCAGGCAGGCATCTTTATCAACAAGGGCGAAGCCACTTGGTTTGACAAAATCGACGATGCAATTGAAGCCTACCACCAGGCATATGGTTTGGGAGAGTCTGAAAAACTTAAGCAAACGCGACAAGACCTGCTCACCGCTAGGAAAAATTTCAGGGCAGCCAAAGCAATTTATAAAGAAGCCAGTGAAAGCAACGGCGTGCCACCCAAAGAGTTAATTGAATTAAAACGTGATGTGAATGCCAAGCTTAAAATATTACGGACACATAAGGCAGCACTTAAAGCTCTTCAAGAAGCCAACGACGACGAATGAATTTTTTACAGATGGCTATTAAACATGCTCCCAACACATAAAGACAGTATTGCGCACGCCGATGACATCGCCTCTCTACACGCTTGGAAAAACTTCACTCTCAGGTTCTGGGAAGAAAATGCGCCAACTCACAACGAAGAGCAGAGCCGTCAGCTGTTTCACAATGGGTTCTACAGAAGCCGAGCAGCCCTGTACGACTTAACGGAAAATGACCTTAACGCCTATTTAAGCGACTACCAGATACATAGACTTCAATCGATAAATAAAACATATCAAACGGTTCTGTCAAACAGAGTTTTATGTAGCCATGTAATGGCAAATTACTTTGAAGTGGAAAAGAACTACTGCCTTATCACAAAAAGTGGGGTCCAGTGGTTAGAGCCACCATGGTGGAAAGACGAAACCACATTTCCAGAGACAGTGCAGATACACTCTTTAGATCCGGGTAGCTACGGGCCCTATAGGACAGTCAAATTAAGCAAGCATAGTAGCTCTCTAGAATTTCAAAAAACATTCATTGAACAGTTAGCTAGCGAAGCGCAAGAAACTGACGAGACATTAATCATTGCTGCTGCACCTACGCAGCATCGCTGGCTAACCGCGGTAAGCCCTTACGGCTATCATTTGCTTCATGTATTACTGGTGCGCGAATCGAACGATGGCCTTCCTGAAATAGCGGCTGCCAGCTTGACGATAGGAAATAGTGAAACCCACGCCAGCTCTCCGGCGAAAGTGGAAGATGGTGCGCTTAGCGCCAGCATTACTCCTCAAACAGGGCTTATAACGGCATGCCTTACACTTGCGCAACAACATAAAGTAGAAAGCTGTTTACAACATCCCGAAACAGGCCAGTCCCTAATAGGTGAGTACTTGCCAAATTGGGAGGCTATTAAAGCAGCGCTGCTTAAATTTTTTGATGAGTCATCATACTTGCACATTTGCAGTTTAAGCTTTGTAGTAACTGAGACAGGGTTATCTTTTTTTGGAACCAACACGGATGCAATGGCGGCACATCAAATGCACCAACCACTACTTGAGCACCCCGGCATTGCCGACCATGTGAATAAGGTCAGTGGTTAGCTATGCCTGCGCAACTAATTGCAACACTATTCAAAACGCTTCAATGGCGCCTTAAAGAGAAGCTAGGCTACCAGGAGGCTAAGATTCGGGCAGAAATTGAGCAAAGCGGATACTTTCATTCAGAATGGTATCTGGCTAATTACCCTGAGCTGCTGAACGAACCAAGTGCCGTAAAGGATCCGTTAGGCTATTTCTTGGCGGCTGGTATATCGCAAATGCACAACCCTGGGCCTGGGTTTCATACTCAGTGGTACCTGGATGAGTACGACGATGTCCGGGAAGCTTCAAGTAATCCACTGCTGCATTATTTACGCTTTGGTCGCCATGAAGACCGCCGATCGACTCCCTTTTTAGGGGGAGTACAAAGCATGCTGTACAGCCAGGGCAGTGCTCAGCACCATCGAGTTATTTACAAAACACGCAGAAGCGCAGATCTAAGCCACATTGGCCGCATTAAAAGACTGGATAACCAAAATAGCGTCGAGGCATGGCGAGAATTTAGCCTAGCCTTTAGGGCGCAGCAAGGAAAACTCATCCAGCAAGAGGCCGAGTACCTACATAATCGTGGTTTTCTACCTAGTCGAAAAAGGCTCTATAAGTTGCCTGGTACACGGGTAGATGCCTATATCAGCGATTTGCAGGTTAACCTCCTAGCCCAGACGAATGGCCCCATGCAGTCCGTGCTGGAAGATACTGAACTCCAGTGGCAGCTTTACAACCACCGCTTGCCCATGATGCCGAAACAAGAGCAACCTACCGGCGTGAGACTTAAAGTCATTTTAATGTTAGACCCCGCGGGTGCTGGATTGGTACCGCTTTCAGTAGTGGCTACCAAAAAAGCTACTGCCGCTACGATGGGCATGGCCTCAAGTATGGAGCTATCGCCCAACAGTGGCCGTACCCGAAGTGTAGCTCGCTTTAACACAGGTGGTGGTGTTGTAGTCCCTAGCAAGCCTCTTCCCTGGAAGAGATATGGCTATAAAGCAGCATGGCAACAAGCACAGAAGAACATTATTTTCCCTATTCAAAAAGAATCACTTTACTCATTTATTCAAGTAGATATGGATATTTCTACACCGAAGGCGCGATTGATCCGCTTAACCGGCACTGCTTCAGTAGAAGACTTCCAAGTACATGGCCCATTAATGCAAACCCAAGCAGCCATCGACTTCATGCGTGAGTTTGGAATATGAACCCTAACACCACCTTTTGGGCCCCCAAGCATACCCCTAAGCTAATTTCTACTGATCAAGTTATGTTAGCTACTGTCGACACAATGCTACCGAAAGACCACCACAAACGTCTGATGGAGAGCCTTAAGGAAACGGAGCAGCTAGCATTACTAAAACGCTTTACGCTCGACTTCCATGCTGATCCAGATCTAGACACCCTAAGCGAAGAAGAGGCTTTGTTCCTCTACGAGCGCGGTTTTCTACCTGAAAAAGTACGGCTGTATGGGCTCAACCACGACAACATCGACAGGTATCTCAGTGATGTTCAACGTTGGTTGACTCGCTTGGTAAATGGCCCCTATAGCATTGTTTTTAATAATAAAATATTGTTTGACCAAGTGTTCGGTCAGTATTGCAACGTGCCGCGTACCGTAGCAGTATGCCGGCAGGGAAGGGTAATATCCCACACCAAGTTATGGCAACAGATCGAAGCCGGTGAAGCAGGCCCGCTAATGCTAGTGGCTAAACCCTTGGGCGGTGGTGGCGGCGGAAGTGTCTACTTTATACGTATAGACAAGCGCCACGCCGTGATAGAAACCAACGATGCGATTAATCCACGTTTCAGCGTGAAATCAGAAGCGCTTGGTGACGTATTCAGTCGTCAGGGGGTGCCATTTATTGTTAATGAATATGTACAGCAAGGAGAGTTTTCTAAACGACTTTATCCACTCACAGTTAATACTGTGCGTGCTTTAGTGGTTCGTGATGAAAATACTGGGGAACCATATTTAGTACGCGCTGTATTAAGAGTGGGTAATAGTGAGTCTTACCCAATCGATAATTTTTCGTTGGGTGGACTCAGCATAGAAGTGAATAATGAAACAGGGGAGTTAGGCCACGCAGTGGCAGCAGCAGGCCGGTTCACCGGTCAGCGATGGGTGACGCATCCAGATACTGGAGAAAGAATCACAGGTGCTTACATTCCTAACTGGCAGGTATATAAAAACAAACTACTAAGCTTGTTCTATAAATTGCCTTATTTGAAGTACTGTGGCTTTGATTTAATACTGCAAGATGATGGCTTTGTAGTATTAGAGGGGAATAGCTATAGCCAAGTAAGACTTTTTCAGATGCATGAACCACTATTTAGTAATGAGCTTGTCGTTGAACTGTATGCTAAGTATGGGATTGTTGTTAAGCGGTAATTGTTATTTATATGGCATCTTGTCGAGTTGCTAACTAAACCCTACTAGAGGTGATTGTGTGAAAATATGTAATGCGGAAGTAGTTCTTTTAAAAAATATTCCTTTAACTCGTTCAGAGCGTGAGGACAGTGGACAAGAAGGGCCAGCAAGAAAGTCGAGTGAATACTCGATTTTTATTAGAATTACAGGGGATTATGACGGAGTTCCTTTAGTAGGGCTGGGTGAAGCAAGGCCTACAAGTGCCAGCAATGAGACATTGAAAAGCACCTTGCGCTATTCTCGCAAAATGGCAAGGCGTCTCGTTGGTAAACAGCTGGATTTAACGTCGCAAGCGCCTGCTGAGCACGTTCATGACGTGGTACATGAGGTGGTAAGCGATATCTTTGGTATGGGTGGCAATGTAGCAAGGCAACGACGCCCAAGCCCTTCCGTTTGCTTTGCCGCCGAATGTGCATTACTAGATTTAATTGCCAAAAACCGTGGTATTAATGTTGCGCAATTAACCAGCTCAGAAGCGCCGGTAAGTGTTGAGCGTAACGTATTCAACGAGCCTCTCAAAAAACTAGAAGGGCTACAGAGTTCTATTGCCAAAGGTAAGCAAGTAAGTGGTTGGCTTCGTCGTGGTAAACGTATTAGTGGAAAAGATGCCAGTGCCCTAGTGAATTCACTTCTTTCCTCTCTTTCAGAACGCACTCACGACCTTAAAGGCATTATACTTAACGCAGGTCAGCGTTGGTCTTCAGAAGAATGGAGCGATTTCTGCGATGGCGTTACCCTCACGGGCTTAGCTGCTAAACAAAATGTCGCGATTATTGTTGAAGACCCTTTCCATGAAGATTCCGATGCTTTTTATCAACAAGCATTTTCCAAAATGGAAGGCACCCCGCTGCGTATTATGCTGTCTAAGCCAGTGTGGGGCAGCGAATCTATCAGCCACTTAGCAGTTTACCTGCCCCATGTGGAACTGAAAATCGTTCCTCAAAAAGCAGGTGGCTACCATCAAGTGCTGGAAGCTGAAAAAGAGGCTGAGCGCTTAGGCTTCAAGGGCGGGATTTATCTTGCAGGCGTTGCGGGTACTACCAATTTCAATAGCATTGCTATGGTATCGCTAGCAAGTGCCATGCGTTTTAACCGCTATTTCTCGACCTCCTTCAAAAAAGAAGGCAAAACGCGGTTAGTGTACCCTTACGTTACGCTTGAAAATAACCAGTTACAGGTTCCAGAAGGCCCTGGTTTTGCAACCAACTTATGTCGTTCAGGGGTGCGTAAGCGTTCAATCGAGCTTTACGCGTTTAGTGCTGAAGGGCGCACCAACAAGCGCGAAGTACGCAAAGCACTACTCGATAGTACCTATGATGATCGGTTCATTGATCGCGAGCTAGCCGAACAAGAGCGTTACAGCTACTCTGACATAGCGCTTGAAGCCACCCCCAACTCGACTCGATAATGGTGTTGTAAATGTCGCCAGACCTCTTCTATGTTACACGCATTGAGCTAATTGCCTATGACAAGCCATATAATGAACCTGTTGCACATGATGTTCTGACAAATGGTGACAAACAGGTCAACTTCTACCTTAAAGTGGCCGTTACTGGTGCAGGGGAGGAGCGCGTTGCGGCTATTGAAGGGGGGCTGGGGCAGCGTACCGGTAAACCGATGGCTGCCCGTTACTGGGACTATCTGGAGACAGTAGCGTCGCGCTTGATGGGAAGCCAGTTAACGTCGGAAATAGTACACAGCGGTAGCGTGCCCAGTGCTGCAAGGCAATGGGTAGAGGCTACCGATGGCCTGATTGATAACGCTGGAATCAGTGACAAGCACCAGTGGGGCAAAATACAGTCTGCGGTCACTGGTACTTACAAACTGTTAGGAAAGGTGTTCGAAGCGTTAGCACAACAAGGGGCGGCTGAGAAAGCTGCCTCCGATACTACGCTGATTGAGGCTCTGTTCCATAGGGCAGAAAATGTTCTATATCTGCCCGAAGGAGCGCCGCCAACATACACCTATCAGCCCACGATCAAAGGTACGCCCCAAACCCCTTCAGAGCCCCTCCCACCTAATAGCTCTAACGACACGGTGCTTATGCTTCCACTCGGAACGATGGATGCCAAAAGCCATTTGATGGAGCGCGAGTGCGTACGCCAGGGTTACAATATTCTGCGTACGGGTAAAGGTGTTTTTACGGCGGATAACAAAGGGCAACGGTTCTATTTCAAGCTAAGCCGTTCACCGTTGGTGAGCATCGACGCTATTTCGCTGTGTACCCATAAAGAAGCCACTCGCGAATTTCTAGCACCGTTAGGCTTTCCGGTTCCTCGTGGGAGAATGTTTCCTCCCGGTGACTACGCGAATGCCACAAAATTTGCCAACCTGATTGGCTACCCGGTGGTTGTTAAGCCAGCAACAGGCGTACGCGGTATTGGCGTAGTTCCAAACATTACTAGCGACACCGAACTAAAAAGCGCTTTCCATGTGCTTGAAAGCAGTAAGCTAGGCCATGATGACTTTATCGTAGAAAAGCACATATTCGGCGAAGACTATCGAATTATGGTTATTGGAGGCACGGTGCGTGCCGCGACCCTCAGGGCACCTGCCAATGTAACCGGCGATGGAAAACATAATATTGCCGAATTGATACTCATCAAAAATCGTTATCGCCAAAACATTCCGCACCTGAAATCACGTCCCATCGTATTCAGTGAAGCCACTCATTATCAGCTGAATAAACAGGGGCTTACGCTGCATAGCGTACCAACGGCGGGTAAGCCGGTTATACTGTCGGGCTCGTGCAACCTCTCCCAAGGAGGCGACAGCGTCAATATTCTTCATGAAATGCATCCAAGCATAATCAAGGTCGCGGAAGACGCCGTCAAAGCAGTGCCAGGGCTTGATTATTGCGGCATTGATTTCTTGATTGAAGACCACCGCAAACCCGTTGGCGAGACCGATATCGGTATCTGCGAACTGAATGCCCACGCGGCGATTGGCACGGCGTGTTACACCATGTTTGGTGAACCGGTAAACGTGCCAAGAGACGCGATTGAAGAAGTGCTGATCAAGAATAAGCTGCCGCTCAGGCCATTGCCTGAAGATAAGATGGCTGTAAAAGTAAATATTCGCGGCAAAGTCACTGGTGTTGGTTACCGTAAGTGGCTTGCACGTCACGCACAGCGCAGTGGCCTAACCGGTTACGTGAAAAACGTAGGGCCAAGAGAGGTGGAAACAGTGTTGCAAGGATCGCTAGTCGGGATTACCGCGCTAACCACCGCGTGTATTCGTGGACCATCTGAAGCGCTGCCAACGTCGGTTCGCACAACGCATCTCGATGTGACCCACCTCGATGAATTCACTCTTATTCCCTGAAGGCTAACCCGTGATGGATGCAAGTCTCGATAACTTCACAAATTTACTTGAACAGTTGCCCAGCATTACGAAAGAAGGATTGTTAGTGCATGCGTTGCGTATGCCCAACAGTGCGCAATCATTACTGCTTCCCCGTCAGTTGGCCTACTACTACCAGCAAATACCCACGCCAGAAGCCGGGGCGGAAAACGTTAAGCCCAGTGGTTATGTGTGTGGTGTTAGTGGCCGTAACCTGTTGCCCGAAGTTAACTTCTGCCAGGACATTCGCGCATGGCGTGCCAGGTTAGAACGAGCAGGGGTGAAAGTCGTTAAAGCCGCCTCGTTTTCGGGCCGATCAATACGTGACCACGTTCGGTACGCGCGAAAGATTGGTTACCCCGTTGTGCTTAAGCCCGTCATACGTAACACGTTATTTGAAGAGTACATCAAAGACATTAAAAACGATGCTGAACTGGAATTTCTGTTCAGGCAGTCCCGTGAGCTCAAAAAGCAAAAAGCCAGTGATTTATCGGCATCGCCTTACGCCATGACACGGCTTTCCGAAGACCACATTGACGAGCATGGCCGCAAATTCCTGCCGTTAAGTGTGCGCTATATGGTTGAAAAGCAGCAGGAAGGCCAGCAGTTACGGCTAATAATGGCCTTTGGCAACGTCGTCGCGGTACTTACCAAGCCGGCAGGCGCCAAGCAATGGCAGCAAAGCGCTGATCTTCATGAAAGCTATCACGGCGTTGGCCGCAAAGTAGCAAAAGTACTTCAGGGAATGGACTTCCTGCGGATTGACTTAATCGTCGACAACCCCGCATCGCCTGCAAGCGACGACAACCATGTGGTCATCGCGGTGTCTGAACACCTTAAATGCTATAAACTCATCACAGATCATTTTGATACCGCGCAAGCCATTTTAGAGCAGGTAGCAGAATGCAAAATGCCAGACTTAGCAAAGGAAGCCACTATACATGTAGAGCTTTCAGGGGTGAGTAACGGTCAGCGATTAAAGAAAGAACTAGCCGACGTTGCCAACATGCTAGCGCTAACGCTAAAACTGGATGAGTTGGATGAAGTGATCGGGCGAGTTCACTTCGAACTAAGCGGCCCCTCCTGGGCGCTAGCTAGCCTAACGTGGATTTATGCAAATGGGTTGGGTATAAAGGAAGTGCCAACTAGCGTTTGTTGCCGATAAAATTTGATGAATGGGTTTAACTTAAAATGACGAAGTCTTTCAAAATTACGATCTGTGGTGATACTAGTCTCGGTTATTATTACCTTGAGAAAAGCAAAAATAAATATCCTGAAGCATACTCGCGTTTACAAAATAATCCGTTCTCTTTTTTTGAAGGAGTCACTCCCTTATTAGAGGGTAGTGACGAAGTGATTATTAATTTAGAAACTGTCTTGACTAAGAACCCTGGTGAGCCTATTGAAGGAAAGGAGTACCCCGGGTTTGATGATCCCGACGTCACAGTTGAAATTCTAAAAAAATTAGGCACGACAGCGGTAACACTGGCCAATAATCATGCTATGGATTTTGGTGAAGATAAGCTTATTGAAATGATAGATTTTTTGCATGCTAATGGAATAGCGACAATAGGGGCTGGTCGAAATAGCGATGAAGCAAGGGAGCCTTATGTAATTGCAATGCCAGATAACGGTCAAAAAGTTTATATACTTAATGGCATGAGAGCGCGCAAGCGTTATATAGAGTACGGTTTTTTTGCGACTAAAAATAAGCCTGGTATTGCTAGCACTAACATAGGTGCAATGAAAAGAGCTATCGATAAGATTAGGAGTCAAGATAAAACAGCGCAAATTATAGTTATTCCACACTGGCAAGGTGCCGACTATAAAGACGTAAACGAAAATCATATTAAATGGTGTCGCGATGTAATTGAGCTTGGAGCTGATGCTGTTGTTGGACACGGAACACATAAAAGAGACGGATTTATAGAAGTGAAAGGTAAGCCTGTTTACCTTTCCATTGGGAATTTTGTTTTTAATTCGCCGGGCCGTTACAGTGCATTGGAAGCAGAGCCATCAAGCATGGTTGTTTCATTTGAATGTGCTAATAATGAAATTAACCCTAATCATAATTTTATATTTTCGGACAATAAACAGTCTGATTTTAATGTTCATTCTATTGAAGACGATGCTTCTAGTGCTGCTTTAAACTCAAAAGATAAAGTCAACATGAATATTTCAGACTTTATGCAACAGCTTTTTCCTGGCGGCGGCTATGAGGTCAGGGGGAATAAAAACGCTTTGTTCTCTGGCTTTGATATTGCAATGGTCAGGCATTGTGAAAATTTATTTTATATACTTGCGGATCAGAGCTGTCCAAAAAAACTTTTTAACAGACAGAAAAGTATCGGTGTAGAAAAGCTGGTTAAGAAGGCAATCTCTAAAGGTTTTAATCGATTCGTTGTTCCAAGTGAATACAGTGATATATTTGTAAATTTCCCAGAAGTGGAAAGTTTGGTAGTAGTTGAAAAGACCTGGCCTTTTTTTATTAATGCTTCAAGGCATATAAGAAAAAATTCTGATTGTAAGATTTTTGCTGTTACAGGCTCTGCAGGAAAAACATCAACTTGTGAAATGTTAAAAACTGTGTTGAGTAAATGGCATGGTGACGACCTTTACGTAGCAGAAGGAGTAAATCGAAATTTATTTCGTGATTCTGTTTCAACGCTATCGCGGCTTAGTGGGTATGAAGCGGCAATTCTAGAGGTTTCAGCTTCTAATCAGTTTAAAAAGAATAGATTCTTCATATCGCCAAATGTAGCTATTTTTACCGCTCTATCTGAAGCTCATACTGAATATCTTGGCAGTTTGAGTGATATTGCTAAGACAAAATCCACATTGTTTCAAGATATGCCGGCCAATGGCCGTGTAGTGATTAATTTAGATATGCCATGCTCAGATATCGTGCACAAGATTGCTAAAAAATTTGCTGATGAAGTAATTACGTATGGTGAGACTGAGGCTGCGGATGTTCGATTGCTGCACCATGATTTAGCAAAAGGTATCGCTGAAGTATCTTATTTTGGTGAAAAGATCTTTTTTGAAACAAATTTATTAGCTAAGCATATGCTGTTAAATGTAATTGCCGTAATAACAGCATTAAGTGAAAAAAGCTCAGATTGGAAAGTTGTTTCAAAGGAATTAGAAAATTTTGCTCCATCTAAAGGAAGAGGGGCTGTGCATGAAGTGATTTTGAAAGGGAAGAGCCTGACTTTAGTTGATGAGTCATATAATGCTAACTTGGCTTCAGTAAAAGCTAGCTTAGATAGTCTTTCTAATTACTTGCCTAAGTTTAATGGAAGGCGTTTGGCAGTTATTGGCGATATGCTAGAGCTTGGAGATATGTCGCTAGATCTTCACAAACAGCTAGGTGTTTTAATCAATGAATCAAGCGTTGATAAAGTTATTCTGGTTGGTGAAGAGGTTGTAGAAGCTTGGCGAGAATTGCCTTCGAATAGAAAAATCGGATTATTGCCTAACTGCAAAAATTTGTTGCAGGTTCTTGATGAAAATACTTTAGATGGGGACGTTGTTTTGTTTAAAGCCTCAAATGGTATAGGGCTTGGGAAAGTTGTAGATGATATGGTCTGACTTTAGGCTGTTGGCTTATATGTTTCTGATTTTTATCTTATCACTTAAAGCTGTGAATTTTTGAGGCAGGTATGCAGACAAGAGAGCTTTTAAAAAGTTGCTCCAGCGTGATTGGGGCATCTGCGAGTGATGTTCAATTTTGCGGTGTTGATTATAGGTTGAGTAGGCTTAGCCCAGGAATGTTCTTTATCATTATGGATGACTCTTGGCCTTTGAAATCTAAGAAAAGATATCGTCAATACGGTAAAAGCGCAACCGAACTTATAGGTGAAGCACGTAAGATCGGGGTGAGTAAGTTTGTTATAAACTCCGATGCCTTTGTGGTGTCAGACTTTGTAGATTCGGAATTTATAAAAGTAACTGATACAAACAGATTTTTCTACGAAATTGCATCGGCTTGTAATGAAATATCATTAACCACGAAAATTGCTATTACAGGTTCGGCTGGAAAGTCAACAACTAAGGATATGGTTAGTCTATTATTAGATGATGAAGGAAAAAGCGAGCAACTATTTGTAGCGAGGCCATCAGAGAATATTCGTCCTACGATACTGTCGCAGTTAACTCAACTAAATGGCTATGATTATGCTGTTTTAGAAGTGGCTGGTTCATGTTTTATTTATTTTGAGAGAGAGCGGTTTAGTTTAGCTCCTGAAGTAGCAATTATTACTTCCATATCTGAGGGCCATTTAGATTACTTAGGCACGTTAAAAGGTGTTGCTGAGCACAAAGCAAAAATATTTTCTGGTATGTCCAAGAGTGGTTTCGCTGTAATAAACCTTGACACGCCGTTCAGTGACCTGTTGGTTGAAAAAGCTACGCAAGCTGGTGCAAGCGTTGTAGGTTATGGTTCATCTGAAGTTGCTGATGTACAGCTTATAGATTATGAATATTCTAGTGGTTTGGTGACAGCAAAATTCTTTGATGAAACTATTTCTTATAAATTGGGAGCACGTGGTAAGCACATGGCTCTTAATAGTATTGCCGCTGTGGTCGCAATTAAGCTTAGCGGATGTAAGGGCTGGAAGTCACGGATAAACTACCTTGAGAAGTTTTTTGCTTTAAGTGGTAGAGGAGAGATTTCTAAGATTACTATTAAAGACAAAAAAATTACCGTCATTGATGAAGCTTATAACGCGAATCCTGTTTCTATGGAGTCTGCTCTTCAGATGCTTAGTGAAATTTCACCTGATGAAGAAGGTAGAAGAATAGTTGTGCTAGGGGATATGATGGAGCTTGGTGGAGAAGCTGAGTCTCTTCATGCTAAGCTGCTTGATTCAGTTTTATCATCAAAAGCTGATAAGGTTTATCTTGTTGGCGATTATATGCAACACCTTTGGGTCAAGCTCCCAAAAAATATTAAGGGTGCACTATTCCCAACGATAGAAGGTTTTTATCGTTTTTTAAGGCCGAGCCTTAAGGATGGCGACGTTGTGCTGTTTAAGTCTTCTAATAGCACGCGATTAAATGTTGTTGTGAAAAAGCTAAAACAAGCTGGTTTATAAGGAGTTATTATGTCTAAGTCACTATCTCGTGTTGCTGTGTTGATGGGGGGGATCTCTGCGGAAAGAGAAGTCTCTCTTAAAAGTGGTACTGCTATTCTGAATGCCTTGCTGCGTTCTGGTGTTGACGCTTTTGGTATTGATGTACAAAAAAATGCAGTACAGCAGTTGTTAGAAGCTGAGTTTGATGTTGCCTTTGTCGCGCTTCATGGCCGCGGGGGCGAAGATGGCTGTATTCAAGGTGTTTTAGAATGGCTTGGTAAACCCTACACCGGCAGTGGTGTAATGGCATCCGCTATTGGCATGGATAAGTATAAGACCAAACAAGTGTGGTCTATGGGAGGTTTGTATACGCCTAAATCTACGCTTCTTCACTCTAAAGAGGAATTAGATAGGGTTTGTGGCACTTTTACGTTTCCCGTGATGGTTAAGCCAATTCATGAAGGTTCTAGCATCGGTATTGTAAAAGCAAAAGATCAAAATGAGCTGATTGAAGCTTATCAGGATGCTTTGCAATACGATAAGCTGGTAATGGTAGAGGAGTTTGTTAAAGGTAACGAATATACAGTTGCGGTAGTTTCTGGTGAGGCGCTGCCCGTAATTGGTATGGTTCCTTCCAATGATTTTTATGATTACGAAGCGAAATATCAGTCTTCAGGTACAGTTTACAACTTACCCTGTGGCCTTGAGCCTGCAACCGAAGAACGCCTCAAAGTGCTATCAAAGAAAGCCTATGAAATGATTGGCTGTGAAGGCTGGGGTCGTGTAGACGTTATTGTCGACGATTCAGGCATGCCATGGCTAATTGAAATTAATACTTGCCCAGGTATGACTGAACGTAGTCTAGTTCCTCAAGCTGCTAAGCACGCAGGCACAGATTTTGATACTTTGGTTATGTCGATTCTTGAAACTGCGAGCCTAAAGGCCCTTTAAGTATGAGCCAATCAAGTGTTATTGATAGCGCAGGGCTAGAGCAGTTTGAAAAGAGTGACTCTTCAATTCGCTTTGGTCATCTGCGCTATAATGAGGTGGCAACTGAAAACCTAGTTTGTTTAAATGATAGTGTCTGGCTACATAAACATGCTGCCTCTGCCTTTTTAGAAATGAGCAATGCCATGCATAGAGATGGCGTTGCCCCCGTTATTATTAATATTGGCTATCGCTCTTACAGGCGCCAATCCAGAACTTTTGAATATTATCGTGTGAAAAAAGAGTTTGGTACTGCTAAAACTCTTACTAGAGTTGCTTTGCCGGGCCATAGTGAACATCATACTGGCTTTGCAATTGATATTCGTTTGCCAAAGCAAATGGCGGGTGGCCGTCTATCTCGTTCAGACTCTTATAAGTGGCTTAAGAAACATGCGCATAAGTATGGTTTTTATGAATCTTATAAAAAAGATAATATCTTTGGGGTGATTTTTGAACCATGGCACTGGTGTTTTAATGGTTGTGCTGAAAGTAGAGCGCTTTTTTCAACACGTTCTTTGCTTTAAAAAACGTTGATCCGTCAGATCAAGTGTTGTTGGACATTATTCGCAGCAATGACCCAATGAGAAATTATTCTGATGATCTTTTTGAACAATTTCCCAAAATATATTCCGCATTAGCAACACATTAGTTGTAAAAATTTAGGGCTGGATTTTTCCCGCTTGTTTAGTGGTTTAATATTGGCCCTCTTCCCCCCTCCTTGTATCTATTTGCTACGGCTTTACCGATGAGCGAGCTTGTTATCCCTCCTTTTTGTGATTTTCTTCTCCAACCTGAACAGTTAGCTTGGGTTCAAGCTTCTCACCCTGCTCGTAAAGGAACCTTGCCCGCGCCGCCTTCATTCCGTTCTGCAATGGATTCACTGGTGCGTCGCTACCAGCGGGAAGAACAACAGCCAGGGGTTTGTAGTTTTGCTGAGCTGGCGGGGAATCGTGGTTGGGTGGCAGGCCAAGTACAGGCGTTGGGGGTGCCCACCGCGAAGATCCTGAAAGATGACTTTTCATTGCAGCACTTACGGGATGTGCTGGAAGGCATTGATGCGTGTGTGATTAAGCCGAAAGAGGCGCACAGCTCCCGTGGAGTGCTCTCGCTAAAGCGAGTGGATGAGATCACTTTTGAATGCTTGCAGCAGCGCTGCCGCTTGCGTTTGGTGGACATTCTTGAGCGGCTTTACCAGGAAATGCGCGAGTATCAATTTCCAAACCATTGGCAGTTGGAAGAGCTATTGCTACCGCCTTCGGGGTTGCTTCGCCCGGTCGATGATTTCAAGTTTTACGCGTTCCGTGGCCGTGTAGGATTAATCCTACAGGTAGCCCGCCAGCCGGAAGGGCAATATTATCGTTGGTACGACCGTGATTGGCACCCTGTTGAAACGGGGAAGTATGCAGAGGCGAATGATCCCGCCTTGTTACCCCCACGTGAGCCTGAGGCGTTATTAAGCGTTGCAGAGCAAGTGTCGGCGGCGTTGCCCACCCCGTTTTGTCGAATAGATTTATATGAAGCCCGCCAGGGGCCGGTATTAGGAGAACTTACGCCGGTGCCAGGGACTTACCATACCTTTGGTGAGCAGGCTGATCTTTACCTCGGGGCGATGTTTGAGTTGGACGATGCTTGACCAGACAATGTTGAGGCTGGACAACGCAATCGCTGATTAATAGCCAACATGCCGCGCATTTAAGAGCTTTGTAATGATGAACTCTGTAGTTTTGCCCAAGTGTATGGGTGATGAATCCCTAAATAGTTATACCGATGAATTAAGTGATTTAGCGCGTAACGCCCATGAAGCACATTTACTTGGGCCTTGGTTAATTGCCCGTGTAGCGGAAAGCGAGGGTGCGGAGGTCACTTGGTTTAGCAAGGCGATGTTTATCGCTACGCTCAATGATGTTCAGGTTTTTTTTTGGGATGTGCGCTCTAACGAATCGGCTGTGGGGGGCAAAATTGCCACCCACAAGCTGTTTACACACCGCTTTTTAGACCGAGGTAACGTCTCTAAACCCCGCTATAAGGTGGTTCATTCAGCGGAAGGTGCTGCAAATTTTGCTGCAAAGCTTGCTAAGCCTGTGGTGGTGAAGCCTATCAAGGGCACCCGTGGGCGTGGCGTTAGTTTAGGCTTGAGTGATAAGTCCGAGATTGTTGATGCTTATCACAAGGCGAAATCATCCATTGGCGTGTTGGTGGAAGAGCAGGTGTCTGGCATTGAGTACCGCTTTTTTGTACTTGGCGGCCAAGTGCTTTCTGTGTTGGGTAAAAACCCCGCCCATGTGATAGGCGATGGTACGCGGTCGGTAAGTAAGTTGGTGGATGCAAAGAACGAACTGCGTGCCCTAAACCCTCGTTTAATGACTAGCCTGATTCCCAAAGATGAGTGGGTGGAGCAGAACTTGTCCAAGCAAGCGCTAACCTGGGAAAGCATACCCGCTGAAGGACAGGAGGTCGTGCTTCGCCATGAGGCGAATATATCGCTGGGAGCAGACTCGTTTGATGCGACCGATAGCGTTCCAGAAATAGCGAAACAAGTGGCTGTCGAGGCCGTTACGTCTATTCCTGGCTTGGATTGGGCTGGGGTCGATGTGATGGTAGATACCTCTGATGAGTCGGAGCCGGCCGCTTACATCATTGAAGTCAATACTGGCCCTGGCATTGGTGGTCATCACTTCCCGATGCGTGGCGCACCACGAGATTTGGCAACACCTATTTGGCGGCGCGCTTATGAAAAACAGAAGGCGCTGGCCACTACGTTTTCTATTACGCCCATACACACATCTCCGCCTGTCTCATGTCAGCGCCTGGTATCTATAGAGGGAAAAGTACAGGGTGTGGGGTACCGTAAATGGTTACGTCGTGAAGCGGCGGTAATGAATATTCAAGGATGGGTTCGGAACCGACAGAATGGTACTGTACAGGCGGTATTTAAAGGCGATCGCACAAAGGTTGAACAGCTATTGGGTAAGCTGCACTTCGGACCCAAAGCTGCATCGGTGGCTAAAGTATCCGCAACCTCCCACAGCCGCTCGCTTAAGCATTCGGGCTTTATAATACTGAAAACACGTTAGTCCATGGCGTTGTTAAGCCTCTGGCGCTTACTCGTTAGTGCTAGGGAAACCCGAGGCGATTTCAGTATGTCGCTGGATAATAATCAATTGCCCATAGGGGCATTGTTCACCTACTGATGAGTTGTTGATTATTAGTGACCATTATTTCTTTTTTTAAAGCGCTTTATCCACTATCCAGTGCAAAAGAGCGCAGCGATATGCGTTTGTTAACACAACATGGCGAATTCGATCGGCGCTATTATCGAACCCAAATGCCTGCTTGGCAGCGGTGGCTATGGGTTAGGCCGGAGCTGCATTTCTTGCGTTTGGGCTGGCGTGCGGGGTTAACCCCTAGCCCGCGGTTTGACGCCCAGTGGTATACCTCCCGCTATGTGGACATAGGGCGGGCAAAAGTGAACCCGGTGCTGCACTTCTTACGTTATGGCATTCACGAAGGGCGTTTGCCAGCTGCTAATAGACATATTAGTGATTTTCCCGTGTTTCAAGACCAAGCTGTTTGGTTGCACCATCAGGCATGGCATGGCCACGCGGGTGTAGCTATTCCTAAATTGCAGGTACTGGCAGGCCAGGGGCAGCCGGCAGCGCTGTGGTATTTGGCCGGTTGGTATTATGGCCAATCTCGTTACGAACAAGCGCTTACTTATTTACAAACATTGGCGGAAGGCGATGCTGGTCGCTACCAGCAGTGGATTCCGCAGGCGTTGCTGAAATGTTATGTACGCTTAGGTAAGCAAGATGAGCTAGATGCGCTACGCGATCAACCGCATTTTTCTGGCAATGGGCTGGATCAGGTAATGCTGCCATTGGCGTCTGTTAATCTACCCTTAGAGCAGCGGCTAGCACCGCTTAACCAGTGGTTCGCTCGACGCAAACTGGTGCCGTTATTACCGCTAGAGTCGAAAAATGGCTTGGGCCGGTTAAAGACACGCCGGGTGAGAACCAAGGTGAGCCGGCGTATGCCGCTGGTGTCAGTGGTGGTACCCGCTTTTAACGCAGAAAATACGATTGGTGTGGCGTTGAAGTCGTTACTGGCACAGAGCTGGTCCAATCTTGAAGTTATCGTCGTGGATGATGCCAGTACCGATGGCACGGCTAAGCGGGTAGAAAAGAGGGCGCGCTTAGAGCCTAGACTTACGTTGATTCGACATGAGAAAAACCAAGGGGCTTACAGCGCTAGAAATACCGGTGTTAGAGCGGCCAGAGGGGCATTTGTTACGGTGCATGACAGCGATGACTGGTCGCATCCGCAAAAGATTGAACGCCAAGCGTTGGCGCTTATGCAACATGCCAGTGTGATGGCGACCCAGTCGTTTTGGATACGGGTAGATGAGAGCTTACAGCCGCTGGGGCCATGGCATTTATGTGCTGATTGGTTAGAACCAAACCCTGCCTCTGTGATGGTTCGCCGAGAGGTGTTTGGTATACTGGGAATGTGGGATGAGGTGGCGGTAGCAGCAGATAATGAATTTGTAGAGCGACTTCAGAAGCATTATGGCGCTGATGCGCTGTTTAAAGTAGCGACCAACGTGCCGTTGGCATTTTCCTTAGTGCAGGCAGCTTCGCTAACCCAGCGAAAAGCGACACACGTGCGCACCATTCATTGTGGCGTGCGCCACTTGTATCACCAAGCGGCATCTTGGTGGCGGGAAAGGCAAGTAGTGCCCGTAATGTCTAACCACAGCGTCCGTCGGCTTTTTCCAACTCCGCTTGGTAACCATCCGCAGCCCTGCATGCAGTACGATATTGCTATCGTGGCAGATGTTTCTGTGCGTAACCCACGATTATTGGAGCTGTTGAATACGCTTCTACGGCTGCGTCATGAAGGCTACTACGTTGTCGTTTGCCCCTGGAGCAGGCCAGATGATTTTAATACCCGCTGGTTAGCAGACGACATGTGGGAACTTTGCCATGAAGAGGATATTGCGATTGCCCATGGGGGCTTTAGGTTACGGTGTCGCGAAGTGCGTGTACAAGCGCTAGCTGGTTCCATAGATTGGCCTGATAGCGTGCCGCAGCTTACTATCCAGGAGGGTGTGCGTGACCTTACGGGCAGACCGCTTCCTGCCGCTAAGGCGGAATCATTAACCGTGTATTTGGCTGGTGGTGGCAGAAACGTGTTATGACGTTTTTGGGGGCGTTCAGGAGCTTTTATTGGGGGCAGCACAAGAAGGGGTGGCGGCAGTATAACTGGCGCTACCCCTTTTTATTTTGGGCGGCAGCACGCTTGTTTAACAGGCAGTGGTATTTGCAGCACTATCCTGATGTGGCAGCTGCGGGGGGAAATGCCTTCGCCCATTTTCTATTGTACGGCCTTGCGGAAGGCCGAGAGCTCTCGCCACATATCAGCATAAGCGGTTATGGATATTGTTATGGTGGCAATAGACCGTGGGAGCCTTCCTCTGTTGTTATTCATTACTGGTGGTGGGGGCGGTGGCGTGGGTTAGATCCACTGCCCTGCATTCCTGGTGATGGTGCTCAAGCAGCATTGGCTGGGCAGCCTTGCTTGGCAGTATTTGCCCATACGGTTACCCCACGTTTATATGGCGCGGAACGTAGCTTGTTGGATGCGCTGGATACTCTTGAGAAGTTGGGTATTGCAGCGGTGGTCATAGTGCCTAATGCTAGTAACCCCGCTTATTTAGCAGCGTTACAGCGCGTTAGCCGTGCACTGTACGTCTTACCCTATGGCTGGTGGCGAGAGAAACAGGCCAGTAACGCCTCCACGATAGCGTCGATGCAGGCGCTGCTTGGGGCCACAAGCGCTGACGCTGTATACATGAACACACTAACGCTGCACGCGCCCTCGGTTGCGGCTAGGCGTTTGGGCTTGCCCGTAATGACGCATGTTCGTGAATTGCCGGCGCATGATCCTGGTCTTTGCCAAGCACTGAATAGTTCGGCTGAAGGCGTGGTGGCGCACGCTGTTGCCCATTCAGATTGCTTAATTGTGAACTCTCAATGTACCGCAGAGGCGTTTCAGGGTAGAGGCGTGCCGGTATGTGTGGTGCCTAATATGGTGGATATGCCTGCTTGGCAAGCGGTACCTGCTGTGCAGCTTGATGCGCAGCGGCCGCTGCGGGTGGGGCTGATGGGAAGTTTAATTCATAAAAAAGGGCTTGTAGATTTTGCAGCGCTTGCTGACGCCTTGGCATGCGAGAGCATTGAGGTTGAATGCTGTCTATACGGTGCAGCTACTCCAGATCTAGATGCTTTGCTTCAGCAGCGTTTTGAAGTGGGCAGTGCCGCGGGCAACAAAAAAACTAACTTGTTCCACCGAGGTTATGCAGAAGAACCCAGGGCCGCGATGGCGAACCTTGATGTTGTGGTGAACCTCTCTCATTTTCAGGAGTCTTTTGGCCGTACCGTATTAGAAGCGATGGCTGCCGCAAGGCCTGTGGTGGCCTATGACTGGGGGGCATTGCCTGAGCTTGTAGAGCATGGGAAAACAGGTTTTTTAGCCCCATTGGGTGATGTTCAGCGCGTAGCTCAGTGGGTTGTAATTTTAGCCAATGACCCTAAATTACTCGCTGCTATGGGGCATGCTGGCCGCCAGCGTGCTAACGCTTTATATGGTGCTGAGGCGCATCAGGCGGCAATGGCACAGGCACTTAACTACCTATTTCCTGTGGCTACGGTGGAAGCCGGTCAGATTAGTGGTGATTCGGCTAGTAACGATTTTTAGCAACGACTGGGAGTGAAGGACTATTTCAACGTCGAATACGCTGCCCCGGTTAGGTGTTGCAGCAGTTATTAAAAATGAATTGGATGCACTGCAAGAGTGGATTGCGTTCCATTTGGCTGTGGGTGTCGAGCATTTTGTTATTGTAGACAGCGGTAGCAGTGATGGCTCTTATGCTTATTTACGCGAACTTTCTCGTCTTGGCCTGGTGACATTGGTGCGTTCCTCTGGGGATGATCATGCGTCAGGAGAGCTATTCGCTTACCATTCTTTATTGGCTGCTTGCCCCAAGACGCTAGATCTTGTGGCCTTCATTGAGGTGGACGAGTTTTTATTGCCACTGGAGGAAGGCAGTACGCCAGATAGCTCAGCAAATGCGCCACCGGCAAACGAGCTGCGTACCTGGCTTGGTGGGATATTCAGTGACTCGGATGTGAGCGCTCTGGCACTGAACTCTGCCTGTTTTGGTTCTTCCGGGGAGCGCTTTCGTGGCGATGGCTTAGTGATTGAGCGTTTTACCCAGCGTTCTTCTCGTACCTTTCGCTATAATCGATTCTACAAAAGTGTCGTTAGGCCTTCGCGGGTTAGTCATTTTGATAATGAACGCCATGCGGTACTTAAAACGGGCCGCTACGTTAATAGCAGTGGTTCGCCACTGCAACTGGTTGATGGGCTCCCTGGCGCAAGCCGTCGAGTATGTTGGCAGGGGGCCCGAATTAATCACTATGCGGTTAAATCAGTGGAAGAGTTTGTGCTTGGGCAAATGCTACATTGCACTGACATCACATTGACGACCACCCATGGTGAGGCGTATTTCGCGCGCTTTGATCGAAATGCACGCGAGTGCTATGCGGCTCAGGCGTGGGCGAGTAGTGTCTACCTGCAGTCGCTATCGTTACCTAATGCAAGCGTATTTGCTGTCCCTTTTAATGCGCCGGAGCAATCATGGTGGCGTAAAGCGCTGACGTTTTCTTTATCCTGGTGGAAGCGCGCGCATTATGTGTCTGTACAATCACACACGCTACCACTGGAACCGCCCATTACTGCCTGGAAGCGGACATGGCCTCATCGATCGGGCGTGATGCTCACCCAGCGTGGTGTGTTGCTTCAGGCAAGCTTGAGTGTTGTAGGAGTATCGGTACAGAAAGAAAACGTGAAGCTCGCTTGTACCTGGCAAGCGGGTGTGGAGTGCGTGTTTCCTGCTCATCACATTGATGGCCATAAAAGTGGTTGTC
This sequence comes from Halomonas sp. AOP25-F1-15, assembly GCF_052378675.1. Taxonomy (NCBI): domain Bacteria; kingdom Pseudomonadati; phylum Pseudomonadota; class Gammaproteobacteria; order Oceanospirillales; family Halomonadaceae; genus Halomonas; species Halomonas sp. AOP25-F1-15. Next base: position 315,207 of record NZ_JBQSXV010000002.1, read on the forward strand.
TTGATGAGGTCGCTCACTTTCGTATCGAGCTGCCTGTTCGTTCAGGAAATGTGGAGCTGTCTGCCGTGGTGATTACCGACGCTGGGGAGCGTCGTATTCCGCTAGAGCGTTTAACGCTTATGCCTGATGTGTCAGTACCGGAACGCCGGGCAAGTGCACTAATTGGAAAGCAGGGCTGGCTTTTTCTTGATCAAGATACCAACGTAAGTCTTTACCAGCACCTTGGCTATATGTCGTTAGGTCAGAATGCTATCGCTCAGTGGGTTGCCTATGCTGAACAGGTGGTGGCGCTTTCTCATCAGCTGAATGCGAAAGTGATGATGGTAGTTGCCCCTAGTAAGGAGCGGGTGATGAGCGATTATCATCCTTATCCCATGGGCGCTATTTCACCGGCCGATCAGGTCGTGACAGTGTTGCCTGATGATTTTTGTTTATATCCTGAGGCATTGCTAACGCAGATGGGTGATGACGCTTACCACGTGACGGATACCCATTGGACCCAGCAAGCTGCCATGCGTGTTACCTGTGAGGTTGTGAGTCGATTAGAGCTGGCCGCGTTGAAAGATATCGAACGTTGGTTTACTGAGGATCAGTATAAAACTGTGCGATTACGCGGGGATTTGGGAAGTAAGCTGGATCCTGTGCGTATGGCCGCTTCCCCGCGCTTGAGCTCGTTTGACCACCGGGATCTAAAACGCTATGACAACGGATTGCCCAACTTCGGGCGTGTCATCGTGTGGGAAAATAGCGCTGCGTTTCTTGACCAGTGCTGCTTGGTAATGGGTGCCTCTTCAAGCTATATGATGTTTCCATTTTTAGTGCGCACTTTCCGCCGCGTGGTATTTGTACATAGCGCTGGCAATATTGATGTATCGCTAGTTGGTTCTGTCGCTGCCCAGGTAGTGCTAGTGCAGACTAACGCTCGTTTCATGGTGGAGGCACCGCAGCTAACGTGGTCGTTGCAAGATACCATTCTTGAAAAAATAGAAGGCGTAAGCATGGATGAACATACCGTCGCGCTTGCTGAGCGCAGGCCAGCCGACCAGGCGAAATTAGCGGAATGGGGATTGGGGAAGTGGGATGATTTTCTTCCTGTAGGGTGGTTTAGCGCGTGACGATCACAGCCAATATGCAAGTGGTGCTCGGCACGCTGACATTTCAGCAAGCCCTAGCGCCTAAAGATAATGTTGTATGGGATGCCTATCACCATCGCTGGGAAGCGCTAGACGAGTCCATGGAGTTTACCGCTCAGGGCGGCGTCTATTTACCCGGCTGGTATATGATTGAGCTTATGGTAGACCGCTCGGTAACCTCGGTGGCCGCTAGCTTTCGTTTTGTGGCGGGTCGTAGGACCTTCAATATTGATATGCCTTTGCGGGTTGGCAAACTGAGTAAGCGCCTAGTGCATGTGCCTTGGGGAGTTAAGTCCTTTGCTTTCAGGCCAATGAATGCCAAGGGACATTTTTCATTGCCACACTTTCGCCTTGTGTGGGTCACTGCTTCGTTCGCCCGTGATCGTTTACTGCAGCGGTTGATTAACATTCATCAGGACTATCGCGATATCTCACAGCAAGAGGCTGCCAGAAAAGTTCGCCTGCGTGCGCGCGCGAGCGGTGAGTCATGGCGCCGAACAGCCATTCGAGAGTATGAGTCAACCTACATTAGCTTGTGCTCACGCCGTAATTATAGGCTTTGGGTGCGTGAGTTCGAAAGTAAACCAGATGGGGCTAAAATAAGAACGAAAATTCAAGCGCGGCAACTGGTAGGTGAATACCTTTTTTATATTCCTGTTGCAGGTATTCATGATGCTGATTCTCTTGTAAAAACGATAAAAAGCCTTCAGCTCCAATTGCTAGATAGCTGGAGAGCTGTGCTTTTACCCTCGGTAGGCTGCGCCGCGGATGTGCTCCCGTATCTTGAAAAAATGGTGGCGGAAGACCCACGCATTACGATATCAGATACAAAATCTGAGCCTCGAAAAATGACACTCTCTGCCTCCATGTGGGTGTCTGTTCTTAGCCCTGGCGATAAGCTATCAGCCCATGCGCTTTACATGTTGGCAGGTTATCCTGATGCAGAGTTGCTTTATAGCGATGAGGATCAGTTAGATGCTGAAGGCATGCGACATTCTCCGCTTTTTAAACCCCAATGGAACCCAGACTTGTTGCTTTCGCAGCCCTATATTGGATGTGCGATATGGGTACGTGGCGATAAATTCTCAGAGATAATGCCGGCCGGCGGCTTACCTTGCGCTACATCAATCGGCAGCTGGCAGGCTAAGCTGGCGCTTAACGTGTTAGCCAGTAATGTTAGAAAAATACAAAGTATTGGGCGCATTCTGCTTCATCGTGCAGTTTCGAGCCCGCTTTCGCTTGCTAATGATTATGCGGCTCTAGTGTCTCTCAGCCTCAATGAGATGGGCTGCTCTGCTCAGGTTGTCCCTGGGCGTGTGGTGAATTCAGCGCGGGTTATGTGGCCAGTCCCTTCGCCTCAGCCTCTCGTTAGTTTGTTAGTACCCACTCGTGATGGTGTTGAAATACTGAAGCCATGTGTGGATGCTATCTTGGAGAGAACCGCTTACCGGCATTTTGAATTATTGATTCTAGATAACCAGTCCAGCTGCGCTAAAACACTGGCTTATATGGAAGAAGTGGAACAACGTGATTCGCGGGTAAAAGTCATGCGCTGGAACCACGATTTTAATTATTCTGCAATTAATAATTTTGGTGCCCAGCATTCTAAAGGCGATATCATCGGTCTGATTAACAATGATGTTGAGCCTATCGATGGCGAATGGTTAACAGAAATGGTTAGCCAAGCATCCCGGCCGGAAGTGGGGTGTGTGGGTGCGAAGCTCTATTACCCAAATGGGACCATTCAGCATGGTGGGGTCATATTAGGGATAGGCGGAGTGGCGGGGCATGCGCACCGGTTTTTCCAACACAACGAAGAAGGCTATGCGGGTCGCCTACAGCTTGTTCAAAACCTAACGGCTGTAACGGCAGCATGCTTGCTACTGCGTCGTGAGGTGTTTGAGCAAGTAGGTGGCCTTAACGAGCCTGATTTAGCGGTCGCTTACAACGACGTAGATTTGTGCTTGAAGGTGCATAAGCTGGGATTGCGCAATCTGTGGACACCGTTTGCTGAGCTTTACCACCATGAGTCCATTTCCCGTGGTGCTGATGATACGCCTAAAAAGCGTGCCCGTGCTTTGAAAGAAGCTCGCTATATGCGAGAGCAGTGGGGGCCGTTGCTCGATAAGGACCCTGCCTATAATCCTAATTTGACGTTGGCAAATGAGGATTTTTCGTTACGATGATTTTAGGGGGAAGGCGTAGAGAGCGGCCAGATACGCATTGGCTGGTGCTTAGCGATGGCGCAAGGCCAACTGAGGATATCTATTTTTATGAGTCGGCCGCGACTGCCATGCATCATCAGGGCGTGCGAACCGAACGTTTTCCTGCTTCTCGTGCTTTTGGCGCTGCGTGGCTGCATGGGCGTTCATTTATGCGCAACTATGCTGGGGCTAACCTGCTGCTGTGCCGTTCGCTTCCCCTTAGCTGGCTGCGCTGTTTAGAGCGTAACCGTAATGCATTTGGCTATATTGTCTATCTGGTTGATGATGACATTTCCGCTGCCGCTACTGACAACATGCTGCCCGGCAGCTACCGCAAACGCATGGCGCGTATTGCTAGCCTTCAGCCGCGCTTATTGGCATTGGCCGATGAAGTGGTGGTCTGTAGCGACCAGCTCGCTCGTTACTTTACGCCTCGCCATCCTAACGTTTCAGTACTCACACCACCGTTGCTGGCGCCGTTGCCAGGCCTCGAACATTTTGCGGGTTCTCCTTCTGCGCAATTGCCCTGGCAAATAGGCTTTCACGGTACGCGGGCGCATCTTCAAGATTTACTGCACATCATGCCAGCCTTGGAAGCACTCCAACAGCAGCGTGATGATACCCAGCTTGAGGTGATGTTGGGTCAGCATATCCCGAAACGATTGGCAGCGCTGCCGCGGGTAAGGGCACCGGCGCCGTTGCCCTGGGAAGCGTTCAAACAGTACCAACGCCAGCACCGCTTTCATATTGGTTTGGCGCCGCTATTAGAAACGCCGTTCAACCAAGGAAAATCGTTTATTAAGTTTTTGGATATTGCCGCGATGGGTGGGGTGGGTCTTTACTCCAATCGCTATCCCTATACTGAGGTGGTACGCCATGGTGAAAACGGTCTATTGGTGGAAGACTCACTCGCAGCATGGTGCGATAGCCTACAGCAGTTACTGGACAACCCAATAGCGACGGCTCGTATGGCTCAGCAGGCTGCATTAGATGCTCAGCTCATCGGTGATCCGCTCAAAACAGAGGCATTCTGGATGAGCCGCAGCCGTTCAATGGACGGCGCTTTCGAGTGATTTATGTCTTTTCTGGGTTAGTTTTTTAGGGGCTATCAGTATGAAAATTGCCGTTGCAGGAACCGGCTATGTAGGGCTTTCCAACGCGATGCTGTTAGCACAACACCACGAGGTGGTCGCAGTGGATATTGTGCCGGAGAAAGTCGAGTTGCTGAATAATCGTCTCTCGCCGGTTGAAGACGCTGAAATATCAGATTTTTTAAGTCGCAACGATCTGCACTTTACGGCTACGTTGGATGCTGAACAGGCCTACGCGGGTGCTCAGTTCGTGATTATCGCAACCCCCACGGACTACGACGCGGACACTCATTATTTTAATACTAAAAGCGTCGAAGCTGTTATTGAGCAAGTCATGCGTATTAACCCTGAGGCAGTGATGGTGATTAAATCCACCGTGCCGGTGGGATACACCAAGGGTGCTTCGGAGCGTTTTAGTACCCAAAATCTTATTTTTTCGCCTGAGTTTTTGCGTGAAGGCAAGGCACTTTACGACAACCTTTACCCCTCGCGCATCATTGTCGGTGAGCGCTCTGAGCGGGGCGAGACTTTTGCTGGCCTTCTCAAGCAAGGGGCGCTGGCAGCAGAGGTTGAGGTGCTGCTGACTAATAGCACCGAGGCCGAGGCAATTAAGCTATTTGCGAACACGTATCTGGCAATGCGGGTGGCTTATTTCAATGAATTAGACACTTATGCGGAAACTCACGGCTTAGATGCCAAGCAGATTATTCAAGGTGTTGGTCTCGACCCGCGAATTGGTAAGCATTACAACAACCCAAGCTTTGGATATGGCGGTTATTGCTTGCCGAAGGATACTAAGCAGCTGCTCGCCAATTATGCGGATGTGCCGAGTAATATGGTACAAGCGATTGTGGATGCTAATCGCACGCGCAAAGATTTTATTGCTGAATCAGTGCTGCGCCGCAATCCGACCGTGGTAGGCGTTTATCGGCTTATCATGAAAACAGGCTCGGATAATTTTCGTGCCAGCGCTATGCAGGGTGTTATGAAGCGTATTAAGGCAAAAGGTGTAGAGGTGGTTGTTTATGAACCGGTATTGCAAGACGACAAGTTCTTCGGCTCAACCGTGATGCGTGATTTAGCCGTCTTTAAAGACAAGTGTGACGTCATCTTGACTAACCGAATGGTGGCTGAGCTTAGTGACGTAGAAGCGAAAGTATATACCCGCGACCTGTTTGGCAGTGATTGAAAAACAGGCAGCGTTGAAATGGCAGCATTAATGATGGTATGGCCCCTTGTTCAGGGGCTTTAGTTATTATGGTTCTCGTTATTATAGACTTGACACTTGTGGTCATCGCTTGCGGGTCTTGTTGTTAAAAGGAGTTTACACATGGAAGCCATTTTAAAGGCGTTTTACGAACAACGGCCCGATGCTAGCGTGGCTAAAGAGCTAGTCTCGTTTGGCACATCCGGTCACCGTGGCCGCTCACTTGAGCGAACGTTTAATGCATCACATATTTATGCGATCACCCAAGCGGTCGTTGACTATCGACGTGAAGAGGGCTATCAAGGGCCGCTGTTTTTAGGCTTTGATACTCATGCGCTTTCCCGCCCGGCATGGGAGTGCGTGCTCCAGGTGCTGGCCGCTAACAAGGTGGCGGTCTTTGTGGAGAAAGCTCACGGCTACACCGCGACACCCTTAGTTAGCCACGCCATTTTGCAACATAATCGTCCTCAAGGTCAGATTGAGCCTAGTACCGCATTGGCCGATGGCTTGATCATTACCCCATCACATAATCCTCCTGAAGATGGTGGCATTAAGTACAATCCCTACCATGGCGGCCCCGCTGACACGGATGCGACGGGCTGGATAGAGCAACGCGCAAATGAATATCTGCTTCGCCAGTTAGACGATGTTCTCACCGTCTCTATCGAAGAGGCAATTGCCCACGCTCAAGAGTACGATTACACCGCGCATTATGTGGCTCAGCTTGGCACCGTGGTGGATATGAGCGCGATTCAGAAGGCGAACCTAACGCTGGGTGCTGACCCGATGGGCGGCACGGCGCTGCCGGTATGGCAGGCGGTCGCGGCGCATTACCAATTGAATCTTGAGGTGGTGAATACCACCATCGATCCTGATTTTGCGTTTATGCCGCCGGATCACGACGGTAAGATCCGTATGGATTGCTCAAGCCCCGCTGCCATGGCCAATCTATTAAAGGTTAAAGACCGCTTCGATATCGCCTTTGGTAATGATCCTGATGCGGATCGTCACGGCATTGTCGATGCTAGCGGACTGATGAACCCCAACCACTTTTTAGCCGTATGTATTGATTATCTGATCATGCATCGCCCAGAGTGGGCAGCCACCTTGAAAATAGGTAAAACGCTGGTCTCATCTTCCATGATTGATCGCGTGGTGGCTTCCCATCAGCGCGAGCTTTATGAAGTGCCGGTAGGTTTTAAGTGGTTTGTGGAAGGCCTGCATGAAGGTTGGTTGGCCTTTGGTGGCGAAGAAAGTGCTGGTGCCAGCTTGCTGACTTGCGATGGAAGTGCATGGTCTACTGATAAAGACGGCATTGTGTTGTGTCTTTTAGCGGCTGAGATCATGGCGGTAACGGGCAAAACGCCTAGTGAGTATTACCGTGCGCTCACTGAGCGTTTTGGCGAACCTTTCTATAAGCGTGTTGACACTACCTGCTCACCTGAAGAGAAAGCTGCGTTTAAAAAGTTAAGCGCAAAGAGCGTGAACGAAAAAAATCTGGCCGGTGATGCTATTACTGCTGTGCTAAGCGCTGCACCGGGTAACGGCGCTTCTATTGGCGGTATTAAGGTCACGACTGAAAGCGGCTGGTTTGCCGCACGCCCCAGTGGCACTGAGTCACTTTACAAAGTTTATGCAGAAAGCTTTAAAGGCGAGCAGCACTTAGATGAGCTGATTGAGAGTGCCCTGGTGTTATTGTCGAGTGTGTTGAGATCCGTTGATGAGTAAAATGTTTTTAATTACCGGCGGCGCTGGATTTATTGGTTCTGCAGTTATACGCGAGCTTATTCAGAATACAAATCACCGTGTAGTGAACGTAGACAAACTCACTTATGCTGGTAATTTAGAATCGCTGGCGAACGTTGAGTCCAGTGGACATTATGCTTTTGTTCAGGCTGATATTTGCGATGCTAATATCATGCAGCAACTGTTTGAGCAGTATCAGCCTGATGTGGTGATGCACCTTGCCGCAGAGAGTCATGTCGATCGTTCTATTGATGGCCCGTCAGAATTTATTCAAACCAATGTGATTGGCACCGCTGTTCTACTGGAAGCTGCGCGGAGCTACTGGAACGGCTTGCAGCAACAAGATGCTGTCAAAGCTAACGCCTTCCGTTTTCATCATATCTCGACCGATGAAGTGTATGGTGATTTAGACGGTACCGATGACCTCTTCACGGAAGATACTTCCTACGCGCCGAGCTCGCCCTATTCGGCTAGTAAAGCCAGCTCCGATCATTTAGTACGTGCTTGGCAGCGCACTTACAGCCTGCCAACGTTAGTCACTAACTGCTCGAACAATTACGGCCCGTTTCATTTTCCAGAAAAGCTTATTCCTCTGATGATTCTTAACGCCTTAGCCGGTAAGCCACTGCCGATATACGGTGATGGGCAGCAGATTCGTGATTGGCTTTTTGTTGAAGACCATGCACGCGCGTTGATTAAAGTAGCTAACGAAGGTCAGGTAGGCGAAACCTATAACATTGGAGGTCACAACGAGAAAGCCAATCTTACCGTAGTGGAAACACTGTGTGACCTGCTGCAAGAGCTTGTGCCGCGCAAAAGCTCATACCGTGACTTGATCACGTTCGTCACTGACCGACCAGGCCATGATGTCCGATATGCCATTGATGCTAGTAAGGTTGAGCGTGAGCTAGGCTGGGTGCCAAATGAAACGTTCGAAACCGGCCTGCGCAAAACGGTGCAATGGTATTTAGCGAATGAGACTTGGTGGAAGCGCGTCCAAGATGGCAGCTATCAAGGTCAACGACTAGGCAGCCTTTAACACTTGTATGTGGCTACCTCATGTCCTGTAGGTAAATTAACTTAGCTGCTCTGCTAGTACATTCGTGGAGAAGATACATAGCGGCTTCCCAGGAAGCTTGCTTAGCAAGACGCCCTCACATTTAGCAATAAGGTTTCTATGGCTATCTTAATAACCGGCGGCAGCGGCCAGGTCGGCTTTGAACTTCAGCGTGAGTTCTCGCTCTTCGGTCCTATTCTGGCACCGACACGACATGAGCTTGATTTAACTAATGCCCATGCAGTGGATGCCTACTTAAACGAGCACAGACCCGAGCTAATTCTTAACGCTGCTGCTTACACAGCGGTCGATAAAGCCGAAAGTGAACCTGCGCTCGCCAAATGTCTTAATGCTAAGCTACCGAAACAGCTTGCTGGATATGCTGCTAAACACGATATCCCGTTAGTGCATTACTCAACCGACTACGTCTATCCAGGGGATGGTGTTATTCCTTGGCGGGAAGATAGTTCTACCGCACCGTTAAGCGTTTATGGCCAAACCAAGCTAGAAGGTGACCAAGCGGTTAGTCAAAGTGGTGCGAGCTGCTTGATTTTTCGCACTAGCTGGGTTTACGCTGCCCGCGGTAACAATTTTATGAAAACAATGCTGCGCCTGGGTTGCGAGCGCGAGGGCCTGAGCATCGTCAATGATCAAGTCGGTGCACCGACTCCTGCGCGCCTTATTGCTCAAATAACGCGTCTTGCCTTAATTACTCACCACTCGCCACCCGTTATTGGCATCCCAACCGGCATTTACCATCTGTCTCCGCAAGGCGAGACAAGCTGGCATGGATTTGCATGCGAAATTTTTGAGCATGCTCTTTTATTAGGTAAAAAGCTGGCCATTAAGTCTGAGCGCGTAGCGAGTATAGCCACGGCAGCTTATCCTACACCAGCACAGCGCCCGCTCAATTCACGCATGGCGCTTGGTAAACTCGAAGCTGCACTGGGCATCACCATGCCCACTTGGCAAAGCCAGCTATCGCTAACGCTTAAAGAGCTTTATGAGAAGTGAATAGTGAGCATCACAAGCAACTTACTTCAACTTCATCAGTCCCGCTTTATCTTTCACACCTTAATACTGACGGATAATTAGCCCATGAACACCTCTCCCATTAATCATAACGCTGCATATAGGAAGGGCATTATTCTTGCGGGTGGCTCTGGTACACGGCTACATCCCATTACACGGGGTGTTTCCAAACAGCTGCTGCCAATTTATGACAAACCGATGATTTACTACCCGATATCGGTGCTGATGCTGGCTGGCATCAGAGAAATTCTGGTTATTTCCACGCCTGAAGACCTTCCTCAGTATAAAAATTTACTGGGTAGCGGTGAAGATTTTGGGTTGAGCATTGAGTACCTTGAGCAGCCTAGCCCCGATGGATTGGCCCAAGCATTTATTCTTGGTGAGGAATTTATCGGTGATAGCTCTGTTTGCTTAGTGCTTGGCGATAATATTTTTCACGGCCAGCACTTCTCTGATCAGTTAAGGCGCGCCAGTGGTCATGCGAAGGGAGCGACAGTATTTGGCTATTTGGTGAAAGATCCTGAACGCTTCGGGGTCGTTGAATTTGATGAGACGGGTAAAGCCATATCCATTGAAGAGAAGCCTCAAAAGCCAAAATCGACCTATGCTGTTACCGGGCTCTACTTTTACGATAATGACGTTGTGGAAATTGCCAAGGCTGTGAAGCCCTCCGAGCGCGGTGAACTAGAAATTACCAGTGTTAATAATGCCTATTTAAAGCAGGGCCGTCTTCGCGTAGAACGCTTAGGGCGTGGCTTTGCTTGGTTAGATACAGGCACTCATGACAGTCTTCTTGAGGCCAGCCAGTACGTTCAGACGATTGAGCATCGGCAAGGGCTTAAAATTGCATGCCTGGAAGAGATCGCTTGGCAGCAGGGCTGGATTGACGACGACCACCTAGGTTTGCTTGCAGCACCCCTTGCCAAAACCCAGTATGGTCAATATCTCCAGCGCCTTTTGAAAGGTAAAAAGCACACAGTGCCGGGCGAGAAGTAAGTCAATGGCTACCATCCCTCGACACTCATAACTCACTATTCACCATTGACGGTTTAATAATGAAGTACGAGAAGCTCGCCATCTCTGATGTGGTTCTGCTCACGCCGCAAGTTTTCGGCGACGAGCGCGGTTTCTTTATGGAAACCTTTCGCCAAAGTGAATTTGAAACTAACTGTGGCAACTATCAGTTTGTGCAAGACAATCATAGTAAATCTGTGCAGGGTATATTACGGGGTTTGCACTACCAATATCAGAAGCCCCAGGGAAAATTGGTGCGCGTTATTAGTGGCGAAGTGTTTGATGTTGCAGTCGATATGCGCACAAACTCATCTACATTTGGCCAATGGGTAGGAGTGCTGCTAAGCGCAGAAAACAAACATATGCTGTGGGTTCCTCCTGGCTTTGCGCATGGCTTCTACGTCACCAGCAATGAAGCTGAGTTTCAGTACAAGTGTACGGATTATTACGCGCCGGGTGATGAGGTATCCGTGCATTGGCAAGATGCTGACTTAGCGATTAATTGGCCGCTAGCGGATGGTAAGCTGCCAACACTATCAGGTAAGGATGCTGACGGGCTGGCATTTTCTGACGCTCCTTGCTTTTCGCATGGTTGAATAGCGTGTTATCGCTGGGTAACCCAATAAATGGTATCAGCAAGGCATTCGACTAGTTCACGAATCAAGTAACTTGTAATTTAATCAAGGAGGCTATAAATGACGCAGGTGCGTAAAGCGATTATTCCCGTGGCAGGTTTTGGTACCCGTTTATTGCCGATCAGTAAGGCAATTCCCAAAGAGATGGTGCCGGTAGTCGACCGCCCCTTGATTCAGCATGTGGTGGAAGAGGCGCTGGCGGCGGGTATTAATGAGATTATCCTGGTAACGCGATCCGGAAAGTCCGCCATTGAAGATCACTTCGATGCGCATGCCGAGCTTGAAGACTCACTGGCTAGCAAAGGTAAAGATGCGTTGCTGGAAGTATTGGCAGCCATCGCGCCACCGCAGTTAAGAATCACCAGCGTGCGTCAGCCTAATGCAAAAGGCCTTGGGCATGCGGTGTTTTGCGCAGCTCATTTATTAAGCCAGAACGAGCCTTTCGCTGTGATTCTGCCCGATGTGCTGGTCAAGCCACAGGCGGGTGATGCTCGCTGTGATCTTGGTGACATGGTGATGCGTTGGGATGCGAACAGCGCCGCGCAAATCATGGTGGAAGCCGTGCCGGAGAATGAAGTGTATCGCTACGGCATTGTGGACTGTGGCGGCAGCGAACCGAATGCTGGTGAAAGCGCTGATATGCGTGGCGTGGTTGAAAAGCCTAAGCCAGAAGAAGCGCCTTCGCGCCTGTCTGTCATTGGGCGCTACGTGTTGCCTTTCCGTGTGATGGAGCTATTGAGTGACCAGTCACCCGGTGCCGGTAACGAGATCCAACTGACTGATGCGATTGACCGTTTAATGCAGGAGGGGCATTCAGTGCAGGCTTTCCGCATGACCGGCCGCACCTTTGATTGCGGTCACATTGAGGGCTGGTTGAAAGCGAATACTGTTCTCGCTCGAGAAGCAGGTTACGACGTATAAGCCTCTTGCCACACACATTGGCGCTGCCTTTTAGGCAGCGCCAAATACTAACAGAAGATTATTGAAAGCCTTTAATTTCACTGCTCTTCGTTTAAAAAAGGTTTATTTGATTTATCCTGCGCACCAGCTTTGTGCAAAATATTATAGACTTTGGTCTTAATTTTGCGCATAAACACGTTATACCAAACCGGCATAGGGTATGCAGGAAGACGCGCCCGCAGTTAAATACGACAACGCTCTGGCCAGCCCACTGATTTTTGAAACTGCAAGGGTATGTCGCTCTATGCCTTACGTTCACGACACGCTTACTCGGCTTGCCAAAAGCAGCCCTGCCCAATCAGAATTTTATCAAGCCACAGAAGAAGTGCTTGAGTGCCTGCGGCCGCTGTTTGAACGCTCTCCGCACTATCTTGATCACAGTATTATCGAGCGAATAGTTGAGCCGGAACGCCAGGTGATGTTTCGCGTAAGCTGGTTAAACGATGCTGGTCAGGTCAAGGTTAATAAAGGCTACCGCGTCCAGTTCAACTCTGCGCTTGGGCCCTATAAAGGCGGCTTGCGCTTTCACCCTAGCGTTACTTCGGGCACCATCAAATTTTTGGGGTTTGAGCAAATCTTCAAGAACGCTCTGACGGGTTTGCCCATCGGTGGAGGAAAAGGGGGCTCCGATTTTGACCCCAAAGGTAAGTCCGATAATGAGATTATGCGGTTTTGCCAGTCTTTCATGTCGGAGCTGTATCGGCATATAGGTCCTAATAGCGATGTTCCTGCTGGTGATATCGGCGTGGGAACACGTGAGATAGGTTACCTTTTTGGCCAATACAAACGCCTGACAGGCCGTTATGAAGGCGTGCTAACGGGTAAAGGGCTTAGCTGGGGCGGCTCGCTTGGCCGCAAAGAAGCGACGGGCTATGGCGCCGTCTACTTTGCCCAGAATATGCTGGCGGCGCGAGATGAAACGCTAAGTGGCAAAACCTGCTTGGTGTCTGGGGCAGGCAATGTCGCTATCTATACCATCGAGAAACTCTACGAGCTAGGCGCCAAGCCAATCACGTGCAGCGACTCTCAGGGGACTATTCATGACCCCGACGGTATTGACCTTGATTTGCTGAAGGAGCTTAAAGAAGTTAAGCGGGTTTCTTTAGAAGCGTATGTCAATGAGCGGCCTGATGCGCACTATATTTCCGTGCGTGATTATCCTAAGGGTGGTCATGCTGTATGGCATCTGCAAGGTGATGTGGCTTTCCCTTCCGCCACTCAAAATGAGCTAACGGAAATCGATGCGCGGGTAATGCTAGCCAACGGCGTGCGCTGTGTGAGTGAAGGGGCCAACATGCCCTCTACTACAGAGGCGGTAGACCTCTTCTTGGAAGCAAAGATTGACTATGGCCCGGGTAAGGCGGCTAATGCCGGGGGTGTCGCGACGAGCCAGCTGGAAATGGCGCAGAATAGCAGCATGGAGCGTTGGCCGATGGAAAAAGTCGATCAAAAGCTCAAGCAAATCATGAGTGATATTTATCAGCAGTGCGCTACTACGGCGGAAGAGTTTGGTGAGCCGACCAATTTAGTCCTAGGGGCTAATATAGCCGGTTTCCGAAAAGTCGCTGATGCCATGATTGAGCAAGGCGTCACCTAATCGCCTTTCTCATGTGAATCGCCTATACTGGTGGCAGACAGTCCTTCCCTTCTGGGGGAGGGCTGTTTTTGTTGGTAGCTTTTCATACCGTTAATTCATCTTCAAAACAAATTAAGTTTTTTGATTTTGTTGCTTTCTAAGGAGAGTAAGCATGGGGCAGCGTCCTCCTATTACCATTAACCGTCTTGATGCCGAGCGCCTTCAGCGCTTGATTGATAATGCATCTGACAAGGACTTGATGGTGGCGGAACTACTCGAAGAAGAGTTGTCTCGTGGGGAAGTTATCGATCCTCAAGAAATTCCTGACGATGTTGTCAGTATGAATAGCCAGGTGCGTTTTACCGATTTGTCTAGGGAGCGCAGCATGGTTCGCACCTTAGTGTACCCACACTTGCTGGACAGTGTGGCTGATGGAATTTCAGTGATGGCCCCCATCGGTGCAGCGTTGATTGGCCTCAAGGTCGGCAGTGTCATCGAGTGGCCATTACCTAATAACACCGAAGTGCGCCTGCGTATCGATGCTATCGTTTGGCAGCCAGAGCGCGAAAAGCAGTTTCATCGCTAGGCGACGCTAGGATTTCACCAAGTTATCCACAGGCAGTTCGATGTGCTGAGGGCGCTGCAAAACATTGAGTAAAACGATAGCGCGCTCTTCGCCTTTGCAGCGTGAGAAGATAGCTTCTAAGTCTTTAAATGGGCCGTCGGTAATGGTGACTTTCTCTCCGGCGCAGAAGTGGCTATGAATGCCTTCCTGGCGATGTGGCTGTGCACGTAACGTTTCGACCAGCGATGCGGGCACAGACACTGGCCTGTCGCCGAAAGTTAGCAACCGAAGGACACCACGGGTGGAGCGAATGGGTCGCCAGTTGCTGACTATCTGGTCTAAACAGATAAACAGGTAATAAGGAAACAGGGGCTCAACGACAGTGGTTAGCTTGCCTTGACGTTTACGTTGGGCATTCAGTACCGGGTGGAACACCTCATAACCTTGGTTAGCGAGGTGCTCCGCGGCGCGAAATGACTCGCCTCCTTTACACTGAATAACATACCAGGAGGAGACTGGGTTTTTGGAGACCAGGTTTTCAGAGGCTATGTTTTCAGAGGCTATGTTTTCAGAGACTATGTTTTCAGAGCTTTCGTCGACGTCCATACGATCATCCTTAGCCTTAACGTGCTGATTTATTAAGGCAGCAGCTTGGCGAGTGCATCTAGCGTTTGATCAACCTGCGACCGAGTGTGATCACACGAAAGGAAAAAACGTAGCCGTGCGCTTTTTTCAGGAACCGCCGGGTGCAAAATCGGTTGTACGTTAATGTGCTCGGCTAGTAGCCCGTGGGAAAGCCGGGCGGCGGCGGCAGAGCTGCCAATAATCACCGGTACGACCGCCGCACCGATGCTTTTACCCGTATCCAGCCCGCGTGCTTTTGCCTGTTCAAGGAAGTAGCGCGAAATGCTGTGAAGTCGCTGTACGCGTTCCGGCTCCTGCTGAAGGAGCTCCAAGGCCATCAATGAAGGCGCAGCCACCTGGGCAGGCATCCCAACGCTGTAGAGAAAACCTGGCGCGAGGTAGCGAAGCATTTCGACCAGCGGTTTGCTGCCGGCAATATAGCCTCCGCAGCCTGCCATGGATTTACTCATGGTGCCCATCCAGATATCCACGTCCCGCGAGTCGATATCAAAGTATTCGCGTAACCCCAGGCCGGTGTCCCCCATCACGCCAAAAGAATGTGCTTCATCAACCATTAGCCATGCCTGGTAGCGCTGCTTAAGCTCGATAAAACGGGGTAGCTCAGGGACATCGCCATCCATGCTGTAAAGCCCTTCAATCACCACCAGAACACGTTCAAACTGATGCCGATGACGGGCTAGCAGAGCTTCCAGCGCTGCTGGGTCGTTATGGCTAAACGACATGCGTTTGGCGCCTGATAGCTGCGCGCCGACTAACGAGCTGTTGTGAATATATTCATCGTGAAGTACCAGGTCTTTCGGGCCAAGCAGGTAGCCAAGCGTTGACACATTGGTCGCGTGGCCGCTAACAAAGGCAACGGCATCTTCAACGTCATACGCCTTAGCAATAGCCTGTTCCAATTCCTGATGAATGGGCCGCTCACCGGAAACCACGCGACTGGCAGAAACCGATGTGCCATAGCGTGCTACGGCATCACAGGCGGCCTGGTTAATCCGCGGATCGCCGGAGAAACCAAGGTAGTTGTAGCTGGCAAAATTAATGCAGGTTTGTCCATTGATGACGCTGGTCGCTCCTGCGGTGCCTTCATGCACTTTAAAGAACGGATCGATCAGGCCCAACTGCTCTGCAGCTTGACGCATCATGGCAATTTGCTGATAGCCAGGCTGGGCATCAAAGCGTGTGAAACGCTCGGGCACCGAGCGCTGCTCGGCCCCTTCAGATGAAGGGGCATTGCTAGCACGCGACGTGGAACGTCTGCGTGCTTGTTCTAGAAGCTGTTGTTTCAGGTCAGAGCGCTTAGCGGTCATGATGTCTCGGTTGTCGATGATGATGTCGCGGGCACAGGCTCGTCGGTCAATTCTTCACTGCCGAAACCCTCCGTGCCGTGCTGTGCAGCCAGCGAAGCAATCGCATTCTGCGAGTCGTCGTCAACGTCGTCGTGCTGGTGCATTTTTTGAATCAACACACCCGCCAATTTATCCAATGTCGATGCTTCACTGAGCACCATGACTGACACCTGGACGCCCAAACGGTTCTCAATGGCCGTCATTAGCTCAACACCCATCAGCGAGTCAAAGCCCATGTCGTAAACCGAGCGATGAATATCGAGCTTCTCTTCATCAATCAGCAAAATGCTGGCCAACTCGGTGCGCAGTAGCTCCGTTACCGTGCTGTGCAGCTCCTCAGGGGAAAGGTCGGCCAGCAGGGCACTGATGTCATCGTCTGCGTCCACGCTGCTATCGTCGTCGCTGGCGCGGGCAATTTCGTTAAAGCGAGGCGCGTCAGCTGTTGGCAGGAAGCGAGCAAGCGCACCCCACTCAAGCTCTAGCACGCCAAGGCTTGGCCCTGGCGTTAACAGCATTTGTTCGAGCACGTTAAGCGCGTCATCTGAATGCAGCGCCGAACCGCCTAGACGTTCTTGCAGCGCGTCCCGAGTGCGGGTGTTGCGGGCCAAAAAGCCGACATCGTCAATCGCGCCCCAGCGGACACAGGTTGCTGGCAATCCAGTCGCACGGCGGTTAGCGGCAAAGCCTTCTAGCCAGTGGTTAGCAGCCACATAGTTGGCTTGGCCAGGGTTACCGAACAGCGTAGTGGCAGAAGAATAGAGAATGAAGAAGTCCAGCGCCGCCTTGCGAGTCAGCGCATCTAAATGACGGGCGCCGTCGATTTTGGGTGCCAATACTTTCTGGATCCGTTCAGCATCTAAGTTGCGAATCAAACCATCGTCAATCACCGTGGCGGCGTGAACAATGCCACGCAGAGGCGCGAGCTCGCTTTTCGCCCGCTCAAGTACCGCTGCCAGTGCGGAGCGGTCGGTAATGTCGCAGGCCAAGGCGAGTACCTTAATGCCTTGCTGCTCAAACGCCGCGATAGCTGCTTGAGCCTCTTCTGTGGCGGGGCCGCTGCGGCTAAGCAGAATCAGCTGCCGCGCGCCTTTTGCTACCAGCCACTGAGCCGTTTTTAAGCCAAAGCCACCGAGGCCGCCCGTCACTAAGTAGCTGGCCTGTTCAGGGAGCGCCATTGTCGCCGTGCCTAATAAGTCGTGCTTGGGCGGTGCAATGGGCTGTTCGTAAGTCACCACCACTTTGCCAATCTGACGCGCCTGCTGCATATAGCGGAAGGCATCGATCACTTGGCTGTGGCTGAACGAGGTAAACGGCAGAGGGCTCAGAGTGCCGTCATTGAACAGTGCCATCATTTCGCCAAACAGGCGCTGGGTGAGCGCAGGTTGTACCTTCATGAGCTGGTCCGAATCGATGCCGAAGTAGCTCAGGTTGTTGCGGAAAGGGCGCAGGCCAATGTGAGTATTTTCATAGAAGTCGCGCTTACCTAGTTCTAGAAAGCGACCAAACGGGCGCAGCGCGCGTAGGTTCTGATTGATTGCTTCCCCGGCTAGCGAGTTAAGCACTACGTCAACACCTTCGCCCTGGGTATCTTCGAGAATCTCTTCTGCGAAGGTGAGCGAGCGTGAATCGTAAAGCCGCTCGATGCCCATCAGGCGCAGAAAATCACGTTTTTCGTCAGAGCCGACCGTGGCGTAAATTTCCGCTCCCAGCCACTGAGCGATTTGTATAGCCGCGATGCCCACACCGCCTGCTGCGCCGTGAATCAGTACCTTTTCGCCTGGCTCTACCCGGGCCAAATGCTTGAGCGCGTAATAGACAGTGAAGAAAGTGGTGGGAATGGTGGCCGCGGCGGCAAAGCTAATGCCTTCCGGTAATGGCGCAACGGCATGCTGGCTAGCGATGACGCAGTCACTGAAACTGGCCGGGCCGAAGCCCACTACGGCTTGCCCCGGTGTCACGTGCGTCACGTTGCTGCCCACGGCTTCAACCACGCCCGAAAACTCAAGGCCTAGCGTTGGCCCGGCAAAGCCGTTTTCAATCGCTTCATCAGAAAGCAGGCCCAGGGTATACATGACATCGCGAAAGTTCAGCCCAGTGGCTTTAACGCGAATTTCCACTTCGTCAGCACTGGCTGCCGGCAGAGGGCGCGGGCGCCATGCTAGCTGGCGTAGCTGTCCGGGCATAGCAAAGCCCAGCGTCATCGCCTGGCGGGGCTGCTCGCTTGAGGTTGCCGTTTCAGGCTGCGGCGCAGGTAGCGTACGTAGCCGTGTGGCAAAGCGGTGGCCTTGGCTGTCGATCAGCGCCTCGTTTTCGCTATCGGGCTGGCTGAGTAGCTTCGCCCATGTATCAAGAGCCGGCACGCTAATGGCCGCCGGTATATCCAGCAGATAAACGCTGTGCCCTACGGCTTCATTGGCAAGCGAGCGGCCAAAGCCCCATAGCACAGCATCACCGGGCGCATCGTGATCATCTGGTGTGTGGCTAGCGCTTTGCCAAAGCGAGCTAAGGCCTCGGGTGACCAGCCATAGCGAGGCCGCGAGCGACTGCTGCTCTAATGCCAGCGTCCACTGCAAGGCGTGCTCGCAGCGTGCAGTTTGCTCGGCTGTGCTGCTAGCGCCTAGCCCACGTAAGTCGATCACATTAAGCGTTAGGTCACTATGATTCGCTAACATTGGTTCGGACAGCGCATCGGCCAATAGCGCAGCAGGCACTTTTTGGCTGATGCTGAGCAGGGCAGACGCGCCCAGTTGCTGTAGTGTTTCAACCAAGCTTGCAGCTACTGTTTCGCTAGCTGAATCAGCGACCACTAAGTGGCGACGTGAGAGTGCACTGGAAATTGTTTCAACTGATTTTTCGGGATAATGCGCATGCAGAAGATAAGCACCGCTGCCGCTTTCTTCTAGTGCCATAGGCGCAGAAACGACAAAGCCTTGATCGTTTAGCCAGCCGATCAACGTATCTTGTTCCAGCGCGGTTTGATCAATATCCGGTGTGGCCAGCAGGTCATCAAGCCAGCGGCTGGGAACAATGCCAATAAGCATTAATTGAGCGCCAGGGGCGAGCTGCGTGGGTAGCGCTTCAATTAACTGGCGCGTGGCTGCGGGCTGAGTGACATTGACGCTGACGAATGCCAGCTGTGCTTTTTCAGCGCAAGCGGGCTCAGTAAGCGAGGAAAAACCTTCTTGACTCAGGTGCTGTACGTCCATCAGCGGGAAGCGTTCTTGCAGCTGCTCTGCCTGATGACGGGCGGTGTCGTGGGTGGTAATCACACGATAATGGCTGAGGTCGCTATTGGCCGCATGCCTGCTGCGTTCCAGTAAACGCTCGCCCAGCGCGGGCGCACTAGGGCCGGCTTCCAGAAGCTGCAGACGCTGCCCGGCGGGTAGGGACGCTAACAGTGTATCTACCAGCAGCCCCAGCTCGCCCGCGATGGCTTGCCAACCGCTTTCACCCACTAGAACACGATTTAAGCGCGCTAAGTGGTCATGGCTAATGCCTAAAGAGTCTAAGTCGCTAGTGCCGCTGCGCAGTGCATTTTGATGTAGTCCTAAACGGCCTACGAGGTGAATCGGGGCAAAGTAGTCCGGGTAGTCTTGCACCAGCAGTTGCCAGATAACGTCTGGCGAATGCTGTGCTTGATCTGCTTCTTGCGACGTTTCTTGACCTGTTTCTTGAGCCAAGCTTTGCTGGGCAAACGCATCGCTCAGGCTATCAAGCAACGGCGCTACTTCATTGCCATAGCGCTGGCCGGTTCGTTCAGTGTAAATACTGACGATATTGGCCAGTTGCGCCATTGCTTCGGCTGGTAATGTCAGCGGTTTGGCCTGAAGTGGCGCTGGCGTAAGCTCAATATCAAGATAGCTAAAGTGCTGATGATGGGCGCGGTTGAGGCGAATTGCTTTAAAGCGAGTTTTGCTCAGTACGGCAACAGCGTTCCCGGCCGCGTCATACAGCTCAAAATCAGCGGTAAACGAGTGCGGTGCACGCTTGCCCATCACCGCACGGGCTAATACGGGCGCGCCTGCCTGGGTATTTACCTGAATGCGCCCAACGCGTACCGGCACAAAGGCCAGCTGTGCGGCAAACTCGCTGTGCTGCGCGAGCAGCGGTATAAACATTTGAAAGGCGCTGTCCAGAATGCCGGGGTGTACGTGCAGCGTGGTGAGCTGCGCTTGAACCGCCTCCGACAGGGCAATTTCGCCGATGACCGCATCGCCTTCAATCCATCCGCGTGAAATGGCTTGAAAAGAAGGGCCGTAGTGAAGGCCAATGCGCTCGGCCATTTGCAGATGATCGTTTAGCGTGTAGTCCGGCGCGCGACTGGGGAGCGCAGGTGCTTTGCGATTAAGCAGGAAGCCACGGCTCTCACGCATTGTGCGTGCCACGGCATTCAACTGCCATTCACTGCTGGTAGCTGGTTCGCGCGAGTGAATTTCTAGGCGACCGTCTTCGGGCAGATAGGCAAGGCGCATGGTGCGACCATGAGTGCCATCTAGCAGCAGCGGGGCGCGAATTTCTAGCTCTTCTATATCCAGCAGCGGAGTATCTTTTAGCTGCAGCGCTGCCGCGAGCATGAGCTCGACAAACCCGGCGCCGGGGAAGACTGCCCCTTCGCCAACGACGTGGTCTGCAAGCCAGGGCTGGCGCTGGGTGTCGAGCTGGCTTTCCCACGTGTGTTCATGCTGAGACAGCGAGTAGCCCAGCAGTGGGTGCTGATAATAACGGCCGAGCAGGCCTTGGCTGTCGCTGGTGCCTTGCACCCAGTGATGCTCACGTTGCCAGGCATAGCGCGGTAACGGTACGCGCTTACCCTCAACGGGGAAAAAGTTGCTGTCTAGAGCAAGGCCGCTTAGCAGCAGCTGGCTTAAGCAGCGCTGTAATCCGTCAAGCCCTGACTTATGGCGCTCAATGGTGCCAAAAACGAGGCCCGGGCATTCTAACTGGCGCAGAGAGTCGTTGAGATAACGCCGCAAGATAGGATGTGCGCCGATCTCGATAAACACGTTATGGCCTTGCTGAATCAATGCGCTGGCAGCATCGTCAAACAGCACCGGTTCACGGATATTTTTCCACCAGTAGGTGGCATCTAGATCACGACCATCAATCAGTGTGCCGGTCACGGTGGAATAGTAGGGAATTTGCGTGGCCTGCGGGGCTATGTCGGCCAGTGCATGAATGACGCCAGCCTCAATGCTATCCATCGCCGGGCTATGGAAGGCGTAATCCAGTGGCAAACGCTTAGCGAAGATGCTCTTGTCGCTCAGGGCCGCTTCCAATGCACCTAGCTGTGCGCTGTCGCCTGCCAACGTAATGCCTTTCGGGCTATTAATGCCGGCCAAGCAAACGTTATCGTACGCTGGATTTGCCAGCCACTCAGCAATGTCGTCGGCGCTGATAGCGACGGCGGTCATGACGCCTTGGCCGCGGGTTTTACCCTGATAGTCGCTACGGAAGTAAATGACTTTGACCGCATCTTCCAGGCTTAGCGCACCGCTGGCCCAGGCGGCGGCAACTTCACCGACGCTATGGCCGAAAACCGCGGTGGGCGTAATGCCTTGATGGCGAAGCCACTCTGTGAGCGCTACCTGCAGCGCAAATAGGGCGGGCTGGGCTATCTCAGTCAGCGCAAAACGGTCTTGTTCAGCCGGGGCTTGGGCCTGCGGGTTTTCAGTATTGCGACCTTCAAGCTCGGCGCGTAAAGAGAAATCACCGTACTGCTGAAATAATGCATCAACACGGTCTATCGCCTCAGCGAAGACCTGTGAATCCTGTAGCAGGTCACGCCCCATGGTTTCCCACTGACAGCCGTTGCCGTCGTAAACAAAAACTGGCCCCGCCGCGTTGGATAAGCGCGTAAGTAGGGTGGTGCTTTTGGTTTCACCCGCTGCAAATTTACTCAGAGCGATAGCCGCTTCTTCTGACGTCTGAGCAAAAAACAGGGCGCCATGGCTATGCTGGTCGCGGCGGTTAAACAGGGTATGGGCGATATCGTACAGCGGCGTAGTGCCGTTTTCGCGCAAATAGCTGGCCAGCGCATCGGCGCTTTGTGTGAGCGCGGCTTCGCTACGCGCGCTAAGGCGAATGGGTAGTCGTGCGCCGGGTGTTTGTGGCGTTGGCTGAGTTCGCTCAGGTGGGCTTTCTAAAATAACGTGGGCATTGGCCCCGCCAAAACCGAAAGAGTTAATGCCAATAACCAGGCGGCCCTGTTTTTTTAGCGCTTGGCCCTTGGTAACCACCGACAGATTCCACTCATCAAATTTGATGCGCGAATTGAGTTTGCGAATCCCAATGGTGGCCGGTACTTCACGGTGCTGAATGCTATAAAGCGCTTTTGCTAACCCAGCAACGCCAGAGGCGGTTTCCAGGTGGCCAAGGTTGCTTTTAACCGAGCCAATCAGTAGCGGTGTTTTACGGTACTGACCGAGCGCCTCGCCAATGGCGCGAGCTTCAATCGGATCGCCCACCGCAGTGCCTGTGCCATGAGCTTCTAAGTAGTCGATCTCATCGGGTGCTATGCCCGCCTGCTGATAGGCGCGCTTCATCAAGTCAATCTGGGCGCTGGGGTTAGGGACGGTCAGGCCGGATTTGTGACCGTCGGTGTTAACCGCAGAACCTGCCACAACGGCCATAATATTGTCGCCATCGGCAACCGCTTGATCATACTCTTTGAGCAGGAAAATGCCGGCGCCTTCCGAGCGCACATAGCCATTTCCGGAGTCATCGAATACCTGACAGCGGCCCGTCGGCGAGAGCATGCTGGCTTTGGAGAAAATAATAAAACCGTAAGGGTGCAGGTGCAGGCTAATGCCGCCTGCCAGCGCCATATTAGTTTCACCACTGCGAATCGATTGGCAGGCCTGGTGAAAGGCCACCATGGAAGACGAGCAGGCGGTATCCAGCGACATGCTGGGACCATGTAAATCGAACACATATGATAGACGGTTCGATGCAATGCTCGACGTATTGCCAGTGGCGGTTGAGGCATCAATCGCCGCCATATCGTCTGCGATGCGATAGGAATAGTCTAAGCTTGCGACGCCTAAAAATACCCCGCACTGGCTACCGCGCAGGGAGCTGGGTGTAATGCTGGCATCTTCCATGGCCTCCCAGGCGAGCTCTAACAGCATGCGCTGCTGAGGGTCCATATTGGCCGCTTCGCGAGGCGAAATGCCAAAAAACTCAGCGTCAAACCCGCTGATATCACCCAGGCTACCGGCGGCAAACGTCACGCTGGTGCCGGGGTGGCGTTTGTCAGGGTGCTGGAAAGCTTCATGGCTCCAGCGGTCGGCTGCCACTTCAGTGACTAAATCTTTTTCGGCTTGCAGGTCCTGCCAGAACGTTTCAGGGGTGGTGCCGGGGAAACGATGGGCGGCGCCGATAATGGCAACGCGTTTAGTCATTCTTGCTCCTGAGGTTCTGGTTCTGCCTTGATCATAACGCTACTTATATCGTGTCCAAACACTTGTTTGAATAACTGGACGCCAAGTTCGTTTGCGGCTAATTCATAAGGTTCGTTGGCGCTTGCCAACCGTTCGCCTGCTGCTAACAAGTGCTGTGCTTCCTGGCCCTGCGTTGACCATAGCATGTAGGGGGTGCGGCTATCCGGCGGCGTAAAATATTCATAGGCCTCCGGTAGAATGGGCACATGGTCACCATACCAGCCTAGCAGCCCCTGCCTATTTGCTGTATTTAATGCATTCTTAACGCTCGCTAGCATCTTGTCCGATTCACCAAGATGGTGCAAATAGACAGCAAGATCGCGTAAATGATCCGGTAATGGCCAAGGCGCGCCGGGCATGGTCGAGGCTAGCGTGTCTTGACTGGGCGTTTCTAGATGCAGCGGGCCGTGATTCTCCATGGTGATCACAAAAACAAATAGCGGCCTATTATCGTCATCTTCAAGCAGGCGTCCAATCTTTCGTGCCACCGCTTGGTCACTGATATATTGACCTGCTTTGTCATTGCTCTCAAATGCACTGATATCAATGAACTGGTCAAAGCCCATTTGCGGTATCACTTTGTGGCGAAAATAGAAACTTGCCAGGTAGGGATGCACGCAGACCGTACGGTAACCTGCTGCTTTAAAAGAACTTGCCAAGCTGGGAAGCGTGTGACGTGATAACGTACGGTAAGGATTGAATTGGCGCGCGCCCCATTCCTCAGGTGCGATGCCCGTTAGCACAGCGCATTCAGTGCGAACAGTATTGGCGCCCCAGGCAGGCACGTTTAGCGGGCCGTGAAGCGTAGCGTTTGCGCGGGTGGTATCAAAATGATGCAGAAGACCGCTGTCAACGCCGTCACACCACGAACGTGGGTCAAAGAATGACTCGCTCTGAATTAATACCACATTGGGTAGTGATTGCTCAGTTGGATGCGCTTTCGCTACCTCTGTTAATGCATGAAAGGGCGATTGCTCAGGCTTAGGCACGGGGGCGCGCATAAGCGCCACGCCGTAGGCCCAGAGGCTAGCAAATAGTCCTAGCTGGTGCATGTCGTGTACGGGTTGCAACGTGATGGCAGGCTGCTTGGGCAGGCTAAATGACAGGAGCAGCACGCCTATCGCAATGATCTCAAACGCACCGATTAAAAAGCGGCTCGCGCCTTCGCTTGTGACAAGCGACGTTTCCCAATAGAAAAAAGCGCCAATAGCCACAGCCCCTGCGCTGCTGGCGGCAATCGCTAGCCCAACGCCAAAGAAAGGGACGTATAAGCGTGGGTGCAACATGGCGTCCCAAAAGTATTCAAAATCGTGGCAGATAAACGGCTCGTTGAGCGTGCGTGATTTGCTATTGCTCGACTGAATAACAACCAACTGCAGCGAAAGCACCACCACTACCGCAAACCAGGGGCGCTGTAGGAGCAATGCCAGCAGCCCAAAGAGCAGCAGCCAAGAGCCGATATGGGTGACATTAACCGCTATGCTGCGCTGCCAAAATGGGCGCGTTCGCGGGTTAAGCAAGGCTTCAAAGGCGCTGCAAATTATCAGGCCCACAAGGAGTGGCCACATAAGTGCACTAATCATGAGGTGTCTCCCCGTGATCATTAAAGCCCAGACGTTGAATTAGCCACTGAGAAATGCCAGCGGGCAGTACGGCAAGCCACCAGGTGCCAAAGTTGAGCGGGAATGGAAAGCTGATGCGCGAGCGATTAGCCGTTATGCCGTGCTTAATCACCTTAGCGGCGCGCTCGGGTGGCCACTCCCAAGGTTTGGGCCCAGGCATGGCGTCACACATGGGGGAGGTAACATAGCCGGGCATCACCACTGTCACGCCAATGCCGTGAGGGGCAAGCCGCCCGCGAAGGCCTTCGCCGTAGGCTTTTATGCCTGCTTTGCTAGCGCTGTAGCTCGGCGTAGTGGGCAAGCCGTGCCATGCGGCAAGCGAGCTAATAAAGACCAGCTGGCCGCTGCCGCGGCTTTGCATAGCCGGTACTAAATGCTGTGCCATCGCGATAGGCGTCTTGAGGTTAAGGTCTAGCAGCGCTTGTACTTCTCCCCAGGGCTCTAACATGTCCGCTCCTTGGGGGTGGGTGTTTTTGCCCGCATTAGCGATGACGATATCTGGAACTTGCTTGGCGCATAGTTCGTCCAGCCACGCCTTTAGAGCATGATCATCGGTTAGATTGATGGTCGAAAGCGTGACCTTTGCACCCTGATGGCGGCAAATCTCGGCCAGGGCCTCTAGTTTATCCTGCTGTCGCCCGTGCAGAATTAGCTGCGTATTCGGAGCTGCGTAGGCACGCGCCAGGGCGCCGCCAATGGCACCGGTCGCGCCGGTGATCAGGACGCACCGGTGGTGGTTTGCAGCCGTTTTCTGAAGGGTGGTCATAGCAGTTCCTCCAGCGGCGACGGGCAGGCTTCGAGCACCCGCGCGGCGTTGTCGACGGCTAAATCGATGCTAGGCTGGCAGTAATAGCCGCCATTGATTTGAACCGCATGCATCACCGTTTTCTGAAAATAGCCAAACAGCTCTGCGCTAGGCGGCTGTGGCTGCTGCCAGAAATCTTCAAGGATGCCTTGGTCGGTGAGCCCCGCGAGATTGTAGATGGGGTCGCTTAGTGCGAACGTTGGGCAATGTTTTTCAAGCGAAACGATACCCACCGTACTATTAACGGTTACGTTGCCTTTGGCGTGCTTGAGCAGCGCGTTAAGGTCGCCAGATTCCAGGTACACAATGCGCCCTTGCAAGCCGTAATGATCAGCGAGCCGGCTGATGATTTTAGGGTAGTTGGCAAGGCCCATATCCAGTGGGTGATTCTTAATGCACAGCATCGCATCGCTGGGTGCGTACTTCGCAAATGAGCCCATGACATGCTCCATCACTTCCTGCATATCGGCGTAGGGAGAGTGGTGGCGGATCTGGGCATCGCTGTTTAATTGCAGTGGCAGCATAAAGTAGGGGCGGCCGCTCTCAATCAGTTGTTTGATACGCTGGGCGTCGCGTTTTTTCCAGAATTTTAGCTGGGTGAAGCGCTTAACGTAGCCTGCATACTCAACGGGGGCGTTAATCGGCGCGTGATTGCGGTAGCGGGGCGCGACTAGCGGGTTCGCCAGGCCAGCCAAATGATAGCTAACGTCATGCATCGCGCGAATCTTAAAGGAGGATCGAAAGCGTACCGGGGCGGGCAGCTCGGGCAGCGCTTTGCCTGTCTCGTAAAACCAGCGTGGATCACGGGGCAGCAGCGAATGACCATTAACGCCGTCACGCTCTAAGGTAATCCAAAAGGGGCGAAAGTAGCCTTCCTCAAAGACATGAGTGCGTACGCCAGCTGCCTCCGCATTATCGACCGCGGGGCGGTGAATAGGCCGACGATCACCAAACATCACTTGATCAGTAATGGCATATTTTTGCCAAAGTGCTTTGATGTAACCGGGTAGCTCGTCTTCAGCGCCGCGAAAGAGGTGGTTTTCTCCATGGGTGCGCTGCCAGTAGGCGATATCGCCCGCATTGAAGTTGACCTTTACAACGCGATGCCCGTCATTCACCAAGCGCTTGGCTAAGCGAGGATAAAACGGTGAGCAAACGCCCTGCAAAAATAAGAATGCACGCTTCGGATGCTTCAACTCAATGCCTTTTAATCAACAAGTTACGATAACAGCGGTAAAGATGCTGTTTCCATGTAAGGGTAGAATGTTGTGCTCTTGCCTGTTCCAACAGGCTAATGACCGTTTCAGCATTGCATAGCTGCCCGGAGGCTGGGTCCACATAGCCGGGATACAAAATCAGCGTGCCTGCAACCAGCGCGTTTAACGAGAGTGAACGCGTGCGGCGTGGGCAGCTAAGCGAATCCTGTGTTAACCCCCAGCCAGCATAAAATGGCAAGCCATACGTGCACACTTCACGCTTGCGCAGCAGTGCTTCAAACCCTGTTAAGGAACTCATCGTGTGAACGGCGTCAACACGCTCTAATAACGCCGCGATATCGATATCACTGGCCTCTAGATCATACAGGCGTTTGGCATTGGTATCGAGTTTACCGATGCGCGCTCCGCTCAATACGTCAGGGTGAGCTTTATAAATGATAAAGGCATCTGGATGGGCGCTACGCACGACACTTAATAACCCGCTATTGGTGGTGATATGGGGCGAGCCTGTAGCAATAGAGGCGTCACTTTCCACCTGGCCGGGTACCAGGATCGTATAACGATCCTGAGGTAGATCAATGTCTGTTTGGCCACGCACGTTGTATTTAGAGAGCTTGAGCGCCACGAGCCGCTCACGCAGCTGCTGGGCGCGAAGCAGCAGGTCATCGCTAAACGTGGTGCTGTTGAGCAGTGTCTCTAAGTCACTGGATTGGCCGGGGTCGTAGTAGATGCCCTGGGAATCAATGACGAGTGACAGCGGCTGAGTTAAGTCGACCCCCAGGCCCACCGAGCGAATAAAGCCATCTTCCATCCGCCATAATGTTTCCATGTGCTGGGCATATTGGCGTTTAAAATTCGCATCAATGCGGCTTGACCAGACCAGTAGCCGCTTTGAACCAGGCTCAGCATTTAGTGCACAAGGTAGCTTTGGCTGATATTCGATCTGAGCGGCGGCACCTAGAAAATTGCCAATAAAGCGACGCTTCCAAGATGAAAAGCCACAGGCTAACCATGTGCCTCGGTAGCGTTCCTGCTGGCGCTTTTGATCGGTGATCAGAGCGATAGTTTCTTCCAGCGTGGCGGGCTGCTGGGTGTAAGGGTTAGCGTAGCGGCAGTAGCGCAAATAGGCTGCGGCAAACACTTCTGTGAGCGTACGCGCTTGGCGTCGTCGGTGGCAGGGAATTTGATCCTGTGTTAATCCCCAGCCTGCGTAAAATGGTATGCCGAAACAGTTGACCTGCTTGCCCGCTAGCAGGGCTTCAAAGCCGAGTTGGCTGGTCACCACATAGACGTGATCCACGTGATCAAAAAGCGCCCAAGGATTGAGGTCTTCACTGATAACATGACAACGAGGATGCTCAGCGGCTTTTAGCAGGTGGCCTTGTTTTTTACCCGCGATGACGTCCGGATGAATTTTAACCAAAATGTCAGCATCGGGATGCTCGCTTAAGGCCGCTTCAAGCATCTGCTCAAAGCTTTCAGCACTTGCGCCGCCATAATGAATGGACGCATCGCCAGCGGTTTGATCAACAACTAATACACGTGCCTGGTGTGATGCCTGAAGAGGGTGGTCCGCGGCGTGGTTATATTTGGATAGCCGATAGCGGGCAATCAACGCCATACAGCGCGTTGCTTGGTCTAGCTCTTCATCATCAAAGGTATCGGTGTTGAGCCAGTTTTCTAAGTCAGAGGGGCGCGAGGCATCGTAATAAATGCCGGTATGGTCGACGACGAGACTATGCGGCTGAAAGCCATTAACACCCAGGCCTAGCGAACGGAGGAAGCCATCCTCCAAGGCGATATAGGGCAATTGGTGGCGTTGGGCATACCCCCGAGCACGCACGCTGGTGGGCTTTAATCCCCAGCCGACCACCGCGTCAGGTTTGCGTTTCACGGGATGGATACGTTCAAAACGATCAAATTCGGTCAGCAGTGCAGGCAGGGCGCTAACCTTACGGATACCTGATGACGTGTAGCCTGCTGTTCGTTTCGCCATAAATAAGGCCGCGGTGAGGTGACAAAAGAGTAGGCGGGCGAACATACGTGAAATAACGGTAGGTATCAATTCAGCACTGCTGATTGTGAATGCTGCTGACAAAAACCTGCAATGCGATGCTGAACGCGATTATTTAATAGTAGTAAATGTCCGTGTAGCTTGCAGGTTTTAACGCGCGCGCAATGCTCTTTTTTGATAACCTCATGATGTGAGTATAATTAATAATACTGAGGCTTTAGTTGCAGCGAATGAATGTGATCTATAGCAAGGTAGTCCGGTGCCATTAGCGCAACGTTTAACATTAAAGCGATTTCCTCGCTTTCATTCTTTAAAAGGTCGGCTCCTGCTGGGCCTGGCTTTTACTTGGCTGTTAGTCGTGACGTTGGTGCTTGGCATGGCTTGGCAAGCAGGCAAAGTTATGGTGCAGGAGACCAATATGGTTCATCTGCGCTACGAAGCAACATTATTAGCCGATGAAGTTACCCAACAAATAGAGACGCGCTTTCAAGCGCTTAACCGTTTAGGCACCATTATTGGTAATAATGACGATACGCAATGGTTAAGCGAACAGCTGCGAGTAAATGATGCTTTAATCGCATGGTTTGAGGGTGTAATAGTGGTAAATGCTACTGGGCGGGTGGTGGCTGATTGGCCTGCCATTGGCGGGCGTGTTGGACTTGAAACCTCGGGCCGTGAGCACTTTGGTATGCTGCGTGGTACCCGTCAGCCTTACGTCAGCGAACCCTTTGTGGGTGCTGTGAGTGGCGTGCAAATGGTGCTGGTGAGCGTTCCTCGCCTCAACGAAGAGGGTGAATTCATCGGTTTGATTGGCGGCATTGTGAGCCTCAGCTCTGGTGGCTTGTTTGACCGGTTGTCAAAGGTTCGGTTAGGCGAGAAAGGCTATGCGGCTGTCGCTACGGCTTCGGGCAAAGTTTTATATCACCCAAATAAATCGCTGATTAATTCTTTTGTACCCAGTGCGACATTTAACCCTTGGTTGGACTTGGCACTGGATGGATGGGAAGGCGATAGCATTGGAATGCTGCGAGATGGTCAAATGGCGCTGCAATCATACGCCCAGGTATGGCCGGCCAGTTGGGTAGTGGGGCTCTATCTGCCTATCGATCAGGCCCAGCTTCCGCTATCAGAATTTATTTATCGGCTGTGGTGGACGTGGTTGACGCTTGCCATCTTAATGATGCCGTTAATGTGGTGGGTGCTTGCGCGCGTTTTAACGCCGTTGAAGCATTTAGAGATCCAAATTGGTGAGGTGGGGGTAGGCCAGCGTGAGCAGGTTGCTTTAGCCACGACCATGGAAGAGCTGCAGAAGGTTGCTACCACCTTTAATAGGGTCGAAAGCGAGCGTCAACTACTCGTTGAACATTTACAAGAGCGCCAAGCCTTTTTAGATTCTGTGCTCAATGCTACGCCTCAAGGAATGTTTATTACCAATTGTGGTGGTGCTATCACCTACATGAACCCGACGTTGCTGGAAATGCTCGGAATTGATAGCGCCTTCCAAGTAGAGGAGTTGCTGCAGCATATCCATCATGAGGATCGTGCTGGCGCTAAAGACATGTGGCGGCATAGCTTGAAGAATGGCAGTGATTTCGTTAGGCAATTGCGCTTTATGCGCAGTGATAGCGAAACGTATTGGCTGGATTTTCATGCGCGAGCGGTTGTGCTTAAGCGGGGTGGGCAGGCGCTAGGTTGGGTCGGTGTTGTGAAGAACATCACTGAGCGTCGCGAAAGAGAAGCTATTCAGCGCTGGGAAGCCGAACACGATCCACTGACCGGCCTATTGAACCGGCGAGGCTTTGAACGACGTCTCGAAGAGGCGTTTGCTGAATTTAAAAAAACCAATACCTCTTCGGCATTGCTACTGTTTGATTTAGACCACTTTAAGCCTATTAATGATCAAGGTGGCCATGCTCTGGGCGATGAAATGTTACGACGAGTCGCCCAAGTGGTGGTCTTGAAAGTTCGTCGTAGCGACCATGTGGCGCGCCAGGGCGGTGATGAATTTGGTGTGCTGCTCTCAAGATGCACTCTATCGCAAGCAGAAAAAATTGCAGACACGTTGCGCCGCGCTGTTAGCGCTGTTTCGGTTATTCATGAAAGTAAGGAGCACAGAGTGACAATGAGTATTGGCGTCACGACGTTTAATGAAAGCGATACCAATGTGGCTGACGTACTTGTGCGTGCTGATGTAGCCAGTTATGAAGCTAAAAACCTTGGCCGGGATAATATCGTAGTGAATGTTTCTTCTAACGATCGTGATTCGTCAGCGTTATTCGATTAACGGTGATTACTGCGCAAAAAAAACGTAGCGAAATGACGTTTTATGTTAGCTCTCAGCCCTCTACTATCGATCATTCGTGGCTTAGCCAGTCGACAAATCACGTTTGGCAGTAGAGTATAAGCAGGTGCTTAACTGACCGAGATCTTGTTGTGAACCTACTTGAACTGTTTGCCCGCACGCTTGATATCACGCTGCCTGTGTTTGCGATGGTATTTGTTGGTCTAGTGCTAAAACGGTTGAAGTGGATCGATAGTACGTTTGTGTCAACCGCTTCTGCGCTTGTGTTTAGAGCTACGCTGCCTACCCTGATTTTCCTCAGTTTGATAAAAGCCGACTTAAGCGTTGCGCTGGACGTATCGCTCATGGTGTTCTTTGCTGCAGCCACGCTGGGCCAGTTTCTACTCAGCTGGCTGTGGGCGCATTTTCGTGTACCACGTAAAGATCGCGGCATTTATGTGCAAGGGGCGTTTCGAGGCAATTGCGGCGTGGTGGGGCTGGCGCTGGCAGCCGGCATGTACGGTAACTATGGCATTTCAGCGGGTAGCCTGCTGCTAGGCGTGGTGATTGTGATGTACAACGCATTTTCGGTCGTCGTACTGGCATTCTATCAGCCGGGCCAGTCGACCGACTGGCGCAGTCTGTTAAAACACATAGCCACCAATCCGCTGATTATTTCCGTATTTGCGGCACTGCCTTTTACCGTATTTGCGATCCCGTTACCTAGCTGGCTGATTACCTCAGGCGATTACTTTGCGTCTTTAACACTGCCTCTAGCATTGATTTGTATCGGTGCAACGCTCTCAGTATCGAGTATGCGTGCCGGTAGCCAGGTAGCCCTAGGCGCAAGCTGGATGAAGATGGTGACATTGCCGGTGCTCTCCACCTTAGCGGCGTGGATGGTGGGCTTTTCGGGCGAGCAGCTAGGTTTATTGTTCCTATTCTTTGCCAGCCCAACCGCTGCGGCAAGTTTCGTAATGGTTAAAGCGATTGGGGGTAATGTGGCATTAGCGGCCAATATCATCGCGATTACCACACTCATGGCGAGCATTACCGTGACGGTCGGCGTTTTTGCCCTACGCTTGCTGGGTTGGATTTAGCCTCCTCGGTGGCCCTACCTGGGCTGACGCGTTATACTGCCGCCCGCTTATTTTAGAAAGCTTAAGTCCCTGTAGCTCAGTAGGATAGAGCAGCCGCCTCCTAAGCGGCAGGTCGCAGGTTCGACTCCTGCCAGGGACGCCAACGGCCATTCTGTGACCTTATTTACTATTCTTAATACCTAGCGATCACATACTTGGGCAATTATTTGCCTGCCTTGGTGCTTCATCGCTACTCGTTCCTGCTCTACGCACCCATAATGCACGGACAAATAATAATTAAAAGGAAAGCCCGTGCTTATTAAGGTAATGATGTTGATGCTGGTGCTCTGTTTCGCGAGCGTGGCCAGTGCTGAGAAATCGCTTGACCAATCCAGTGGATGGACAACCCAAGCCGAGCTTGTTGTGAG
This sequence comes from Halomonas sp. AOP25-F1-15, assembly GCF_052378675.1. NCBI lineage: Bacteria > Pseudomonadati > Pseudomonadota > Gammaproteobacteria > Oceanospirillales > Halomonadaceae > Halomonas > Halomonas sp. AOP25-F1-15. Next base: position 348,303 of record NZ_JBQSXV010000002.1, read on the forward strand.
TGGTGAAGAAATCGTGTGCAACGACTTAGTGTTTGATGCGATACCCGACGCGTTGTTGATTGCCCAAGGCGGATGTTGTCGCATGTGCTCCAAAGGAAAAGCATGTGGCAACTCGTGTATTAGCCGTAGCAATACCTGCCATCAACCCAGAGGGTGTGCTTGTGATGGTTAGGTGAAGGCTGAGATAATTTTGTAAGCCTCGCCCACACATATGCGGGGCTTTCTCGTTATGGGTGAGGGGCCAGCACTATTGGTCTTTCGGTTGGTGCACTTAGCGCTTAGAAATGAGAGCTTAGAAATTAGGGCTTAGGATCTCGCCCAACGGTAAACGTGCGTGGCGTTTGCCTTACACACATGGCGGGTAAAGTGTTGATTGGGTAGCAGTGTGCTTTATTACCCAAGGCTAGTAATATATCTGTATAGACAATCTGTTTTCATCGAAAAGGAGCTTCATGACTAGTCCTCCTCTCTACCAGCAGATCCGTCAACATCTGCTGGATAGAATTCAGTGTGGTGATTGGCAACTGAATCATCAGATCCCCACGGAAGAGCGGCTGGCGAAGGACTTTGGCGTAAGCCGAATGACGGCCAATAAAGCCATTAGAGACTTAGTGCAGCAAGGGTACTTGGTGCGCCAATCGGGTGTTGGAACGTTCGTGACGGACCGTAAGGTCGAGTCCTCTTTAGTCGAGGTCTACAACATTGCCGAGGAAGTGCTTTCTCGGGGGCATCGATATAGCAACGAGGTGATTTTTCAAGAGGCGATAGAAGCTGACGATGAAGTCGCGCTTCGATTAGGAGTGAGGCTGGGCAGCCGAGTTTTTCATACGTTATTAGTTCACCATGAGAATGACATTCCGATTCAGCTTGAGAACCGCTACGTTAACCCGCGCTGGGTACCTAATTATCTGGACACCGATTTTTCACGCCATACGCCTAATGAGGTGCTAGTCGCCGCCTGTCCAATGACGGATATGGAGCACATTGTTGAAGCGGTACTCGTCGATGAGCAAACGGCTAAATGGCTAAGTATTGATACGCAAACTCCTTGCTTGAGCATGGTGCGTCGTACTTGGTCTCAAGAGCACTTAATTAGCTATGCGCGCCTCATCCACCCTGGAAACCGCTACAAGTTGCGCTCTTCTCTGCTAAGGAAAACCGCTTAAATGTGAGAGGGAGATTCCAGCCCAACGAGGTCGAGATACCGACCTCGTTGGGCTGTGGTGAGCGCTTTGGTTCAACTGATCAGCGATTGAACCAGATAGCCCGCGGGCACAGCTAGGAGCAAGCTCAAGGCTACTCGGATAAACCACACTACCAGCATGCGGCCCACAGAAAGAGGAATGCTGGTAGAAAGGATGCACGGAATCGACGCAGAAAAGAACAGCACGGCGGAGACGGAAACCACGCCTGCAGCGAAACGGGCGACGAATTCAGCCTCAGCCATCAGCAGAGCCGGTAGGAACATTTCCGCCAGCCCAGAAGCAGATGCCTGCGCTAGCGCTGCAGCGTCATCTAGCCCCCACATGGCGACAAAGGGATAGAACAGCCATCCCAACCATTCAAATAATGGCGTGTACTTCGCGACGATCAGACCGAGCAGACCTACTGACATTATCGACGGTAGGATGCTGATGGCCATTATCAACCCTTCTTTAAAGTTGAGCGCTACGCTGCGGTGAAGGCTGGGCGCGTTGGCAGCAATCTCCGTGCCTGCTTGCCAGGCCGTGCTCAAGCGTTTTCCAGGTTGTGGCTCAGGCTCCCCATCACTTTTTTGGTCATCCATGTTTGCCAGAGGCGGCAGCCGCACCGTGATAGCTGTGACGATGAACGTAATCACCAGGGTGAGCCAGAAGTACAAGTTCCAAATGCTCATCAGATCCAGCGTACGGGCCACGATGATCATGAATGTTGCCGACACGGTGGAAAAACCAGTGGCAATGATGGCAGCTTCCCGGGCTGAGTATTGCCCTGCTTGGTAAACGCGATTAGTGATCAATAGCCCGATAGAGTAGCTGCCCACAAACGAGGCAACGGCATCAATTGCCGAGCGCCCAGGGGTTCGCCAGATAGGGCGCATTACCGGCTGAACAAGTACGCCAATCAATTCCAGCAAGCCATAGCTGATCAACAGTGCCAGGAAAATAGCCCCTAGCGGTACGATTAAACCTACCGGAATGACCAGCTTTTCAAACAAAAAGGGCAGCATGTCCGGTTCGTGCAGAAAAGCGGGACCCCAGCCCGTTAACGCCATGACTGCCACCGCAACGCCGCAGATTTTCAGCACGGTGAAGATGTCTTCGGTCAGCGTTCGTCGCCAATAGCCTTTGAGGAGTGGGTAGGCGGCGCCTGCCACGATCATGGCTAAAGCGTAGATGCCGCTGTATTCCCCCATTAATGAGCGTAGCCCTGTGACCATATGATCGAGCAGGATAGTACGCCTTCCGCCTATCTCGATGGGAACAAAGAAAATAAGAATGCCCAGGATACTCGGTATAAAGAGCTTCAAGATGGTGGAAGTGCTGGTTCGCTGCTCGGTGGGTGGGCGTATAGCGCTCATGGGCGTGCCTCTAATGGTGTGGTTATCATCGATATCACCGTGCTGTATTTATGTATATACAATAAATTAAACCTACCTGACGTATCCGTATAGCGCTTATAGATAGACATTAGTCTAATTTGGCAATTAATTTTCGATGCTTTTTATTTCCTTTTTAATATTTAAGTAATTGTTATTTAAATGATTATAGTTATGTTAATAACGATTTAATTTACTCCACTTGTTTCTTGCTTTATCACTTCACTGCTTGACGAAAGGGCAGGTGGTGGGCTTAATTGTATATACATTATATTTGCTCGGAGAAGACCTCCATGCCCAACAACAAGCGGCGCTACATTTGGCGTGATATCAGTGTCTTTGATGGTCTGAAAACGTTGCCGACAGCCATGGCCGTCATTACTCAAGGTGAACGTGTTGTCACCGTAACGCCCATGGATGGCTTCGATGAGTCACTGGCTGATGGTTGCCATGAGATGGGGCGGGGCGGTGTCATGACGCCCGGGCTGGTGGATTGCCATACGCATTTGGTCTTTGGTGGCGCGCGTGCCGATGAGTTCGAAGCGCGTTTGGAAGGCGCCAGTTATGAAGACATTGCGCGCCGTGGCGGCGGTATTCTGCGTACCGTATCCGCGACGCGTGCAGCGAGTGAACAAGCGCTCTTCAACGCTGCCTTGCCACGTCTCAACGCGCTGGTCGAAGATGGGGTCACCACGGTAGAGATCAAGTCAGGCTATGGGTTGGACGTGCCCACTGAACTTAAGATGTTGCGTGTCGCTCGGCGCCTGGGAGAGGAATTGCCTGTACGTGTGGTAACGACACTGCTAGGTGCCCATGCGCTGCCACCAGAGTATGAGAACAACAGCGACAGCTATATCGATCTGGTCTGCAATGAAATGATTCCTGCCGCAGCAGCCGAAGGTTTAGCCGATGCCGTCGATGTCTTTTGTGAAAAAATCGCCTTTTCAGTAGCGCAATGTGAGCGGGTTTTCAAAGCCGCCCAAGCTCATGGTTTGCCCATCAAAGCACATGCCGAGCAGCTATCAAATTTGGGGGGCGCTGCGATGGCAGCGCGCCACGGCGCATTGTCAGCTGACCACATTGAGTATCTTGATGACGCCGGTATTGCTGCCATGCGCGAAGCGGGTAGTGTGGCCGTCATTCTCCCCGGTGCTTTCCACACCCTGCGTGAAACGCAGCAGCCGCCCATTGCGGGGCTGCGCGAAGCGGGCGTGCCGATGGCTGTTGCCACCGACGCCAACCCAGGCAGCTCGCCGATATTCATGCCCACGTTAATGCTCAACCTGGCTTGCACGCTGTTTCGCATGACGCCCCAAGAAGCGTTGGCAGGGATGACCGCCAATGGCGCTGCCGCGCTAGGGTTGAAAGGGCAGGGCCAGATTCATGAAGGCGCTGTGGCCGATCTATGTATCTGGGATATTGAGACGCCAGCTGAGCTGGCCTACGCGGTGCAGCCAGGTCGCCTACGGCAGCGCCTCTATCATGGGGAGTTAACCCATGGCCGCTGATACATCTATTGATATGTCGCTGTGGCAGGGGCGCACCGATCCTGAACCCGATAGTGACCGGTGGCACCAGCGTATTGAGCCGCTAACGGGCAGTGCGGTTCCGGGGTGTGTATTGCTGGGCTTTGAAAGTGACGCAGGCGTTGCGCGTAATCAAGGCCGCATTGGTGCTGCTGAAGGCCCTAATGCGTTACGCCGTGCACTGGCGCCGCTGGCGTGGCATCGCAAAGCGCCTGCTTACGAGGCAGGTAATGTGAGATGTATCGATGATGCTTTAGAAGCTGCACAACAAACACTCGCTGATCGCCTGACGTCAATACTAACGGCTGGCCATCTGCCTATTGTGTTAGGCGGGGGGCATGAAGTGGCGTATGGCAGTTGGAGTGGTTTGGCACAATTCATTAAGCAAAAAGCCTCAGCGCCAAACGATCAGGCAACAAAAGAAACACCACCGCGGATCGGCATTATCAACCTGGATGCGCACTTCGATTTGCGCGATCCAGCGCATATTCGCTCCTCAGGCACCCCCTTCGCCCAGATTGCCGATAAGTGCCAAGAGTGGGATTGGTCGTTTCGATACGCCTGCCTGGGGGTAAGCCGCGTGGCTAATACGCGCGCTTTATTTTCGCGCGCCACCGCACTCAGAACATTGATTCGTGAAGATCGCGAGATCGATGCGCTACACCTTGGCTCTATTGTCAGAGACGTGCAGCACTTCATCGCCAAATGCGACCACCTTTATCTGACCATCGACCTGGACGTACTGCCTGCCGCCGAAGCGCCTGGCGTGAGCGCCCCCGCCGCGCGTGGTGTTTCGCTTGCCTTGATAGAGCCGCTTGTTGAAGTGGTGCGTGACAGCGGCAAGCTTCGCCTCGCTGATCTGGCTGAGCTTAATCCAAGCCTTGATATTGATAGCCGCACCGCCAGAGCGGCGGCTCGTCTCGTGCACTTGCTGACCTTTGATAACCGAACGTTTAAAACCGAACTTTGAAAGCTAGCTAGCCCTGGATAACTGACAGGGGCTCATCCTGCTCACTTAATAATGAACAGAAACATAAGGAATGACGCCATGTTACCCAACGATAAACGTCACGATGCTTCACGTAAAATCATTGCGCCGACCGGCACTAAACTCAGCTGTAAGAGCTGGCTGACCGAAGCGCCGCTACGCATGTTGATGAACAATCTTCATCCGGATGTGGCCGAAAGCCCAGAGGACTTGGTGGTTTACGGCGGCATTGGTCGTGCTGCTCGTGACTGGGCATGCTATGACAAAATCGTCGAAACGTTACAGCGCTTGGAAGATACTCAAACGCTGCTCGTGCAGTCCGGTAAACCCGTCGGCGTCTTTGAAACCCATAAAGATGCACCCCGAGTACTGATCGCCAATTCCAACTTGGTGCCGGCCTGGGCTAACTGGGAGCACTTTAACGAGCTGGATCGTAAAGGCTTGATGATGTACGGCCAGATGACCGCTGGTTCCTGGATCTATATCGGTTCCCAAGGCATTGTGCAGGGTACCTATGAAACCTTCGTTGAGGCGGGTCGGCAGCACTACGGCGGCGAGCTTAAGGGGCGTTGGATTTTGACCGCCGGACTTGGTGGTATGGGGGGCGCTCAGCCGTTGGCGGCTACGTTGGCCGGTGCCTGTTCGCTGAATATTGAGTGTCGGCAGGCGAGCCTCGACTTCCGCTTGCGTACCCGCTACCTGGATGAGCAGGCTGAGAACCTTGATGATGCATTGGCGCGTATTAAGCGATATACCGCCGAAGGTAAGGCTATTTCTATCGGCTTATGTGGTAATGCCGCCGATGTACTGCCCGAGCTGATTAAACGCGGCATCAAGCCTGACATGGTCACTGACCAAACCAGTGCCCACGATCCATTGCATGGCTACCTGCCTTCTGGCTGGACATGGGAAGAGTACGTGGCGCGCGGTAAGAGTGAGCCTGAAACCACCGTAAAGGCGGCCAAGCAATCAATGGCAGTGCACGTGCAAGCGATGCTCGACTTCCAGAAGATGGGCGTACCCACCTTTGATTACGGCAATAACATTCGCCAGATGGCAATGGAAGAGGGGGTTGCGAACGCGTTTGATTTTCCTGGTTTTGTGCCCGCTTATATCCGTCCGCTCTTTTGCCAGGGCATCGGCCCGTTCCGCTGGGTTGCGCTCTCTGGGGATCCTGAGGATATTTATAAGACCGACCAGAAGGTCAAAGAACTTATTCCTGATGATCCTCACCTGCATAACTGGCTCGATATGGCGCGTGAGCGCATTAGCTTCCAGGGGTTGCCTGCACGCATTTGCTGGGTGGGGCTTAAAGATCGTGCTCGCCTGGGGCAGGCCTTCAACGAAATGGTTAAAAGTGGCGAGCTAAAAGCGCCGATCGTGATTGGTCGCGATCATCTCGATTCTGGTTCCGTTGCCAGCCCCAACCGTGAAACAGAGGCGATGATGGATGGCTCAGATGCTGTCTCGGACTGGCCATTACTTAATGCGCTGCTAAACACTGCCGGTGGAGCCACATGGGTGTCGTTACACCATGGCGGTGGGGTAGGTATGGGCTATTCCCAGCATTCTGGCGTGGTGATCGTGTGTGACGGCAGCGATGATGCCCACGCCCGCTTAGGCCGTGTGCTGCGCAACGACCCAGGCACTGGTGTGATGCGCCATGCCGATGCTGGCTATGACATTGCTAAACAGTGTGCCAGCGAAAACGGTCTTGATTTGCCGATGGTCAAGTAAGAATCCCCATTAACAACCTTAATACCTTTAGCTTCTCTGGACACAAAGATAAAGGTGTCGACAGACAGCATGTCGGCACCTGATAAAAAAGCGCTATAACAATAAACTTCAACAGGAGACATAAAATGTCACTAACAGACAGGAAACAGTTAAAGCGAAGCGTCTTTATACCCGCCTTCGTGATTGTTCTGTTGGCCGTCATCATTGGCTTAGTTAATAACGAACTGCTGGTCAGCGTGGCTAGGCAGTTATTTTATCTCTCGCTATCCGATTTTGGTTGGCTTTATCAGTTACTGGCCATTTCGACGCTCGGAGTGACAGCGTTTATATTCTTTTCCAAGGCGGGCAATATTCGATTGGGTGGGGTAAATGCTAAGCCTACGTTCTCATTGGCGGCTACCTTTGCCATGGCGTTAACCGGTGGAATAGCGACTGGGGTTGTTACTTACTCTGTCAATGAGCCCATTATCTACCTGGGCAATATTTATGGCGAGATCGCCAATCAGTCATTTGAACCCAACAGTGGTGAAGCGGCGATTTTCGCTTTGGCCAGGAGCTTCCATAATTGGAGCTTTATACCCTACGCCATGTACTCCATTGTTGGCTTGATGATTGGGTATATGCACTTTAATCGCAAAGAACGCTTTTCTATCTCTTCAACACTCTCCCCGCTACTTGGTAGTCGCGAGCAAAGCCCCTTCGTACGCGCCGTGGTCGATATTATTTCAATACTTGCCATCGCACTGGGTCTTGCATCCTCTTTAGGGGCTGGCCTAGCGCTGATTAGCTCTGGCATTGAAGCTGAGTACGGTATCGCTTCTAATCCTACTACTTGGCTGATTTTAACGTTGGTGATTGCGGCGATCTTTATTACTTCGGCGGTGTCCGGTCTCAAACGGGGCATCCGACTTTTATCATCAGTCAATGCTTATATCTTTTACGCTTTTGTAGCCATTCTGTTAATTATTGGCCCATTGAATTACATCCTAAGTTTATCGGTAACCAGCTTGGGTTACTGGTTCGATAACTTCTTCCTTTGGTCATTCGACACCAAAGAGTCCGGAGGTGAAGCGCTGGTCACTTGGTGGACCATGTATGACTGGTCGATCTGGATAGCCTACGCACCTTTGATGGGCCTTTTTTTGGCGCGGATCTCCTATGGCAGAACGCTACGTGAGTTCCTGGTGATTAACTGGATTCTGCCTTCTGTGTTCGGCATCGTTTGGTTCGCAATATGGGGCGGGTCAGCCATTAAGTGGCAGATGGATGGCACCCTCGACCTTGTTAGCGTGGTGACCGAGAATGGTGCGGTATCTGGGCTTTGGGGCTTTCTACAACATTTACCATTGTCCTCCTTGCTCATTCCGTTAGCCATTGTGACGCTGGTCATTTCTTTCTCCACTTCAGCTGACTCAATGTCCTCAACCATTGCGACCATCTGCACTAAAGACATGACAGCGGAAGAAGAGGCTCCTCGTAAGCAGAAAATTCTCTGGGGGCTTTCAATTGCGATTATCGCCTATGTGATGGTGGCCTTTGGGGGTGGTGCTCAGGGTGTCGACGGTATTAAGTTCCTGGCGGCAGCGGGAGGTTTTGTCGTGCTGTTTCTGTTTACTCTGATTGTGGCTTCTGCAGTGAAGGTTTTTATTATTCAAGGAGCTGGTGAGCCTGCAAATAAGCCAGCGCTTTCTGTTGAGAAGACCGGAGATGCACATGAGTGAGTTATCTGGGTATCTTGAAATCGGCACTACGCCTCCTGCTTGGCTGGAGGTGGTCAAGGTCGCCCGCCATGGGCATCAGTTATCGCTGTCGCCTCAAGCTTGGGAAAGGGTGAGCTGCGCGCGCGAGGCTGTCGAAAAGATTGCCGCTTCAAGCGTGCCCCATTACGGCATTAATACCGGTTTGGGTGCGCTATGCGATGTGGTGCTTAAGCAAGATGAGCTGCAGCGCCTTTCACACCACACCCTGATGAGCCATGCCTGTGGCGTTGGCACACCGCTGCGAACGGAACAAGTTCGGGCGATCATATGCTGCGCGGTGATCAACTATAGTCATGGTTACTCCGGTATTAGTCTGGCCGTGCTGGAGGGGCTGATCAAATTGTTGAATGAGCAGGTGACTCCGATCGTGCCCTCGCGCGGCTCGGTGGGTTACCTTACTCACATGGCGCACATTGGGCTGGCTCTGATAGGTCATGGCGATGTTGAATTTCGCGGACAACGCATGCCTGCCAAGCAAGCGCTGGATGTCATCGGTATGCCGACGATAACGCTTGGCCCCAAGGATGGCCTGAGCCTCGTTAATGGTACCCCCGCTATGACGGGATTGGCTTGCCTGGCGCTTGCCGATGCCGCCCGCCTATCGGCGTGGGCGGATATTATCGGCGCTATGAGTTTTGAAGCATTGGGCGGGCAAATGAACGCCTTTATGGCGGAGGTGACGGCTCTAAAACGCCACCCAGGCGTTCAGCAAACGGGCGATAATTTACGTCGGCTTCTCGCCGATAGTCCGCATCTCATGCGCCATAAAGGCCAGCGATTGCAGGATGCGCTGAGTCTGCGCTCAATGCCTCAGGTGCATGGAGCCTGTCGAGATCAGTTCGACCACGCATCCCGGCAGATAGAGAAAGAGCTTCACTCAGCGACCGATAATCCATTAGTTATTCCATATAACGGCGGCTATCAAATTGTGTCGCAAGCCAATCCTCACGGTGCTTCGGTGGCGATGGCATGCGATCTACTTACCATCGCTGTCTGCGAATGGAGCTCAATCTCCGAGCGGCGCGCTTATCGATTAGTATCACCTCAGGCAAATCATTTACCGCCTTTCTTGACTGTCGAAAGTGGCGTCAAATCCGGCATGATGATAGCTCACTATTCGGCTGCCTCATTGGTCGCTGATAACAAGCGCTTGGCTCAGCCTGCAGTGACTGACAACTTTGTTACCTCGGGGCTGCAGGAAGACCATCTAAGTTTGGGTGAAAGCGCAGCTTTAAAGCTTGATCAGGCCATCGACAATGCTTTCTACGTCCTTGCTATCGAATATCTATTGGCCGCACAGGCCTTTGATTTGATAGACGGTGAAGACTTCGCCGTGGGTACTTTATTGGCCTGGAGATCACTCCGTGAGATTCTTCCTGCTTACCAGGAAGAGCATGCTCTGCACTTAGATATTCAGGCGGTCTACGAATGGTTGCGAAATGACCACTCGCTGGAAAACATGCTGCCTATAGCTCCGAACTTACTGCCTGGCAGTTAACCAATATAATTTTGAAGACACACAGTTCTTAAGGGAGGCAGCATGAAACAGCTCTGGTGCAACGCGCCAGGCGACAACAACTGCGGGCTCTATACCATTATATGCGCTGCGGTAGGGATTATTGGTGAGGGACAGATGTGTGGATGGCTGTAAAGAGAGGCTATCATATTGCACGTATCAGGTATGCTCTCTGTTTGCCTCTCACGTGGTTAACTATTGCCAAGGAAGTACCCCATGTTTTTTCCTAAACGCCTTGCCCTCACATTGCTCATTTTTATATTGGCGCTACTACCGCCCACGCTATTTGCTCAGGATGCTCATATTGGCAGCGTGCGTACCGAGTTCCGTATGCTTGGGCCCAATAACACCATTGAAGTAGAGCGTTTTGATGACCCGAAGGTGCAGGGTATTTCCTGTTACATTTCCTACTCGCAGGTCGGCGGCATTTCCGGAGCGGTTGGGCTGGCTGAAGAGGCAAGTGAGGCCAGCGTGGTATGCCGGCAAACGGGAGAGATAGTGTTTACCCCGGCTGATGTGGAGGAGCAAGAGGTGATTTTTACCCAGCGCCGCTCAGCATTGTTCAAAAATCTGCGTGTTGTGCGTATGCACGACACCGAAACGCAAACCTTTGTTTATCTTACCTACAGCACTCGGCTAGTGGATGGGTCGCCTAAAAATGCTATTACGGCCGTTCATTACGGTGATTGATAGTCAACGCTTCTGGCCTTGACGCGATTCAGGTCGGCTATGCGATATAAGAATGTAGATGTAACGGCGTAGCGGAATAAGCGCCCCGTAGTAGGGCGCTTGGGTATGACGTTAACCGCCGAACTTTTCGTTTTCACCGAGGTTCGGCGTGGCGTCTTTTTTCAGGTTAGCTTTCGCAATTTCGTAAAGCTGGAAGGCTTTGCTCTCTTTTGATTTCCAGTGCTCGCCCATCTCTACTTTAATTTCCAGCAGCGCAACATCCGGGTCGTCTTTGCCTTCAGGAAACCAGGCTGCAATGAAAGAGTTCCAGTATTTCTCGATCAGATCGCGATCATTGGTAAGGTTAGCTTTTCCGGAAAGCGAAACGTACACGCCATCTTCTTGATCAGAAAAACTAAGGCATACATCATGATCTCGTTTGGCTTCAAACACCTTTTCGGCGCTGCGCCGAGTAAAAAACCACAGGGTGCCGCCATACTCTTCTTGCACTAAGTGCATTGGCCGGGCGCGCGGGGTGTCGTTGTCTAACGTCACCAGCATGCCAACTTTGATATCTTTGATCATCTTCCAGATCTTTTGCTTATGTTCAGGGCTGGACATAGCTTCACTCTCCTTATGAATTCGATATTGGCCGTCTGAATTCGATCTTGGCCTTATGATCAGGGTACTGCCCGCCGGTACAGCTCATGTCTATCTACAAGAGCTATACATCTGCGAGGCTGATTACAGCTTAGCTACCATTTTTGATAACAGCAAATGGTGGCATCAATAAGATAGCCATTGATAGCGTGCGGCGCTAAGGTAATGAATGAGTGTTCGAAACATAAAGGAGGCCGCCATGCGGATGATTTCAACGCCGGTAGAGGCAGGGTGTAACGTTAAAAGGCTGATGCGTGAGGGCCGTCAGGTTTTTTTAATGAGCGCTTTGCTGTTGCTGGCAGGTTGTGCAAGCGAGGGTGGGGGCGATAACACGCAAAACTATATGACCCAGCGCGCAGCTCAATACTGCGAAAGTATTGGCGGTGAGACGGAGGTTCAAGAAACCAGCCTGGGCACCGGAAGATACTGCCGCTTACCCGATGGGCGAGTAGAAAATCAGGGGCAGCTCTATCGTAACGAGCGGATGGAGAATGACTGATCAGCGCTCGGTGCTGCCAGTTTAAGCGTGTTTAAACTCAGAGGTCAGGAGCCAGAGTTCAGGAGCCATAAACATGGCTATTTGAGCGCGCTGCTTTTTCTACGCCAAACGCTAATGGCAGTGGCTAGTACGGCACAGGCTGCTGCTGGTAGCAGTACGTCGAGCGCTGAGTCGAGGGTCCAGCCGCGCCAAACGCCCTCGAACATGCCAACCGGTAGTGTTTCACCCCATTCCCAGCCGCGTTGAATACCTAGCCGATATTCGTGCTGTGCAATCTCTCTTCCCAGTAGCAGCGCAATGGCGATACTGCCTCCCACCCTCGCCGAGACTAGCCACAGCAAGGCGCACTGAATCATCAACGCAATAATGACGTGCTCTAAATGTGTAATGTTCATGGTTACGTCCCCTATGCGGCACTGTTTTGGCTGGCCGATATTGAATATACGACGCCATTATTTTCGATGGATTTCCGATCTTGAGAGCCGAACACGCTATGGTAGAGCCGCTTTTCTATAAAACGTTTCAATTCTAGGCAATGCTATGCGTCTTGATTACCAAGGCCCTTTACCTGAAATGGTGGGGTTTTTATTGTTACCGCAGTTTTCCATGATGGCCTTCTTCGCAGCGGTTGAGCCGTTACGGATTGCGAATCGTATTTCTGATCGCCCACTGTTTGACTGGACGCTGATTAGCGCTGACGGTGGGCCGGTAACGGCGTCGAACGGCATGACGCTAATGGCGGATCAATCAACTGGCCAGGTGCACCATTTGCCCTCACTGGCAGTGTGCAGCGGTTTCACGCCAGAAGCCCATCTTACTCGGCACTTAATGGCATGGCTGCATCAGTTAGACCAGGCGGGCTGCTGTTTAGGCGGTATTGATACGGGGGCATTCTTGCTCGCGTCAACCGGGTTGCTAACGCATGAACGGGTGGCGCTGCACTGGGAGAGCCTGCCTGCTTTTCACGAACGCTTCCCGGGTATCGAGACAACCGACGAACTTTACGAACTAGGCGAGCGGCGTTTTTCCTGCGCGGGCGGGGCGGCCGCCATGGATATGGCGCTAGAGGTGATTGCGCGCCGCTATGGCGCGAAACTGGCTATCGATGTCTCTGAGCAGCTTATTCATGACCGTATTCGAACGCGCAGTGACCAGCAGCGCACGGCGTTGGTGAAGCGGCTAAGCACTCATAACCGGCACGTGGTAGAGGCGGTAGCGCTAATGGAGCAGAACATTGAAGAGCCGCTCAGCCTGGAAGAAGTGGCAAGCCGCGTTGAGGTGTCGGTTCGCCAGTTGCAGCGCCTATTTGAGCAAGAGCTAAGCATGACGCCTCGCCAGTGGTACTTGCAGCTACGCGTTAAACGCGCCAAGCGGCTGCTGGTCGAGACCGATTTAGCAGTGCTGGCGGTGGGGCTGGCCTGTGGGTTTAGTTCGTCATCAAGCTTTGCGCGCACGTTTCGTGCCCATTACGGCTACTCACCAAGAGCCGTTCGCTACCGGTGATTTTCAACCCCGTTGTAGAAAAGCCCTTTAAATAAGAAGTGGCGCCTTGTGGTTGGTAAGTGTCGCTTCATGCTTAGTGACCTGCAGGTAGCGGCGCATACTGGTTTAATCCAGTTAATAAAAGGTTTAGCCTTATGTCTTACACTACCAAGTCGTTGTCACTTACAGCGGGTTTTTTACTTTCTGCGTTCGCTGCCGCCCCAGCGATGGCGGAGCTTGATGAGCTGCGTTTTGGCGTGCCGCCGTGGCCTGGCGTTACCGTGAAATCGGAAGTGGCTGCTCAACTACTTGAGACAATGGGGTATAAAACGCGCCAGCAAGATTTAGCCGTGAGCATTATTCTGGGCGGCTTATCGCGTAACGATCTGGATATTTACTTAGGCGGCTGGTATCCCGTCCAGACTGACATGATCGAGCCTCTGGTGGCTGACGGAAAAGTAGAAAAAGTGGTTTCCAATATCAAAGGCGCCAATTCAGGGCTCGTCGTGCCGCAGTATGTTTATGATGCAGGGGTGACCACCGTGGCTGAGTTGGCCGAACATCGTGATCAATTCGGTGGAGAAATCCAAGGCATTGAAGCGGGCACCGGTATTAACGAGGCGATCCTTAACGCCATTGATAACGACATTGCAGGCCTGGGGGATTGGCAGCTGAGTGAAAGCTCAACCTCGGCCATGCTGGCCCAAGCTGAACAAAAAATAGCCGATGAAGAGTGGGTGACGTTTGTCGGCTGGGAGCCTCACTGGATGAACGTGAGCTTTGATTTGGCGTATTTAGCCGATAGCGATGATGCAGGCGTAGCCTCAATTGAAAGCACCGTGTGGACGGTCACACCTGCCAGCCTATCTGAGGAAGCCCCCGAGGTTCACCGTTTTTTGTCACAATACGTGATCGATATTGAAGACCAAAATGACTGGGTGCACGAGTATAGCTATGAAGAGCGTGCGGCGGATGATGTCGCGCAAGAGTGGATTAGTAATAACTTAGACACTGTAGCCCAATGGCTAGACGGCGTTAAAACCCGCGATGGCGAACTCGCCATTGATCAGGTGCGTGCGCAGTTCGGCTCTTAACGTATCGGTTGATCTTAAAACGGCTGATCTTAAAACGGTTGTTCTTGAAACGATTGCTCTTAAAACAGCGCCTTATTCAGTAAGGCGCTGTTTTAGTTTAAGGCAAAAGTCCTGCCATGCCGCGCCCATTGTGGGCAGTTGCGATTGGGCGTGAAGAGCGGCGTGCACCATTTGCAGTGCACATCGATAGCCAACTGAAGCCCCCGCTTTACGCCAGCCAGTAACGGCAGCTTCCATTGGCAGCGTTAGCGGGTCGTGCGCTACCGTCAATACTTCAATGCACGTGCTAGGAGGGCGTCGATCAAACTGATGTGCATTGATTTCTGGCCAGTATTTTCGAATGCCGAGTACGTCACTACATGACAGCAGCGGTGCATCTTCACCGAGATATTCCAGCAACAGTTCGCCAACCGGCGGGTAAATCAACCCTAACGGCGGCGCCTCGATAAGTGAACGAGCAAGGTCGATAGCTAACCTCCCGCCAGCGCTGTCACCCACTAACGCAATAGGTTGAACGGCCATTAGTATCGTTTGGCAGTCTGCCAACATAGCCGCGTAATCTACCTCTGGCGCCAGCCGATAGTTGACGCTGACCACTTCACGCCCTAGCGCTTGAGCTAGGCTTGCGGCGGGGCCGTGATGGCTCTCCACTGAGCCGATGGTAAATCCGCCGCCATGGATAAACAGCACACAGCCCGGTGCTAGCTGCTGGGGAATAAAGCGGCGCACGCTAACGCCGCTCAAAACGGTATTTTCAATTCTCATTCCCAGCGGGTCAGGTGGGGCGAACGTGCGGCAAAGCTTATCGTAGGCGCTGCGCGCTTGTGGCAAGGGCAGCTCATCCATCGCCGCCAGTCCTGCGCTAAAGTGCTGAATAAAGGCCTCTATGTTCATCTTCCCTGTCCCTATTAGCGTCGTAACCCTTAGCGTCGAATGCCAATGGTGCGGCCAGCAAGTTCCGGCCAGGCATCGCTGCTTGCTCGTGGCAGTGCTGCTACAAGATGTGCGACTGCTTCGGGAAACGGGCTTGGTCGCCCAGAGTCCTGTGCCATGCCCATCAGCATTTGTTCGTTGGTCGCTAATAGGTTGCCTTCATCGTCGAACATGGCGAAAAACACGTGCAGGCGTTTTGCATCGCTATCAAGCAGCGTTAGGTCAATATTGAGCGGTTGGCCTTGCTGCGCTTCGCGGCGATAACACAGGTGGGTTTCCAGGGTATAAATCGTGTAGCCATAGTGCTCACGGCCCGCTTCATCTAAACCTATGTGGTCAATCAACGATTCACAGGCTTGGGAAAAGACGCGGGCGTACTCCGCGTCGTTCATGTGCCCGTTGTAGTCGACCCACTCGGGTGCGACGTGGGTTTCATGGATGATCATTAAATGCGTCCCTTTAGCCCTTCGGCTTCCGGCCAGTATTTTTGCACTACCTCCAACAGTTCGACTAAAAAGTCATCCCGACGCCGGTCCAGCGTGGCTACTGAGCGCCCGGCGGCTTGGTGCTCACAGCCCTCGACCACTTTGTCGATTAGCTCATCGGTGAGTTCTGGGGCCTCCAGTTTGGTCCAGGGGAGTTTTAGCGCGGGGCCGAATTGTTCCAACATATGGCGCATGCCAGGCTCGCCACCGGCTAAGTGGAAAGTGAGGAACGTGCCCATCAGCGGCCAGCGCAGACCACAGCCATAAACCACGGCGGCATCGATTTCTTCAGTGGTGGCCACACCATCGTTGACTAAGTGTAAGGCTTCGCGCCACAGCGCTTCCATTAAGCGGTCGGCGATGTGGCCCTCAATTTCACGACGAACCACCAGTGGTCGCATGGCGAGCGACTGATAAAGCGCTTGGGCGCTAGCAATCTGCGCGGGCTGTGTTGCCTCGCCCCCGACAAGCTCAACCAGCGGCAATAAATATACCGGGTTGAAGGGGTGGGCGACGATGACACGCCCCGGCGCTTGCTGGCAGTTTTGCTGCAGGTCGGTAGGTTTGAAGCCAGAGGTGGACGAGCCAATAATGACATCGGGTGTCGCGGCGGCGTCAATGGCGGCCAGGATTTCTTGCTTAAGCTCTAGTCGCTCAGGAACGTTTTCCTGAATCAGGTCCGCGCCGTTAACTGCCTCTTCAGTCGTCGCTGCAAACGTCAGTCGCTCCGGGCTGGCGTTGGGTGCCAGGCCAAGCTGTGTTAGCGAGGGCCAAGCGTTGTCAATAAACGCTTGGGTGCGCGCTGGCGCATTCGGATCAGGATCAAAGGCAACCACATTCCAACCCTGTGCGAGTGCGCGGGCAATCCAGCCGTTGCCAATCACGCCGGTACCGATAATGGCTAAGCGATTCATAGGCCACCTCCGGCAGGGTCACGTAATTTAAGATGGGCGCGGGTTTCAGCAGGCGTCATCACCCGAGCGCCAAGATTCTCAATGATGGTCGCGGCTTTCTCGACCAGTTGGCCGTTATTGGCCAGCACGCCTTTTTCCAAAAACAGGTTATCTTCCAAGCCAACCCGTGCGTGGCCACCCAGCAGCACCGCTTGAGCAACCATCGGCATTTGATGGCGGCCTATACCAAAAGCTGCCCAGTTAGCGTTTTCCGGAAGTTTGTTGCGCATCGTTAACATGGTTTCGGTGTCCGCTTCGGCGCCCCAAGGAATGCCCAAGCAGAGCTGGTAAAGCGGATCGCCGTCGATCAAGCCTTCTTGCTGAAGCTGGCGGGCAAACCAGACGTGGCCTAGGTCAAAGCATTCTAGTTCCGGCTTAACGCCAGCGGCTTGAACGAGACGAGCATGTTCACGCAGCCAATCGGCAGGGTTTACGTACACCATGTCGCCAAAGTTTAGGCTGCCGCAGTCTAGGGTACAAAGCTCAGGAAGTAGCTCGCCCACCGGTGCATGGCGCTCTGCCGGTGTTTGAATATCAGTGCCCGGGCCGCCGCGAGAGGGGTCTTGCACATCCGGTATCCAGTCACCGCCACCGCCCGCTGTGATGTTCATGACGATATCCACATCGGCCTCGCGTACGCGCTCCATCACTTCACGAAACTGCTCTGTAGAGTGGCTAATGCCGCCGGTTTCCGTATCACGTACGTGGATGTGCGCGATGCTGGCCCCAGCATGGGCAGCCTCAATACAAGAGGCTGCGATGGCCTTGGGCGTAATGGGAACATTGGGATTTTTAGCGGTGGTATCACCTGCGCCAGTGACGGCACAGGTAAGGATGACATTGCGATTCATAGCGTGCTCTCTAATAAGCAGTTTGTTCGCCTACTAGTGTGTCGTCGTGAGCAGCAAAAAAGTTGTCGTAAAGCGCCGTTCAATATACATAACGTGCAGCTTGGTCAGAAAAAGACAGCGCGCTACGCTAGTGTCGAGCGACTAAAGTATAAGCGGCGGGGGCTTTCTCTATCTCATCCATACTACCATACTAGTCATGTCAGAAGGTGCCGCCACGGCCGGCAAGCTTTCATATCCGGATTCAGGTTTATGCAGACGACATTACAAACGCTATGGCAAGAAACCCGTGACAGCGATTCAGTTCGCCAGCGGCTATTTCAAGTATTAAGGCAGTCGATCATTCAAATGGTGCTGGCCCCTGGCCAAGCGCTGTCGGAAAAAGAAATCGCTGACACGTTCTCTGTCAGCCGCCAGCCAGTGCGGGAAGCGTTTATAAGGCTATCTGAGGCTGGCTTGGTGGAAGTGAAGCCTCAGCGCGGCACCTACGTGGTCAAGATATCGCAGCGAGCGGTGTTAGAAGCGCGCTTTGTTCGAGAGTCTCTGGAGGTAGCCATTGCTTTAAAGGCCGCCAAATGCACCCTTTCATCCAGTGTTTTAATGGAGCTTAACGAACTCATCGTCCGTCAGCGCAGCTGTATAGAACGCAAAGATCATGACCGTTTTTTCCTTCTTGATGAGATGTTCCATCGCACGTTGGCATTTTCGACAGGCCAAGTCATGGCCTGGAAGGTGATCGAAGACGTGAAGGCACAGCTAGACAGGGTCCGCTATTTGAGTATTCCTGACTCTACACCCATCGCTAAATTGGCTGATCAGCATCAGGCTATTGTCGATGCAATAGCTGATGCAGATACCAACGCGGCAGCGAAGGCTATGAGTATTCATCAGCATGAAATACTTAACTCGCTACCTGAGCTGGAGCATCGTTTTCCTGAGATGTTTGAAGAGTTAGAGTTGGTTACTCCAGCTCTGGCCATTTAAAATGAATAATTAAAAATTACTAATTCGAATTTATTAAACACAGCTAGCTGTATTAATAAATTAGTGAAACACCAACAATAAATGAAGACCCTTAGGAGCAGAAGATGAAGCTTAAAAAATTACTTCCCGCTATTGCACTGCTAGTCGTTAGTAATTCAGCACACGCCGCTTACCAGCTGAATATTTCAATAGCGCTAAACCCGCAAGATCCTATCGCTCAGGCAATAGTGGATGCTCAGCAAGTAATTGAGGAGCGTTCTGAAGGAGAGCTAACGATTCAGCTTTTTCCTAATAGTCAGCTTGGCTCAGATGAAGATGTGGTAGAGCAAATCCGTAGTGGTGCCAATATTGCGATCCTTATTGATGCTGGGCGGTTATCGGAGTACCAACCAGAATTGGGGATTTTAAGCGCTCCTTACTTAGTTGAAGACTATCGTGATTATCATCAAATTACGAGCTCACCACTTTATCTAGATTGGGTGGAGAGCTTGGCTGACTCAAGTGGTTTGCGACTGCTTAATTATAACTGGTTTCAGGGCACTCGGCAGATGCTGACCCAGAATGAAGTTAATACACCCGATGACTTACGGGGAGTGCGTGTGCGCACCATTAACTCGCCTGTATGGGTTAACACCATTGAAGCCATGGGTGCTACGGCTACCCCATTGCCATGGTCGGAGGTTTACTCTGCTCTACAGCTAGGCTCCATCGATGGTGCAGAGGCGCAGCTTACAGGTGCTGAAGGGCAAAATCTTCACGAGGTAATTACCCATATAGCATTGACGAATCATATTCACTTGATGACAGGTATTGCCACCTCTGAGCAATGGTATCAGTCCTTGCCTGAAGAGTTACGCATCATTCTTGATGAGGAATTATTAAAAGCCGGAGAAATAGCGAGTCAGGCGACGGCCGATGAGCAAGAAGGCGTCCGCGAGCGAATGGAAGCCGCAGGCGTAACCTTTAATGAAGTTGATCTCGACGTTTTTCGCGAGCGCGTTGGTAACGTCTATCAGACGCTAGGTTATGACCAATACCGTGATCAACTGCTTACTGAGGAGTAATCAGCACCAACTCCCATCTGTTTTAAGGTGGGGGTACTTCCTTTTCGCTAGTTTTTAACAATCCGCATGCCCCGTGGGGCGAGGAATGCTGTATGTGGTATTGGTACGATAAAGGTGAGGAGTGGCTAGCCATTACGCTACTCGGTGGTACGTCTCTTTCCATGTTAGTAAGTGCAACGGCTAGAGCCATTGGGCAACCCTTTGCCGGGGGGGCTGAGTTGGCTCAATTTCTATTTATCTGGACCGCGGTATTAGGCGCCGATATTACGTTGCGGAGGGGTGGGCAGGTGCGAATCGATGCATTTGTGGTGCGAATGCCAGCCAAACTGCAATGGATAGTCACGAGCCTTTGCCTTGCGATGATGGCGCTCTTTCTCGCTCTTCTCATATGGTATGGCTTTGCTTTAGCCTCCTCAAATTGGCAGCGGCCTATGGGGGTAGCTGGACTGAGCTACGGCTATATCACGCTAGCGTTGCCTGTCGGTGCTTCATTAATGTTGCTAACCCTCATACGTCGTGTTGTCGCAAACGGAATCATCGGTAGTTTGGTTACTGACGATGATGAGATTGTGGAGGAAGCGCTATGACAGCTGTTTTACTGCTGAGTTTCGGCTTGCTCCTCATGGCCATTGGCATGCCCGTTGCTTTTGCCATTGGTATTGCTGGTTTTTCTTATTTTCTCCTGCCGGACACCTTTTTACCTACGAGTATCGCGGTGCAGCGAATAGTCTCATCAACGCAATCATTTCCTCTGCTAGCCGTCCCGCTATTTATCTTCATTGGCCACCTGATGAACGCCAGTGGTATTACCCCCCGCTTGGTTCATCTTTCTACCTTGCTGGCAGGATGGATGAGCGGTGGTTTAGCCCAGGCTAGTATCGTGTTGAGCACCTTGATGGGCGGTGTGTCAGGTTCAGCCGTGGCGGATGCCGCTATGCAATCTCGTGTGCTAGGTAAAAGCATGATTAAAGGTGGATATTCGCTCGGCTTTACAGGTGCTGTGCTCTCTGTAGGAGGGTTAATTACCGCGACCATACCGCCTAGTATTGGATTGATTCTGTATGGCTACCTGGGTGAAGTTTCCATTGGTCGTTTGTTTATTGCAGGACTTGTGCCGGGATTCCTGCTAATGGTGGCGCTGATGGTGACTACTTACATCATGGCCAAGCGGCGGGGATACCTTCCAGTAAGGGAGAACCTTCCCACTGGTCGCGAGGTTTTAAAGGCCCTGCGTAGCAGCATTTGGGCAATTCTTTTCCCGGTATGGTTATTAGTAGGTATTCGTTATGGTCTGTTTACGCCTTCAGAGGCGGGCGCATTTGCAGTGGCTTATGCACTATTGATCGGCTGCGTTATACATCGGGAAATGGGGATTAAAGAGATCCTTAACGCTATGCGCGCCAGCGTTAGAGATATTGGCATGATCATGCTGATTATTATGTTTTCAGGCATCATCGGCTATGTTGTCTCATTTGAAAGAGTACCACAAACAATAGCTGAGCTAACGCTAGGTGTATTCTCAAGTCAAATAACGTTGTTGCTTACCTTGGCTGTGCTACTTGTTTTTCTAGGTATGTTGTTAGAGGCTACGGTCGTTGTAATGTTGTTAACGCCTATTTTGGTGCCTGTTATTAAAGCCGCGGGTGTTGATCCTGTTCATTTCGGGCTACTAATGATGACGCTGGTTACCTTTGGTGGCATGACACCTCCCGTGGGTATTTCAATGTATACAGTGTGTGGCATTTTACGTTGCTCCTTTTATGACTACAGTCGTGAACTGTTGCCCTTTGCTTTAGCGGTGTTTGCGGTAGTGCTGGGTATTATATTTTTCCCCAGTGTTGTGCTCTTTTTGCCCAATTTGCTGCTGGGTTAAAACTACCATTGATGCTTATCTAATAAAGGAGCAAAAATAATGTTTAACGATAATATTGAGTTTATGGGTAAAGACTTCCTATTAGAAAATGAAGCAGCCCGACGGCTTTATCATGAACACGCGGCTATTATGCCGATTTGCGATTATCACTCACATCTAGATCCTATCGAAATCGCCAATAATATACAGTTCGACAATTTAACCCAGCTATGGCTCAAAGGGGATCACTATAAATGGCGCGCTATGCGCTGTGCAGGCATTGCTGAACAGCGAATTACCGGCGATGTCAGTGACCGGGAACGTTTTCAAGCCTGGGCGGAAACTGTCCCCGACTGTCTTGGTAACCCTCTCTATCACTGGACGCATCTTGAGCTGAAAAAACCGTTGGGAATCGACAATCTGCTACTTTCACCCAAGACGGCTGAGGAAGTTTGGTATCGTTCTCAACAGCGATTGGCAGAGCCTCAGCTTAGTGCCCAGGGTATTTTGGAACGCTTTAACGTGCGTACTATTTGTACCACCGATGACCCCGTCGATAGCTTGGAAACCCACCAACGCCATGCGCAGGCGAACACTGGGCCGACTATGTTGCCGACATTTCGAGCCGATACGGTGCTCAAAATAGAGCAGCCAGCCTTTGTTGACTACCTTGCTACGCTTGAAGTCGCCAGTGGCGTCACGATACAGCGCTTCGATGACCTGCTAGCGGCACTGTTCCAGCGTCTTGAGCATTTTGCCAGCCTAGGTTGTTGCCTTTCCGACCATAGCCTGGAGAAACCTGTTTTTGTTGAGCCTCCTTCGGCCCAGGAGCTGGATCGGATACTCGACAAAGGAATGCGTGGAAAAGAGCTGAGCCACGACGAGGCTCATGGTTTTAACACCGCGGTACTGCTATGGCTTGGCAAAGAGTACGCCCGCCGAGGCTGGGTAATGCAGCTTCATATTGGCGCTCTGCGTGATTTAAGCCAGCGTGGTCGACGTGAAATAGGCGTTAACAGTGGTTTCGATGCGATTGGCGATATCACTTACGCAGAACCCTTGGCGGCGCTGTTGGATGCGCTTGATAACCAGCATCAACTGCCACGCACTGTGCTTTATAACCTCAACCCAAGGGATAACGAAATGCTCGCTGGTTTGGCGGGCTCCTTTCAAGGCGATGGGATTCCCGGCAAGGTGCAATTTGGAGCCGCTTGGTGGTTTAACGACCAGCGTGATGGCATGGAGCGTCAACTGACGACCCAAATGCAGTTTGGCCTGCTGCGTTACTTTGTGGGCATGCTGACGGATTCGCGTAGCCTTCTATCGTTTTCCCGCCACGACTACTTTCGACGTATTTTTTGCCAAATGCTGGGCGCTCAAATGTCCCGGGGTGAGTTGCCCAATGATATAGATCGCGTTGGTGAGATGGTTCGAGCGGTTTGTTACCACAATGTGCAGCGCTACTTATTTGAGCGTTAATTTCTTTTTTGTTTTTTGCTTCTTACTCCTTGTGATGGACTTACCATGATCATTAGTGATGCATATTTAATCGTAACGTCTCCAGGCCGCAACTTCGTCACGCTAAAAATTGTTACCGAGTCCGGCGTGTATGGAATAGGCGATGCCACCTTAAATGGCCGTGAGCTGGCGGTGGTCGCCTACCTCGAGGAGCATGTGCTACCGACTCTTATTGGCCGCGATGCCAGCCGCATTGAAGATATCTGGCACTTTCTTTACCGCGGTGCTTACTGGCGGCGGGGGCCGGTCACTATGTCGGCCATTGCAGCAGTAGATTTAGCGCTATGGGATATCAAAGCGAAAGCGGCAGGCATGCCGCTCTATCAGTTGCTGGGTGGCAAAAGCCGTGAGCGAGTGATGACCTATGCCCACTGTACCGGTAAGGATATTGACGCTTGTCTCAGCGAAGTCGACAAGCATGTAAAACTTGGTTACCGCGCGGTACGGGTACAGACGGGGGTGCCAGGCATCCCCACCACCTACGGCGTCACCAAAAAGGCAGGTGAGCGTTACGAACCCGCCGATGCAGAATTGCCCAGCGAGAATGTATGGAGCACTGAAAAATACCTAAATCATGTGCCTAAACTGTTTGCGGCGGTACGCGAACAGTTCGGCGAAGATCTTCATATTTTGCATGATGTACATCACCGTTTGACACCCATTGAAGCGGCAAGGTTGGCGAAAGAAGTTGAGCCTTACCATCTGTTTTGGTTGGAAGATTGTGTGCCGGCTGAGAACCAGGAGAGCTTTCGGCTAATTCGGCAGCACTCAACCACACCGTTAGCGGTGGGTGAAGTGTTTAACTCGATACACGACTATCGTGAGCTACTGGAAGGGCAATTGATTGACTATGTCCGCACGCCGCTTAGCCATGGTGGCGGCATAACCCATGTGCGAAGAATTGCTGATTTAGCCTCGCTTTACCATGTGCGCACCGGTTTTCATGGCGCCACAGACTTGTCACCGGTGTGCTTAGGCGCCGCGATCCATTTTGATACATGGGTTCCTAATTTTGGTATCCAGGAGCATATGCCCCATGAAGCGATAGTGGACACGGTTTTTTCTTATGACTACGAGTTTGTCGATGGTCATTTCATCGTAGGCGAGACCCCAGGGCATGGCGTCGATATTGACGAACAGTTAGCCAAACAATACCCCTATAAGCGCGCGAGCTTGCCGGTTAACCGGTTAGAAGACGGCACTCTATGGCATTGGTAAATGCGTGGCATAGGTAACTTAAAGAACGGGTAAGGAGGTTCTGTCAATGAAAGCATTTCAAGTTAAGGCGCCGCACGCTTATCAGGTTGCCGATATTGATACGCCCACGGCGAACGCGGGAGAAGTCCTGGTGCGAGTGGCGTTTGCCGGTATCTGCGGCTCTGACATGCACATCATCCATGGCGATAATGCCTTCGTCCGCTTTCCGCGTATTACCGGCCATGAGTTTGCTGGCG
Source organism: Halomonas sp. AOP25-F1-15 (assembly GCF_052378675.1). Taxonomy (NCBI): domain Bacteria; kingdom Pseudomonadati; phylum Pseudomonadota; class Gammaproteobacteria; order Oceanospirillales; family Halomonadaceae; genus Halomonas; species Halomonas sp. AOP25-F1-15. The sequence goes on from NZ_JBQSXV010000002.1 coordinate 372,903, forward strand.
TCGTCGAATCCCTAGGCGACAACGTCGAGGGAGTGGCTGTTGGTGATCGCGTATGCGTAGATCCCGTGATCAGCTGCGGTGAGTGCTATCCCTGCAGAATTGGCCGCCCTAATGTGTGCAGCTCGCTGGAAGTCATCGGCGTGCATCGTGACGGCGGTTTTGAAGAGTTGGTGGCCGTTCCCGCGGCTAACGTGCACCGCTTGCCGGATCACATCGGGCTCGATGCCGCTGCGTTGGTTGAGCCTTACACCATCGCGGCCAACGTGCTTGATCGCATGCAGCCGCATCCTGGCGATCGCCTGATGATTCTTGGTGCGGGCGTTATTGGTATGACGATTCTACAAATGGCCTTAGCTAAGGGTATTAAAGACGTCATCGTCACGGATGTGATTAACGAGCGCTTGGCAGCGGCTAAAGAACTGGGTGCCACGCACGTGTTTAATAGCCGTGAACACGATATTGAAAAAGAAGTGCTCGCCTTGACGCAAGGCGAGGGCGTGCCGCTGATTGCCGATGCGGCCTGTGTTCCTGCGCTTTTACCTCAAATGCTGCGCCTTGCATCAGCTGCCGGGCGTATTGGCCTGCTCGGCTTTAGCGTGCAGCCAAGCGACCTTGTTCAGCTAGAGGTTATTAAGAAAGAGCTGACTTTGGTGGGGTCGCGTCTTAATAATCGCAAGTTTCCTGAAGTGCTTGGGCTAATGGCCAGTGGCCAGCTCGACCCATTGGCGCTAGTCAGCCATCGACTACCGCTTAGCGACATGCCTAGCGCCATCGACATGCTTGACCATCGTCCTGAAGAAGCCCGAAAGGTACTTATTCAAATTAGCACTTAGCTTCAAACTAGTACTTAACTTCAGATTAGTACTGAGCTTCAAATTAGTACCTAGCGGCGCATGCCAACTCACGTTCAACCACGTTCGACTAACAATAAACAATGCAAATGTGCAGGAGCAGAAAATGATTAAACAACTGTTAACAACGGCGGTACTGGGAACGGTGCTGCTGAGTAGCCAAGCGGCATTAGCGGCAGACTACACGCTGCGTTTTGGTCACTTAGCCAACGAGCAAAATATTTGGCACCAGGCGGCGGAGAAGTTTAAGGAAGAGGTTGAGGCCAATTCCGACGGTCGTATTGAAGTTCGTCTTTATCCCAGTGAACAGCTGGGGAGTGAGCTGGACGTGATTAACAGTATCCAGCTGGGAACAGCGGATATGACGATTACCGGCGAGAGCCTGCAAAACTGGGCGCCCAAGGCCGCCATGATGGCCGTTCCTTATGCTTTCAGGGACTCTGAGCATATGCAGGCCGCCATTAACGGCGATGTAGGCGCTCAGATTGAAGAGCAGATCACTGAGCGGACAAACCTGGTTCCGTTGGCGTGGTTTGAGCGCGGCCCGCGTGAGTTGACATCTAACCGTCCTATCCGCACGCCGGATGAACTGGATGGCCTACGCCTGCGTGTGCCTAACGTGCCGCTGTTCGTTGATACCTGGCAGGCAATGGGCGCTCGTCCTACCCCCATGGCGTTTAGCGAAGTGTTTACCGCGCTTCAGCAAAACACGCTGGAAGGCCAGGAAAATCCGCTTAGTTTGATTGAAAGTGCCAGCTTCAATGAGGTGCAGGACTACGTCAACATGACCGGGCACGTGCGTAGCTGGATCTACGTCGTAATCGGACGTAATCAGCTTGAAGACATGCCTGACGAGCTTCAACAAGTAGTGCGCGATGCGGCGCAAACCATGCAGACGTATGAATCTGAGCTGTTCATCGAGGACCAGGCTCGTCTGGAGCAGGCCCTACAGGAACGCGGTATGGAATTTGTGGAAGTCGATCTTGATGCGTTCGCCGAAAAAGCGCGCCCAGCGGTACTTAAGGCGTTAAACGAAGAGCAGCGTGAGCTTTTCGACGCTATCCAAGACCTGTAAGGCCGTTGGTAATAAATTTGTAGTAATTGGTAACGCGGGTGGGCTGGTTTCGTGCCAGCCCATCGGCCATCTGCAAGAACAGCTTGCCCATGAGGATACGTTTATGAGCTCGGATCAAAAAGCGCTTGAACAGGAAGCGTTAGACAGTCTGGATTCGATGTCGTCGGTGCCAAAGATCCAAGGCCCCATTGGGCGCATGATTGGCTGGGTGGATACCTGTTTTCTGACCCTGTCGGTCATGGCATTAATTGCCATTGCTGCCACGGTACTGCTGCAAGTTTGTTCACGGCTGTTTCTACCGTTTTCCATTGCCTGGACTGAAGAGCTCTCGCGCTATTTGTTTATTTATATGGTGGCTTTGTCGGCAGGCGTTGTACTGCGTCAGAACCGAAACATCAGCGTTGAGCTTTTTCATCACATGCTGGGCCCACGCGCCAAGGCTGGGTTTCAGGCACTGATTTACCTAATGATTGGTTTATTTGCTTTTCTAGTACTGCCGTACGCTTGGCAGTATGCACAAAACGGCGCATGGCAGACCTCGCCAACGCTGCGTGTACCTATGCTGTATATCTTTTTCTCAACGGTAGTCACCTTTGCGCTGCTCCTGGTTTACAGCTTGCTAGGATGCCTTGAAGGAATTATCGCAATGTGTCGCTCCTCTGCCTCGCTTGATCAGGAGTTGTAAGCATGGAAGTTATTATCCTCTTTAGCGTCTTTTTAGTCTTACTGGTAGTGGGAATGCCCATCGCGTTTGCGCTCGGCATCGCGTCATTGTCTTATCTACTGTTGGAAGGTATTTCGTTAACGATTGTGCCGCAACGTATGTATGCGGGCATCGACACCTTTGTATTGCTGTGTATTCCCGGCTTTGTGCTGGCAGGCAATTTGATGAATGTAGGCAATATCACTGAGCATATTGTGCGTTTTGCGAATGCGTTACTAGGCCATATCCGTGGTGGCTTGGGGCTTGCCAACGTAGGCGGCTCAATGATTTTTGGCGGTATTTCCGGCACGGCTGTCGCGGACTCAGCGAGCATTGGCGCGGTAATGATTCCGGGCATGGCGCGCTCAGGCTATGACAAGCCGTTTGCGGCGGCGGTCACCGCTGCATCGTCTACCGTAGGGCCGATTATTCCCCCCAGCGTGCCAATGATTATTGCGGGCTCTCTGAGTGGCATTTCAGTGGGCCGCATGTTCCTCGCAGGTGCCATTCCAGGCCTGCTGATGGGGCTTGCCATGATGATCACGGTTTACGTTCTGGCCGTGCGTCGCGGCTATCCAAAAGAGAAGCGCGTACCGGTAATGCAGCTGCTTAAAGAAGCCAAAACGGCGTTCTGGGCACTCTTGATGACCGTGATTATTCTTTACGGCATTATCGGCGGTTTTTTCACGCCGACCGAAGCATCGATTGTCGCCTGCCTTTATGCGCTGGTAGTCGGGATGTACGTTTATAAAGGACTGACGTGGAGAAAGCTTCCCTCGATCTTAGCCGACACCGTTTTAACCTCGTCGGCGCTGCTGCTAATGGTGGGGTTGGCAAACTTGTTTGGCTGGATACTGACCAGCGAGCAAATTCCTCAGATGATTGCGAGCCTGATTCTATCCATCAGCGATAATCCACTGATTGTACTTTTGATTTTGAATTTAATTTTGCTGTTTGTGGGTGCCTTTATGGAAACCATTGCAGCACTGATCATTCTGTTCCCCGCGCTGGTCGGCGTGGCGACGGGCGTTGGCGTCGATCCGGTGCACTTTGCGGTGATCGCCGTTATGAACCTGATGATAGGACTGACAACGCCGCCGGTGGGCGTCTGCCTATTTGTCGTCGCCGGGATTGGCAAGCTGCCGATGCTAACGGTCGCCAGAGCGATCGTACCGTTTCTGCTGTGCAATTTAGCTGTGCTGTTCCTCGTGACCTACGTGCCTGCCATTTCGCTTTGGCTGCCTAATCTATTGATGGGGAGTAATTAACAATGGCGACACAGCGCATAGACGCGATGCCTAAAACGGGCCAGATTGGGATTGTGCATTTAGGTTTAGGTGCCTTTCATCGTGCGCATCAGGCGGTTTACCTTGAGCGCTATCGACGGCGTAGCGGCGACGGTGAGTGGGGCGTATGCAGCGCAAACTTACGCTCAAGTATTGCATTAGTTGATAGCTTGCGCGGGGCCGATTATCGCTACCATGTGGCTGAATATGCCGATGCACAAACGCTAACGCTACGCGAAATCGGAGTTATCGAAGAAACGCTATTTTCTGGCTGTGATGCCGCAGGTAACTGGGGGCGTGATCGAGAAGCGCTGCTTACTCGGCTAGCCGCGCCGACGACCCGTATTGTGACGTTAACCGTTACGGAAAAAGGCTACTTCCTTAATCCGGCTACCGGCGAGCTGCGCATTGATGACCCGATGGTGGCGGGCGACATTGCCTCGCCTCGGCAGCCCCGTACGGCGCCAGGGCTGTTGGTAGAAGCGTTAGCACGACGCTATAGCGCGGGCACTGCGCCGTTCACGGTGCTTTCTTGTGACAACATGCCGCAAAACGGCCAGCGTACGCGAATGGCCGTTTTGCGGCTTGCCGAACAGCGTAGCGCTGAGCTGGCTCGCTGGATTGATCAGCGAGTCGCGTTTCCCAGCAGCATGGTTGACCGTATTGTGCCCGCCATGACCGACGCGGATTTCGAGCGCCTTGCGGCATTAGATGTTAACGACCCCAACGCCGTCGTGGGCGAGGAATTTTCACAGTGGGTCGTAGAGGATAACTTCCCCACAGGCCGGCCCCGCTGGGAAACTGAAGGGGTTGAGATGGTGCGTGACGTCGCGCCGTTTGAAACCATGAAGCTGCGCATGTTGAACGGCAGCCACTCACTGCTGGCTTACCTTGGCGCATTAGCCGGTATCGAAACGGTGGTTGAGGGCGTAGGCCATCCAGCGCTGCGTGCGCTGTTGCGTCGCTATATGCTCGAAGAGGCAGCCCCTACGCTTGATATGCCGGAAGGGGCTGACCTTGTCGTCTATGCGGATTCGCTGCTGGCGCGATTTACTAATGACAGCCTGCGTCATCGCCTACAGCAAATTGCTATGGATGCCAGTCAAAAGCTGCCTCAGCGCTGGTTAACCGGTGCCTTGACTCGCGCTAATGCGGGGCAGGCTTCGCCGTGTGTGGCGCTGGGGGTGGCGGCATGGATCCACTATACCGCGGGCTATGATTTAAACGGGCAGGCATATTCTGTCGATGACCCGATGGCTAAACTTTTTGCTGAGCTGCATCACATTCACGGTGATCATCCGGATGCGCTGGTTGGCGCGTTTTTGGCAATCGATGAAATAGTGCCTGCACAGCTTGCCGCGAATCAGCCATTTGTTGACGCGGTAGTGTCAGCGTATCGCGTGCTGAAACAAGGCGGGCTGAACGGGGCGCTAGCCGCGCTAAACAGCGAACAATAGGGAGAAAGTAATGGAGCATACGTGGCGCTGGTTTGGCCCTAATGATGCAATCCGGCTTGAGGAAGTACGCCAAACAGGTGCGACCGGCATTGTCACGGCATTGCATGAGATACCCAATGATCAGGTGTGGCCGGTAGCGGCCATTCAAGCGCGCAAGGCTATGATTGAAGCCGCCGGGCTGCGCTGGTCGGTGGTTGAAAGCGTGCCGGTAAATGAAGCTATCAAAAAAGGCCTGCCCGAGCGCGATGCGCTGATAGCAACGTATTGCCAAACGCTGCGCAACCTGGCGGCCTGCGGAATCGATACCGTTTGCTACAACTTTATGCCGGTGCTCGACTGGACGCGTACGGACCTTACCTATGCATTGCCGGATGGTGCGCTGGCGTTGCGCTTTGATCAGGTGGCCTTTGCGGCGTTTGATCTGTATCTGCTTCAGCGCCCAGGTGCCGAACAAGAGTACAGCGATGAAGATAAGGCTCAGGCGAGCCGCTATCTTGAAGGATTGGATAGCGGTGGCCGCGACAAGCTCGTCAATACATTGATTGCAGGGCTGCCCGGTGCTGAAGAGCACTATACGCTGGAGCAGTTTCGAGGCGTGCTGGCCGAGTACGCTGAGATTGATGCGACGCGACTGCGGGATAATCTAGGCTATTTTCTGCAGGCCATTATCCCTGTGGCTGAAGAAGTGGGTATTCGTATGGCGATTCATCCGGATGATCCGCCTCGGCCGCTGCTGGGGCTACCTCGGGTTGTCTCAACTCGTGACGATGCCCAGTGGATCATTGATCGCCTGCCAAGCCCGGCCAATGGTTTGACGCTGTGTACGGGTTCTTACGGCGTTCGTGAAGACAATGATTTGATTGCCATGACGCGCCACTTTGCCCCGCATATTCACTTTATCCACCTGCGCGCCACGCAGCGCGAAGAAGATGCGCGCTCGTTTCACGAGGCGCCGCATCTCAATGGCGACGTGGATATGGTCGGCGTCATAAAGGCGCTGGTGGAAGAGGAGTCCCGCCGTGAAAAAGAGGGTGGCGGGCGTTTGCCGCTCCGCCCCGATCACGGCCATCACATTCTGGATGATCAGCAGCGTAATACGGCACCCGGTTACCCGCTTTACGGGCGCATGCGTGGCCTAGCCGAGCTTCGCGGTGTAGAGCTTGCCGTGCGGCAGTTAGCCCTAAGTTAGTCGCTTAATGCGCAATGCAAAAAGCCCCGCTGATGTTTGTCACCAGCGGGGCTTTTTTACTCGGTTAGCCGCTAACTATTCGCGGATGTTTCCGTATTCGTCAAGGTTGGCTCAGGCACTTGCTCCATACGTTGGCGCTCCTGGTCTAGAATCGCCAGCGCCTGCTCTGAAGTGACGCGTGAGGCGGGTGTGATGAGAGTAACGATCACCCCAGCGGCCAAGGCGGCTAGCACTGCGGGAATGCTCGGATTACCCCAGAAAGCCGTCCATTCGCTGTTAGCAATAATGATTAGTGAGGTTGCTGAAGCGAAAATTAGCGTAGCGATCGCGCCTTGCCAGTTATAGCGTGGCCAAAAACGACCCAGCATGGCTGTCACAAACAGGCCTGACAGTATCGTTGAGATCATGCGGGTGATGTAGGTGATCACATTGTCTGAGGCAAGCGCGAAGAGTAGCGCCAGGCCAATAGTGGCGACGAGCGCAATACGTGAAAAACGCACGACGTTGCGTGCTGAAGGTGTGCGTCCCGCTACGAGCACATATAAATCACGAATCAGCGTGGAAACACCGGCAAGGGCATCTGAGCTTGCACTCGACATGGTCGCAGAAAGGCCGGCGACTAATAACAATAACCCTAGCCCGAGTGGCATGATTTCAGTCGCCAGAAAGGGGAACGCGTAGTTACTATTATCAAGCCCAGGATTAAGGGCGTGAGTGGCCATGCCAATGATCGCGGGGATGATAGAAAAGCCTAGGTAGAGCACCCCGGTAATCAAGAACGAGCGACGGACTGACTTCACTGACTCGCCAGAATAAATACGCTGGCGGAAAGACGGTGTTGCCAACACGCCAATAGCAATAACGGCCGCTAACGAAAGGGCGGGGAGCGCGCCTATTTTATCAATGCCTAGAAAGCTTGTGGCACTGACCTCCATGCCTGCCGTTAACCCTGAGAAACCGCCGACTTCGATCAAGGCAAGCACCGCCATTAAAATGAAGCCCGCGAAGAGCACAACGGCTTGAATGGTGTCGGTCCAGATAACCGCAAAATATCCTCCCACAACGCAATAAATGCCGAAGCCTAAGGCGACGAGAATGCGGGCAGTGGTTAGATCAATCCCTGCCATCCAGGAAAGATACAGACCGCCCCCCAGAATATGCGCGCCCAGCCAGCCGATGCAGGCGATATAGATCAGCAGGGCAACGACGTTGCGTACTAGACGGTTAGCGCCAACGTAGTAGGCCAATTCTTCACTCATGGTCATAAACCGAAACTTACGAACCGGCGCAAAACAAACGGCTAGCAATAGGATGCCCACAGCGCCGCCGAGCCCGTATAGCGCACCGGCCCATCCATTGGCGTAGCCGAAACCGACGGCACCCATACTGGAACCGGTACCCACCATAGTAGCCACCGTCGTGCCCACCGTCAGAAAGAGGGGAACGCTGCGCCCGCCAAGTAAAAAGTCGTCGCCACTGCCGCGTTTGTGTCTTGAAACCCACCATCCAAATACCACCATCGCGACAATGTAGAGCACAAAGGTGGTGAGGAATATTTGACTGTTCATGGTAACCTCTTATCGTTGTTTATCCGGCCGTTGCCGCGGCCGTCAGTAGGCAATGGAAGCGACTATCGCGAGGCTTTTTCTCCTAATCACGCGGTAATCTGGCGCCGCACCCTTGCCGGGGTGCGGCGTTTTCTTTATGGCGTTTAGGCGCGGTCAGCGCGGTAACATTTCACGTCTACTTCCACTTTGCAGTCCACCACTAAGTCCTGAACGCTACAGATGCGCGCCGGCGGGTTATCGCCAAATATCTCCTTAAAGACTTTATTGAAAGAGCTAAAATAGCGTGCATCCGTTAGCACGGTGGTGACATGAACGACATCTTCGACGCCATATCCGGCTTCTTGCATGATGGCGATGCAGTTATCGAACGCGAGGCGGGTCTGCTCAACGATGCTGCCTTCAACGACTTCACCGTCGGTCATAGGCGTTTGGCCAGATACATATAGCCAGCCGCCTGCTTCTACGGCGCGTGCAAAGGGTAGCTTTTGTCCGCCGGTGCCTACGCCGCCTTCAGTGCCGTATCGAGTAATGCTCATGGTGTTTGCTCCTGGTTGGGTTGAACGATGAAATTGTTTTGAGGAATACGCTCAGTGCGGCGTAACATTCGCCCGTGGCGCTGGTCGGTAATAGCGCCTTGGTAATAAGCGATCCTGCCATTGACCACGACCATATCGATGCCTTTGGCCGCCGCGATGGGGGTTTCGTAATTGGCGGTATCTTCTAATGCGTCGAGATCAAAGAGAGTGAGATCGGCGTAGGCGCCGATGCGCACAGTGCCGCGATCCGTTAAGCCAAAGTTGGCCGCTGAAAGACTGGTCATCTTGCGCACCGCTTCTGCCAGTGGCATTAGGTTTAAATCACGGCTGTAATGGGCAAGAACGCGCGGGAAGGCGCCCCATAGCCGTGGATGCGGGTGCGGGTCGTTGGGCAGGCCATCGGAGCCCACCATGGAGAGTGGATGCGCGAGCACTTGCTGCATATCCGCCTCACTCATGTTGTGGTAAACCGCCCCTGCAGGCTGCAGCTGCTTTGCAGCGTCCAGTAATGACAAGTTCCACTCGGCAGCGATGTCTTTCAGCGGGCGCCGCGCCTGTTCTGGGTGGGGGTGTGACCAGGTAATCGTAATCTCAATTTCATCGGTCACTTGGCCCAGGTCGAGAGTAGAAGAACCCGCCGTGTAGGGGTAGCAGTCACAGTGAACATGTTGATGCTGTGCGGCGATTTCAAGTTTATTAAGTGCTTTCCCAGCACCGCCCCAGTTGCCTGCGCCGGCGCATTTTAGATGTGAGATCACTAGTGGCACTTTGCCATTGCGAGCAGTGCTAAAGGCCTCGTCCATCGCATCCAGTAAGCCGGCAAACTCATCGCGAAGGTGAGTGGTGTAAACGCCACCCGATTCCCCGACGACCGCTACTAGCGGGGCCATCTCTGCGCTCGGCGCGTGGATCGCATTACGATAAGCAAGTCCTGAACTTAGCCCAAGCGCGCCCTCATCAAGCGCTTGGCGCAGACGTGAAGCCATCGAATGGATCTCGTCTTCGCTGGCAGGTCGCGAGAAACTATCCATGACCTGGCTACGCAAACTGGTGTGTCCCACTAATGCCGCCACGTTAATACTGGGCATCGCGGCGTCTACCGCGTTGGCATAGGCTGCAAAGCTTGAATAGCGGAAGTCTTCTAAATCGCCCAATAGGTTCATCGGGTCGGGAACGTCATGGGTTAGTGTGACGGGGCTGGCACTAATGCCGCAGTTACCCACGACCACGGTGGTTATTCCCTGGGTTAGTTTTGGCAGCATTGCTGGAGTACGCACGACATTCGTATCGTCGTGGGTATGAACGTCGATAAAACCCGGCGCTAGGTAGCGCTCTTGCGCATCAATAATGGTGGTGGCCGTTGCATCGGGCATATTGCCGATGGCGCAGATGCGTTCGCCTTGAATAGCAACATCAGCACGAAAATGTGGGGCGCCAGAGCCATCGAGCACATTGGCATTACGAATTAGCAGGTCATAGACCATTTTAGTCTCCTAATGGCTGGCGATTATCACCACCGCGATGGTCATCTAGGCTCAGCTTGAGCCGGCGCAGCTTAGTGCGCGAGCGCTCGCGATGGCGCATAGCAAGCTCAAGTGCCAAGACATCGATGACGGCAAGCATGGCGTAGCGTGATGCCGAAGGATGATAGATAAAGTCGGTTTCACGCGAGGTCACCGGCAGCACAATGTCGGCAGTGTTGGCGAGTGGCGAGTTCATCGCCGTAATAGCGATAACGGTGGCGCCGTACTGCTTGGCAATTTGCGCAGACTCCACCATTTCAGGGGTGTAGCCGGTGGCGGACAGCACGACCACCACATCGTCCGGCTCAAGCGTCGATGCCACCATGCGAGGCAACAGCGCTTGAGGGTAGGCGCACACTGCATAGCCAAGACGCACTAGGCGAAACTGAAGCTCCTGCGAGAGAATGCTAGAGCCACCTCCCGCGCCAAAAACGAGGATCTGTCGCGCTTTATCCAGCTGCTCAACGGCTCCGGGTATATCCGCCTGAGCGAGAAGATCTCGGTTAAACGCCAGCGTCTGCATAGCAATGTCATACACCACGCTTGAGCTATCGTCAGGGGTCGCTTCTTGAATAAAGCGTCGGCCTGCTGCCAACGCTCGATTTAAGCGTGTTTTTAAGTCGCGTACGTTGGTGCAGCCGACGGCGCGTGCAAAGCGAGTCACACTTGCATCGCTAACCCCGGCGCGCTGGGCAATCTCACCGATACTTGCTTCGGTGACAAAATCGATATCGGCGAAGATAAGCTCAGCCACTTTTTTTTCCGCATCACGAAGCGCGCTAACGTCAGTCGTAATACGGGATAAAATATCTATTTCTTGGCTCACCGTGGGCTCCTGAAGGTTGCCTTGCCTTAAAAGTATGTTAGTTTCTAACTTGAAGTCAATGAGTGTGAAAGTATCTAACATTGCCGCTTTGTCATTCATGATGATGAGGCGCAGGCAAAGAGCGAGGAGATGGGCGCATGGAAGTAGTGACGTTAGCAATGGAAAAAGGCAGCGTGGAACTGGGTCCCAATCTTTTGTCCGGTGTCAGCCTGCCCGCCGCCGTAGTGCATGAAGGGCCGCTTAACCATAACCTGGCTTGGATGCAACGGTTTGCAGAGGCCCACGGTGCTCGCTTAGCGCCCCACGGCAAGACCACCATGACGCCAGCACTGTTTCGTCGCCAGCTTCAGGCGGGGGCGTGGGGCATAACCCTGGCGACCGCGCCACAGTGTCGTGCCGCTTTCACTCACGGCGCCACGCGATTATTAATGGCCAACCAGTTAGTTGGGCAGGCGAATATGGCGATTGTCGCGGGCCTGATCGGGCAGGGGGCTACGTTTTACTGTGTGGTTGATAATCATGACAACGTGCGCGAATTAGGGCGCTTCTTTGCCGAACGTGGCTTGACGTTATCGGTTCTCATTGAAGTGGGCGTAGCGGGGGGGCGCTGTGGTTGCCGCAATCAGCAGGAAATTCTCTCGCTGGCGGAAGCCATCGCCGGTGAGCCGGCTCTGTCATTAGCGGGTTTAGAAGGCTATGAAGGCGTTGTTCACGGTGATAATCCAGAGGCGGGCATTCGTGCCTATGCCAAGTATTTAGTGGATGTTGCTCTAGAGCTTGAGGCTGAACAGCGCTTTTCAGAGCCCAACCCCATTGTGACGGCGTCGGGTTCTGCCTGGTACGACGTTATTGCTGAAGCCTTTCAAACATCCCTGCTTCAGGAGAAGTTTACCCCCGTACTGCGCCCCGGTTGTTACGTCGTACACGACCACGGGCTATACCGTGAAGCGCAGTCTGCGGTGCTAGAACGCCGCCCTGATTTGCATCAAGGACTGGAGCCGGCGCTGGAAGTCTTTGCCCAGGTACAGTCGCTTCCTGAGCAGGGGCTTGCCATCGTTGCGCTAGGAAAACGCGATATTGGCTATGACCCGTTACCGGTGGTCTTACGCCGCTATCGCGAAGGCGGTGACCCAGCGCAGCTTTTGTCAGTGGCCGGCTGGGAGGTGACGAACATTATGGATCAGCACACCTTTATAAAGCTTCCCGAAGGGGTATCGGATATCAAGGTGGGGGACATTCTCGCTTTTGGCGCCTCCCATCCTTGCTTAACGTTCGATAAATGGCGCCAACTGATGCTGATAGACGCCGACCTCAACGTTAAGGAACGCTTGGCTACCTGCTTTTAGCGAGCGAGCCAACCACCGTCAATGGCTAGACGGTTGCTTGCAGAGATAAGCGCGCGATAGCGGCGGGCAATTCACTGGCATGATGAATGCCCACCGCGCCTTCAGGCGTGCGCTCTTCTTCTGGAAAGTGATTGAGATGCACTACGTGCATACCTGCTTTTAGTCCCGCTTCTACGCCCACGGCCGCGTCATCAATAACGATGCACGCCTGGGGGGCGTAGCCCATGGCAGCGGCCGCTTGGCGATACAGCTCAGGGTCGGGCTTCCACACATTAAGGGTATAGGCGCTGAATAGGCGGTCGCCAAAATGATGGCCAAGCTCAGTGCTTTCTAGCGCACAGCGGATTTTGGGTTCAGGGCCATTGGAAACCACCGCTTTAGGGTGGGCTCCTAGCTTTTCCAGCGCGGCGGGCATGCCGGGAATAGCTTCAAGTTCTGAGCGCATGCGTATCTCCATGCGTGCGCGCATGCCTGCTTCAAGCGCCGAAAACTCGCTGTCAGTGAGTGCTTGAAAGCGGCTTTCCAGCGTTTGAACGATGGTCTGGAAACGCACCCCCCGAAATTCCTCCATGTACTGCTGGGCGGAAAACGGCAAACCGAATTCGGGAAGAATCGTCCCCATGACATCGGCGAGCAGCACCTCGCTATCAACCAGCGTGCCGTCGCAGTCAAAAAGCAGGCAGAAAGGCGCCGCTGCTGGCGTCGCGCTGCTCATCGCCATGTTTCTTCGTTGACCAGGCTAATGGGCCGCTCGCCCTGCAGCGCCAGGCGGATATTATCCACCGCACGTTGGGCCATCGCATCGCGCGTTTCATGAGTGGCAGAGCCAATATGAGGCAAGGCCACGACATTGGCCATCGTGGCCAGCGGTGATGAAGCTGGCAGCGGTTCTTGCTCAAACACATCCAGGCCGGCCGCTTTAATCACGCCGTTTTCGAGTGCCTGGATCAGCGCATTTTCATCGACCACTTTGCCGCGGGCGATATTGATGAAGATGCCAGACGGCTTCATCAGTGCAAACTCTTGGGCGCCGATCAGACGCTCGGTTTCAGCGGTAAGAGGAACCGTCACGCAGACAAAATCGGATTCAGCCAGCAGCTCGCTAAGTTCGCGGTGCTGGGCACCCAGCTCACGGTCTAATTCAGGCTTGGCAGAGGCTTTAGCGTAAAGCACCTTCATGCCAAATCCCAGGGCACCGCGCCGAGCGACGGCCTGGCCAATGCGTCCAAAGCCGACCATGCCCAGCGTTTTGCCGTGCACATCGCTACCGAACTGTTCAGGGCCAACGCCAGCCTGCCAGTGGCCATCTTTGACCCATTGGGCTAATTCAACCACGCGGCGTGCGGTGGCCATAATAAGCGTAAAGCCCGTATCAGCGGTGGTCTCGGTGAGTACGTCAGGCGTATTACACAGCATAATGCCGCGCTTAGTGAGCTCATCAACGGGGATGCTGTCATAGCCAACAGAGATGGTCGCGATGACGGCAAGATTGGGCGCAGCATCCAAAATCTTTGCCGTAATCGGCAGGCCAGAACCCACAATGCCATGGGCCTGGGCTAATAATGCGCGGCTCTCTGGGGCATCAAGCTTGGCTGATTTAGGCAGTACGTCTACCTCAAACAAGCCGCTAAGTTCTGATAGCTGAGCATCGTTAAGACGTCCTTGAACCACTAAGCGTTTTTTCACTGATACTTCCTTATTAAAATTGTGTCGAGTTAAGCAGTTGGCTGGTCGGCTTCAAGCGTGCTTAGCCGCTCGCGATCAGGCAGGCCTTCCATATCGCCAATGACCTGAATCGCTTGAGCGCCGATCAGATTGCCGCGCATGGCCGCTTGGCGTGCCGAGCGGCCGTCTAACAAGGCGCTGACAACACCCACTGCGAAGCCATCGCCGGCACCTACGGTATCCACAACCTCGTCTACTTGGCAACCGTCTACAGTAAAGCTCTCTTCTTGACCGTCTAAATGGCCGCGATAATAGCTGCCTTCCGGCCCCAGCTTGATAATGACGGCGCTGGCGCCTTGGTCAAGATAGTAACCTGCTACGTCATAGGGCGTCTTCTGACCGGTGAGTAGCTGGCCTTCTGAAAGCCCTGGCAATACCCAGTCAGACAAGGCGGCAAGGGCATTGAGCGTCTCGCGCATGTCAGATTCACTGGCCCACAGGCTGGGGCGTAAATTGGGATCAAAGGAGATGCTGGCACCGCCCGCGCGTGCCTCTTTGAGCATGTGATAGGAAAGCTCGCGGGCGCTGGCAGACAGCGCCGGGGGAATGCCGGTCGCGTGCACATGGCGAAGCGCCGCGAAATCGACATTGCTAGCGTCTTGCGAGGTTAGGTGGCTGGCGGCGCTGCCGCGACGAAAATACTCAACGCTAGGGTCGGCTCCATCCAGCGCACGCTCTTTGAAAAGCAGCCCTGTAGGGTGCTCGCTATCGTTATGCAGATAGCGGCAGTCGAGCCCTTCATGCTCTAGCGTTTGGCGAATAAAGTCGCCAAAACTGTCACTGCCCACCCGGCTCAACCAGCCAACATGAAACCCTAGTCGCGCCAAGCCGATCGCGACATTAGTGTCTGCTCCTGCAATGCGGCGCTGAAAATGTTCTATTTCCGAAAGTTTGCCCGGCGACTGCGCCACAAACATGGTCATGGCCTCGCCAAAGGTGAGAATTTCCGGATGATTTGAAAATGAAGGAGGCATAAGTCATCTCGTAATGTTGTGATTAGCCCGATATGGGAACGATACCATTTGTGACCGCAATGATTAATTCGTGATACCTGTGATTGATTTGTACTGCAAAAATATTAGCGCTGCGTAGAGCCGCGTGCCATCAGTTTGGGTGGAAAGCTGAGCTGCTTGGGCATGGCCACTTTGGTAGGCGTAATGCGGTGCATTAAACAGTGCATCGCAGTTTTGCCGATCGTATTGGTGGGCTGCGCTAGTGTTGTGATGCCCGGGGCGACGAGTGCACACCAGTCGAGTTCATCAATGCCCATTAGGCCTACCTCGCCCAGGCGTAACCCGAGTTTTTGAAACAGCCGTGCGACGTCTAACGTCACGTTGCCGTTAGCGCATAGAACTGCGCAGCATAGCGAACTGTGCTCGCTGAGAAAGCGGCGAAGCGTCTCAAGCGCAGCGGTATCGCCATCGGCTGGCAGCAGCAGCGTGGCGTGCGTCAATTCGCGCTGTGTGGCGTCGTGGATAAAGTGGGTTAATCGCTGCTGTCGGCTACTCGACCGCTCAGGCGCTTCGCTGACATACAGCAGGGCTTGATATCCTTGGGCAGTGAGATGGTCGAGCGCCAGCGCTATGGCTCGCTGATTGTCGAGGCCCACCACCTCTGTATCGACGTGATTTACTTCACGGTCGAGCAAGACAACCGGTGTTCCCTGGCTGATAAATCGATGCAGCTGGCGCTCGGGACTACCGGCGGCATTCACCACCAAGCCTGCCACCTGATAAGCACCCAGCAATGCTAGGTGCTGACGTTCCTGCTCGGGGTCATTATCTGTGTTACACATCAGTAGCGAATAGCCATGCTGGCGGCATGCTTGTTCAACTCCATGCGTAATCGCGACCGAAAAAGGGTTGCGTATATCCGCTACCAGCATACCGATTAGCTTGGAGTGGCCGCCTTTTAAGCCGCGTGCCATTTGGTTGGGCTGATAGCCCAGCCGCTCTGCCGCTTCGGCAATACGTGCCTGTAGTGACGGAGACAGCCGTTCGCGCTCATCGCCGAAGTAACGTGAAACGCTGGTTTTAGACGCGCCGGCTAAGCGAGCGACTTCAAGAAGGGTGGAGCGGCGAGCGGCGGTAGACATAGCGATCGACTGCGAAATGGGAACGTTCCCACGATAAAAGGTTTAGCGCGTGGGAGCAACCGATTTACAAGCAAGCGTTTGACGGCTAAGGAAGGTAAACTACGGGCCCCTTTATGCCTAAAGCGACGCCTGCGGTATGCACCCCAACGATATGTCGAAGAACAACCTCATAAATAGTTATGAATTAACGCAGGCTGGCGATCGCTATTTTGACGGTTTAGCCGACAAATTTTCCCGCTCTCTTTATCAAGCGCCCCGAGGCGAACTGCGCTTAGCCATGCTCGACTATTTGCTACCCACCATGCTGCAGCTAAACGGCCAAAAGGTGCTAGATGTGGGCGGGGGATTAGGTCAGCAAGCGGCGTGGTTTGCTGAGCGAGGGCACGCGGTGACCATGTCTGAGCCTTCAGAGGATATGCTGAATTACGCTAAGCATTGGCATCGTGACGCGAAATCGCTACCGGAAGAGGCCGTTACCTATGTGCAGGCGCCGCTGCAGTCATTAGTCGATCAGGCACCCGGACCATGGGCGCTGATTACCTGTCATGCGGTGCTGGAGTGGCTGGGCGATCCGCGGGCGGCAGTCGCTGCTTTGAGCACTTTATTAGCGCCCGGCGGGCAGCTGAGTTTGATGGTATTCAATCGCGACGCGCTGCGTTTTTCGAACGCGGTCAAAGGCAATCTAGAAAAGGCCTTGAGCGATCGCTTAGCGGGCAAAGGTAAGCGCCAACGATTGACGCCCATTTCACCCGTGACCCACGCTGATATTGAGCAGTGGAGCGCTGAGAACGGGCTGCGAATAGAGGCCGTTGCCGGTATTCGTGTGTTCCAAGATTATTTGCGCCAGCCGCCTACGACACCCGTTGAGCGTGAAACACTGCTGGAGTTGGAAAAACAGTACTGTCGCCAAGATCCGCATTGGCGCCTAGGCCGCTATCTACTTTACACATTAAGCAAACCGGAGATCACTGAATGAGCGCAAGAGTGCCCGCGTGTCAGTTACTAGAACGTCAGCAGGATAATTATGCCGCGCTGTGGGTCATCGACCCTCCCATGGATAGCTGGCTGGCTGACCAGTCAGAGGGCGTGGTCAGTGGCAATCAGGGCGTGCTGAACGAGTGGGCCGCCAAAGGCAAGCAAGCCCACAATCCCTTTGAAAGAGCTGTCGGTGAGCCGTTGGGCAAAGAGGTCGTATTATTTTGGCCCAAAGCGCACCAGCTGGGTATCTGGTGGCTTAAGTGGCTATGCGAGCAGCTACCCACCGGTACATCCATTGAAATAGTGGGTGAGCATCAGGGGGGCATTAAGCGAGTTCCTAAAATATTGGCTGAGCTGGGTATGCCATGCGATAAGCGAGATAATGCGCGGCGCTGCTCGCTTTTTGTCACTCGCACTGCGGCGCTAGACTTAGCCAGTGGGAATGGAGCCAGCGATAGCGCTTGGCAACGTTTTGAGGCCGTCGGAGTAACGCTGGAGAGCCATCCAGGCGTGTTTGGTCATGGCAAAGTGGACGAGGGCACGCTGCTGATGCTGGAAAGTATCGACAGTTGTTTGCCAAACAAGCCGCTTAAAGTGCTCGATATGGGCTGTGGTGACGGCATTGTGAGCGCTTGGCTGGCGCAGCGTGGCCATCATGTGACCGCTATCGACGTCAGCGCTTTTGCAATAGAGGCCTGTAAGCGTACGTTGGCCGCTAATGGGCTAGCAGGGCGTGTGCTGCATAGTGATGTCTTTAGTGCATTGGAAGGCGAGCAGTTTGACTGGATTATCAGCAATCCACCGTTTCACAAAGAGCGTGATATTAGCTATGGTCCTAGCCAGCGCTTAATAAACGGAGCGCCAGAGCATCTAAGCGCAGGCGGTCGTTTAGTGATTGTCGCCAATGGCTTTTTGCCTTATCCAGAGCACTTGCAGCGTGCGTTCCAAGACTTTCAAACCCTAGCGGATAACCGTCGCTTCAAAGTGTATTCAGCGATCAAGCCATCACGCTAGTGCGGTGGCTTAAGTACGGCGGCTCACTCTGCAAAGAAAACGTTGAGCACATGGTCGAGATGTACTTCCATCGCATGGCGAGCCGCATCGGGGTCACGTGCTTCAATGGCCTCAACGATTCGTTCGTGGTCGTCCTGAGAGCGCTGCGGCATGTCCGTTTCCATAAATAAGTCTTGGAGGCGGCGGAACATGGGACCGTATTTATGCCCGAGTAGGTGCTTGATCAACAGCGCATAGGCCGCATTGCCCGATGCTTCGGCAATGCGGATATGCAGCAGGCGATCCCCCGCGCAGTTGCGCCCGCCGTTGGCGTTGTCGGACACGTTGCGCTTATACGCTAAGCGCATCGCTTTCAGATCTTCTTCAGATGCATTCTGGGCTGCCAAGGCAGCAATTTCTGGCTCCAGGTAGCGGCGTGTCTGAAGGAGAGAAAAGGGCGGAATTTCTTCATTTAAATTGAGCTCGATTTCGCTCTCGAACTCAGGGTCCAGCGCCCAGGGTTCGGTGCGTGCGGCTGCACGCATCACCGGTTCGATAGACGTATAGCGAGCGTCGAGCACCACCACACCATAGCCAACACGCACGGCCACTTGGCCTACTACTTCCAGGGCAATCAAAGCCTCTCTAACGGATGCGCGACTAACGCCAAGTGATAGGGCAAGCTCGCGCTCAGGAGGGAGCAGCGTTCCCGGAGGGAATTCTCCTTCACTGATAAGCTGCTGAAGCTGATCAGCAATCTGACGATAGAGGCGCTGTGAGCGGATGGCTTGAATCGGCATTCGTGGTGCTTCCCGTCCATTTTGTCGATGGTTTGCGGCTACAAGGCGTAGCGACTAAAAAGAGGTAACGACTAAAGCTTATAAAGACTAAAGCCTATAAAGAACACAGCTTATAAAGACTAAAGTTTATAGCGACTAAAGTTCATCTTAAAAAACCGACATTTGGTCTTTTTGTGGCTTGCCAGGATGAAAGAAGTTCGCTCATACTCGGTTCATTGGTCAGGCCATTGGATATCTGGATGATTTGGCCTTATGTATGTTCCCATGATTTTCAGAGACGTGCCATCGCTATTAAAGGTGTGATATAGCATGAGACTCAAGAATAAAACTGCACTGATCACCGCCGCTGCGAACGGTATTGGGCGTGCCAGCGTTGAACGCTTTGTGGCCGAAGGCGCGCGCGTATTCGCCACAGATATCGATATTAGCAGCCTAGAAAATATGCCGGGTGTGGAAGCGTATCGCCTGGACGTAACGGACAGCCAAGCGATCCATGAGTTGGCTAGCTCGCTGCCAGCATTGGACATACTGTTTAACTGCGCAGGCATGGTTCCCGGTGGCAACATTCTGGAGTGCGACGAAGCCTCGTGGCAGCGCTCCATGGACCTGAACGTCACCTCGATGTTTCATACCCTGCAGGCTTTCCTGCCCGGTATGCTAAAAAACGGTGGCGGCAGCGTTATCAACATGGCGTCACTGGCATCTAGCATTAAAGGTGTGCCCAATCGCTGCGCATATGGCACCTCTAAGGCGGCGGTGATTGGGCTAACCAAGTCGGTAGCCGCCGACTTTATGACCCAAGGCATTCGCTGTAATGCGATTTGTCCTGGCACCGTTGAGTCACCCTCGTTGAAGCAGCGTATCGCTGAACAGGCCCGCCAAGAAGGGCGCAGCGATGCCGACGTGCTTGAGGCGTTCAAGGCGCGGCAGCCGATGGGCAGACTAGGGCGCGTTGAAGAAGTGGCAGCGCTAGCGACATTTTTGGCCTGCGATGAGTCGCAGTTCATTACCGGCACCACTCAGTTAATTGATGGTGGCTGGGCCAACTGATCATTATAGGAGTCATAACAATATGAAACTCGTACGTTTTGGACAGCCGGGCCAAGAGAAGCCGGGCATTATCGACAGCCAGGGCGCTGTGCGTGACCTTTCCGCCATCGTTGATGATATTGCCGGCGATGTGCTCAGCGATGAAGGGCTACAGGCACTGCGCGACCTGGATCTTTCGACATTGCCAGAAGTCGCGGCGGATACTCGCCTAGGGCCCTGCGTTGGCCGCATTGGTAAGTTTATTTGCATTGGTCTTAACTATTCTGATCACGCTGCGGAAACCGGTGCTGAAGTGCCGCCAGAGCCAGTCATTTTTAACAAATGGACCAGCGCGGTGTGTGGCCCCAACGATAACGTGGAAATTCCCCGCGGCTCTCAGAAAACCGATTGGGAAGTAGAGCTTGGCGTTATTGTGGGTAAGGGCGGCCGCTACATTGATGAAGCCGATGCCATGTCTCATGTGGCGGGTTTTTGTGTGGTTAACGATGTCTCTGAGCGCGCGTATCAGCTGGAGCGAAGCGGCACCTGGGATAAAGGTAAAGGCTGCGATACGTTTGGCCCCTTGGGCCCCTGGCTTGTATCACGCGATGACGTTGCTGACCCTCATCAGCTTAATATGTGGCTTGAGGTCGATGGCCACCGCTATCAGAACGGCAACACCCGCACGATGGTGTATCAGGTGCCTTTTCTGATCAGCTACTTGAGCCAGTTCATGAGCCTCCAGCCCGGTGACGTTATTTCTACCGGAACACCCCCAGGTGTGGGCATGGGCCAGCAGCCAGCGATTTATCTTCGCGACGGGCAGCAGATGCGCTTAGGCATCGATGGCCTGGGTGAACAGCTCCAGCGCGTTGTTCAAGCATAAGATGAAAATGGTCAGTTAGATCTAACGTCGGCGCCAGCGGCTTAATTTGCCGCTGGCGCTTCACTCAATAAGATTGTCAGACCACTAGATGGCGGGGTATTGCGCCGCCAAAGGTCTGACCACTGGATCAATGTACCTATTAATTTAACGTATCTATCAAGTCCAAGTACTTATCAAGTCCAAGTACTTATAACGTTAATGTACCTATCAGGTTGTATGGCTCATGGTCTGCGCTTGGTGGCCAGTGCTTTGCGAAAAGGAGCGCACTAATGCAAGTTCTCGTTTGTTCAAAACCGCATCACCTCGAGCTAAGCCAGGCCAGCCGCCCAGCATGCACCCCTGGCCACGCGGTTGTTCGTATTCGCCGTATCGGTATTTGCGGTACGGATATTCACGCCTACGGTGGCAACCAGCCCTATTTTGAATATCCACGGGTATTAGGCCACGAACTGGCGGGGGAAGTGATCGAGACCGGGGACGAGCAATCGCAGCATTGGGTCGGTAAGAATGTTTACGTGATTCCTTATCTACATTGTGGTGAATGTCGCGCTTGCCTGCAGGAAAAAACCAACTGCTGCCAGCACATGCAGGTCATTGGTGTGCATCGAGACGGTGGTATGGCGGAGTACTTAGCCGTTCCAACCAGCCACCTTGTGGTCTCAAAAACGTTGAGCCTTGATCAGCTAGCGCTAGTGGAATGTATGGCTATTGGCGCGCATGCGGTACGACGTAGTCAGCTGCAGGCGGATGAGCTGGCCGTCGTCGTTGGCGCCGGTCCTATTGGAATGGGCGTGCTGCAGGTAGCTAAGAGCCGTGGCGCACGTACGCTGATGGTAGACACTAATGCCTCACGGTTAGCTTTTTGCCGCGATGTGCTGGGCGCCGATGCCGTTGCGAATCCCTTGGAAGATGATGTTGCTGAACGCATCAGCCAATTGAACGGCGGGGCGCTGGCAGAGGTTGTTTTCGATGCAACCGGCAATCCTCGTGCGATGGAGGCAGGTTTCGATCTTGCCGGCCATGGCGGCCGCTATGTGCTGGTCAGTATCGTCAAAGCCGACATTGCATTTAATGATCCTGATTTCCATAAGAAAGAACTGACGCTGATGGGCAGCCGCAATGCGACGCCTGAGGACTTTGCCTGTGTCGTGTCGCTCATGGAAAGTGGCGCTATCAATGCCGATGCGATGATTACGCATCGTGCACCGCTCAGGGATGTGCCCGCCAAAATGCCGCAGTGGTGTGATCCTGCCAATCACGTCATTAAAGCCATGATCACCATCGATACTGACGAGGCGCACTCATGAGTGACCTGATTGCGACGCAAACGCCCCATCTCACCCTGCGGGTCCACGCGCTGGATAATGTCCGAGTGGCACTCACCGACCTGCCTGCAGGCACGGTGGTTGAAGATCAAGACACACAGATTACTCTCCCTGGCCCCGTGCGCCATAAGCACAAGTTCGTACTGGGTGACATGGCGGTTGGTGATTTGGTTGTCATGTACGGCGTCACGGTGGGTAAAGTGACTCAGCCTATTGCCGCAGGCGGCGCTATTACCACCGAAAACCTAGTGCATTCAACGGATGATTTGCCTGCGAATAGCCAGCAAACCGCGTGGCAGCCGCCGGCGGTCACCGCATTCGAGAAGACCACGTTCGACGGCTACCACCGCCCCGATGGCCGAGTTGGAACGGCCAATGTGTGGCTCGTAGTGCCGTTGGTGTTTTGTGAAAACCGTAATATTGAGGTGCTTCGCCAGTGTGTCGCTGACGCGCTGGGTGATGATCCTTTTCAAGACTACAAGCGCATGGCGCGCCAGTTATTGCATGGCGACAGTGCGGCTGAGTCTACGACGTCTTCAAATGAGCGTTTATTTCCTAACGTTGATGGCGTGCGTTTTCTGGTTCATCAGTTGGGCTGTGGTGGTACGGACGGCGATGCCGAGGCGCTCTGTCAGCTGCTGGCAGGCTATATTTGTCACCCCAACGTAGCGGGAGCAACGGTGCTGAGCCTGGGCTGTCAGAAAGCGCAGATCACCATGCTACAAAATGCTATCGCAGAGCGTGACCCAGCGGTCTACAAGACCGTTAGCTATTTCGAACAGCAGCGCTCTGAGAGTGAAGAAGTGTTAATTCGTGATGCGTTAACGGCTATTTTTGATGGCCTCAAGCAGGCCAATCAAGTCACCCGGCAGCCCGCACCGCTTTCTGAGCTCACGCTAGGCGTTGAGTGCGGCGGTTCGGATGGTTTTTCCGGGCTTTCTGCCAATCCGCTAGTGGGCGCAGTTGTTGATCGTTTAGTGGCGCTGGGTGGCAGCGGTATTTTGAGTGAGTTTCCTGAGCTGTGCGGTGTCGAGCATGAGCTGCTGGCGCGCTGTAGTGATCCAAACGTTGCCGAGCGGTTTAGCTCGCTGATGGCGGCCTATCAGCGTCATGCCCATGCGGTCGGCGCAGATTTCTCTATGAACCCTTCGCCGGGCAACGTGCGTGATGGCTTGATCACCGATGCGATGAAGTCAGCCGGGGCTGCCAAAAAGGGTGGCGATAGCCCGGTGGTTGACGTACTTGATTACACCGAGCCCATGACGCGTAAGGGGCTTAATCTACTGTGCACCCCAGGCAATGACGTGGAGTCGACGACAGGCTTAGTGGGCTCCGGCGCCAACCTTGTACTGTTTACGACCGGATTGGGTACGCCGACCGGGAACCCAGTTGCGCCGGTGCTGAAAATTGCCAGCAACAGCGAGCTCGCTAGCCGTATGAGCGACGTAATCGATTTTGATGCCGGTCCTATTATTCGCGGTGAAACCGATATCGCGACACTGGCTGATGAGCTGCTGACGATGTGTATCGACACCGCATCGGGGCGCTATGTCACCAAAGCAGTGCGGCTTTCACAGTTGGACTTTATTCCCTGGAAGCGGGGCGTCTCGCTGTGAGTCTCTCGCTGCATCAAGCAAGCATCGTTCAGTTTGGCACCAGCCGGTTTCTGCTAGGCCACGTGGCCGCCTTTGCTGGCGAGGCCATAGCTCAAGGGGTTAGCCAAGAGGCCGTACTGGTAGTGCAGACCTCTGATCGTCCGGAAGGCAAAGCCAAAGCCTCGGCCTTGGCGCAGCAGGCTAGCTACCCTTTACATGTTAAAGGCTTGCGCGACGGCTTACCTGTCGATGAGCAGTATGCCGTTGTCAGTGTGGCCGGCTGTATGGTGGCTGCACAAGAGTGGGCGTCATTAGCGCGCCACTTTATCGAAACGGCCCGCTGGGTGGTGTCCAATACGGGCGATAGCGGCTATCAGGTCGCCAATGATTCCAGCTTGGCGGACGTGCCTTCAAGTTTCCCAGGCAAACTTACCAAGCTGCTTTATGCGCGTTTTCAGGCAGGGCGGCCAGGGCTGACGATGCTTCCTTGCGAGTTGATTAGCCGCAACGGTGACGTACTAAAGGAGCTTGTCGCTACCTTGGCTCGACTGGACTATCAAGATACCGACTTTGACGCATGGCTGGTGTCCCAGTGCTGCTGGGTCAATACGCTGGTGGATCGTATCGTTTCAGCGCCGCTTGAACCCGTCGGCGCCGTTGCCGAACCCTACGCGCTTTGGGCCGTGCAACAAACGCCAGGCCTAGTCATGCCGTTTGAACATTCTGCCGTGCAAGTGGTGAACTCACTGCAGCCTTATGAATTACGCAAACTGCATATTCTCAATCTGGCGCACAGTTACCTGATAGATCAGTGGCGCTATCTGGGTTTGGGTGAATCAATAACCTACGTAAGAGAAGCCATGCAGGAGCCGCGGCTGCGTACGGCGCTTAATGAGGTGATAGCAGAGGAGGTGCTGCCCACATTATCCCGTGAGCTGCCCGACATGGACTTACAAAGCTACTGGCAGAGCACGCTGGAGCGATTCGATAATCCATATCTGGATCACCGCTTAGAAGATATCGCGAACTATCACCACGACAAGCTGGAACGTCGTTTGAAACCCGTGGTGAGCATGGCTAAACAACACAACATTCTAACGCCTCGGCTTGAAAAGGCGCTTGAGCGATAAGCATTGGCAACCGCGGCTTACCACGTGTTTGGCCGTCACTATTACTGCAGTTAAACAAAAAAAGTGGAGTACTACATGCGCCTTAATAAACTCACTCTTGCTATTACGCTTGCGACCGCAACCAGTATTGGCATTGTTAGCACCGCGAATGCCAGCACGGTCATTCGCGTGGCTTATGGCAACCAGCCCGGCGAGCCGGTGGACGTTGCTGTCAACCAGTGGGCCGAATGGGTGAACGAGGCTAGTAACGGTGAGCTGGAGCTGAAAGCGTTCCCCGCCAGCCAGCTAGGCTCGGAAACCGATGTAATGGAGCAGGCGCGGTTTGGCTCAGCCATTATTTCGATTACCGCCTACAGTAATTTTCTTGACTCGGTGCCTGATCTTGCGGTTTTAGATGCGCCGTATTTAAGCGAAGACTTCGACTCTAAACTCAAGGTTTTTGACTCCGAGTGGTTTGCTGAGCAAATGACCCTGCTGCAGTCGTCCGGTTACCACATTGTCATCCCTAACGCGGTGTATGGCGTTCGCCATCTGCTCACGCGTGAGCCGGTTAATACGCCGGAAGACCTCGACGGTGTAGGCGTGCGCGTGCAGAACTCGCAGATGTATGTCGAAGCGGTTCGCGCCATGGGCGCAACGCCGACGCCTATGTCGCTGGGTGATGTCTATCCCGCCTTGGCTCAGGGAATGGTCGATGGTGTCGAAAACCCGGCTGCCGTGCTTTACGGCGGAAAATTTTATGAAGTGATCAAGCACCTGAGCTTAACGGCGCATATGCACACCGTCGCGCCTTTCGTTACCGGCCAGGCCTTCTGGGAACAGCTGGATGAAGAGCAGCAGCAAATTCTGACCGATACAGGCCAGCAAATGGCTGAATACCTGGCTGAGCTTGTCGCTGAAGATAGTGAGCAGGCGCTTGAGAAGCTGCGTAGCGAAGGCGTGGAGATTCACGAAATAGATACCACTCCTTTCCGTGAGCGGGCAGCCGAGCAAATTCCCTCCGCTTTTCCGCAGTGGACCGACGGTCTTTACGACAACGTCTACAAGATTATCAACGGCTGATTAGCGTGTGATTTTATGGCTCCCCGGCGTGCCGGGGAGCCTAATCGAGGAGGCTGGTATGAAGCGTATTTTTACGTGGCTGGATCGGGTCATGCGCCTTGATGAGGTTATCGCCACCGCCGCTGTTTTTGCTCTTTTCCTGGTGGCTATTAGCAACATATTTATGCGCTATCTATTTGGTTCGCCGCTGGCATGGACAGAAGAGATACTCCAATTGCTGCTGGTCTGGGCCACCTTTTTAGGCGCCAGTGCGCTGGTAAGGCGCCGTGAGCATGTGTTTATCAGCTTCGTTACCGACAAGCTTCCACCTCGCTTAGCGCATTGGAATGAGCAGGTGTTCAGCGTTGGCATCATTTTGATCAGTGCCTTGGTCATGCTGTATTGGGGAACTCAGCTGCTTAGCTTCTCAGCGTTTCGCAGCACGCCGATGCTGCAAATTCCCTATTACTGGATTCACGTAGCCATCCCTGTCAGCGCGGTGGTGATGATTTATCACTGTGTGGTCCGGCTGATTCAGCGACATACACCATAGGAGCTCAATCAAATGGCTGTGAGTATTGCTATTGGCGCACTGTTTTTGCTGTTTCTTGTAGGGACACCCGTCGCCTTCGCGCTGTTTTTTTCTACTTTTCTGTACTTCATTGTCGGGGCCGATCAGCCGACGATGTTGCTGATTCAACGTCTGGCAGGAGGCTTGGAATCCGTATCGTTATTAGCGATACCGTTTTTCATTATGGCCGGCGTATTCATGAACTATTCCGGCATTACGGACCGGCTGCTTAAATTAGCAGAGCTGCTTACGCGGCGTATGCACGGTGGGTTGGCGCAGGCCAACGTCCTGCTAAGTACCTTTATGGGTGGGCTATCTGGCTCTAACATTGCCGATGCCGCGATGAACTCAAAACTGCTGGTGCCTAGCATGACCGCTAAAGGCTATCCCAAGCCTTTTTCCAGTGCAGTAACGGCAGCTTCGTCGTTAATTACTTCTACTATCCCCCCCGGTATTGCATTGATCGTCTATGGCTACGTCAATAACGTATCGATTGGGAGGTTATTTCTAGCGGGGGTAGTGCCCGGCGTATTGATGGCCATCAGTTTAATGGTCTTGGTATCTTATTTATGCCGTCGGAATAACTACCAGCCGCCTGAGCGCAGCAAAGTGACGCGCCATGAATGGGTTAGCGTCACACGGGCTGGCATCATCGCTTTAATGCTGCCGCTGGTTGTGATCGGGGGTATTCGTATTGGTGTCTTCACGCCAACTGAAGCTGGCGCTATTGCGGTGCTCTATGCGCTGATTGTGGGTGTCTTTGTTTACAAGCAGATGTCGGTCAAGAGCATTGCGCTGGCCACCAATGAGTCACTGTTGGCATCGGTCAATGTGCTATTTATCATCGCTGTCGCTTCGGGCTTTGCGCGTTTTCTTACCTGGGAGCAGATCCCTCAAGAAATCGCTATGCTGTTGTCTTCAGAGGTGGGTAGTGCCATTGTCTTCCTGCTTTTGGCCAACTTGCTGCTGCTGGTGCTGGGAATGTTCCTGGAGGGCAACGCGATATTGATTGTGCTGTCTCCGTTATTAGCCCCTGTGGCCGCTCAGTTCGGCATCGATCCGGTTCACTTTGGTATCATTTTTATCATTAATGCCACGATTGGAACCATAACGCCGCCCTTGGGCACGGTCATGTTCACTACCTGCAGCATCACAGGCGTCAAGGTTGCGGACTTTATACGTGCGGTCATGCCATTCTGGATGGTGATGGTAGGCATACTGCTGCTGACAACCTTTGTGCCAGCGATCTCTCTTGCTCTGCCCGCGTTAGTTTTCTAACCGTTCTGTTTATATCCCTCCGCTTGTCTAAATAGATAAAGGCGCAGAAGATTCTTCTGCGCCTTTATCCTTGAAATTGCCACATTCAGTCACCGACGAGACAGCCGTTCGGGTCTATAATGTGTCACAAGCATTGGGCGATTTGACAGACGTGAGTCGAGGTGGCCGTTATGACAGGAAACGTTCGAAATACTGCAGTGTTGGGAAGTGCCGTTTTGCTAGGCGGACTGCTCGCATTGGGGCTAGTGTGGAGCGGCAGCTACATCAAAGGTGCGGCTGAGGTATGGCAGCAGTCGTCGCGTAGCGTCACCGTGCGGGGGTTGGCCGAGCGAGACGTCGAGGCCGACTTGGTATTGTGGCCGTTTAACTACACGGTGAGCGCCAATAGTTTAAGCGATCTAGAGCAGCAGCTAAGCAATGGCGAAGGGGCGATTCGAGATTTTCTTCAGGCTCAAGGCTTTGCCCCAGAGCATGTGAGCTCGACACCGCCGAGAATTACCGATCAATTCAGCAATCAGTATGGTGCTCAGCGCCCGGATGAACGCTATCGCGCAGAAGCGACGCTGCTGCTGCGCTCACCCGACGTTGAGGGCGTGATTGAAGCGATTCCTAACGCGACCTCGTTAGTGCGAGAAGGCGTACTGCTTTCACCTAGCTACGAATACCGCACGGAATTTCTGTTTACGGGCCTTGATGCCATTAAGCCAGAAATGATTGCGGCCGCAACGGCAGATGCACGTAACGCTGCACAGCAGTTTGCTGAAGATTCGGGTAGCCAAGTGGGTCAGATACGCCAAGCGACCCAGGGCTACTTTTCGATTGATGATCTAGATAGCTACACGCCGCAAACCAAGCGGGTGCGCGTTGTGACGACGGTCGACTACTCGCTCCAGGATTGAGCCTTACAGCGTCGCTATTTAGGCGGTGTAATCGATGACGGTGATGGTATAAAACGTATAGCCGTTAGGCGTAAGCACTTTTGCTTCTTCACCGACCTGTTTACCTAGCAGTGCTTTGGCCATGGGGGCATCGATACTGATCCAGCGCTTTTTGGTATCGATCTCATCGTGGCCAACAATTCTAAGATGTACCTGCTCACCGTTTTCATCTTCCAGGCTCACGTAGGCACCAAAAAACACTTTGCTGGTGTCGGCGGGGAGACGATCAACAATTTGCAGCTCATCCAAACGCGTCGTCAGGTAACTAATACGCGCAATCACGCGATTTAGCTCTTTCTTATTGTAGGTGTAATCAGCGTTTTCACTGCGATCGCCCTGGGCTGCGGCTTCGCCGACTTTGGCAGAAATTTCCGGGCGTTTAACGCGTGACAGGTGATCTAAAATAGCGCGTAAGCGTGAAGCGCCCTCGCTGGTAATCAGGTTGCTCTTAGGGGCTTGACGCGGATCTTTTGCTGGATCGCGCCAGCGGGTCATGTTGCGGCCTTTCATTACCGGTTCCCTATTATGTATCGAGCTATCTACCTTACGTTAATTGCGGGAAGCATACCAAGCAACATGCTACTGGCGAATCATTCAAACGTTCGTTACATTGTTGGAGAGGCCCGCCGTTGTTAGGTCTCAACGGGACAACAATAATTTAGGAGCATGTATGCAAACTCTGTCTTTTTCACGTCTATCTTTAAAGCGTTCATTAATGGCTATCCTCATTGGCAGCGCGCTTACGCTGTCACCCCTTGCCGCCACGGCCTTTGAAGACGAGCTGTTCTCGCTGAAGAATCGCTGGGAACATACCGTTACCGACATGCCGGCGAATGAGCGGGAAAGCACGCTGAAGGCGCTGGCAGTAGAAGCGGGGCAGCTGGCGGAGCAACAGCGCGATAACGCCGACGTGCTGGTCTGGCAGGGCATTATATTGGCGTCTTATGCCCGTGAACGGGGCGGTTTAGGTGCGCTGGGCACCGCGGGGGATGCTCGTGATGTGCTTGAACGGGCAATTGAGATTGATCCCCAGGGTAGCAATGGCTCGGCTTATGTCACCCTGGGTGCTTTATACGACCGTGCGCCGGGGCGCCCCATCGGTTTTGGTAATAGCGATACCGCCGAGCGGATGTTCCAACGTGCTTTAGAGATACGCCCAGACGGCATTGATGTTAATTATTATTACGCTGCTTTTCTAAAAGAAGAGGGCAATGAACAGGCCGCGCGGGAGCATGCTCAGCGCGCGGTGGAGGGCACGGCCCGCGATAGCCGACAGGCGTCTGATGAAGCCTTGCGTCGTGATGCGCAGGCAATACTAAGCGATCTTTAACCTACCGGCTGAATTGGCATTCCCAGTGGCAAGCATTGATAATAGCGGCATTATCATCACTGGGAGTGCCTCATGGCGACCCGCTCTAAGAACGTATCTTCTCCAGGCTCCGCGCAGCCAGCCGCTCCTTTTAAAAACACCACGCTTAGCGTTGCGCTGTTAAATAGCGCCGATGTTCAGTTGTTCAAGCGTGAAACGCTGCACCAGGGGTTTTTTCGTCTCGATGGGCTAGAGCTTCGCCACCGCCTATTTGAAGGCGGTTGGAGCGAGCCTATGCGCAGAGAAGTGCATAGCCGCTTTGATGCTGTAGGGGTGCTGCTCTACGACCCAGAGCGCGATTCATTGGTGTTAATCGAGCAGTTTCGTGCGGGCGCTATTGATGATGCTTTATCGCCCTGGAAGTTAGAATTTGTGGCTGGCTTAGTGGAAAAAGGCGAGTCGCTGGAAGACGTTGCCCGCCGAGAGGCGTGGGAAGAGGCCGGCTGTAAAGTGACGGAGCTAACCAAACTGCATACTTACTACCCCAGCCCCGGTGCCTGCAACGAGCAAGTGACACTATTTTGTGGTTTGGTAGATACCCAAGGATTAGGCGGCATTCATGGGTTAGATGAAGAGCATGAAGATATTCGTGTCCACGTGGTGCCTTTTGCTAATGCTTGGGAACTCTTGGGCCTGGGAAGACTCGACAACGCCATGTGTTTGATTGGGCTACATTGGTTAAATAGCCAACGAGCGTCACTGCGCGCCGCGTCACAGCGGGCGTCGACTTAACGTAAAATACATGCAAAAGCGAAAAAAATGAGGAGTGAACATGGCGAGAACGGCCTATGTCACCGATTTAAAATCGCTCCAGGGGGAGTGCAGCGCCAACTACTTACGTTTGGTGCGGCTGGTCGGCGATATGGAGGCCGGCCAGCGCCGTGATATCGCCCTGCGGGGAGATAAGCAGCATTTTGGCGACTTGCATCTTTATATTCACGAGCAGGCGCCTTACACCACGATGGTGGATGTTTTTCAAAGCGGGCCGTTAGATACCGTCATGGAAAGCCCGCGTATGCGTGTGCATCTTTATCACGATGTACGCATGGCGGAAGTGACCGATTTTCAACGCGAGCGTCATTTTAACGGCCGCTATCGGTATCCCAATGCCCGCATGCATCAACCGGATGAAAAGCTTCAGCTAAATCGCTTTTTAGGTGAATGGTTGGCCCATGGCCTTGCCCACGGCCACAGCATTGACGTGCCGGAGATTCCCTAATGCGCCTAGTGCAAATTACCGATGCCCATCTTTACGCTGATATCAATGCGCGCTCTCGGGCGGGCGTGCCCTGGCGGCAGTTTCAGCAGGTGCTCAGTGCGGTGACGGATGAGCAGCCTGATATCGTGCTATTCAGTGGCGATATCAGCCAAGACGAGTCCGCCGCTTCTTATGCCTTAGCGGTTCAGGCAATGGACACACTGCCGTGCCCCTGGTATTGGCTGCCAGGCAATCATGATCAGCTGGTGTTAATGACCGCCGAGCGCCCGCTGATTGACGACCTAGCGTGTGGTTCGTGGCGTTTGCTGCTGCTTGATACACACGTGGAGGGCAAGCCTTTTGGGGAGCTGGGCAACGAGCGGCTAGCGGCATTAGATGAGCAGCTAAAAGCAGATGATCGGCCGACGCTGATTGTGATGCACCACCCGCCGGTGGACGTTGGCGCCGCGTGGATGGACGCCATTGGCCTGCAAGATAGAGAAGCTTTTTGGCAGCTGTTGAGCGCGTATCCTCAGGTTAGGATCATCCTGTTTGGCCATGTACACCAAGCCTATGCTCGGCGTCATGAAATAAGTAGCCATGAAGTGGGCCACCATGAAATAGGCGTATACGGCTGCCCGGCAATGGCCGATCAGTTTTTACCGGGGGCTGAGCATTTTGCGATTGATGAAGCGTCGCGGCCCGGCTATCGGGTGATCGACCTAGACGGAAGTGAGTGGCAGACCTGGGTCGAGCGAGTCGCGGTATAGCTAATTTATGGCTATGAATATCTCGATAGGCGATAAAGATATAAAAAGATAGTTATTAATTCTTTTGGGTTATTATGGGCTCGGCGTTACCCTACCTGCATTCGAACGTACATTTTAAGAACGTACACTGTATTTAATAGCTTGTACGACGAGCTAGTTCTTGCGAGGTATGGGCCATGACCCAATTTTCTACACTGTCCTCAGAGATGCCGTCTTCCAAGACGGTATCTTCAGCGCCGCTGCGCGAGGTTTCTGTTACACCTGACGCCGCGCGCTTGACCCACCTTAAGCAATTAGAAGCTGAGTCTATCCATATCATTCGCGAAGTTGCGGCTGAGTTTTCCAATCCGGTCATGATGTACTCGATCGGCAAAGACTCTTCGGTCATGCTGCATCTAGCGCGCAAAGCTTTTTATCCCGGTACGCCGCCATTCCCGCTGATGCACGTGGACACCACGTGGAAATTTCGCGAGATGATCGAGTTTCGTAACCGCATGGCGGCAGAAGCGGGTATGGAGCTGATCGTGCATACCAATGAAGAGGGGCGGGCTGCCAATATCAACCCGTTCGATCACGGCAGCGCCAAATACACCGACATCATGAAAACTCAGGCGCTCAAGCAGGCGCTAGACAAGCATGGATTTGATGCCGCTTTTGGCGGCGCGCGCCGCGATGAAGAGGCGTCGCGGGCCAAAGAGCGCGTTTACTCATTTCGCGACAAATATCATCGCTGGGATCCTAAAAATCAGCGCCCTGAGCTGTGGAATGTGTATAACGCCAAGGTCAATAAAGGCGAGTCAATCCGTGTGTTTCCGCTTTCCAACTGGACCGAGCTGGATATCTGGCAGTACATCTACCTAGAGTCGATCCCTATTGTGCCGCTGTACTACTCGGCCAAGCGCCCGGTGGTCGAGCGCGACGGTATGCAGGTGATGGTTGACGACGATCGCCTGCCGCTGGCGCCAGGTGAAGTGCCGGAAGAAAAGTCCGTGCGGTTTAGAACGCTTGGCTGCTATCCACTGACCGGTGCCGTGGAATCCGAAGCCGCGACGCTTCCAGAAATAATTCAAGAGATGCTGCTGACCCGAACGAGCGAGCGAAGTGGCCGTGCTATTGACCGCGATCAAGTCGGTTCGATGGAGAAGAAAAAGCGCGAAGGCTATTTCTAAAGGCTATTTCTAAAGGAGTAGGGCCAATGTCACATCAATCGAATTTAATCGCTGACAATATCGAGCAGTATCTGCACGAGCACGAAAACAAAGACCTGCTGCGTTTCATCACCTGCGGCAGTGTCGACGACGGAAAATCTACCCTGATTGGGCGTTTGCTACACGATTCGAAAATGATCTTCGAAGATCAGCTGGCAGCTATTACCCAAGCCTCTAAAATCAATGGCACCACCGGTGATACCGTCGATTTGGCGTTGTTAGTGGATGGCTTGCAGTCAGAGCGCGAGCAAGGCATCACGATCGATGTGGCGTACCGTTTTTTCTCCACTGATAAACGCAAGTTTATTATCGCCGATACGCCGGGGCACGAGCAGTACACGCGTAACATGGCCACCGGTGCCTCAACGGCAAGCCTGGCGATTATTTTAATCGATGCCCGCTACGGCGTGCAGACGCAAACTCGTCGCCATAGCTTTATTGCCGACCTGCTGGGTATCCAGCATTTGGTGATTGCGGTCAATAAAATGGATTTGGTGGGTTTTTCCGAGCAGCGTTTTAACGAAATAGTGGCTGAATACCGCGCGTTTGCCACGAACCTTCAGGCGCCGGACATTCGCTTTGTGCCTATGTCCGCGCTTAATGGCGATAACGTAGTTAATCGCAGCGAGCAAACGCCCTGGTACTTCACCGCCGACTACCAAGGGAAAACGCTGATTGAACTACTTGAAAGCGTTGAAATTAGCCGCGATCAGAATCTCAGTGATCTGCGCTTGCCAGTCCAGTACGTGAACCGTCCAAATCTTGATTTTCGCGGCTACTGCGGCACCTTAGCGGCGGGCGTATTGCACTCTGGGCAAGCTATTAAAGTGCTGCCTTCGGGTAAAGTGTCCACGGTGGCAAGAATCGTGACCTTTGATGGTGATCTCGCGGCGGCTTATCCAGGTCAGGCAATTACCGTTACCTTGGAAGATGAGATCGATATTTCACGCGGCGACTGGATCGTGGCCGCGGAAAGCGAGCTGCCGCTCTCAAATACCTTTAAAGCCGATATTGTCTGGATGCAGGAAGAGGCATTAACCCCCGGCAAGCTTTACGATTTCAAACTAGCAACGCGCGATCTTTCCGGCCAAGTCAGTACCATTGATTATCAAATCGATGTGAATACGCTAGAAAAGCATGCCACGGACTCGCTCGGGCTCAATGCTATCGCTCGTTGTGATGTTGAATTGACCGCCGCTATTCCAGTTGATGATTATCGCACCAGCCCTGGTACCGGCAGCTTTATCATCATTGATCGGCTGACCAACGTGACTGTCGGTGCTGGAATGATTAGGGGAGCCGCCGGTGAACCTAGCGTTGCGGCCAATGCAACCGACTGGGCGGCCTTTGAACACGACCTCAATGCGCTGGTTCGAAAGCATTTTCCCCATTGGGAAGCTAACGATATTAGTAAGCTGTTAACGCGATAAACCGCCATGGGCTATTAATAAATAGCTCTAAAGTGCAGTTTTTAAAAGCGGCATACAGCAAAACGGCACGCCCTGAGGGCGTGCCGTTTTGTTTAGGCGGGAAAGGGTTACTCAGCGTTAGGGAAAAACAGTTGCTGCCCATCGACTTCGAAATCGGCAATCGCTTGCTGACCTTCTTTAGAGACTAGCCATTCGTGCCACTGGGCGGCGAGATCATGCTTCAAGTGCGGGTGACGTTCTGCTGAAAGCAGCAGGCTACCGTATTGGTTGAACAGCGCCTCGTCACCTTCAAACAGCAGCGTTAAGTCCTGCGGGTTTTCAAACGCAACCCAGGTAGCGCGATCGGTGAAGGTGTAAGCATCCATTCCCGCGGCGGTGTTTAGCGTGGGCCCCATGCCGCTGCCCAGCTCACGATACCACTCACCTTGCGGTGTTATTCCAGCGTCTTCCCACAACCGTAGCTCTGCGCGGTTGGTTCCGCTATCGTCACCGCGCGAGGCGAAAGGAGATTCGCTTTCAGCGATTTGCTGCATGGCATCGACAACCGTTTCGCTGTCACTAATGCCGGCGGGGTCATCACTGGGGCCCACAATCACGAAATCGTTGTACATCACATTCAGGCGTTCCGTGGCGTAACCGTCGGCCACAAACTGCTCTTCACCTGCCGTGTCGTGAACCAACAGGCTATCGGCATCGCCACGACGACCTATTTCGAATGCTTGACCGGTGCCTACGGCCACGACGCGTACGTCAATTCCGGTTTTTTCAGTAAACGCGGGAATAATGGCGCCAAACAGGCCCGAGTTTTCAGTAGAGGTCGTCGAGGCCAGCGTAATGTAGTCATCGTCTGCTAGCAGCGTGCCGCTCCACGTTAGGCTTAGAGCGCCAGCGGTTATCAGTGCGGTAGTCTTATTCATTGTAGTGCTCCTTGAGCGCTGCTCATCATTGCCAGGATTTATCCATGCTGTATTTCATCAATGCTATGGTTCATCAGTGCTAATGTGAAGCAAAGCCAGCGTTACCAGACCAGCTCGCCGCGAATAAACGCGCTTGCTTCGCGGGAGGCGGGTGCGGAAAAAAACTGCTTGGCGGGGGTGTGTTCAAGCAAATGCCCATTATGCAGAAACACGACGTCATCGGCTAAGCGGCGTGCTTGGTGCAGGTCATGGGTGGACATCACGATGCGTGTGCCTCGGCGATGAAACTCGAGCACTGCATCTTCAACGGCCTTGATGGCCGCGGGATCTAGTGCGGAGGTAGGCTCATCGAGAAACAGTACCTGCGGATTCAGCAGCCAGGCCCGCGCTAGCGCTAGTCGTTGCTGCTCCCCGCCAGATAGTACCCGCGCAGGGCGCTGCGCTAAATGCGCTAAACCAAACGTATCCAGTGCCTGCATGGCCTGGGCTTTGCGAGAAATACTGTGACCTGCTGTGCGGTTGAGCGCTGGCCGCAACGTTTTGTTAATGGCGAGGACATAGGTGAGATTATCAAGCGCTGAGCGACGCAGCAGCACTGGGCGCTGAAATACCATGGCCTGAGTAGGGGCTGTGCCTTGCCAACCCACAGCACCGCTGGTGGGGGGCAGTAAGCCATGAGCTAGGCGCATTAGCAGGCTTTTTCCTGCACCGTTAGGGCCCATGATCAGCGTACGCTGGCAGCCCGATAGGCGAAGCGTGGTGGGCTTTAGTAACGTATGGCCACGATGCGTGAACGCAGCGCCGTCAAATGCAAGCGTCGCCACCGGAGGCGGTTGGCTTGCATTCATCCCAACCTCTTTTTGGCCGTTTCGCCGATCATGTGCGCGATAGCGTTAATCATCGTCACCAGGATGAGTAAAATAATCCCTAAGCCGAGCGCCATGGGCAGATTGCCCTTGCTGGTTTCTAAGACAATGCTGGTAGTCATCACGCGAGTGACTCCATCGATATTGCCACCTACAATCATGACCGCGCCTACCTCTGCGCTGGCGCGGCCAAAGCCCGCCAGAATGACTGTTAGAAGCCCAAAGCGCGCATCCCACAGCAGCGTTGGAATCATGCGTGGGCGGGTCAGTCCTAATGATTGCAGCTGCTCGGCATACTCGCTATGCAGCGTTTCAATCTGCTGGCGGGTCAGTGCGGCGATGATGGGCAGTACTAAAATGACCTGAGCGATAACCATGGCGGTGGGCGTAAATAGCAGCCCCCAGCTGCCTAATGGGCCGGCGCGTGAAAGCAGTAGATATACGCACAGTCCTGCTACGACGGGTGGCAGTCCCATTAATGCATTGAGAACGATGATAACGGCATTACGCCCTGGGAACCGCCAAAGGGCGAGAGCTGCACCTAAGGGCAACGCTAATAGACTGGCGATCACTACCGCCATGAGTGATATCTGCAGTGACAGCATCACGATGGAAATGAGCGCGCTGTCCATACTCAGAATGAGAGCGAGGGCAGTGCTAAAGGCATTGTCACTGGTTAGCATAGTGGCTGGTTGGCATGGAACGTAGGCATCATTCTTATGTGTAATTAAGCATGATGTACTGAACAGCCCATAATTGCACACCCGACGGGCATTAATTGTGCATCGTTATTCATCAGCGTTAAGCGATTAGCAGGAGTGCTTGACGCTGTTACTATATACGCCAAACTGATATTGGACGGCTGCCGTCTATCATCACGAAAAGGAATGCATGATGAATCAATCATTGAATGGCCCCGTTTACGCTGGTCAACACGCTTGATGGGCTTAATGCGCCGGTGGGCAAGCTTTGTAAAAAGGGTAGTGCACATTATTGCCAAGCCTATTAAGGGCGACAGTGGCCGTGGCGGCATGGTGGTTCACCCCTATCGAGGTTATGGCTCGCAGAATGAAGTGTTTGTCATGGGGCGAGTCTTTCGTCAGGCTGCCTTAGGCCGCGCTATCCCTCGGCATGGAATGCTGCGTGATACTGCCGACGTTGCACGCCGGATTTTTCGTCGCGGCCTGGCCAATGCCCAGGTTGAAATTCATCTTGGCGAAAATCAACTCTGTGTCGGCACCGATCGGGATGGCTACTTCGACATGCATCTGCCGATCAGTCATACCCTGCCTATTGATGTATCGTGGCATCGTGCCGATATTCTGGTCCATTGCCAGGGCGAGACGCCGGTACGTACTCACGTTGAAGTCTACGTACCACCGCCTGAAGCGGACTTACTGGTGATCAGTGATATCGACGACACCGTCATGTTCACCGGCGTGGCGGAAAAGCTTAAAATGCTTTATCGCCTGTTTGTAAAAAAACCTCACCGCCGTACTGCATTTCCCGGCGTAGCGGCGCTTTATCAAGCGCTACATCGTGGCGCTAGTGAACGCATCGAAAGGCCCATTTTGTATGTCTCCCGCGGACCTTGGGCAATTTACGAGATGCTTGAAATCTTTTTTCAGATTAACCGTATCCCCGTCGGTCCTATTCTGTTTCTTCGCGAGTGGGGGATCTCTTGGCGACGCCCCTGGCCGCGCCGTGCGGAAGACCATAAGCGTGATCTGATCGACCGAATGCTTACCCTTTACAATGATATGCCGTGTATTTTAATCGGCGACAGTGGGCAGCACGATCCAGAGGTCTATATCGAGATCGTGAAAGCCTACCCGCATCGTATTAAGGCTATCTATATCCGGCGAGTTGATAAAGACCCTGCGCGTGAAGAAGCTATTCAGCGGCTGCGTGATGAGCTGGCCGGTACCGAGTGTGATTTGGTGCTAGCTGCCGACAGCGTGCTGATCGCTGAGCATGCCTACGCTCAGGGCGATATCTCAGCCCATGGCTTAGCGGCGGTGAAGCGCGATGTTGAAGAACATCGCAACGATCCTGATCCTACCTAAACAGCTTGGGGCACTGAGTCTGCCCCTTCATTTGTGGTGAATTGCCATGGTCATTGTGTTAATCGTGCTGGCACTGGCTATTTTTGTGCTCCCCAATGTATGGGCTAAGTGGGTGCTCAAACGACATACGCGTGGCCGGGATGACTACCCTGGAACGGGGGCTGAACTTGCTGAACACTTGCTGCGTCGACTAGGCGTTCAGGGCGTTAACGTAGAACGCACTGAATATGGGGATCATTACGACCCAGAAGCGCGCTGTGTGCGTCTTTCGCCTGATCATTATGATGGCCGATCGCTAACGGCGGTGACAGTGGCTGCCCATGAGGTTGGTCATGCTATTCAGCATCATCAAGGCTATTCACTGCTGCTGGCACGCAGCCGTTTAGTGGGGGTCGCCCAAAAGGCTGAGAAGCTTGGCGCTATTTTAATGATGGCCGCGCCTTTTCTATTCCTATTAACGCGGCTGCCTGGCGGGTTGGCAATCGTGGTTGCCTTGGCGGTGATCAGTTTCGGTACCGCCGCGCTGGTGCATCTAGTGACGCTTCCCGTGGAGTTTGACGCAAGCTTTAACCGGGCGCTGCCGCTGCTGAAGGAATACGTGCCGCCTAATGACATGGCCGGCGCGCGGCACGTGCTTACCGCCTGCGCCTTTACCTATGTCGCGGCATCACTCGCTAGCGTCATGAATCTAGGCCGCTGGCTGGTGATTTTAAGGCGCTGAGACTAGCCGGCTTTCTTGATAATAGTTTATTAAAAAGGGCTTGTTGAAAATGACATGCCTAGAAAGACTTATTAGCCAAAATCACCGCTCTACGAGGCGCCGGGTAGCCTTCGATGGTTCGGGTGCGGTCATTAGGGTCAAGAAAGTCTGCCAGTGACTGATAGGTCATCCATTCGGTTGAACGCTGCTCTTCCAGCGTGGTGATGGCTTCATCGACTATCCGCACATTGGTGAAGCCGCAGCGCTCCAGCCAGTGGCACAGCGCTTTTGATGAAGGCAGAAAGTAGACATTTGGCATCGCGGCGTAACGCTCGCCGGGAACAAACACCGTTTGCGCATCGCCTTCCACGACCAGTGTTTCCAGCACCAGTTCGCCGCCAGGCGCCAAGGCTGCTTTAAGCTGCTGAAGATGTTCAAGCGGGGCGGGGCGATGATAGAGCACGCCCATAGAGAATACCGTGTCGAAAAAGCCTAGATTCTCGGGCACATCTTCTATGCCGACGGGTAAAAACTGCGTTCTCCCGCCGTCGGCATCGCCTACAAAGTGGCGAACTGCCTGAAACTGCCAATAAAAACGTGGCGATGGATCGATAACGAGTACGAGCGCTGCGCCGGCCCCGGCCATCCGCCACGCGTGATAACCGCTACCCCCTCCGACATCCAGCACCTTGCGATACTTTAGCGGCGCCAAATGCGGTAAGACTCTTTGCCACTTCCAGTCTGAACGCCACTCTGTATCAATATGAATCCCGCCCAGCTGAAAAGGTCCTTTGCGCCAGGGGGCGAGCTTTTTAAGTAGATTAAAACATTGGCGCTGCTGGCTATCATTGAGTGCGAGCTCAACGCTGACGGTATCGCTGTTGAGATCAACGTTACGTTCGCTAGGCAGCGCGGGCAGTTTGGCAACGGCCTTTTCCCAGGCGGGAAGATCGCCGTGGCGATTCCGGTCAAGCCCCTGGGCAAGCTGCTCGGGCAGTTTGGCGAGCCAGGCGGTGAGCGACTGGTCGATGACCGCTTGATCCAAAAAAGCTTGGTAAAGGGCGCGATGATGCTCGGGTAAATCCACCTCAGCCCTCCTTAAAAGCGATCAGCGAGGCAAAGTTCAGGTACTGAAACCACGTTACCGAGCGGGGAAATCCTGCGTTTGCTAAACGCCCGTGAAGCGCATCCAGCGTATCGGGTACCAGCACGTTCTCAAGTGCGGTGCGCTTCTGGCTGATTTCTAAGTCGCTGTAACCATTGGCACGTTTAAAGTCATGGTAGCGTTCAACGCGCCAGGCGTTGTCGCGTTCGTCTGCGTCCACGGTTTTTTCTGAAAGAATTAGCACGCCGCCGGGCTCTAGCGCTGCGTACAGTTTCGCTAACAGGGCATCGCGATCAGCCGCGGGAAGAAACTGCAGCGTAAAGTTGAGAATGATCAACCCAGATGGCGCATACTCAAGCGTGCGAATATCGGCCTCTTCCACCTGCATGGCGTGATCAGAGCACTCTACAAGGAAGGTTTGGCGTGCCTGGCTTACCATGGCGGGTGAAAGGTCGATCCCGGTATAGCGAAAAGCGTCTGGTTCCAGCGTGCCTGCCAGGGCAAGCCCTGAAGCGCCAAGCGAGCAGCCTAAGTCATAAACGTGGGCGCCATGGCGCAAATGGCGCTGGGCAATCAGACTCAGCATGCCAAGAATTTGCCCGTAGCCAGGCACCGATCGACGAATCATGTCAGGAAAGCACGCGACCACCTTTTCATCGAATGAAAACCGCGCTACTCGGTCAAGGGGTGTCGAAAAGATAGCGTCACGGTAAGATGCATCACTCATGGGCAAGCCGGGATCATGGATAGGGCGTAATAGTTTACCCGCCCTGATATGTCTATAACAGACCCTGCTGCATGGATCGACGCCACTGGAGATATCACATGGCCTCAGCATCAAGCGCTACTCCCGATACGTTACCCGCTTGGCAGACGTTGAAGCATCATGCGCAAGCGCTGCAGAACGTTCACTTGAAAACGCTGTTTGGCACCGAGCCTTCGCGGTGGGAAAGCTTCACTCGCCAAGTGGCGGGCTTAACGCTGGATCTTTCCAAGCAGCGTTGGGATGACGATACCCTAGAGCATCTCTTTACGCTGGCCACTGAAGCGGGCGTGCCTTCGGCGATAGAGGCATTGCTTAGCGGCAAGCGTGTGAACGTCAGTGAAAATCGGCCCGCTTTGCATACGGCGTTGCGCTTGCCCGCCGATGCAACGCTGGACGTAGAAGGGGATGATATCGTTGCCGCGGTGCAGGAAAGCCTTGCCCAAATGGAAAGCCTAGTCAGCCGTTTGCACGCCGGGCAGTGGCGTGGCGCGACCGGCAAGCCGATTCGCGATGTCGTCAATCTAGGTGTGGGCGGCTCTGACTTAGGCCCATTGATGGTAACCCACGCTCTGGCTGACTTTCGCCCCAAAGGTATTCATCCCGTAGAAGTGCACTTTGCTTCCACGATGGATGGCTCGCAGCTTGCCGACTGCTTAAGCCGCTTAAATCCTGAAACGACCATTTTTGTTTTGTCCTCTAAGTCGTTTACGACCATCGACACGCTGTCTAACGCCAATACTGCCCGTGAGTGGCTCTTGGGTCGGTTAACGCAGCATGGTTCGACGCCTATTAGTGCTGAGATGGTTGTGCGCCAACACTTTATTGGCGTTTCGGCGAGCCCGGATAAAATGACCGAATGGGGCATTACGCCAGACCATCAATTAACCTTCTGGGAGTGGGTCGGTGGGCGCTATTCGTTGTGGGGAACCATTGGACTGCCGATTGCACTCGTAGTGGGGATGGATAATTTTCGCGAACTCCTAGCCGGTGCCCATGCCATGGATCGGCATTTTGCCGAAGCGCCGATGGAAGATAACTTGCCCATACTGCTTGGGCTGGCCGGCATCTGGAACGTCAACTTTCTGGACATTCGCGCGCATTCTATTTTGCCCTACGACGGGCGGCTGGAATATTTCGCGGCCTATCTCGAACAGTTAGAAATGGAGTCCAACGGTAAGTCGGTTACCCGCCAAGGCCAGCCGGTTAACTACTCCACCTGCCCGGTGCTCTGGGGGCAGCTAGGCCCTAATGCTCAGCATGCGTTTTATCAATTGCTACATCAGGGCACTCAGCCTGTGGTATGCGACTTCATTGCGCCGCTTAAGCGCTATGATGAAGTAGAAGACCCGGATACCCGTCGTGACCTTAAAACCCAGCACCGTTTATCGCTGGCTAACTGCTTTGCTCAGTCGCGTGTGCTGATGCTGGGTGACGACGCTTTAGAAGACGACGGGCCGCGTCCGGAGCACAAGCGCTATCGTGGCAACCAGCCTTCGACTAC
This sequence comes from Halomonas sp. AOP25-F1-15, assembly GCF_052378675.1. Taxonomy (NCBI): domain Bacteria; kingdom Pseudomonadati; phylum Pseudomonadota; class Gammaproteobacteria; order Oceanospirillales; family Halomonadaceae; genus Halomonas; species Halomonas sp. AOP25-F1-15. The sequence goes on from NZ_JBQSXV010000002.1 coordinate 415,543, forward strand.
GGTGCTGCTTGACCAGCTAACACCGTTCACGCTGGGGGCGCTCATCGCGCTCTACGAGCACAAAGTATTTGTTCAAGCGGTGATTTGGGATATCAACCCCTTTGACCAGTGGGGCGTAGAATTAGGTAAGAAAATTGCCACGGATACGCAAAAAATTATTGATCATCAAGGTGATATTTCACTCATGGATGCTTCTAGCCGCGGCCTGATTGAGGCGTTTTGGGCCGCTGAGCAAGAATAAGTAATGGCCCTGCCACCGTGCGGCAGGGCTACTCTGACGCTTTGCCAATAAGCATGGCTAGATATACAGCTTTTTGCTTTTCAGCTATCCTGTGTTTCTTTGCCAGCTGCCAGCACTTTTTTCAGGAATCGACGTTACATGACCCAGTTTGATGCCTCTCAGTACGGTGCGAGTTCCATCGAAGTCCTGTCCGGGCTCGAACCGGTACGTAAGCGTCCCGGTATGTATACCGACACCTCACGCCCCAACCATCTTGTTCAGGAAGTCATTGATAATAGCGTCGACGAAGCGCTGGCAGGTCACGCCTCAATCATCAACGTTGTGCTGCAAAGCGATGGCGGGATTGAAGTGCAGGATAACGGCCGAGGTATGCCTATCGACCTGCATCCAGAACACGGCGTATCGGGCGTTGAACTGATATTTACCAAGCTTCACTCAGGGGGTAAGTTTTCCTCCACAAGCTATCGCTTCTCGGGTGGCCTGCACGGCGTTGGGGTGTCGGTGGTTAACGCGCTCTCTCGTCGATTAGACGTAGAAGTGACCCGTAATGGCGCGCGCCACGCCATGGCCTTTGAGTTTGGTGAGAAGGTCGAAGAGCTGCATGAAATTGGCAAAGCGCCAAAGCGGGCGAGCGGCACTCTGGTGCGTTTCTGGCCAGATGAAAGCTATTTCGATAGCCCCAAATTAGCGCTAACGCGGCTGAAACATTTGCTGCGTGCCAAAGCGGTGCTTTGCCCAGGGCTAAAAGTTACGCTAGTAGAGCCGGATGGCACGTCCTCCGAGTGGGAGTTTGCTGACGGCCTGCGTGATTATTTGGTAGAAGCAACGGACGGTTATGAAGTGCTGCCCCGCGAGCCTTTTGTTGGCCACTTCAATGATGATGAACACGGCGTTGACTGGGCAATTCAGTGGCTACCCGAAGGCGGGGAGGCGCTGTTGGAAAGCTACGTGAACTTGATACCCACGCCCCAAGGCGGTACCCACGTAAACGGGTTTCGTTCCGGCCTGCTGGACGCGCTGCGCGAGTTTTGCGAATACCGCAGCCTGCTGCCTCGTGGCATCAAACTTACCGCTGATGATTTGTGGGAACGCACCTCGTTTGTGCTCTCGGTGAAAATGCTCGACCCGCAGTTTGCCGGACAAACCAAAGAGCGGCTGTCTTCGCGAACCATTGCAGGCTTTGTGTCGGGCGTTGTCAAAGACGCTTTCTCACTGTGGCTAAACCACCACGTCGATCAAGCCGAAGCGATTGCCGAAATGGTGATTAGCGCAGCGCAAAATCGCCAGAAAAAAGCCAAAAAAGTGCTGCGTAAAAAGGTCACGTCCGGCCCCGCACTGCCCGGTAAGCTGGCCGACTGTTCCGGGCAAGACCCCGCGCAAAGCGAGCTGTTTTTAGTGGAAGGCGACTCTGCCGGCGGTAGTGCCAAACAGGCGCGCAACCGTGAAACTCAGGCAATCCTGCCGCTGCGCGGTAAAATTCTGAATACCTGGGAAGTCGAGACTCATGACATCTACAGCTCTCAGGAAGTCCACGATATTGCGGTCGCCATTGGTGCTGACCCCGGCAGCGACGGCCTGGATAAACTTCGCTACCACAAAATTTGTATTCTCGCCGATGCCGACTCCGACGGCCTGCACATTGCCACGCTGCTGTGTGCGCTTTTTGTTCGTCATTTCCCAAGCCTGGTAGACGCCGGGCACGTTTATGTCGCGATGCCGCCGCTTTACCGCATCGATCTAGGTAAAGAAGTGCATTACGCCCTAGATGAAAGCGAAAAAGCCGCGATTCTTAAACAGCTGGCCAGTAAGCGCGGTACGCCTAACGTGCAGCGTTTTAAAGGCCTGGGTGAAATGAACCCGCTACAGTTACGTGAAACGACGATGGCGGTGGAAACCCGTCGACTGGTTCAGCTCACGTTGACCGAAGGTGACGGCACCATGGAAATTATGGATATGCTGCTGGCCAAAAAGCGTGCCGGTGACCGCAAAAAGTGGCTGGAAGATTACGGCAACCTCGCAGACATTGAGGTATAACCCCCGATGACCATGGATATTCAAGTAGCAGAGGGCGACGTCGAACGTTTGTCCCTGCGCGACTATACCGAAAAAGCCTACCTCGATTATTCGATGTACGTGATTCTCGACCGTGCGTTGCCCAATGTGGGCGACGGCATGAAACCCGTGCAGCGGCGCATTATTTACGCCATGCGCGAGCTGGCGCTGCACGCTAGTGCTAAGTATAAAAAGTCGGCGCGTACCGTCGGCGACGTGCTGGGTAAGTTTCACCCTCATGGCGACAGCGCTTGCTATGAAGCCATGGTGCTCATGGCACAGTCGTTTAGCTATCGCTATCCGCTGGTAGATGGTCAAGGCAACTGGGGCAGCCCCGATGACCCTAAGTCGTTTGCCGCCATGCGTTACACCGAAGCGAAGCTTTCCAAGTTTGCCGAAGTGCTGTTAGGCGAGCTAGGCCAAGGCACCGTTGATTGGGCGCCCAACTTTGATGGCACCATGCAGGAGCCGCTGGTGCTGCCCGCCAAATTGCCACACGTATTGCTAAACGGCGGTACGGGCATTGCGGTGGGTATGGCCACCGATATTCCGCCGCATAACGTAGCTGAAATTGTCGAGGCGACCTGTCATCTGCTGCGTAATCCAAAGGCGACCACCGCTGATTTAATGGCATTCGTGCCCGCGCCTGACTTTCCTACTGACGCGGAAATTATCACCCCGCCTGCGGACCTGCGTAAGCTCTATGAATCAGGCCGTGGCTCGGTGAAGCTGCGTGCGCGCTATATTCGTGAAGAAGCCAATATCGTTATTACCTCGGTGCCTTATCAGGTTAGCGGCGCCAAGGTGCTTGAGCAGATTGCCGCTCAAATGCAGGCTAAAAAGCTGCCCATGGTGGCCGACCTGCGCGATGAATCGACCCATGAAGAGCCAACGCGCTTGGTGATTGAACCGCGCTCCAGCCGCATTGACGTTGAGTCGCTGATGGCGCACCTGTTCGCCACGACCGATTTAGAAAAGAATGTACGCGTGAATATGAACGTGATCGGCCTGGATGGTCGGCCACGGGTGATGCCGCTGCCTGAAATGCTCGGCGAATGGCTGCAGTTTCGTCGCAGCACCGTACGTCGGCGTTTAGAGCATCGATTAGGTAAAGTCGAAGACCGCCTGCACATCTTGGAAGGCCTGCTGACTGCCTATCTGGATCTCGATGAAGTAATCCGCATCATTCGTGAGGAGGATGATCCCAAGGCTTCGCTAATTTCCACGTTTAGTCTTTCTGATCGACAAGCAGAAGCCATTTTAGAGCTGCGCCTGCGTCATCTGGCCAAGCTCGAAGAGATGAAAATTCGTGGCGAGCAGGATGAGCTGGAAAAAGAGCGTAAGTACTTGCAGGGTTTGCTGGGCAGCGAAGCTAAGCTCACCACGCTAATTGAAAAAGAAATTCGCGCCGCCGGTAAAGAGCACGGCGATGCGCGCCGCTCACCGCTCGTTAAGCGTGAAGAATCCAGAGCGCTTTCGGAAGTAGAGCTGCTGGGCGCTGACCCCATTACCGTGGTGTTATCAGACAAAGGCTGGATTCGAGCAGCCAAAGGGCATGATATCGATCCCGAGGGGCTTTCCTATAAAGCGGGTGATAGTTTCCAGCTTGCGGCGCGGGGCAAAACCAATCAACCGCTGGTCTTGCTGGATGATACCGGTCGTGCCTATACGCTGTCAGCGCATAATCTTCCCAGTGCTCGGGGCCAGGGTGAGCCGGTGACTGGGCGCGCCAATGTGGCGGCTGGGGCGAAAATGGCGGGGTTGATGTTTGCACCGCCCGAGCGGCGTTTCGTGCTGGCCACTGACGGCGGCTATGGTTTTGTCGCTAGGCTCGATACGCTCACCGGTAAAAACAAAGCCGGTAAAGCGGTACTGAGCCTGCCCAAGGGCTGTAACGTGATGGCGCCTATTGAGGTGCCGGAAGGCGAGGAGCTGTGGGTTGCTTCGGTATCAAATGAAGGGCGTTTACTGCTCTTCCCCTTGGCTCAATTGCCCGAGATGTCCAAAGGCAAAGGCAATAAAATGCTCGATATACCTGGCCCTAGAGCGGCACGCCGGGAAGAGTTTGTATGTGGGATTGTGGTATTAGCTGCCAGCGATGCACTGATGCTGCATGCCGGTAAGCGCAAACTGACGCTTAAAGCCGATGACTTGGCCTATTACCGCGGTGAGCGCGGACGGCGTGGCAGTAAACTACCGCGCGGTTTCCAAAAAGTAGATCGTTTAGAGGCAGGGGAATAAGTAATGGCACGCGGTAATTTTATTCTAACCGCCTTAGGGTCGCGTTTGACTGTGGATATTCAAGCGCAGGTAGACGCCTTAGTGGCACAATTTGGCCTTGAGCAGAAAAGTACCCAGCGGCTTGCCGATGCCTCACTGCTACAGAGCGACATAATTGATTGCATCGAGTACCGCCTGGTCGGTGACAGCGTTGATATTGAGGCGGTACGTAAAGCAGCATTAGCACTGGGTGAGACTCTAGGCGTGGATGTCGTCATCCAGGATGATCTGCGTGGCCAGGTTCAACCACGCCTGATCTGCTTTGACATGGACTCCACGCTTATCAAAGCTGAAGTGATTGACGAGCTTGCGCGTCGTCACGGGGTAGGAGACGAAGTCGCTGCGATTACCGAGCGCGCCATGCGTGGTGAGCTAGATTTTCAGCAGAGCTTTCGCGAGCGCATGAGTAAGCTAGCCGGTTTGGATGAGTCGGTGCTGGCGGATATCGCTAAAGAACTGCCGCTGATGGATGGCGTTGTACGTTTGATGGCTAACCTAAAGCGCTTGGGTTACCGCACGGCGATTCTCTCCGGCGGCTTTACCTACTTTGCTCGCTACTTGCAGGAGGCGTTAGGCTTCGACGAAATCCATGCTAACGAACTGGTGATTGAGAAGGGTAAGGTGACCGGTGACGTTCGCGAGCCTATTGTCGATGCCGAGCGCAAAGCGGAGCTATTAGCCGCCATTGCGGAGCGTGAAGGCTTTACCTTGAATCAAACCATTGCGGTGGGCGATGGTGCGAACGATCTAAAAATGCTCGCTAGTGCTGGCTTGGGCGTCGCGTTTCATGCCAAACCTGTGGTGCGTGGCCAGGCACGTCAGGCAATCTCAACGCTAGGCATTGATGCGTTGCTGTACGTGATGGGCTATCGTCAGCAGGATTTAACGCCTTAAAATGCATATAAGACGGTGCTTTTCAGCACCGCCTTATGTCGTTGGTGCGAGACGCTATGGGATTGCTTTTAACCATGGCCCTTGTCGGGATGTGGCACCGGTTTTTCGCCGACTTCTTCGGTCTTCAGTTCCAACGGTTTGCCCTGGGTTTTATCGGTATGTTTTAAGCGCATGTGCAGGCCGGATTTAGCCAGCAGGTGGGCGCTCACGGGGGCAGTGATAAACAAAAATAGCGTAATGAGCATCTCTTGAATATCCGGCTTACCGTCCACGCTCCAGAAATACAGCATCGAAGCAATCAGCATGCAGCCGATACCTAGCGTGGTGGCTTTGGTAGGGCCGTGCAGGCGCATATAAAAATCGTGTAGGTGAGCCATGCCCAGCGAACCGATAAAAACGAACACACCGCCCGCGATCAACAGCAGTGAAATAATCCCTTCCACTATTATCGACATAGCCACTGCTCCCTGTTGTCGGCGTCCATTATGTGCGTCATTCGATAATATCTCCGCGCAAAATATATTTACACACTGCCACAGTACTGATGAACCCTAGCATGGCGATCAATAGCGCTGACTCGAAATACGTTTTGCTGTTAAGCCATAGCCCCAAGAGCACAATGAGCGCAATTGAGTTTACGTACATGGTATCCAGCGCTAATACCCGATCAGGTAGGCTAGGACCGATGGTGAGCCGATAAAGGTTCAGCAGTAGTGCCATCACGACCAGGGTTAAGGTGATGTAGAGTGCAATACTTAACATTCGTAAATCTCCTTAAGGGGGCGTTCATAGCGCTCGCGTATTTGCTCGATCAGCACCTCTTCATCATCCACGTCTAAGGCGTGAATCAGCAGTGATTTACCGTCCAGGCGTAAGTTAGCCGAGACGGTGCCCGGCGTCAGGCTAATAGTGCTGGCCAGTAGGGTGATGGTGAATCGTTCTTCAAGTATCAGCGGGTATTCAATAAAATGGGGGCGAAGCTTGCGCCAAGGGTTGGTAATTAAGTAAGCCACTTCAAAGTTGGCGATGACTATATCGCCGAGCACTCGAAAGAAAAAGCGCAGTAGAGCGAAAGGCTTGGCGATCCTTGGGCGTGCATCCCAAAAGCGGTGGGTCAGCAGGGGAATCAAAATGGCTAAGGAGCCGCCTAACACAAACTGACCAATGGCGTAGCTGCGCACTAACAGCAGCCAAACTACCAATAGTAATAGGGATAAAACAGGCGTGGGCAGCCAGGCGCGTGGAGCAATCATTGTGCTTCTCCTGCATCAGTAGCTTGATCAGGCAGTAGCGTGCGGATAAGCACCTGCGGATTAGCGAGTTGCTCAGCCGTGGCCTGTGTATAGCTACTCACTGGCCCAGCCAATGCCACTAACAGGGGAGCCGCGCTAAGTAGCCAGATAACGCCAAACCACTGGCGATACGGTAGCGGACTGCCGCTAATGTTGCCGCGGTAGCTGCGCCAAAACAACGTAGACCCCGCGCGCGCCAGGGCGACCATGGAACACAGCCCCGCGACCAGTAGCAGCGGCCATAGCCATAGCCGCTGAGTGCCTTCTGCTGAATTGAGCATCAGAGCTTTGCCAATGGCGCCTGACAGTGGCGGCATGCCCGCTACGGCGATCGCGCCTGCAAAAAAAAGAATCCCTAGCGCGGTACCTTGCACCATGGGGCGGCCCTTAACTAGTCGGGTACCGGCTTTGCCACGCTGCAGGCCGATCATTTCTGCTAACAGAAACAGTCCGCCGGTAATCAGCGTCGTATGTATCAAGTAGTACAAGAGTGCCGAGATCGCTTGAGGCGTGCCTATGCCGATGCCGGCCAGCAGCGTACCCACTGATACCAGCACTAAATACGCAACCAATAGGCGTAAGTCGCGTGCGGCCATTACGCCAGCGCCTGCGGCTGCAATAGTGGCCAGCGACAGCCACCAAACCCAGGGCTGCTCCAGTGCTTCCAAATCACCCGCACTATCACCAAAAATTAACGAATAGACACGTAGGATGGCGTAAACACCCACCTTCGTCATAATGGCGAAAAGGGCGGCGACCGGTGCCGGCGCTGACGCATAGGCTTTGGGCAGCCAAAAATACAGCGGCAGCATAGCGGATTTTAAAGCAAAAACGACTAGCAGCATCAGTGCGCCAGCGGTGACTAAGCCTTCGCGCTCAACCGGCAGGTCAGCCACCCGAATCGCCATATCGGCCATATTGAGGGTGCCCGTTGCGCCATAGAGTATGCCCACTGCGATTAAAAACAGCGAAGAACCCGCTAGGTTGAGCACCACATAGTGCACGCTGGCTTGAATGCGCGCTTTGCCACCGCCGTGCAGCAGCAGCGCGTAAGACGCCAGCAGCAGTACTTCGAAAAAGACGAAAAGGTTGAATAGGTCGCCGGTTAAAAAGGCGCCGTTTATCCCCAGCAGCTGCCATTGAAAAAGACCATGGAAATTGCTGCCTTTTTCGTCGTCACCCGCGCAGGCAAACACCACGGCACCCACTGCTAGGGTGGCGGTTAACAGCACCATTAACGCAGAGAGGCGATCCAGAACCAGCACGATACCAAAGGGTGCCTGCCAATCGCCCAGCGCGTAGTAAGTCACGTCACCGCTGGCGGCTTGGCGTACTAAGCCTATTGCCACCAGTAGTAACAGCAGCGTAGCCGCCACGCTAACCGTGCGCTTATAGCGCACTAATCCTTGGCGCTGATAGAGCATTAAGATGCCCGCAATCAGTGGCAGGACAACAGGAAAAACAATCAGGTGCTGCATCATTCTCGGTCTTCCTTATTGCCGTCGACGTGGTCGTTGCCCACTTCGCTGCGTGCCCGCATTGCCAGGATCACCACAAAAGCCGTCATTGCAAAGCCGATAACGATGGCGGTAAGCACCAGCGCTTGAGGAAGAGGGTCGGCAACGTTTCCGCCCTCGGACACAATCGCGGCGCCGTCAGTGGTCAGTCCGCCCATCGAAAACAGAAACAGGTTTACCGCGTAAGAGAGCAGCGTAAGGCCCACCACGACGGGAAAGGTACGGCCTCTTAACGTGAGATAGAGACCAGAAGCGGTCAATACACCGGTGGTCATCGCGTAAAGCAATTCCATTAACGGGGCTCCTGAGTAGCTGAAGAGGCTGGGGGGGCGTCGATATCTTTTTCCGTCGCTTCGGTCACCGGGCGATGCGCGGTGGTGACTTTACCAAGGTTGGCAAGAATCATCAGCGTGGCCCCGACGACGGCCAAGTACACGCCCAGATCAAACAGCAGTGCGGTGGCCAGCTCAAACGTGCCGATCAGTGGAAGACTAAAATAGCCGAAAGCGGAGGTTAAGAACGGATGCCCAAACAGCCAGCTGCCTAGTCCGGTGAGCGTGGCCACGGCCACCCCGATAACCGCCACTGGTTGGAATGGGAAATCCAAACGTTCCTGTGCCCACGCCACGCCACGCGCCATATACAGCAGAATAAGCGCCACGGCGGTAATTAAGCCGGCAATAAACCCGCCGCCTGGCTGGTTGTGGCCGCGCAAGAAAATAAACGCAGAGACCAGCAGCGCCAACGGAAGCAGCGTCATTGAAATGGAGGTAAGCACCGCAGGGTAACGGTCAGGGGACCATACACGGCCTTCGCCGTCGCTGTGCGGCATAAACAGACGCAGGCGATTCAATAGCTTAAATATCGCTAAGCCCGCGATGGCCAGCACGGTAATTTCACCCAGGGTATCGAAGCCACGGAAGTCGACCAATATAACGTTGACTACGTTATAGCCACCGCCGCCAGGCTTACTGTTTTCTAAAAAGAAGCTAGAAATTGACTGGGTATCATGGGTCATGACCGTATAGTTAAGGCTAGCAACGACTAACCCTAGCGACCCCGCCAGCAACATATCGCGAATATTACGCAGCGGGCTGGATTCTCTAGGGGTTTTCTGCGGTAAGAAAAATAGCGCCAGCATCAGCAGAATCATGGTCACAACTTCGACCGAAAGCTGTGTCAGGGCAAGGTCGGGCGCTGAGAAACGGGCAAAGGTGAGAGCAACAAACAGGCCCACCACCGATAGCATTAGCAGCGAAATAAGCCGATAGCGGTGAGTGGCAGCGGTCGCTATGCCACCGAACATCAGCATTCCCGCGCCTAAAATCAGCACGCCATCTAAGGGTTGATTGCCCGCCGCGCCGGTTAAATCGGGTATTTGAACGAGGCCTATGCCGCCCATTAATAGCGCCGCTAACCATAGCCAGCCTACATAGCGCTGTAAGGAATTACCGTCGAGCGTAGTAATAAGCTGTTCGGCGCGAAAGCTAATGGCAATAAGAATACGTTCAAATATGCGGCGAGCATCCACGCCCACAAACTGCTGAGTAAAACGTTGAACGTTGCCGTAGCGCCAATAAAGCGCAATGCCGGCTACAAAAGCGAGCACACTCATCATCAGCGGCAGGTTGACGCCATGCCAGATCGCCAGGTGGATATCCAGAGGGCTACCAATCACGGCCAGGCTAGCAAGTTCTAAGATGTTGGTGGCCATCACTGCGGGAAATAACCCGACCACCACGCACAAGGCAACCAGTATTTCCATCGGCAGGCGCATCAGGCGAGGCGGCTCGTGAGGCGTCTTAGGCGGTGCTTCGCGAGCGGGCTTGAAGAAGACTGCGTGGACCAAGCGCAGCGAGTAGGCCACCGACAGAACGCCGCCGATCGTTGCTAGCGCGGGCAATAGCCAGCTTATTCCGCCGAACACGGGGGTTGCCAGCGTCTCGGTAAAGAACATTTCTTTAGATAAGAAACCGTTTAACAGTGGGACACCCGCCATGGACGCTGCCGCCAACGTGGTTAGCAGCGCCGTGACAGGCATCGCTTTTCTCAGGCCACCCAACTGCTTAAGTTCGCGGGAACCGGCTTCGTGATCAATGATGCCCGCACTCATAAACAGCGCGGCTTTGAAAGTGGCGTGATTGAGAATATGAAAAAGGGCCGCCAAAATTGCCATTGGGCTGCCAATGCCCAGTAGCACGGTAATCAAGCCGAGATGGCTAACCGTGGAAAACGCTAATATGCCTTTCAGGTCGCTCTTGATCAGTGCAAACCACGCGCCATACAGCATCGTTATAATGCCGACCAGCGAGACAACCACGCTCCATAGCTCGCTGCCGGCAATCGCAGGATGCAGTCGCGCCATCAGGAAAATGCCCGCTTTAACCATGGTGGCAGAGTGTAGGTAGGCCGACACCGGCGTGGGAGCGGCCATTGCGTGGGGCAGCCAAAAATGAAAAGGAAACTGCGCTGATTTGGTAAACGCGCCGAGTAATACTAAGCACAGCATCAGTGGGTAGCGCGGGTCGGCAAGAATTGCGTCGCCGCTTGCTAATACGTCGCCCATGCTGAAACTGCCCGCCATGTTGCCAAGCAGTAGCAAGCCCGCCAACAGGGCAAGCCCACCGGCACCAGTGATCGTTAGCGCCATTCGGGCGCCCTTACGAGCATCTGATTGATGTGACCAATAACCAATAAGTAAGAATGACGAGAGGCTGGTTAACTCCCAGAAAAACCAGAGCAGAATCAAATTGTCCGACATTGAAATGCCCACCATTGATGCCATAAATAGCATCAAGAAGGCGTAAAATCGGCCAAACGGCTCATCTTTTGCGAGATAGTAATGGGCATAAAGTATAATCAGTAGCCCAATGCCCAGTATCAGCAGGTTAAACAGCAGCGATAACCCGTCCAGCCGAAACGCTAAGTTTAGCGCTAGTTCCGGCATCCAGGTGGCTGAAAAACGCAGCTGCTCGCCATCTTGTAGCGCCGGCACGTTGAGTAGCGTCATTGCTAGCGCGGTCGCTGGTAGCACGGCGGTTGTCAGTGAACAGACACTGCGACCAAATCGTGCGGTGAGTAGCGGCACCAGTACGCCTAGCAAAGGCAACAAGGCTATCCAAAGCAATGTCATGGGTGTCATCCAGCGGCTAAGTTAAAAAAGTCAAAAGAACACCTCCAGAGCGCCTGGAGAGGGTTCTGGTGGTGCAGGATACATCAAGTGGAACAAGAGGATATCACTTGTGCAGTAGCTGTGTAATTTTAGTATAAAGTGTGCCGGTCAACCGATGAGAGATTTTTTGTTCCATGAGTGAACCCTTTAATACCTGGCAAGCCCGTTTTGAAAAGCTGCGATCAAACAAGCTTTTCGAAGCCGTAGTGATTGCCATTATCGTTATTTCGGCCTTAGTGATAGGGGCCAAAACCTATGAAGAAACCTCTCGGATTGAGCAGTGGCTGCTGTATTTAGATGTCGCCGTCACTATCTTCTTTTTGATAGAAATTTTAATCAGGATGGCCGCTGAGCGCACTCTTCTGAGCTTCTTCAAAAAGGGCTGGAACGTTTTTGATTTTCTGATTGTGACCGCCAGTTTAATCCCTATGGATGACTCTGAAATGGTCCTGTTGGCGCGGCTGCTGCGTATTTTCAGAGTGCTGCGATTGGTGTCGATGATTCCTGAACTGCAGATGCTGCTCAATGCCCTGGTGAAGTCGGTGCCGCGGATGGGCTATGTCGTTCTGCTGATGTTTATCATTTTCTATATTTATGCCGCCATTGGCAGCTTTCTATTTCATACCGTTGATGAGGGGCTGTGGGGCAATATTTCGCTGGCGATGCTAACGCTGTTCCAGGTGGCGACCTTTGAAAGCTGGGCGACGGCCGTGCTTTATCCCACCATGGAAGTTTATCCCTATGCCTGGATCTTCTTTTTAACGTTTATCTTTCTGAATGCCTTTATTTTCCTCAACATGATGATTGGCATCGTGTTGGACGTGATGCAGAAGGAGAGTGCGCTACTCGATTTAGAGGATGATGACGGTGATGCTGCCCAAATGAAGGGGCTGCGTAGCGATGTGCGGGATTTACGCGCACAGCTTGACCGAATGGAATCAGCGCTGGCTCAGCGCGACGGGCACTCGCCACAGAAGGATTCAGTTAGTAACCATACTGACCATTGATGATATTTTTTTGCCGTTTGAAAGCAAAGCGGGTTGGCCCTTTGCAATGCAAAGGGCCACCCCGTCAGGCTACGCTACTTTAACGTAGGTTTTACTGGCGTTACTCAGGTAGTGCGTAGACCGCGATTTGATCGCCGACCTGATCCTTGAGAATGGAGTTACCGCCGGCGATAAAGGCAACGTATTGACGGCCTTCATATTCGTAGACGGCAGGAATGGACACAGACGGCGCCTGTGCTTGATCAGACCACAGCTCTTCACCTGTTTCCAGAGAGTAGGCACGCACCTTGGCATCCATCGATGCGCCGATGAAGATAATGCCGCCAGCCGTTATCGCAGGGCCGCCAATAGTAGGTGAGCCCCAGCTCTCTGGCATGAAGAAGCCATACTGTTGCGATACGCCTACTGGCCGACGCCATTTGACGTCGCCGGTGGTCATATCCAGCGCCACAAGTTCACCGAAAGGCGGTTCCCAGCAAGGCATGCCAAGCCAGTTGCGGGCTACCTCAAGACGCATGCCATAGGGCGCGCCAGCTTGAGGTGAAAAACCACTCTCGTTGCCTGAACCGCTATCCGCTTTATCGTAATCTTCCCGGCTGTAAAGTTTCACGTATTGCACGATGTGAGACGTGTTGACCACCGCAATCTGGTTCTCAGGGTCAAAGGCAACGCCTCCCCACTGAACGCCGCCGGAGCTGTCTGGGTAAGTGAGTGCACCTTCGCCTTGGGTGGTTGGCGGGGTGTACATGCCTTCATACCAAAGATCTTCCCACAGCGCTGAACATTGGCCAAAGCTCACCGCGTCGGCAAGTGCCCACACCTTAGGCTTCTCTGATTGGTCTAGTAGTGGTGCGGGCTTCGTTGGGAAGGGTTGAGTCGGGGCGTAAACCTCGCCTTCAACCGAGCCATCGCCGCCTGGCACCGGGCGTTCCTCAATAGGCCAAACGTCTTCGCCGGTTTCACGGTTTACGACGAACAGGAAGCCCATTTTGGTTGCTTGGATCAGAGCCGGAATCTCTTCGCCGTCCACGGTAATATCCATCAGCGTGGGGGCCGAGTTAATATCGTAATCCCAGATGTCGTGATGTACCCATTGGCGCGACCACACTACCTCGCCAGTTTCGATATCGAGTGCCGCCGTCGACGTCGCTAGTGGGGCGCTCTCGGTACGGTTGCCGCCCCAGTAGTTGGGTGACGGCGAGGAGACGGGCAGATAGACCAATCCAAGCTCTTCGTCCGCTGACATGTGCGTCCAGACGTTTGCTGTGCCGCTTTGCTCACGCATTTCTTCGGGCAGTACCTCAAACGTCCACTCACGCTCGCCGGTACGCGCGTTGATCGAGAACACGTTGCCTGGAGGCGCCTGCTCAAACGCCCAGTCTTTGCCTGCCCAGCCGAGTATTAGATGATCACCGACCACGGTCGGCGGCTGCAGCAGCGAAAGCGGCCACTCAGCGTTGGTGTTATTCCACTGGTTCACATCCAGTACGCCATTGTCGGCAAAGCTGGCACACGGCTGGCCGCTATCGGCATCGACTGCGAACAGCTGCGCATCCATGGTGCCTAGATAGACGATCTTCTGGCAGGCTTCCCCAGCGTCAGGCTCATCGGCTTCCCAGTAAGCGACGCCACGATTTTTTAAGGCGGGCTGGGTCAAGGCTTCGAGAGTGGACTGTGTGTCAAAGCTCCACTTTTCTTCGCCAGTACCCGGGTCAAGCGCCAGAATGCGGTAGAACGGCGTGCCGATATAGAGCGTATCGTTGGCGAATACCGGCGTTGCGGACCAGACGGTCGGCGGCAGATCGCCGTGCCCATCTGAAACATCGCCGGTATGCACTTCCCAGACCTTCTCTAGGTCACCCACGTTGTCGGTATTAATCTGCTCAAGCGGACTGTACTTTTGCGCATTGAGCTGGCCGTGAAAGCTATTCCAGATCGGCTCGCCGGGTACTAGTGGAATCGGGTCAGCGTCAGCCTGTTGTCCTTGTGGCTGGGAGCGAGTCTCTGGCGAGCCTGGTTGATCTTGTGCTAGCAGCGTGAGCGGCGTTAGACAAGCGGCTATAACGGTAGCTGTGCCCAACCCAGATGTAACTGCTTTGAAGCGGGTATTGATAACAGGTAAAAAAATCGGCATGGACGGCTCCTCAGGCGTGGGTGGGGCGGGCATGGGATGATGGACGAGCCATATCAATAATAAGGCCAATCAGACCGACCACCATGGCAGCGTCGACCCACCACTGGTGCAGGAGAAATCCAGCGAAGAAAGTGCCGGCAAGTCCAATAAGGATCAGCAGTCGCAATACGATAATGGCGCCTCGCCCGGTGGCCACCATAAGAAGCAGCGCCATCACCGCAAGTGCAAAACAAGCCGCGCTAGCGACTAGCGCACCGAGTGTGCCGGTGACCCCGGTCAGCGGTGTGAAGTAGGCATAGAGGGCGATGGCTAGCCCGACGAGCGAAGCTATCAATAGCACGATAGCGCCCATTTTAGCCCTGAGTGGTTGCGACATGGCGTTCTGGTCTCCAGGTGGGAATGCCCTAACACGAACTAAATATTGAGAATAAAGTTAGCCTGGTAACTTTATCATAGGGCTATGTTTGTTCGCATCTAATTTGCCCGTAGATGCTGGTTGTTTCTTCTGAAGTGTTAAAAACCCCGACGAGGCGGGGTGGGTATATACAGAGTATAGAAAGAAAATAAAGTATTGCTCGGTTTGGGTCGCCAGAAATGATAGGTAATGCTAAAAACGCTGCTTAATAGTTAACTTTGTGGATGAGCGAGCGCGCTACAATGGCAATCTCTGCCCAATAAGAAGAGCGAAGTATGCGTATCTTTTTGACAATGCTTGCGATAGCGACCGTATTGGCGGGCGGACTATCGGCGCTAGCCTCAAGTGAGGCCTTTGAACCACGACTAGTACGGCTTGAAGCGCAGCGCACACTACCTTCCATTGAAGCTTCGCTGGCTCAAGAGTCGGCCGATCTAAACGCAGTTTTTCTTCACTACGCAAGCGATCAGGCGCTCTGGATGAACGCCCAGTTGGCCATCATGCGTTATGGCGATATCGCCCGTGTTGCGTTACTTGAGTATGCCGCACTGCCTGAGTTTCAGCAGGTGCTGGTGCGTTTCGGCCCCGATGCCGTACTGCCGATTATCTACTATCGCGATAATGATATCGCCACGCTGCGTGCTCAGCATTGGGTGGGTGAGCACTACCAGCAGTTGAGCCGCTGGTGGAATGAGGATGCTGAACAGGCGCAGCGACAGGGCGAGGTAACAGAAGCCTCCGTGTGGAGCCCATATCGGCGGGGACAAATGGGCATTGTCTTACTGGAAGCGGAAGGTCATGGCTTGCTCAATCAGTTTGTGGTGGGTAGCGCGGGCGATGTGCACTGGCTCCAAGGGGAGCGTGTCGTTGCAGGGCTCAGCGATTTCTTTACCAGCGGTCTACGTAATCTGGAAAATCAATGGCGTCGTGATGAGGCGATTGGTGCCGTGGACGTGGGTTGGGCGGGCGTAGACCTTTTATTGATGGCGAGCACCGTTAAGGTTCTGCGGGCAGGGGGTGTTGCGCGAGGCGCACGTCTAAGCAGTGTTGAGGCACAGGGAGCTCGCACTGGATTACGCTCAGGTTTAGCCGCAGGTGGTGGGCGCTTTGCCAGCCTGCCACGTATGGCCAAAGTGGCGGCGGTTGCTGGCACTGCTTATGTGGTGGTTCGCCATCCGTCGCTGGTAAGCGCACTGGGAGCCAATGTGGCGAAATGGCTCAGCTTGCCAGTATGGCTGGGGCAGTTTGTCATCTGGCTGTTGGTGCTGCTGCCGGTTCTTCTGATGGTGCGCTTTGTTTGGCGCTGGGTACTGGTACCTGTTTTATGGCTTCTCATGCCGCTGTTGCGATTTTGCTTTTCAAGGTTTGTGGCCACGACCAATATCAGTGCGCGAAAAAGCAAAGAGATCATCACGCCAGCTTCATAGGCCATGGGCTGACTCCCGATACCCGTGGCATGTTAATCGAAGGCGTGATGGACATGGTGATCACTCAGAGCCCGCCCCGACGGCAATGGAGATCTATTTTTCAGAAAATCTTCCCACTGTGAGTGGGTAGTAATGCGCTAAAAGTCGATCCGGTAGGTGAGTGCCGCGATATTAAAGCGGCGTTTTGCTCCCTTTGCCGGGGATTTCCCGCACTAGGCGTGGCATCAAAAAACCGGGCAAGTGATCACGAAGCTCGGCGATCAGTTCCTTTGCTTCACTATCCGCCACATCAAAATGCGCCGCGCCCTGCACCGGGTCCAATACGTGCAGGTAGTAAGGCAGTATGCCTGCTTCAAACAGGCGCTCGGAGAGAGTGGCCAGCGTCGTCACATTGTCGTTCACGCCGCGCAGCAGCACGCTCTGGTTAAGTAGCGTCACGCCTGTTTGCTTCAAGCGCGTGCAGGCATCTATCACGGCTTGGTCAATTTCGTTGGCATGGTTGATGTGCAAGACGATCACTTTCTGTAGCCGCGTATTGCTTAGCCATGCCAATAAGGCGTCATCAACTCGGTCAGGTATCACCACCGGCAGGCGGGTGTGAACGCGTAGCCGTTTAATGTGCGGAATGCCCTCAAGTTGATCAACCAGCCATGCTAGCTGGCGGTCATTGGCAGCCAGCGGGTCGCCCCCGGAAAGAATCGCCTCATGGATCGACGTATCTGCTCGCAGGTAGTCGAGCGCTTCTTGCCACTGCGCTCGCGAAGGGGCGTTGTCGCTATAGGGAAAGTGACGGCGAAAGCAGTAGCGGCAGTTGATCGCACAGGTCGGGCTGGCAATTAGTAGTACACGGTTAGCGTATTTGTGGATTAACCCTTTTGCCGGTTGATGGCCGCTCTCTTCCAGCGGGTCAGCCACATAGCCTGGGGGCGTAAGCGCCTCTTTATCGACGGGCAGAACCTGGCGTAGCAGTGGATCGTTTAGATCGGCATACGCTATTCTGTTGAGATAAGCATCGGGCACGCACACGTCAAACAGCGCATGCCCCGTCTGTGCGCCTGCTAGCCACTGGCTGCTTAATCCTAGCCGGTCGCACAGCACCTGCGGGTCGCGAATGGCCATAGAAAGTTGCTGTTGCCAAGTCAGGGGCGTCTTAGACGCGGCAATAATGATGTTCTCCTGCAAAAAAGCCCTCCTTCGGGTTATCATGCGACGCACTGATCATAAGCGTGAAGCCGCGGCTTCGCAGACCACGTAGCTAAGAATAGGTAATTGAGAGGCGATATGGCGAACTATTCTACCAATGAATTCAAAGCCGGTTTGAAAGTAATGCTCGACGGCGACCCTTGTTCGATTGTCGAGAACGAGCTGGTCAAGCCAGGTAAAGGGCAGGCGTTTAACCGCGTTAAAATGCGTAACCTGATGACTGGCCGTGTGGGTGAGAAGACGTTCAAATCCGGTGACTCGCTGGAAGGCGCCGATGTCATGGATTTAGAGATGGAATATCTCTACACCGACGGTGACATGTGGCACTTCATGAAGACCGATGGCTCCTTCGAGCAGTATGCCGTGGAAAAGAAAGCCCTAGGCGATACCTCAAAATGGCTTAAAGAGCAGGTGCCTTATACCATTACGTTGTGGGACGACAAGGCTATTTCTGTTACGCCGCCCAACTTCATTGAGCTGGAAGTCGTCGAAACAGACCCTGGCTTGAAGGGCGATACGGCCCAGGGCGGCTCTAAGCCTGCAACGCTTACCTCGGGTGCCGTAGTACGCGTACCGCTGTTTATCAACCGTGGTGAAGTGCTAAAAATTGATACGCGCAGCGGCGATTACGTCTCGCGCGCTTAATCAGTTTTGCTGCCGATGATATGATTTAAAGGCCACGCAACGAGCGTGGCTTTTTTTCGTGCCTTGCCCTAGGAGTCGTAATGGCCATTGATTGGCACCCCACAGCGTCTATCGAAACATTGCGCGAGCGTGCGCGTTTAATGGCCAGCGTGCGGGCATTTTTTGCTGTGCGTAATGTGCTAGAAGTCGAAACGCCGGTGTTAGGGCAGGGCGGCAGCACGGATGTGCATCTGGTCTCACTGAATACTCTGGCACGCACTGACCGAGGGCAGCGCCGTCTCTGGCTGCAAACTTCGCCTGAGTTTCATATGAAGCGACTGCTGGCTGCCGGCAGTGGGGCGATTTTTCAACTAGCCAGAAGTTTTCGCGATGGTGAAGTGGGTGCGCGGCATAATATCGAGTTCACCATGCTTGAGTGGTATCGGCCTCAGTTTTCGCTCAATGAGATGATTGCAGAAACGGCGGCGCTGGTTATAGCTCTGCTGCCAACTGCGCCTGGCGACATTGTGCATTATCGTTACCGCGAGCTGTTTCATACCCACCTGGCGGTCGACCCCTTTACATCGTCGCTGGAAAAACTGCGGGCGTTGGCCTCAGAGCGGGGGCAAATGTCTGCTCATGCCTTGGCCGATGAAGGGCGTGATACCTGTTTGGACTTATTGATGAGCATGGTCATTGAGCCTCAGCTTGGCCAGCAGGAGCTTAGCGTGGTCACCGATTACCCTACCAGCCAAGCGGCGCTGGCTCGCCGCCATCAGGATGCGGATGGCGAGTGGGTGGCGTCTCGCTTTGAGCTTTATGTTAATGGTATTGAGCTGGCCAATGGCTACGATGAGCTAACCGATGCAGAAGAGCAGCGCCTGCGCTTTAATGCTGATAACGCCGAGCGGCGTCGTTTAGGCTTGCCGGAAGTGGATATTGACGAGAACCTGCTGGCCGCGCTTGAGCATGGCATGCCCGAGGGGGCAGGCGTGGCGCTGGGCATCGACCGTCTTATTCAGTTGGCGCTGGGAAAGGCGCGCTTGGAAGACGTACTCGCATTTTCAACACCCCATTGTTAGGGCGGGATACGTCTTATGCCTTGATGCGTTTGAGTAGAAACACCAGCGGCACTGTGGCGATATAGATCAGGCCCATCCACGTAAAAATATCGTTAAAGGCTAGTACCTGGGCCTGCTGTGAGACCCGCTGTACGAGTAAGCCAACGGCCGCGTGGTAGGCATCAGGTACCGACCCGCTGAGCATGGCTTCATACTTGGCGATTTCAGTCACTACCACCTCTCGGCCGGTATCGATGGCCGGAATTAGCTGATTCCAGTGAAAGTCCTCGCGGATATCGCGCACCGTATCAAGCAGTGCAAGCCCCATGGCGCCGCCTAAATTGCGCATCACGTTGAAGAGCCCGCTGGCGTTGCCTACTTCGCTGGGTGGAAGGGTGCCTAGCGCGATTCGCGAGGCCGGAATGATGCACATGATGAGCCCCATGCCGCGCACAATCTGCGGCAAGCAGAACTGCCAGAACCCCGACTCCACGGTGAGATTGCTGTTCATCATGGTGCCCACGCCTACCAGCAGTAAACCGAAAAATAGCATCACGCGCAGGTCTAGATGATTAGTCGCTTGGCCGACGATCGGTGCACACAGGAACATCGTTACCCCGGTGACAAACATGACTTGACCGATCTGTAGGCTTGAGTAGCCGCGTACGTAGCCAAAGAACAGCGGCATGATGTAAACCAGCCCATACAGCGCAATGCCGATAATAAAGCCCATTCCCGCGCCGATCGCGAAGTTGCGGTTGGCGAAAGCGCGCAAGTCGACAATCGGGTGATCGCTTCGCAATGTGCGAGTAAAAAACCACACGCCCGCCAGCAGGCACACCACACTGAAGATGGCGATACGATCACTGGCGAACCAGTCATCGCCTGGGCCCTCTTCAAGGACGAACTCAAGTGATCCTAGAAACACCGCTATCAGGGCCAGGCCGATAAGGTCAAGCTTGCGCGCTAGCGCGTGATTAGGCTTGTCGATATCTAGAAACTTCCATGATGCCCAGCACACCAGTATTCCCGGAATGATATTGGCTAAGAATAGCCAATGCCAGCTCTGGGCTTCAGTGATGTAGCCGCCCACCGTGGGGCCAATTGAAGGCGCCATGGTCACCACCATGCCAATGACTGCCTGTACGCTGCCCATCACCCGGCGAGGAAAGATCGAGAAGCTGACCGCTTGCGTAATGGGAATCATCGCGCCGCCCATGAAGCCCTGAATGGCACGCAGTACGATAAGTTGTTCAATTGAAGTAGCCATGGCGCAGCCAAGGCTTGCCAAGGTGAAGCCCGCGCAGGAAAGGGTGAAGACGACGCGCGTTGAAAGAATCCGCATCAGCATACCCGATAGCGGAATCATCACTATCTCTGCAATCAGATAAGAGGTTTGCACCCAGGATATCTGGTCTGCGCTAGCCGAAAGACCCGACTGGATCTCGTTTAGCGAGCTGGCGACGATCTGAATATCCAAAATCGCCATAAACATGCCAAACACCGCGGCAATGAAACCGACTCGCTGGCGCCAGGATGGCATGTCGCTGACGCCGGTGGACGGGCTTCCTGCTGCCTCGCTCATAAGTCGCGGCGTTCCTGGGGGCTACCCGGGGTGTTTACGTGGGCAACCCCTGTGTCGTTGCCTGGCTCAAGGTTGCGAGTATCGATTTCCGGCACCGCCGAAAGCCCTGCACGCAGTAGATTTAATGCATCTTGTGGGCCGGTAAAGCGAATCTTGACGGGCACGCGCTGCACGATTTTATTGAAGTTGCCGGTAGCGTTATCCTGAGGCAACAGACTGAACTCAGTGCCCGTGGCCGGGGATAGGCTGTCGACCACGCCCTGATATGTGATGTTCGGGTAGGCATCTAAATGAATATTGACCGGCTGACCGACGCGTATCCGCTCAAGCTGGGTTTCCTTAAAATTAGCCGCCACGTAGGCTGATTCAATGGGCACTAGCTGCAGCAGGGTTAGGGATGGCTGAGCCAGCGCGCCGGCCTTCACCTGAAGGTTGCCGATGATGCCCGCCCGCGGCGCGACGATACGCGTTTTGTCGAGCTGATGTTGGGCATAGTCAAAATCGGCGCCTGCAGCATCCAGATTGGCTTCAGCTCGGGTCACGTCGCTTTCGGCCACCTCCAACTGACGCCTGGCCGAGATAACCGCGGCGCGGGTCTGAGCCAGGTTGGCCTCAGCAACCCTGAGCGTGGTTTGATCGTCCTCGTTTTGCTGGCGAGAGCCATAGTTGCTGGCGGCAAGAGAAGACGAGCGCTCAAGGTGCTGGCGAGCTTGGCCGACATCGGCTTCGGCGGCATCTACCTGGGCATTGGCCTGGTCGATAGATGCCTGCTGTAAGGCTATCTGACGCTGTGACTGAACGATTGATGCGGCGGCCACCGCTTGTTGCGCTCTAGCTTGAGCCAACTGGTCGCGATAGCTGGCATCGTCCAGACGTATGAGTAGATCGCCTTGGCTCACCGTTTGGTTGTCATGCACAGCCACTTGCGCGACGCGTGCTGACAGCTCTGCACGCACGGCGACACTATCGGTGCGCACGTAGGCGTTGTCGGTTTCTGCCATGAAACGCCCGGTCTGCCACCAGCCGACGCCCCACCAAATCAGCGCTCCTAGCGCGATTAAGACGATGATGACAGCCAGTATCTTGCCCTTATATTTTTTACCGGTATTAGCTTCTTGCTTGCCATTTTCCGACATGGACACTCCTTAACGATGTCATCCCTAAGAAACGCTATCACCCCGAAAAGACTGCTCAATGACGAGAAGTGACATGCTGAACGCAGGCGGGAAAGGTTGTGAGGATATATAGTGTAATGAATGCTACATTACATGACTAGCGTAAAAAATAACTGTTTAGCGCAGCGTCTGTATAATTAATGCTCTTTTAGCATGCCTCTATATTGGAGTGTGGATGCCTCTCTCAATCATGAAAGACTCGGCCGATGATGCTAACAAAAGCGATGTGATGCTGACGTCGCGCGGGGTGGCGCGTCGTGAACGCTTGCTAGACGCGGCGCGAGATGTGTTTCTCGAGCAGGGCTATGCTGGCGCCAGTGTTAATGAAGTGGTTGCTCGTGCAGGTGGCTCATTGGCAACGCTCTACAAGCAGTTTGGTAATAAAGAGGGGCTGTTTACGGCGGCGATGGAGCGGCATATCGCCACTGCTTGGGCCGTGCTAGAAGAGGGGCGCCGGGATCAGCAGGCCCCCGAGCAGGTGCTTTACGAGCTGGGGCGTCGCATGCTGATGCTGGTATTTGATGCAGGCGTGATTCGTTTGGTGAGAGGGCTAGCATTTGAGGCCGAGCGGGCCCCTGAACTTGGCGAGATGTTCCTGGCCCGCGGCCCTGATCACACACGCCAAGCGCTCGCCTGCTACCTGCGTGATCAGGTTGAAGGTGGCCGCCTAGCGCTTGAAGAGCCCCGTGAGGCTGCCGGTATTTTCATGGGCATGTTGCTTGGCGAGTGGCATATCGACGCCTTACTAGGCCGCGACCTGCAGCTTGACGAGGCAAAGTGTAATGCCCGTGCCCAGCGCTGCGTGGACATATTTCTCGCTGGTGTTGCCCGCCCGCAGGCCTAATGTCGATGGCTATTTCTTGAGGCCTTCAGTAGTGCCCAAGGATTGGCCCATCTGAACCGCCGTGGTTTGAACCGATTCGTCAAAGCTTACGGGCTTGGCAAAGCACATCACCACCGTAGAGCCGAGTTTGAAGCGTCCCATCTCAGCACCTTTGGCTAACGTAATAGATTGGCCAAATTGCATGCGCTGGGGCTGGCCCGACAGCGGCGTGACCTGCCCGGACCAAACGGTTTCAATCGCCGCAACAATCATCGCGCCGACTAAAACCATCGCGAGCGGCCCGTACTCGGTGTCAAAAATACACACCAAGCGTTCATTACGCGCGAATAACCCCGGCACGTAAGTGGCCGTCGCTTGATTCACGGAGAACAGCCTTCCAGGGACATAAATCATTTCCCGCAGCGTGCCGGTTACCGGCATATGTACGCGATGGTAGTCCCGTGGTGAAAGGTAAACGGTGGCAAAGCTGCCGCCGAGAAACTCTTCAGCCAGGGCGGTATCGCCACCCAGCAGCGTCTGAGCCGAGTAAGTGTGGCCCTTGGCCTGGACTAGCTGACCCGCCTGCAGGCGCCCGTATTGCGACAGCGTGCCATCGGCCGGGCTTAGTATGCCTTCGCCCAGCGGGCGTGCATCTGTCTTTAAGGCGCGGGTGAAGAAGTCGTTGAAGGTTGCGTACGCGCTAGGATCGGGCTCTAAGGCTTGGCTCATATCCACATTAAAGCGTTTGATGAACGCTTTAATCAGGTGATTTTTCACCCAGGGGTTGTCGCATTGAGCGAAATGCCCCGTCAGGCGCGAAAGCGCGTGGTGTGGCAGCGGGTATTGAAGTAGCGAAAAAGCTTTTTGGGAAACGGTCACGGTGGTCGGTTCACTTCTCAATCGGTGTGTCGTCGCGGTTGCCCCACTCGCCCCAAGAGCCAGCGTAGCCGCGCATATTAAAGCCCAGTGCTTTGCCTACCAGCCACGTAAAGCTACTGCGATGATGGCTTTGACAGTGGGTCGCCACTTCCATATCCGGCGTTAGGCCCAGAGCGCCCAGCTCAGTGATGAGCTCGGCATAATCACGAATACGCAAAGCGCGATGGCGATCCATGGCCTGCAGCCAATCCATGTTCACCGCTCCCGGTATATGACCCAGGTGCTTGTTGTTGCCCCGCTCGCCGTCATATTCACCTTGCGAGCGAGCATCCCATACGGCGAACTGCCTATCGCCCAGCTTTGACTTGATCTCTTCACACGTAATCAGGGCGTGCGGATTAAGAATGTCAGCCTGGTAGTCGCTGGGCGTTGGCGATTTCGATTCGGTGCTTTCTTCAAGCCCCGCGTCGCGCCAAGCATGAATGCCGCCATTTAGATAGGAGTAGCGGGTATGGCCGATCAGGTCTAGCGTCCACAGAAGGCGTGCTGCCCAGCCGCCACCTTCATCATCGTAAGCCACAACGTGGGTATCGCGTGTCAGGCCTAGAGCACTAAACAGGCGGGACAGCGCTTCAACGCTGGGAACGTCGTTGGGTACCGGTCCTTCGCCACGCATTAAGTAGCGAAAATCGAGAAAAATAGCCCCTGGTACGTGGCCCTGACGATAGCTATCGCCATTAACGGGCACGTCGATAATCAGCAGTTGAGGATCGTTTAAGTGTTCCTGAAGCTGTTCGGGCTCTACGATCAGCGAAAAAAGATTGGCTTCTGACGATGGGCTTTCAGTGCTCATGGGTAACTCCTGTAAACGTTAGCCATCCAGGCTATCAAGGATGCGTCGATAGCTGGCGAAACGGGCGGGATGGATCTTGCCGGCCTCAACGGCTTCGAGTAGCGCGCAGCCGGGCTCGGCGCGGTGACGACAGTCACGAAAGCGGCAATGGCCAATAAAGGCGTGAAACTCAATAAAGCCGTCGGTAACTTCCTGCTCGTTGAGGTGAATCAGGCCAAACTCGCGAATGCCCGGTGAGTCGATTAAATCACCGTCGGCCACTTCTTCACGGCTCATCGTATAAAGGCGCGCTGTCGTGGTGGTATGTGTGCCTTTGCGGGAGTCTTCCGAGAGCGCGCCAATGCGCAGGGTTTCATCTGGCAACAGCAGGTCGATGAGCGATGATTTGCCCACACCACTCTGACCAACAAATACCGATGTGCGTCCCTCAAGCTGGCTGCGCAGCTCATTAAGCCCCGAGTCTGTGGCAGTGGTGGTGCGCACGACCGGATAGCCCAAAGCGCTGTAGCGCTCCAAAAGTTTACCCAGTTCGCCGCCATCCTCGGGCAGTAAGTCCGTTTTGTTGAGGACCAAAACTGGCGCAATGCCGGTAGCTTCGGCAGCGACGAGATAGCGGTCGATTAAATTAGCGTGGGGCGCGGGCTCCACGGCAAACACAATCAGCAGTTGATCAATATTAGCTGCCACCGGTTTCAGCAGGCCTCGGGCATCGGGGCGCTTGAGTACGCTGTCGCGTTCTTCTCGCGCCACCACGACGCCAGAGCCTTCTTGCCCGGCACGCCAGATCACGCGGTCACCGGTGACCAGGCCGTCTAGGTTGGCGCGTAAGTGGCAGCGCACCGGTTCATTATCGCTATTGCGCACCTCTAGGGTACGCCCAAAGTGAGCAACGACTCGGCCCGGTTGTTCGGCACCGTATTCGCCAGCAGAGAGCTTTTCAGCGTCTTGCACATCGCGCTTCTCAGCACGTTGGGCGCGTTCTGCCTGAACCTTGTCGACTCGCCACTGCTGCTGGCGACTTAATTTGCGTTTGCTCATGTCCACCTGATGCTGAGTACAATAGCGGCCATTGTACCTATCAAGTAGCCAAGCTGTCCTGCATGGGCTGCTTGGCAATGCGATTTAAGGCACTATTCTGATTTTAAACTGACTTTACGCCATAATTGCATGCTGATAACGGCTATTTTGGCAAAGGGATGAACCCAATGAGTAATGATACGACTGAGACCGCCGTGCCCCGCGATGACCTATTGATATGGATTGACCTGGAAATGACCGGTTTAGATCCTAACAAAGAGCGCATTATTGAAGTGGCTACGCTGATTACCGATGCGGATTTGAACGTGGTGGCAGAAGGGCCTGTTATGGCCGTAAAGCAGCCCGACAGCCTGCTAGCGAAAATGGATGATTGGAATCAGAAGACTCACGGTGCATCGGGTTTGGTCGCTCGGGTGAAAGCCAGTCAAGTGGCAACTGCAGACGCTGAGCAGCAAACTTTGGCATTTTTAAAACACTACGCCGTGGCGGGGTCGTCACCGATGTGTGGCAATAGTATCCATCAGGATCGGCGTTTTTTAGAGCGTGAAATGCCTGAGCTGCTCAACTTTTTTCACTATCGCAATCTGGATGTATCGACGTTGAAAGAAGTGGCTAAACGCTGGAATCCAGGCGCCTTGGCGGGCTTTAGTAAGCGCAACGTGCACCTGGCAATGGACGATATTAAAGAGTCTATTGCTGAGCTGGCCCACTATCGCACGACCTTCTTACGCGTTGATCAGCGCCGCGACGAAAAAGAGTAGCCATTTAGGCGGTGGCAATCAGCTCGCCACGCTTGATGTGCTGTTCCTCCAGTGCCCAGGCAACGTGCTCGCGCACGAGCGCACTGGGAAAGCCACGCCGCGCCCATAAGGCTGTCTCAACGGCGTCACTCCAGGGTGCGTTGCCTAAGCCAATAGCGATATTACGCAGCCAGCGTTCGTAGCCAATGCGCCGGATGGGGCTGCCCGCGGTTTTGTCCAGGAACTCCGCTTCGCCCCAGGCGAACAGGCTGATCAGCGTTGCGCGGTCTAAATCATGGCGCGGTGCAAAGTCATCTTCTTGGGTAATGCGAGTGAAGCGAGTAAAAGGGCAGACTAGCTGGCAGTCGTCACAGCCATAAATCCGGTTGCCCATGGCGCGGCGAAACTCCACTGGAATCGCGTCATGCAGTTCAATAGTGAGATATGAGATGCACTTGCGTGAGTCGACCACTTTGTCGTCAACGATGGCGCCGGTGGGGCAGGCGGTACGACAGGTGCTGCAACTGCCGCAGTGCTCATGCTCAAAGGGGGCGTCAATAGGCAGCGGTAGATCGGTATACAGTTCGCCAAGAAAGAACAGCGAGCCTGCTTTGGGATTGAGCAGCATGGCATTTTTGCCAAACCAGCCCAGTCCGGCTTTTTGGGCCAAAGCGCGCTCCATGACTGGCGCTGAATCAACAAACGCGCGGTAGCCGAACGCGCCGACTTCCTGCTCAATTTTTTTTGCTAATAGGGCTAACCGTTTACGGATTAGCTTGTGATAATCACGCCCCAGCGCGTAACGCGATACGTAGGCTTTGCTGGGCTGGCCAAGCACCTTGGTGGTTTCTACCTCAGGGGGTAGGTAATCCATTCGGACGCAGATAATGCGCTGGGTGCCAGGTTCTAGCTGTGCAGGTCGCGTGCGTTTGGTGCCGTGTTTGGCCATAAAGCCCATGTCGCCGTGATAGCCTTTTTCTAGCCATGCGTCGAGATGCGCCTCGTGGGCAGACAGTTCAGTATCGGTGATGCCGACTTGCTGAAAGCCGAGCTCCTGCCCCCAGGTCTTTATCAGGTCGGCAAGGCGAGCAAGCTTTTCGTCAGTCAGTGCATCGCTAGAACGTTTAACGGCAGTGGAATCCGGCATAGTTAGTCAATAAATAGTGAATCAAATAGAGAGTGAGTTAAATAATATAGTCAGGTCGTCGTCAGTCTAGTAACGCAAGTTCAGCCGTCGCCAGCAAAGCGGCCGTCAGTCTACGGCAAGGCTATAAGCGCGCTATGCTAACGCATTGGCAGCCATCAAAATACGTGAAAGGAGAGATCGTGACGGTCCCGAATACTTCCATGCTACGCCCTCTATATAAAGCCGCCCAGGTGCGCGAGCTTGATCGACGTACGATTGCCGGCGGTATTGATGGCTTTGCGTTAATGCAACGCGCTGCATCCAGTGCTTGGCATTGTTTCCGCTCACGCTGGCCGCAAGCGCGCAGTTTAACGGTGGTGTGTGGCCATGGTAATAACGGCGGCGATGGTCACGTGCTCGCGGCGCTGGGCATGCAGTCCGGCTTAAAGGTTCAGCGGATAACGCTTAAGCCTCTTGATGAACTGAGCGGTAGCGCGGCCCGCGCGGCAGAGCTGGCAACTTCGGCGGGTGTTGGCTGCGAAGAGTGGCATGCGGGCATTGTGTTAACGGGCGAAGTGATCATTGATGCGTTGCTGGGGACCGGTTTGAATGGCGCAGTAGAAGGGCGTTTCAAGCGTGTCATTGAAATGATCAATGCCGCTGGTCGACCGGTACTGGCGATTGATATTCCCTCTGGGCTGGTAGCCGATACCGGTGCTATGCCCGGTGTCGCTGTTAATGCTGCCTGCACGGTGACTTTTATCGGCGATAAGGTCGGTTTACACACGGGCGATGCGCCGGCCTGCACCGGCGAGATTGATTTTCGCTCACTGGGTGTTAAAGCCCAGGCATATTTTGATATTCCCCCCACCGCTTGGCGGCTGGATGAATCCCTTTTAGCAGGCGCTTTTACACCGCGCCTGCGCACTAGTCATAAAGGCACAATGGGCCACGTGCTGGTGATGGGGGGCGCGCCAGGGTTTGGTGGGGCCGCTTTGTTGGCGTGTCAGGCGGCTGCGCGCATGGGGGCGGGGAAAGTAAGTTTGGCAACGGCGCCCGAACATATCTCTGCCAGCCTGGTGCGCTGCCCTGAAGTGATGGCGCATGGGGTGCGCGGTGGTGCTGAGGCCGGCGAGTTGCCCCACAATGCGGATGTTGTCGTTGTGGGGCCCGGGCTTGGGCAGGCGGCCTGGGGGCAGGCCGTGCTACAAAGCGCATTGCAAGCGGATGCGCCGCTGGTCATCGATGCCGACGCTTTGAATCTTTTGGCGCGCCAGTGGCCTGATGTGCGTAGGGATAACTGGATTTTGACGCCGCATCCCGGCGAAGCCGCAAGGCTGCTGGGATGTACAGTGGCCGATATCCAGGCTGATCGGCCCGCCGCTGTTCAGGCGCTGCAGCGAGCACGCGGCGGCGTGGTGATATTAAAAGGCGCAGGCAGCTTAATCGCCGGCCCTGCGGGGCTAGTCGTTTGCCCGTATGGCAATCCAGGCATGGCCAGCGGTGGAATGGGCGATGTGCTAAGCGGCATGCTGGGCGGGCTGATTGCCCAGCGTGGCGAGGTTGAGTTCAGCGCTTGGCTTGGCACGATGGTGCATGCGTTAGCCGCTGATCGTGCGGCTGAGCAAGAAGGCGAGCGTGGCCTGCTGGCCAGCGATCTGGCATCCTATGCGCGAAAATTGATTAATCCTTGAAGGCAGCCCACATGCAGGTGCAATTAGACAATGAAGATGCCCAGGTTTCTTTTGGCGAAGCGCTAGGGCATGCTTTGCAAGGCCGCGGGCTGGTATATCTTGAAGGTGAGTTAGGCGCCGGTAAAACGACGCTATCACGCGGCATTTTGCGTGCTTATGGTTATCTAGGGGCCGTAAAAAGCCCTACCTATACGCTTGTAGAGCCTTACGAGATAGGATCTCAGCGGGTGTATCATCTGGATTTGTATAGACTGTCTGATCCAGAGGAGCTTGAATTTATCGGTGGTCGCGATGTGCTGGCCGACGATGCCCTTAGTATTGTCGAGTGGCCCAGTCGTGGCGAAGGGTGGTTGCCTGCACCTGATCTTCGCTTAGCGCTAGAGGTAGCTGCTCACGGGCGTTTGGCCGCATTAACGGCGTGCAGTGATAAAGGTAGGCTTGTGCTGGCATTATTACAAAGCCAAGTGAGTGAAATAAGTCAGGTTCGTTCCGACCAGCTGGAGAATGGTGTGATTCAATGGAAATGAAGGGCGCAGTAGCGCGCGCATGCCGTCTGCTGGCCACGGGGCTTTTTACCTTAGTGGCTGTCAATGTCCAGGCGGCCACCGTGGAGAGTATGCGTTTATGGGCGGCACCTGATCATGCGCGCCTAGTGTTTGATTTGTCGGCTGCTGCGAATGCCAATGTCTTCTCGTTGGAAAATCCCGCGCGGTTAGTGATCGATTTAGACGATACGCAAATGGATACTGATCCCAGTACGCTGCCGCTTCATGACAGTGCCATCACATCAGTGCGTTCAGGGCTGCGCGACGGTGGTGGCTTGCGGGTAGTGCTTGAGCTTAATCGCGAGATAGAGCCGCGCCACTTCACTCTAACGCCGAACGATCAATACGGACATCGTCTTGTTGTTGACCTTGAGTATCCTGGTGAGAGTGCCGTTGAAAACCCCATTGACCCGATTGAAGCAATGATTCGGGATCAGGAAATTCAGTCTTCTCAGCGTGCGATCGCTCAGCAGCAGGTGCCGGGTGTCGTATCGCCGCCTGTGCCAAGCCCGCCGACAGAAGTGCAGGAAGCCAGGCCGCATCCGCGTCGAGATATTATTATTGCAGTCGATGCAGGGCACGGCGGCGAAGATCCAGGCGCCATTGGTCCTTCAGGTACCCGTGAAAAAGACGTCGTGCTTGAAATTGCCCGGCGCTTAGCCGCTGAAGTGAATAGCACCGAAGGGTTCAAGGCGGTACTGACACGCGACGGTGATTACTACATAGGCCTGCGTCAGCGTACAGCGCTGGCTCGCGAGCAAAAAGCCGATTTCTTTGTTTCCGTGCATGCCGATGCCTTCACCAGTCCGCGTCCTCAAGGCAGCTCGGTGTATGCGCTTTCTCAACGCGGGGCAACCTCGGAAACCGCGCAGTGGCTGGCCGATAGCGAAAACCGTTCTGATCTTATCGGCGGCGTTGATGGCAGTCTTTCGTTGCGTGATAAGGACCAAGTGCTGCGTGGCGTACTGCTAGATTTGACCATGACGGCCACGTTGAACGATTCGTTATCTATCGGTGGACAGGTGCTGGAACAGCTTGGCCGAGTCAATCAACTGCATAAAACACGCGTCGAGCAGGCCGGGTTTATGGTGCTCAAATCGCCGGATATTCCGTCACTATTGATTGAAGTTGGCTTTATTTCCAACCCTGATGAAGAGCGTCGCTTACGTGACCCAGTGCATCAAACGGGGCTGTCACAGGCTATTTTTGGCGGCTTGCGCGAGCATTTTGAGCGCTACCCGCCGCCCGCCAGCTTGCTTTCTTGGCAGCGTGATAACCAGCGCCGGCCTTCAGGTAATGAGTACCGCATTCAGTCTGGCGATACGCTGTCGGCGATTGCCATACGCCACGGAGTGCCAGTGGGCCAGCTTCGCCAAGCCAATGACTTAAACGGTGACGCCATTCGCGTTGGCCAAGTACTACAGATTCCCAGCTCATGAGGTGCTGTTTATGAGGTGCTGTGTTGACTGATATAACCGCTACCGCATCGCGTATTCATGTGCTCGATCCGCGCTTGGCCAACCAGATTGCGGCTGGCGAGGTCGTTGAGCGCCCTGCATCGGTAACCAAAGAGCTGATAGAAAACGCCATTGATGCTGGCAGCCAGCGTATTGATGTCGATATTGAGCAAGGGGGTACGCGGCTCATCAAGGTGCGTGACGATGGTATCGGCATCGGTGAGCAGGATTTGCCGCTGGCCTTGGCGCGCCACGCGACCAGTAAAATCGGTAGCCTGGAAGACTTGGAGGGCGTTAGCTCGTTAGGTTTTCGGGGTGAGGCGTTGGCGTCTATCAGCTCGGTTTCACGCTTAGAGCTGATCTCTAACGCTGAGGATGACCCTCGCCATGGTTGGCGAGTGGTGGCAGAGGGGCGTGGGATGGAGGCTAGAGTTACTCCAGCGCCGCATCCCCGTGGCACTAGTGTTGGTGTGCGCGATTTGTTTTTTAACACGCCTGCCAGGCGTAAATTCTTGCGTACCGAAAAGACAGAATTTGCTCACGTAGAAGAGGCGTTTCGCCGACAGGCGCTGTCGCGTTACGACATCACGTGGGTGCTGCGGCACAATCAGAAAGTCATTCATCAGTTGCCTTCGGGGCACTCTGTCGCAGCCCGGGAGCGTCGAATTGCGTCGCTGCTAGGTAAGAACTTTATTGAGCATGCTCGTTATATTGAACGCGAGGCGGGCGGTCTGCGGTTAAGTGGCTGGGTGGGGCTGCCTACTCATTCACGCTCGCAGGCCGATCAGCAATACTTTTTTGTGAATGGGCGTGTGGTCCGCGACCGGCTAGTCGCACATGCGGTGCGCCAAGCTTACCGTGATGTGCTGTTTAATGGCCGTCACCCGGTGTTTGTACTCTATCTTGAGCTTGATCCTGACGTTGTCGATGTCAACGTTCATCCGACCAAGCATGAAGTACGCTTTCGTGATGGCCGTATGGTGCACGATTTTCTGTATTCGAGTCTGCACCATTGCCTGGCGTCTTCTAAGCCCGCGGCTGATCATGATGCCGACGGCAATGAGGCGAATGAGAGCGATGGCGGTCATCAGCAAGAGGGCATAGCGGAAAACGCTGAGCAGCCGCGCTGGCAGCAGCAGGGGATTGCGCTTACCCACTCGCCGGATCGTCATCCGGGCGCTGAGCGCGTGCGCCGCTTTATGCAGGGCTATCAGGCCCTTCACCCCAATCATGAAGAAACGCTGTTGACCCCGCAGTCCGGCGGCCCGACTGATCTAAGCGCTAGCGCAATGGGCGGCAGTCATGGTGCTAGCGAAGTGCGAGAAGTGCCGCTGGCAATGCCGGCTGACGATCCGACAGCGCCGCCGCCGCTTGGTTTTGCGCTAGGCCAGCTGCACGGTATTTATATTTTGGCGCAGAATGCGCAGGGGCTCGTGCTGGTGGATATGCACGCTGCTCATGAGCGCATTGTTTACGAGCGCATGAAAACACAGCTGGCAGCCGCGAAAGGCTTAGATGCTCAGCCGCTGCTGGTACCTGTTTCTATTGCTGCCAGTGGGGCGGAGGTGGCGACGGCCGAGAGCGAGCAGGAGGCGATTGCCAAGCTGGGTATTGAACTTGATATTGCCGGGCCAGAGACGCTGCTGGTTCGTCAGATGCCAGCGCTACTGGCGCAGGCTGATCCTGAAGCGCTGGTGCGTCAGATGCTGGAGGAGCTCGCCCGCTATGGCCGTACTCACCAGGTTGAGGCACGGCTGCATGAGCTGCTTTCCACGATGGCCTGTCACGGTAGCGTGCGCGCCAATCGGCGGCTTACTCTTGATGAAATGAATGGATTGCTGCGCGATATGGAGCGCACCGAGCGCAGCGACCAGTGTAACCACGGCCGCCCCACCTGGACGCAAATGGGCCTAAAGGCGCTTGATCGTTTATTTCTACGTGGTCAGTAGCCGCTACTCGCTTGGCCAGCGATGGTTTGTTCAACAGGCGCTAAGGCGCCTTTTTTAATCGGGAGTTTCAACTGCGCATGGCTGATACGCGCCCTTGGGCGATTTTTTTGATGGGCCCTACGGCTGCGGGTAAAACCGATGCCGCTATAGCGTTGCATGAGCGCTTAGGGCACGAGCTCATTAGCGTTGATTCAGCCATGGTTTACCGCGGCATGGATGTTGGCAGCGCAAAGCCGAGTGCTGCAGAGCTTGCCCGTGCGCCCCATCGCTTGATTGATATTCGTGACCCCGCAGAGCCTTATTCGGCCGCTGATTTTCGTGAAGATGCGCTGGCGCACATGCGACAAATTAGCGCGGCTGGCAAGGTGCCTCTGCTGGTGGGCGGCACCATGCTGTATTTCAAGCGACTGATTGAGGGCGTTGCCAATCTTCCCTCAGCGGATTCGTTGATCCGTCAGCAGCTTGAGGATCAGTGCCAGGCGGAGGGGCTTTTGGCGCTCCATAAGCGCTTATCACAGGTTGATGCGCTATCCGCTGAGCGCATTCATCCTAATGATCCTCAGCGCATCATGCGTGCCTTGGAGGTTTATTACGCCAGCGGACGGCCTATGAGTGAGCTTTGGGCCGAGCAGCAGTCGGAAACCTTTCCATGGCGGGTGCTGTCGATAGCATTAGCGCCTAACGATCGCAGCTTCTTGCACCGGCGTATCGAGCAGCGCTTTGAACTAATGTTGGGTGAAGGCTTGATAAATGAAGTCGCCGCCCTCAGAAAGCGTAATGACTTACATTCAGGCCTGCCTGCAATGAAAAGCGTTGGCTATCGCCAGGTCTGGGAATATCTGGATGGCGAGTACGATTATGCCACTCTCGTTGAGCGGGGTGTCATAGCAACGCGCCAGCTTGCTAAGCGTCAATTGACGTGGCTAAGAAGCTGGCCAGAGTTAACGTGGATAGATTCGCAGCGTGATGACTTGATGGATAAGGTGCTGAAAATCGTGCGTGAAAGCAGTGCTTAGCGTAAGATGGTGATCTAGTGAATGTGTGTTTTCGAGCGGCCAGTTGGCTTGGCCTTTCGGGCAACAAGATTGCGGCGTAGCACCAGTAGGGCGCGCCATTGATAATTAACCCCAACGACAGTTTTAGGGAGAGCAACATGTCCAAAGGGCAGTCCCTTCAAGACCCTTACTTGAACATTTTGCGCAAGGAGCGCATTCCGGTCTCAATCTTTTTGGTCAACGGCATTAAGCTGCAGGGCCAGATTGAATCGTTTGACCAGTTTGTTATCTTATTGCGTAATACCGTCAGCCAGATGGTTTATAAACACGCTATTTCCACGGTTGTGCCTTCTCGCAATGTACGTTTGCCTGCGCAAGATCCGGCAGAGCAGGATGCAGAGATTTAACACCGCTGGATAAGCAAGAGAGTCCACGAGGTATTGATTGTTTTTCGAACGCCCAGACGCCGGTGAAACGGCAGTTCTTGTTCACGTTGATTTCCATGATGAACAAAAACGTGAAGACCCGGGTGAGTTTTTAGAGCTCGTGCGCTCTGCTGGTGCAGAGCCTGCGACTCTACTCACTGCTAGCCGACATCGCCCAGATTCACGCACGTTTATTGGATCCGGTAAGTTGGAAGAGTTGCGGGCATTGCTTGCGGCTCATGAAGCAGAACTGGTTATCTTCAACCATAGCTTAAGCCCCTCTCAAGAGCGCAATGTTGAGCAAGAGCTCAAATGCCGAGTGTTAGACCGTACCGGTCTTATTCTCGATATCTTTGCGCAGCGGGCACGAACTCATGAAGGTAAGCTGCAGGTAGAGCTTGCCCAGCTTGAATATATGTCCACTCGCTTAGTGCGAGGCTGGACGCACCTAGAGCGCCAAAAAGGCGGTATTGGCCTGCGTGGCCCGGGTGAAACTCAGCTTGAAACTGACCGACGCCTTTTGCGTGGTCGGATTAAATCGATTCATAAACGGCTTGATAAGGTGCGTAGTCAGCGCGATCAGAATCGCCGCGCCCGTGCTCGCGCTGAAATCCACAGCGTCTCGTTAGTGGGTTATACCAACGCTGGTAAGTCAACGTTGTTTAACGCGTTAACCAATGCCGATGTGTATGCCGCGGATCAGCTGTTTGCCACGCTGGATCCGACGCTACGGCGCCTTGAGATTGCAGACGTTGGCCCTGTGGTTATGGCGGATACCGTTGGTTTTATTCGCCATTTGCCACATAAGTTGGTTGAGGCGTTTCAGGCAACGCTGCAGGAGGCGTCTGAAGCGTCACTGCTGGTGCATGTCATTGACGCTGCCGACCCTGACCGCGAACTCAACGTGAAGCAGGTAGAGCTAGTGTTAAAAGAGATCGGTGCTGATGATGTGCCGGTGCTCAAGGTTATGAATAAAATAGATAGGCTGGGCAGCGCGCCGCGCATAGAACGTGATGGCCAAGGCGTGCCGGAAGTCGTTTGGCTCTCGGCG
The DNA here is from genome assembly GCF_052378675.1 of Halomonas sp. AOP25-F1-15. Lineage (NCBI taxonomy): Bacteria > Pseudomonadati > Pseudomonadota > Gammaproteobacteria > Oceanospirillales > Halomonadaceae > Halomonas > Halomonas sp. AOP25-F1-15. Next base: position 451,197 of record NZ_JBQSXV010000002.1, read on the forward strand.
CAGGAAGGCCAAGGCCTTGATTTGCTGCATGAGGCGCTCAGCGAGCGATTGGCAAACGATGTCATTGGCTTTTCGCTGACACTCAGTCCTGAGCAAGGTAAGCTGCGTGCAGGGTTGCATGAGCTTAATGCCGTTCGCACAGAGTCTTTTGACGAACAGGGTCATTCTGTATTGGGTGTGCGTCTGCCTCGGCGTGATTTTAATCAGCTGATGGCGCAATTGGGCGAGCGCGCTAATACGTATTTACCTAAAGCACTACGTGAAACCGATGAGTGGTAGTCTTGCTATTAAGATGTTCAGTGCACTGCCGATTTTCTGTTTCGCATAAGAATGAGACAAGATTTATATAGCAATAATATCAAAACGCGACGGCTTCTCTTACCGATGGAGTCACGTCCGTTAGTGAATTTCTTAGTGGAGACGATGTATGGCCTGGAATGAGCCTGGTGGTGGGGACAAGCACGACCCGTGGAGCAGCGGTGGCCGACGAGGTGGAAACGACGGCGACAGAAGCCAAGATGGCAGTAACGGTGGCAATAATGGCGGCAATAACGGCGGCGGCAACAACAATGGTAATAAAGGGGGCAATAACCAAGGCCCGCCTGACCTTGATGAAGCGCTGAAGAAATTCCAGGAAAAGCTGAGCGGCATCTTTGGCGGTGGCAAGAAGAGCGGCGGTAAAAAAAGTGATGGGGGCGGTGGCGGTAAAAACCGTAATCCTCTTGCTTTACCCGGCCTACTGATTGTTGTTGCGTTGGCTATCTGGGCTGCCATGGGTTTCTACCTAGTTGACCAATCTGAGCGTGGCGTTGTGCTGCGCTTTGGTGAGTTCCAGGGTATCGTCGATCCAGGCCTTCAGTGGAACCCACCGCTGATAGATGAAGTGCGCATGGTTAACGTGACGCGAGTGCGCTCATTGACACAAATGCAGTCGATGCTGACGCGCGATGAAAACATTGTAGAAGTGGAAATTTCGGCGCAGTACCAAGTCGCTAATCCTCGCGATTTTGTACTAAACGTTCGTGATCCCGCCATTTCGATTGAGAACGCGCTGGACTCTGCGCTGCGTCACGTGGTCGGCGGTACCGATATGATCGATATTCTTACCTCTGGGCGTGAGATTTTGGGCAGCTCTGTCTCTAGTCGTCTGCAGTCTTACCTCGACAACTATGGTGCCGGTATTCGTCTGCAAACCATTAACATTGAGTCTACCACTGCGCCTGAGCCCGTTATCGATGCCTTTGATGATGTTATCCGCGCTCGTGAGGATCGCCAGCGTACGATTAACGAAGGGATGGCTTATGCGAACGCTATCATTCCTGCGGCCCAAGGTCAGGCGCAGCGTGTGGTAGAGCAGGGTCAAGGTTATCGCGAATCGGTTGTTGCCGAGGCGCAAGGTCAGGCCAACCGATTTAACTCGCTGTTGACCGAGTACCGTAATTCGCCTGATACCATGCGTGAGCGCATGTACTTAGACACAATCGAAGACGTGTTCAGCAGTACGCCGAAAGTGCTCTTAGACGTCAGCGAGAACGCGCCTTTGATGTATCTTCCGCTAGATCAGATGCGTGGCGGTAGCGGTGGTGGTAATCGAACCGGCTCATCGTCTAATAGCAATAGTGATAGCAGCCAAGAGCAGTTAGACCCTGACGTGATTGAGCGTTTACGCAGCACTCAGAGCAGCTCTTCAGGCAATAGCAATAGTAGCTCCATCCGCAGGGAGGGCCGGTAAATGATTAATAATCGATCCTTGCTAGTGGTGGGTGTTTTAGCCGCAGTCGCATGGCTTGCGAGCAACACTTTGTACGTCGTTGACGAAACCGAACGCGCTGTTAAATTGCGCTTTGGTGAAGTCATTGAAGAAAATATTCAGCCTGGTTTGCACGCAAAAGTGCCCATTGCCCAGACGATCCGTAAGTTTGACACTCGCTTACTGACATTGGACACCGATACCAGTCGCTATCTGACGCTTGAACAGAAAGCGGTCATCGTAGATTCCTATGTGAAGTGGCAGGTCATTAATCCCACCCGTTACTACGAAGCAACGGCTGGCGATGAATTGATGGCCGTTCGCTTGATTCAGCCTCGCGTTGATGAAAGCCTGCGTAACGAGTTTGGCCGCCTTAATCTTCAAGAGATTATCGCTGAACGCCGTGATGACTTGATGGTTGGTCCAACCGCTGAGCTTGATGAGCTGATGCGTGAAGAGCTGGGCGTGGCCATTCGGGATATTCGTATTAAGCGAATCGACTTGCCTGACGACGTTTCCGCTGCTGTTTTTGAGCGTATGCGTTCTGAGCGTGAGCGTGAGGCCCGCGAGTGGCGTGCACAGGGTCAAGAAGAGGCCGAGCGTATTCGCGCTAATGCGGATCGTCGTCGTCAGGTCTTGCTTGCCCAGGCTAACGAACGTTCTGAAACGTTACGTGGTGAGGGTGATGCGCAGGCCGCTGCGATCTTCTCCGAAGCCTATGGTCAAGATCAGGAGTTCTTTTCTTTCTGGCGTAGCCTGAATGCTTATCGTGAAAGCTTCGCTGGCGATGGCAATTTGATGGTTTTAGAACCTAATAGTGACTTCTTCCGCTATTTGCGCAGCGCTGAGCCGGAAAGTGGTGACGACAGCGGCGAATAATTTGCCGATGGTTGTGGTGCTCCTCGTCTTGGCTGGTTGACGTCCAGGCGGGGTTCACCTAGCCAATAAACGTGATAGAATTTGTTAACCGGGCGTCGCCCGGTTTTTTTGTGGCCCTCATTTAATGCGAGCGGCATTAACGGTCTTGAGCCGTTACTGCTTGAATTTGTTGGGCCTTCATCGTCTGTAGGATTGTTTACATGACCATCGCTGACCGCTGGCTACTGCCCGACGGCATGGATGAGGTGCTTCCGCCTCAGGCAAGCCGTATGGAAGAACTGCGCCGTGCGCTGCTTGATCTTTACCATTGCTGGGGCTATGAACAAGTAATGCCACCACCGGTAGAGTTTTTAGACTCTTTGCTCACCGGTACCGGTACGGACCTTGATCTACAGACCTTTAAGCTGACCGATCAGCTAACGGGCCGTATGATGGGGGTTTCGGCGGATGTTACGCCGCAAGTCGCACGTATGGATGCCCACTCATTAAGACGCCAGGGCCCGGTGAGGCTATGCTATTGCACTAATGTGCTGCGCGCTAAGGCTGATCAGCATCAGGGCGGGCGAAGCCCAGTGCAGGTAGGTGCAGAGCTTTTTGGTCATGCGGGTCTCGATGCCGACAGTGAAATTATTTATCTCGCCTTGGCCAGCTTAAAGGCTGCTGGCGCTGAAGAAATTCATCTAGCGCTGGGGCATATCGGTATTTATCGTAGCCTTGTTGAGGCGGCGGCGCTGAGTAATGAGCAAGAAAGAGCACTCTTTGATGCCCTGGCACTAAAGTCTCCCGGCCAACTGGCGGACGTTGTGCAGGCGAGTGTCTCAGAGCCGGCATTGGCCGAGATGCTGCTGGCACTTGGCGAGCTGCACGGCGGGGCGGATGTATTAAATCAGGCGCGCGATCGCTTTGCGGGCGCGCCCGCCACGGTAACGGCGGCATTGGATCAGCTGGATGCTCTTTATCAAGGGGTGCTCGCACGCTTTGACGTGTCGCTGTACTTTGATCTGGCTGAGCTGCGTGGCTATCAATACCATACTGGTATGATGTTTGCCGCCTACGTGCCTGGCTATGGGCATGCGCTCGCCAAAGGCGGACGCTATGACGATACTGGTCGGGCCTTTGGGCGTGCGCGCCCGGCCACGGGTTTCTCTATGGATCTGAAACAGCTAGCCTCGCTGGCGTTAGCATCGCCTAGTCGCGGTAGCATTTGGGCGCCTGCTAATCAGGATGAGTCGCTCAACGCTGCCATTGTCGCGCTGCGTGAGCAGGGCGAACGCGTGATTCAAGCGCTGCCTGGGCAGCGTACTGGGCCGGCGGAGCACGACTGTGACCGCTGTCTTGAGCTTATCGATGGTCGTTGGCAGCCAACGACCCTGACACAAGAGACGAGTGCATCATAATGGGTAAGAATGTCGTAGTGCTGGGCACCCAGTGGGGTGACGAGGGCAAAGGTAAGATCGTTGATCTGCTAACCGAGTCCGCATCTGCCGTGGTACGTTTTCAGGGTGGCCACAATGCTGGCCATACGCTGGTCATCGACGGTGAAAAAACCGTCCTTCACCTGATCCCCTCAGGTGTTCTACGCCCAAGCACAAAGTGTGTGATCGGCAATGGCGTGGTGCTCTCACCCGAAGCGTTGATCAAAGAGATCCGTGAGTTGGAAGCCAAGGGCGTGCCTGTGCGCGAACGCCTGCGTCTTTCTCCCGCCTGCCCGCTAATTTTGCCTTACCACGTACGCCTGGATCAGGCGCGTGAAAAAGCCCGTGGTATCGCTAAGATTGGCACCACCGGCCGCGGCATTGGCCCCGCCTATGAAGACAAGGTGGCGCGCCGTAGCCTGCGTTTAGGCGATATGCTGCACCGCGAGCGTTTCGCTTCTAAGCTGGGAGAAGTGCTCGACTACCACAACTTTGTGCTAGTTAATTACCACGGCGAACCGGCAGTCGATTTTCAAGAAGTACTCGACTCGGCCATGCAGATGGCTGAAGAGCTGCGCCCGATGGTATGCGATACGGTCAGTATGGTGCACGACCTGCGTAAGGCCGGTGAGAACATTCTGTTTGAAGGTGCCCAGGGTTCACTGCTGGATATCGATCACGGTACTTACCCTTACGTTACTAGCTCCAATACGACTGCTGGTGGGGTTGCAACCGGTTCTGGCGTTGGCCCGCTGTATTTGGATTACGTGCTTGGTATCACTAAGGCATACACCACGCGCGTGGGCTCTGGTCCATTCCCGACTGAGCTTTTTGACGTAGACGGGCGCCACCTTGCCGAGCGCGGTCATGAGTTTGGCGCTACCACTGGGCGTGCACGTCGCTGTGGTTGGTTTGACGCTGTGGCGCTACGCCACGCGGTGCAAATTAACTCCGTCTCCGGTATCTGCTTGACCAAGCTTGATGTATTAGACGGGTTGGAAAATATCCGTGTATGCGTTGGTTACCGCAGCAAAGATGGCGATGTGATGGATAACCCGGTGGATTCAGAGGGCTTTGAAGCCATCGAACCGCTTTATGAAGACTTACCGGGCTGGAAGGAGTCGACCCTGGGTGCTAAGCGAGTAGAAGATTTGCCCGCCAATGCACGTGCTTACATTAGCTATCTTGAGCAGCAGGTAGGCACCAGCATCGATATCATTTCCACCGGCCCGGACCGCATGGAAACGATCGTATTGCGTAATCCCTTCACAAGCTAATGGTGGGTAGCGCCGGCTGAGCGTAAGCCGGAGGATGCGAAAAGGGGCAATTAAATTGCCCCTTTTTTATATTTAAAACAGCGGACTAAACGTCGCGTATTTAAAATCGATTTGTGTAGAAGGCTAGTAATCGATACCTCTACGCGCCTGAAGTCCGTTGTTGAAAGCATGGCGGATTTCCTGCATTTCGGTTACCGTGTCGGCCATGGCGATTAGCTCACGATGGGCGTTGCGACCGGTAATAATGACCGTCTGTTCCGGCGGGCGATTCTCCAATGCCTGTTTCACCGCTTCAATCTCTAAGTAGCCAAACTTAAGCATGTAAGTAATTTCATCCAGCACCACCAGGTACATCTCTGGGTCGGCCAGCATGCGCTCCGCCTCTTTCCACACCGCGTGACAGGCCTCGGTATCTGCCTGTCGGTTTTGCGTATCCCAAGTAAAGCCTGTGGCCATAATCGCCACCTCTAGATGGCTATCTTCTTCTAAACGATTGCGCTCACCACATTCCCATAATCCTTTAATAAACTGCACAACCGCCACGTTGTAACCATAGCCTAAGGCGCGGGTCACCGTTCCCCAGGCAGCAGTCGTTTTACCTTTCCCATTGCCCGTGTTGACGATAATGAGGCCGCGTTGCTCATTGGCGCTGGCGACTTTCTCATCTACGCGTGCTTTGAGCTTCTGCATCGATGCTTTGTGGCGGGTGTCGCGATCACTCATGGTGTCTCCTGGAAAGCACTTAATCATAACGATGGTCAAGGTAGCGCGTTAGCGTAAGCCATCCACTTTGCGTTGAACATTTTTTTGAGTCTTCTTTAGAATAACTTGTGTACAACTAATTATGAACCTGCGTTAAGAGCTGTTTAATGAATGGGCGCTTAAAACACACAGAAAGCGAAGAGAATTGGCCGGTAGGGGGCTGCCTGCTCTAGAATGGTGGGCCATGTCTTGTCAGGAATTGAATCATGCCCTCATTTGATATTGTCTCAGAGTTTGATCAGCACGAAGGTGCTAACGCCGTTGATCAGGCAAATCGCGAAGTACAGTCTCGTTTTGACTTTAAAGGCGTCAATGCCAGCTTCACACTTGAAGCCGATAAAGTGCAGCTAGAGGCAGACGTTGATTTCCAGCTCAAGCAAATGCTGGACGTACTGCGCGGGCGATTAATTGCTCGCGGCATTGATGCCCGCTGCATGGATATTCAAGACCCCGTACTTTCCGGCGTTAAGGCGCGCCAAGAAGTTGCGCTCAAGCAGGGACTTGATGCAGCAGAGGCAAAAGATGTGGTCAAGCGCATCAAAGCCAGCAAGATAAAAGTACAGGCGCAAATTCAAGGTGAGAAAGTGCGCGTCACGGGTAAAAAGCGCGATGATTTACAAGGCGTCATGGCGTTACTACGCGCTGAAGAAGGGCCCGACTTGCCGCTGCAGTTTGATAATTTTCGCGACTAGTCCAGGGCTTTAACGCAGCCCACCGTCATCGCCCTCATTTAATCATGTGAATGATTGTTTTATACAGGAGTCAAGCACTATGTCTGATCCGCAGCCGGTTTTTTTAAGCGACTACCAGCCACCCGCCTACCGGGTTACTCATGCCGAGCTGACGTTTGATCTTGACCCCGCCGCGACCCGTGTGAAAGCGCGCCTGTCGATTGAGCGTCATTCCGACGCTGACGCCGACACGCCGCTAATATTAAACGGCGAGCACTTAAAACTGATTTCCCTCGCCATTGATGAAAAGGCGCTGGATGCATCGTCGTATCAGCTTGATGAAAAGGGCCTGCATATTGCCCAGGTACCTGAACGGTTTGTGCTGGAAAGCGACGTTGAAATTGCTCCGCAGGAGAACACGGCGTTAGAAGGCCTTTATCAATCTAACGGCATGTACTGTACTCAGTGCGAAGCTGAAGGTTTTAGGCGCATTACGTTTTATCCTGATCGTCCGGATGTAATGGCGACGTTCAAGGTGACCGTTATTGGTGACCAGCAGCGTGAGCCGGTGCTGCTCGCCAACGGTAATCCTATTGAGCGCGGCAACTTGGAAGGCGGTCGCCATTTTGCCACGTGGGAAGACCCACATCCCAAGCCCTGTTACCTGTTTGCTCTAGTGGCAGGCAATCTGCATTGCGTCGAAGACCACTTCACCACCATGAGCGGGCGTGAGGTCACGCTGCAGATCTGGGTGGAAAAAGACAATGTCGATAAAACTGAGCATGCGATGTCGTCGCTAAAGCGAGCGATGGCATGGGATGAGCAGGCCTACGGCCGTGAGTATGATCTTGACCTGTTTATGATCGTCGCCGTCAATGATTTCAATATGGGGGCGATGGAAAATAAAGGCCTCAATATTTTCAACTCTGCTGCCGTATTAACGCATCCTCATACCGCCACCGATGCTGCGTTTCAGAATGTAGAGGGCATTGTTGCTCACGAGTATTTCCACAACTGGTCCGGCAATCGGGTGACGTGCCGAGACTGGTTTCAGCTCTCGCTGAAAGAAGGTTTTACGGTCTTTCGTGATCAGTGTTTTTCGGCGGATACGAACTCTGCGCCGGTTAAGCGCATCCAAGACGTGTCTTTTTTCCGTACCGCGCAGTTTGCCGAAGATGCTGGCCCCACGGCGCACCCGATTCGCCCCGACCGCTTTATTGAAATTACCAACTTCTACACCCTGACGATTTACGAGAAGGGGGCCGAAGTCGTACGCATGCTGCGCAACTTGGTTGGCGAAGAGCGTTTTCGTCAGGGCTCTGATCTTTACTTTGAGCGTTTCGACGGTCAAGCGGTGACGATTGAAGACTTTGTCGGCTGTATGGCGGAGGTTTCCGGCCAGGATTTTAGCCAATTCATGCGCTGGTATTCTCAGGCAGGAACCCCGGATATTGATGCTCATGGCGAATATGACTACGTTCACGGCGAATATCACCTAACGTTACGCCAGCGCACGCCGGCAACGCCAGGGCAGCCAAACAAGCTGCCGTTGCATATCCCTGTGCGTATGGGGCTAGTTGGCACTAAGTCTGGGCAAGATCTCACGCTGACATTAAACGGTGAAGAATTAGGCAAAGATGCGGTCATTCATCTGCGTGATGATGAGAATACGTTTATCTTTACCGATGTGGCTGAAGCGCCCGTACCGTCACTGCTGCGTGAATTCTCTGCGCCGGTGAAGCTGCATTATCCCTACTCGCGAGAAGATCTGGCGTTTTTGTTGACCCATGATAGCGATGGCTTCAACCGTTGGGATGCAGGTCAGCGCCTCGCTTTATTAGCATTAGATGACTTGATTGCGGCCCATCGCAACGGCGTGGAAAAGGTCATGGATAGCCGGGTGACAGAAGCCTTTAAGACGCTTTTGACCGGATCAATGAGTGATAAGGCGGTACTGGCAGAAATGCTGACGCTACCCTCTGAAGCGTATATCGCCGAGCAGCAGCCAATCGTTGATGTCGATGCAATTCATGCTGCCCGTGAGTTCGTACGCCAGTCGCTGGCGGTTGCTCTGCGCAACGAGTTTATCGCTGTTTACGAAGCCAATATGACTGAGCAGCCATACGCGCCGACACCAGAGCAAATTGCCCAGCGCAGTCTGAAGAACATTGCACTTTGCTACTTGATGTCGATTGAAGATGAGCAGGGCTTGGCACTGTGCGAAGCGCAGTTCAGCGCCGACCATAACATGACCGATGTCCGTCAAGCGCTGACGCTGATGGTGCATAGTGATCGTGATGACCTTGCATCGCCGGCGTTAAAAGCATTCGGGGAAAAATGGGCGCACGACCCGTTGGTGATGGACCAGTGGTTCACCATTCAGGTATCGCGTCCTCAGGCGGATGTGCTGGAGAGAGTTAAGTATTTAATGCAGCACCCTGCGTTTTCACTTAAAAATCCCAATAAGGTTCGCGCACTGATCGGGGCGTTTGCTCAGAACCGGGTAAATTTCCACCGTTTAGATGGCCAGGGTTACCAATTGCTGACCGATGTGGTGATTGAGCTCAACCGACTTAACCCCGAAATTGCAGCCCGTCTGATTACGCCGTTAACGCGCTGGCAGCGCTTCGATGAAACCCGTCAGGGATTAATGCGGTCTCTACTTGAGCGTATTCAAAAAGAACCGCTATCTTCCAATGTATATGAGGTGGTTGAGAAGGCGTTGGCATGACGGTCAGCAACGGTGGTTAACCAAGGAAAGGAAAAATAACGGTGACAGACTCTCAGCAGTATTATTTACTGATTATTAATGGTAAATCTGCCGGTAATCCGGCATTGCGTGAAGCCGTTGATGAGCAACGCCAAGCAGGGATGCTAATCACCGTTCGCGCTACTTGGGAGGGCGGCGATGCTGCTGATATTGCCGAGCAGTCAAAGGCGATGGGTATCACGCATGTGATCGCCTGTGGAGGTGATGGCACTGTCAGCGAAGTTATGAATGGTCTAATGCGGCTGCCCCACGATCACCGCCCCGCACTGGGTATTGTGCCACTGGGCAGCGCGAATGACTTTGCTACCTCCTTAGGCTTACCTTTGGAGCCCGGCCAGGCGTTAGCGGCAGCGATGACGCTAAACTCACACCCCATTGACGTTATACGGGTGACGGCAGGAAAGGAGGGCGAAGCGACGACCAGCTATTATATCAACATGACTACCGGCGGGTTTGGCGCTGAAATTACCTCCTCCACGCCCAAAACGCTCAAGCGTATGTTGGGCGGTGGAGCCTATTCGCTGATGGGCGCACTAAAGGCTTGGCGCCATCGCAGCTATCGCGGCACGCTTCACTGGGATGGCAAGGAGGAGAGGGCATCGCTGCTGCTACTGGCATTGGGCAATGGCCGCCAGTCAGGCGGCGGGCAAGTGTTAGCCCCTCGCGCTAAGCTTGATGACGGGCGTTTAGATGTGCTGCTGGTGAAAGACTTTAGCTCCGTCACTGAGCTGACCAAGCTGATTGGTGAGCTGCAAGATTTTCCTTATGACGGAAAGTTTGTTCGCTATTTCACGACTAGCCAACTGACAGTGACCACTCAGGCAGATGATCCTCCTTGGCCGCTTACCCTAGACGGCGAGGCGCGCTGGTACGATCATTTCTGTGCTGAAGTGGTGCCGCTTGCGCTGCGCGTGCTGATACCCGAGGATTGCCCGTTGCTATCTTCCGCCCATCAGCATTAATGGGTGGACTCAGAATTTTATTGTTATGAAGGAGACGTATCAAATGGCAAATCGCGTGTGGATACCTGCACTTGCCGTCGTGGCATTAATGCTAAGCGCCTGTGGAGACTCTCAAGAAGATCCTGCCGTGGCACCCGCTGATAATGCTGAAGTGGCGGATGACGAAATGGTACGCGAGGATGAAGGGCCCGCTGCGGCTGAAAATGCGGCAGAGATGGCAACGCCTGAAGAAGTAGAAAATGACATCGAGGCGCGTCAGGCCGAGGAGCAGCTTGAGCGCGCCGATGCCCTGCGTGATGACGAAACAGAGGAAAGCAATACTGAGGGGGCCACACAGAGTGAAACGTTAGAGGCAGGTGAAGAGACTTTGGCCGCTGACCCTGACGATGCGCTTAATGAAGATAGTGCAATGCCCGGTGAGGCAACGCGTTCCGATGTGGACGAGATGATTGCAGAAACCGAGCGTCGCTTTGAGGAAGCCGAAAAGCGTCTTGAGGAACAGTTTCAGGAGGTTGAGCAGCAGGCTCCCGCGTTTGAGCCGATGGAAAGTGAAGATATCCCGCCTAGCTGGGAAACCAACAGCAGTATTCCAGAGCGCACGCCGTTAGACGACGGTCTTGAATCTACCGATGTAGACGCTTTAATTGAAGATACTGAGCGCCGCTTTGAAGAAGCCGAGCAGCGTCTTGAGGAGCAGTTTAAAGAGATGGAGAGTGAGGAGGCTCAGAGCGGGCCAGCGTTACCATCGGAACGCCAGAATTAATAACTAGCAATAAAAAAGGCCCGCATTAGCGGGCCTTTGTCCATCCGTTCGCAATTAAGCGGGTTGGATGTTGGAAGCCTGAAGGCCTTTTTTACCCTGAGTCACTTCAAAGCTGACTTTTTGACCATCCTGAAGGGTCTTGAAGCCTTCAGCTTGAATTTCGGAGAAGTGGGCGAACAGATCGTCTCCGCCGTCATCAGGAGAGATGAAGCCGAAGCCTTTAGTATCGTTGAACCACTTAACTGTGCCAGTTGCCATTTTCTAATTTCCTTAACTTGCTTAGTAATCAAACGGGCAACTCAATTGTCCACCCGCTACAATTACTCTAGATGTAAATTAGGCTGTCGTCCAGCCAGACTCCTAAGATTTTTTCATTTCGTTATGAGCACACAATCATGATGCAGTTTGGCTTTATTGACCCGCAGTTTCTGTCTTTTTTGGTGGCGATCACGCTATTAACCATTAGCCCTGGGGTGGATACGCTGCTGGTGATTCGTAATACCGCGCGTGGCGGTATTCGTGATGGAGTCACTACCAGCGTTGCTATTTGCTGCGGGCTATTTGCTCATGCAACTATTTCTGCGTTGGGAATCTCACTGATTCTACTGCAGTCAGCATGGGCGTTTCATCTGCTTAAACTGGTCGGGGCGGGCTATCTGATTTGGCTGGGCGTGACGAGCCTTTTGGCGGCACGCCGTGGGCAGCCGCTGCCCGTTAACGGAGTGTTGCAAGGGGGCGCTGCCGTCTCTCGCTGGCAACCCGTTAAAGAGGGGTTCTTGTCTAATGTGTTGAATCCCAAGACGGTGGTGTTCTATATGGCCTTTTTGCCTCAGTTTATTGCACCAAGCGACCCTGTTTTACTGAAGTCACTGTGGCTAGCGAGCGTGCATTTTATGATTGCCAACGTTTGGCAAATTGGCGTCGTGCTGATGGTAGGCAGTGCGAGTAAGTGGTTGGCCAGTGCGCGGGTTGCACAAATCTTAAATGCTGTGACCGGCACCGTTTTGATTGCCTTTGGTATCCGGCTTGCGCTAACGCAGCGCCCCCTATAGAGGGGGCGCTGAGCAATGCATGGTTTTGTGAATGGCAATTTCACGCTAAGCGGCTTCGCCCGTTGGCTTAGATTCAGCGGCGGGCAAGTAGCGCGCGATCATAGCGTACCTGCTGTTCAGCGTCGCTAAGCAGAGAAACGCCTTCACTATTACCGCCGTTTGCGAGGCTCTCGAAAATCACTCGATAGCTGAGCACCGCTTGCACGTAGTCGCGAGTTTCACGAAAAGGAATGCTTTCCACGAACAGATCAAACTCTTCTACGCTATTGCCGAGCCACTGGTCAACGCGCCCCGGACCTGCATTGTAAGCCGCGGTCGCTGCAAGACGATTGCCTTGATAGCGCTGTAGCTTATCGCGCAGATAGGTGCTGCCTAAACGGATGTTTAGCTCAGGGTCCAGCACGCCATAAGGCCCAGGATCGCTAATCCCCAGTTCGCGGCTGACCTGGCTGGCAGTGCCCGGCATCAGCTGCATTAATCCGCGTGCGCCTGCAGGTGAAAGGGCATTGGGGTTATAGGCGCTTTCACGGCGTGTAATGGCCATGAGCAGGTAAGGATCTACGCCGGTTAACCTGCCCCAGTGTAGGAAGCTGTCGTGATAGGCCTGGGGGAAGCGCCAGTCGAGGGCGTCCCATAGCTCCCCTGCAATGGTGGTTTGCACCAAACGTGCGTGCCACTGCTGGCTGGCGGCATAGTCTGCCAACGCCCTGGCCTGTTGGGGTGTGACGCTCTGAACGGCGTGTAGCCACTCGCTGTTAGCTAGCCCATCTTCACCAATGCGCAGTAATGCTTCAGTACGCTGGACGGCCGGTAGCTGGGCGATGCGCTGCCGCGATGCTGCGTCAAAATGATTGCGTTCAAGATTCAACTGGTAAGGCTGGCCGAGTTTTTCTGCAGCGGCAAAGCCATAAAAACTGCGATCCGTGGCGGCCTGCTGATAGCGCGATTCGGCGGCTACCTGATTGCCAAGCTGGCCGTTTGCACGTCCCAACCAATATTGCCAGCGGCTGTTTTCTTGCTGGCCGGCCGGCATTTCGGCAATCCAATGGACGACATCATCCCAGCGGCGTTCTGCCAGTGCACGGCGCACGCGCAGTTCTAGTACGCGCTCGCTATCCAGTGATGGAAGTACGCTGTCGACCCAGGTAAGCGTACCCGGAACCTCGCGCACCAACGCATAAAAAGCCAGCTCTTCCTCAATGGCCTGCTGGTCACTGGGCAGTAGGCTTAGGCGCGGTGCTATTTCTTGCCACGCGGCAAAGGCGGCGGGGGTGTCTTCGCGGGTGAAGCGTTGCATCGCCGCTCGATAGAAGCTTGCGGTTGCTGCGCACTCAGGGCCCAAACATAGCGGGGCCTGGGTAATGGCCCGGCTGCGTGCTGAAACGTCATCAACGGTGTCTAGAGCGGTTTGCCACTGTCCGCTTAAAAGCCCGCCCAGGTAGCTTGAGAGATTGTTTTCTCCTGCCTGCCACGCCAGCATCTTGCGCTCCCAGATCGCCGTGGCGTCAATCGTGCCGTTGGCGCGAAGACGCTCAAAAAGCGTATTGCAAGCGTCAGGCTGAGAGCCGCCAGTCAGCCACAGGTCAAGACCCGCTTGATTGGCCTGCTGCGGCTGGGCGTTGAGTAGCGCAGTGTAGTAGTAACATTGGCGCGCGGTGCCGGCCGGTTCGCCATCAGCCACACTAAGTAAGTCGCTATAGCGGCCCGCATGGCCATAGTTAGCAATGGCTTGACCACGGATCCAACCGGCCAGTGGCGAATCCGCATACTGATCCATAAATTGCAGGACCCTTTCAGGGGACACGTTCGGCAGCTGTCCTCTTATGCGATGATAATCAACGTAGCCGCGCAGCTGGTGGTCTTCAATCAAGCGCTCGTCGACGCGCTGCCACTGCTGCTCCCTGGCTGCGCTGAGGGCGTCACGGAGGTCGCTATCTGAAGCGGCCCAGGACAGCGTGGGAATTCCAGCCAGCAGTGCCGTACACAGCACACGAGCGGTATGGCGAAATGGCGAAACCAACATGGTGCTCTCTCTCTATTGATTGACGTCTATTTAGGTCTGAGGGATTGCTGAGCAACCGCTAAAATGAACCAATGTTTACAATGATGATCCGACAACTTAGAGACTAGGAGGATTCAATTACGATGGCTCCATTATCCACTTGGTGGTTCTTGCGTCGACTCAAATCACGCGTTTGGGTCACAAAACGCATTCTGCGGGCTTTAAAATTTTTTTTACCCATGACCCGGGACGTCTTGCGAGGCGATTTTCGGCCTGTTCCTTGGTCGGCATTCGCCATGATGGCATTGGCACTGGCGTATTTAGTCATGCCGTTCGACCTGATTCCCGATTTTTTGATGCTGATTGGCATTATTGATGATGTGCTAATTGTGGGATGGCTGTTAAACCGTATTGATCAGCGCTTAGAAGGCTATCGTGCCTGGAAATACACCAACCCCGATATGACGCCGTCTTAATACTTGTCCGCTAGTTATCACCTACCTGCTTGAAAAAACGTTGCTTAACACCATATAAGGCTCACGAAACTAGATTATGCCTCTGGGCGCATGGCGCAGAGGCGCATGACTCAACCTGATCCTAAAACGTGATCCATAAATAAGGGGCTAAGCGCATGACTACTGCTACCCATGAAGAAACTCTTGGCTTTCAAACGGAAGTTAAGCAGCTCCTGAATCTGATGATTCACTCCCTGTATTCTAATCGCGAAATATTCTTGCGCGAGCTTATCTCGAATTCAGCAGATGCCTGCGACAAGCTTCGCTATGCCGCGCTGGATAACGATGCGCTGTATGAAGGCGACAGTGAGCTGCGCATCGAAATTGAGCATGACCGCGATGCCAATACTATTACCCTGCGCGATAACGGTGTGGGTATGAATCGCGAAGATGTCATCGCCAACCTGGGCACGATTGCGCGCTCTGGTACTGCTGAGTTTCTTAAGCAGCTTTCCGGCGAGCAGCAAAAAGATGCCAAGCTGATCGGCCAGTTCGGTGTGGGGTTCTACTCAGGCTTTATTGTTGCCGATGAAATTGCGGTACGTACCCGTAAAGCAGGCACCGATGCGGCTCAAGGCGTTGAGTGGCGTTCAAAAGGCGAGGGCGAGTTTACCGTTGCCGATATCGAGCGCGCGCAGCACGGTACCGAAATTACTCTGCACTTAAAAGAAGATGCAAAAGAGTTCGCCGACGACTATCGCCTGCAAGGCTTAGTGCGTAAGTACTCGGATCATATCGAAGTGCCGGTCCGCATGCCGAAAACCGAAACGCCTAAAGATGACGAAGGCAACAGCATTGAAGGTAGTGAAGTAACGACGTGGGAAACAGTTAACGAAGCGACAGCGCTATGGGCGCGTCCGAAGAGTGATGTTTCCGAGGACGAGTACAAAGCGTTCTATAAGCACGTGGCGCACGATTTTTCTGATCCGCTGGCCTGGAGTCACAATAAGGTTGAAGGCAAGCTTGAATACACTAGCCTGCTGTATGTGCCCGGCCGTGCGCCGTTCGATATGTTCGATCGTGATGGTTCACGCGGCGTTAAGCTCTATGTTCAGCGCGTCTTTATTATGGATGATGCCGAACAGTTCCTGCCGCTATACCTGCGCTTTGTCAAAGGCGTGTTGGACACCCGCGAGCTGTCGCTAAACGTATCTCGCGAGCTGCTCCAGCAAGATCCTAAGGTCGACAAGATCAAGGCAGCGCTCACCAAGCGCGGCTTGGACATGTTGAAAAAACTTGCCAACGACAAAGAGCATTATCAAACCTTCTGGAATACCTTCGGCAGCGTGTTGAAAGAAGGTCCTGGAGAAGATTCAGCCAATCGTGAAAAAATTGCCAGCCTGCTGCGTTTTGCCTCAACGCATACCGATACTGCTGCCCAAGAACACGCCTTAGTCGATTACGTTGAGCGCATGAAAGAAGGTCAGCAGAAGATTTATTATGTGGTCGCTGACAGCCTCAATGCGGCAAAAAATAGCCCGCACTTGGAGATCTTTCGTAAAAAAGGTATCGAAGTACTGCTGCTTTCTGACCGTATCGATGATTGGCTGATGAGTCATTTAACCGAGTTTGATGGCAAAACCTTTGCCGATGTGGCCAAAGGCGAACTCGATCTTGGCGATGTCGAGGACGAAGAGGAAAAGAAAGCCCAGGAAGAAACGGCTAAAGCCAAAGAAGATCTGGTCAAGCGTGTCAAAGAAGCGTTGGGTGACGGTGTTCAAGACGTTAAAGTGACCCACCGCCTGACCGATTCGCCGGCGTGCGTCGTGTTGCCCGAGCATGAAATGGGCTATCAAATGCGCCGTATTATGGAAGCTGCGGGACAGCCGCTGCCTGAAGTGAAGCCGATTCTTGAGCTTAATCCGGATCATGCGTTAGTGACACGCCTTGAAAGCGCTGAGGGCGAACTGTTCACCCAGCTTTCCTACATATTGCTAGATCAGGCGATTATTGCCGAAGGCGGACATCTGGATGACCCCGCCGCTTACGTGAAGCGTCTTAATAGCGTGCTGACCGCCTAATTTAGGCGCTGTTTTACGCACGCCCTTAGGCAATGTCGGTAATGTAGCGTTGCTATGCCGTCGGCCCGTTTGGTTATCCAAGCGGGCCGTCTGCTTTAATAAATCGATTTTGATACAGTAGCTATACGTTCCGCGAGACTTATTAGGACATCATCATGGCTGAGCAGCAAATCAACGGCGCGGTGCCCATCAATGTTGCGGTGCTTGGAGGCGGTAGTTTCGGTACGGCGCTGGCAAGCATTGCCGCGGATAATAACGCCCGCGTTCGCCAGTGGATGCGTGACGAAGCGCTGGTGGCGCAGATTAACCAGGAACATCGTAACGGGCGTTATCTGCCCCATTACGCTATCAACCCTGCCGTGCAGGCCTCAACCGATCTTAAAGCCGTGTTGGCCGATGCCTCGCTGGTGCTGATCGCGATTCCCTCAAAGGCTTTTCGCAGCGTAGTGCAAGCGGCCAAAGTATGGTTAACGCCTGAGCAGATTTTGGTTAGCACTACGAAAGGGATCGAGCCAGATAGCTTTTTATTAATGAGCCAAGTGCTTGAGCAAGAAACCGGCTTTGAGCACATTGGTGTGATTGCAGGCCCCAATTTGGCCTCGGAAATTGCCGATAAGCAGCTCACTGCTACCGTGATTGCAAGCGCCGATCCATTAACGCGAACTCGAGTTCAGCAAGCATTAGGCTGTCGCTACTTTCGAGTTTACGCCAGCGATGACCGCCATGGCGTCGAGCTGGGCGGTGCGTTGAAAAATATTTATGCGATAGCCGCAGGAATGGCAGCGGCGCTGGGCATGGGTGAAAACACCCGCAGTATGCTGATGACGCGTGCCTTGGCAGAGATGAGCCGCTTTGCCGTCGCTGAAGGCGCTAATCCGATGACGTTTCTGGGGCTGGCGGGGGTCGGAGATTTAATCGTTACCTGTTCGTCTAACTTGTCGCGCAACTATCGAGTCGGGCATGCCATGGGTGAGGGGCGCACGCTGGAAGAGGCCGTCAGTTCGCTTGGCCAGGTCGCAGAAGGGGTCAATACCGTCAAATTGGTGTGTGCTAAAGCGCGTGAAATGGATGTTTATATGCCCTTAGCTGAGGGACTTTCTCGCGTATTATTTGATGGCGTGCCGGCACAGGATATGGCGCGCACATTAATGATGGGGGAGCAGAGCAGTGATGTAGAGTTTATCTTGCCTCGTGAGTCCGTACTGCAGGCCCATCGTGATCAGCCTAATCAGCATGCTTCTTCTCAAACCCCGTCACCGCTTAAGAAAGGGGGTTAGCATGCAGCGTATGCTGATTATGCGTCATGGTGAGGCCGCGCCGGGATCTCCCGATCATGCACGCCAGTTGACTCCACGTGGCGTGCAGGAAGCTGAAACAATGGCGAGCTGGCTGGCGCAGCGTGTCGCCCAGGGCGAGCTGCCCATGCCAAGGCTTTACGCTAGCCCCTATGTGCGCGCGCAGCAGACGGCACAGGCGCTGTGTGATGCGCTGGGCATTGGGCTGGAAACGCTGGATTTTATTACTCCCGATGACGCGCCCTCGGCCGTTGGCGACTGGCTGCTTGAGCAGGCAGAAGGTGCGCCGATAATGTTGGTCAGCCATATGCCCTTGGTGGGGGATCTGGCGGGTTGGCTGGTGGGGGGTAGCCGCGCTCAGGGCGTTGGTTTTCCTACGGCGGCTATTGCCGAGCTGACAGGCGAGATATGGGCTGCAGGCTGCGCGCAATTAGTGAGTTTTACCCAGCCTAGCCAACTGGCGAGTGGCTAACAGGCCATAAAAAAGCGGCTGCCGAGGCAGCCACTAACGTCTAAGAATGTTCAAACGAGATTAAAGCAGCGCATCCAATTTCTGCTTCAATATACCGTTTACCTGCTGTGGGTTAGCGGTGCCCCGTGACGCTTTCATCGCCTGGCCAACAAAGTAGCCAATCATTTTGCCGCGCTTGTCGGGCTCTGAGTCGCGATACTGGGCCACCTGAGCAGGGCTGTCTGCGATCACTTGATCAATCATGGCTTCAATAGCAACGGTATCAGTGACTTGCTTGAGGCCTTTAGCGTCAATGATCTCATCGGCTGTTTCGCCCTGACCGTTCCAAAGCGCCTGGAAAACATCTTTAGCCGCCTTGCCACTAATCGTATCGTCGAGTACACGGCTAATCAGCTCGCCTAACTGGCGTGCGGAAATGGGGCTATTGGCAATGCTCAGGTTTTCACGATTAAGCGCACCGGAAAACTCTCCCTGCACCCAGTTGGCCGACTGCTTGGCATCGCCACATACGTTATGCACTGCTTCAAAGAACTCGGCCATATCCCGGCTAGCAGAGATGACATTGGCATCATAAGCCGACAGGCCCAGCTCGCTTTGGAAGCGCTCGCGCTTATCGGCAGGCAGCTCGGGCAGCTGGCCGCGCAGGTGGTCCAGATAGGCCTGATCAAGCACTATCGGCAGTAGGTCCGGGCAGGGGAAGTAGCGGTAGTCGTTGGCTTCTTCCTTGGTACGCATGCTGCGCGTTTCATCGCGGTCTGGATCAAACAGGCGTGTTTCTTGAACGACTTTGCCACCGTCTTCGATGAGCTCAATTTGGCGCTCAACCTCAAAGGCAATCGCGCGCTCGACAAAGCGGAACGAGTTAACGTTTTTGATTTCAGCCCGAGTGCCTAACGTTGCTTGGCCTTTCGGACGCACCGAGACATTCACATCGCAACGCATAGAGCCTTCCGCCATGTTGCCATCGGAAATGCCCAGGTAAGTAACGATTGAGTGAATCGCCTTAAGATACGCAGCGGCCTCTTTGGCATTGCTCATGTCTGGCTCAGACACGATCTCTAACAGCGGTGTTCCCGCGCGGTTGAGATCAATGCCCGTCATGCCTTGGAAGTCTTCATGCAGCGACTTGCCTGCATCCTCTTCAAGATGCGCATGATGAATGCGAATGCGTTTGGTGCTGCCATCTTCCAAAGTGACCTCAACATCACCAGGGCCCACAATCGGGTGATACATCTGGCTAGTCTGATAGCCCTTAGGCAGGTCAGGGTAGAAGTAGTTCTTGCGGTCAAATATTGATACTTCAGCAATATCGGCATGCACCGCCAGGCCAAACTGAACGGCCATGGCGACGGCCTGTTCGTTGAGCACTGGCAGCACGCCCGGCAGACCCAAGTCAACCGCGCAGGCCTGGGTGTTTGGCTCAGCGCCAAACGCCGTTGAGGCGCCGGAAAAGATTTTTGAACGCGTAGCGAGCTGAACGTGGACTTCAAGCCCAATCACGGTTTCCCATTGCATTAGGCGTTCTCCTCGGCAAAGGCAGGACGTTGTAGGTGCCAGTCGGTCGCTTGCTGAAATTGGTGGGCGACGTTAAGCAGCTGCGCCTCAGCAAAGTGGGTGCCTAGAATCTGCAGGCCAACGGGACGCTTGCCGACAAAACCGGCGGGTACGCTGATGCCGGGAATGCCCGCTAGGTTAACGGCGATGGTGTAAATATCCTGCAGGTACATCGACACCGGGTCTTTTTTAGCACCCAGGTCGAAAGCTGGCGTAGGCGAGGCTGGCCCCATCAGTACATCCACGTCTTGAAAAGCGTCTAAGAAGTCCTGACGGATCAGGCGGCGCACTTTTTGTGCCTTGGTGTAGTAGGCGTCAAAGAAGCCTTCTGAGAGCGTATGAGTGCCGATCAGAATGCGCCGCTTGACCTCTTCACCGAAACCCTCTGCGCGTGAGCGGGTATATAAATCAATTAAGTCGCTGGGGTTTTCGCAGCGGTGACCAAAGCGCACGCCGTCGTAGCGTGACAGGTTTGAAGATGCTTCGGCGGGAGCGATAACGTAGTAAGCCGGAATGGCGTAGTGCGTATGCGGCAAGCTGACTTCACGCACCGTGGCACCCAGCGACTCGTAAACGCTGACCGCTTCACGCACGGCTTTTTCAACCGCGGGGTCTAATCCGTCGCCAAAATATTCTTTAGGTAACCCGATTTTGAGCCCTGAAAGCGGGGCGTTAAGCCCTTCTACATAGTCCGGTACGCCACGCGCAACGCTGGTGGAGTCGCGGCCATCGTGGCCTGCAATTACCCCTAGCAGGTGCGCGCAGTCTTCAGCGCTGCGTGCCATGGGGCCTGCCTGATCAAGGCTTGAAGCGTAGGCGATGATGCCGTAACGCGACACTCGGCCGTAAGTAGGCTTTAAACCGGTAATCCCACAAAACGCCGCCGGTTGGCGAATGGAGCCGCCAGTATCGGTGCCCATCGCCGCGGGTACTAAGCCTGCTGCCACTGCTGCCGCGCTGCCGCCGGAGCTGCCGCCGGGTACTGCACTCAGATCCCAGGGGTTTTTTACCGGGCCGTAAAAGCTATTTTCATTGGAAGAGCCCATAGCGAACTCATCCATATTAGTTTTACCCACGCTGACCGTGCCCGCAGCGTTGAGCTTTTCAACCACGGTGGCATTGTAGGGCGCAATAAAATTATCCAGCATTTTGGAGCCACAGCTGGTTTTTACATCGCGAGTACAAAAAATATCTTTGAGCGCTAGAGGAATGCCCGTGAGCGCTCCTGCTTTGCCAGCGGCGCGCGTGCTGTCGGCTGCGTCAGCACGCGCCAACGCTTGCTCTGCGGTTACGCTGATGAAGCTGTTGAGCTTGCTATCAGCCTTTTCGATACGCTGTAAATAATGTGTGGTCAGTTCGCGGCTCGAAAACTCGCCTTTTTTTAAGGCGACAGCGAGTTGCGTTAATGTTTTCTCATACATGACCCAGAAGCTCCGTTCAGGGGCGAAAAAAATAGCGGCGAAAGTGGCGGCTCAGTAATCTCGAACGCGTTTCTGTTCAACAAATTTATTCAACAACGCGGGGGAC
The DNA here is from genome assembly GCF_052378675.1 of Halomonas sp. AOP25-F1-15. NCBI lineage: Bacteria > Pseudomonadati > Pseudomonadota > Gammaproteobacteria > Oceanospirillales > Halomonadaceae > Halomonas > Halomonas sp. AOP25-F1-15. The sequence continues at coordinate 472,884 of NZ_JBQSXV010000002.1, forward strand.
GAGATACAGGCCGTTTTCCACTGCCGGAGCACAGCGCTGAAAAGTATCGCGCTGGTTGGTTTCAGTGACTTCGTCGGCGCGCAGCCGCTGGGTCGCATCTAGCGGATGAGATAGCGGTAAAACACCTTCGGTATCAACGCCTTGTAGTTGGTCGACCATGTCCAGAATCCGGCTTAGATCATCTACAAAGCCGCTGGCTTGGTCATCGCTGACGGCGAGTCGGGCTAGGTGGGCAGCCCGGCGCACATGAGATTCTTCAAGCGCCATGATCGGAATTTCCTCATAAACGTAAGGGAACATAATCCGCTTTAAGCGGTATACATACCGATATCAAAAAAACGTCTTGTGTCGCAGACGTGGAAAATAGCCGCAAAAGGTACCACATCTTGGCCTTAACGGGCAGTATTAGGCACGACTCGTGCTTGCTGCCAGGGGGTTGCGGTGATACCGTTTGCATCCGCACAGGGTTCCCGGTCTGCACTAGGTAACGACATCCATGTTTAAACGTTTGAGGGGGCTGTTTTCCAGCGATCTGTCGATCGACTTGGGTACGGCCAATACACTGATTTATGTACGCGGTCGCGGTATCGTGCTTGATGAGCCGTCCGTGGTCGCTATTCGCCAGTCTGGCACTATGCGCAGCGTTGCGGCAGTCGGTACTGATGCCAAGCGAATGTTGGGTCGTACGCCTGGCAATATCACTGCGATCCGTCCGATGAAAGATGGCGTTATCGCCGATTTCACCGTGACCGAGCAAATGCTTCAGCATTTTATCCGCAAAGTGCACCAAAGCACCTTTTTAACCCCTAGCCCGCGTGTGCTGGTGTGCGTTCCTTGCATGTCAACGCAAGTTGAGCGACGGGCGATTCGTGAGTCGGCGGAAGGTGCCGGCGCCCGCGAGGTGTTCTTGATTGAAGAGCCCATGGCGGCAGCGATTGGCGCAGGCCTTCCGGTTGATGAAGCCCAGGGTTCAATGGTGGTGGATATCGGTGGTGGTACCACTGAAATTGCGATTATCTCACTCAATGGCGTGGTCTATTCCGAATCTATTCGGGTGGGTGGCGACCGCTTTGATGAAGCCATTACCGCTTATGTTCGTCGTCACTATGGCAGCTTGATTGGTGAGGCGACGGCCGAGCGCATTAAAGAAGAGATTGGCTGTGCTTATCCGGGTGGCGAACTGCGCGAAATAGACGTGCGCGGACGTAACCTGGCTGAAGGTATTCCACGCAGCTTTACGCTAAATTCTCACGAAACGCTTGAAGCCCTGCAAGAAACCCTTGGCTCCATTGTTTCCGCGGTCAAAAGCGCTCTTGAGCAGTCGCCGCCAGAATTGGCCTCTGATATCGCCGAGCGTGGCTTGGTGTTGACCGGTGGCGGTGCCTTGCTTCGCGATCTGGATAAGCTGATTGCTGAAGAAACAGGGCTGCCGGTGATTGTGGCTGAAGACCCGCTGACGTGCGTTGCGCGCGGTGGTGGTAAAGCGCTGGAAATGATTGATCAGCATACCTTTGAGTTGCTGTCGAGCGACTGATCTCAGCGGTTAATGCGGGGGGATTGCCTATTAAACCGCTGTTTTCGCACGGGCCATTGCCGGGCTACCGGCTGTTTTTTTGCGCGTTGGCCGCCAGTGCTTTGATGTTTGTCGACCATCATTTCACGCGTATGGAGCAGGTGCGCGCGCAAATGTCGATGGTTGTGGCGCCTGTTCAATGGATCGTTAGTGTGCCTAGCGATCTATTGAACTGGGGCTCGCTTGCGCTCTCCGATCAGCAGGCGCTGGTGGACGAAAACCGTCGTCTGCGCGAGCAAATCCTAACGCTTTCCCATCGCGGTCAGCGTATGGCTAACCTGACGGCAGAAAATAGCGAATTACGTGATTTGCTCAATGCCGCCGAGCGACGTGACATTCCCTATATCACCGCCGAGTTGTTGTCGTTGGATAACGATCCCTTCAGCCATCAAATGGTGGTTAATCGCGGGCACCGCAACGGTGCCTACGTGGGACAGCCTGTCATCGATGCATCGGGTTTAGTCGGCCAAATTACGGCGGTTTCGGCTTACTCTAGCCGCGTACTGCTATTGGCCGATGCCAGCCATGCTTTGCCTGTGCAGCTAAATCGCAACGGTCTGCGCTTTATTGTGCAGGGTGCCGGGCGCTACAGCAGCGTCAATGTAATGCACGTGCCGGATACTGCAGACATTCGTGAGGGTGATCTGCTAACCACGTCAGGCCTGGCCGGGCGCTTTCCTCCCGGGTATCCCGTAGCCCGAGTGACCGAGGTCTATCATGATCCGGGTCAACCTTTTGCACGCGTAACGGCTGAGCCAATGGCGCAGTTGCAGCGCTCGCGCCACTTCTTGCTACTTTTTCCACCTCCCCAGCAAGAGATTGACGAACATGCATGGGATGAGACGTTGGATATTTCCGCAGCAGCGCTGCGCTCTTCGCTTCAACTATCCAATCCCGATCAAAATGTATCATCCCAAGAGGTGCCCTGATGGCCCGCGCACCGATTGTTCCGCTGTTGTTTGTTTGGCTAAGCCTGTTATTAGCATTGTGCCTTCAAGTAATGCCGCTGGCCGATGGCTGGCAGGTATATCGCCCTGAATGGCTGGGCCTGATGCTGGTCTACTGGTGTATGCGCACGCCCGATAGAGTCGGCGTTTTTCACGGCTTTGTGCTGGGTATCTTGATGGATTTAATAGAAGGCACTGCGCTAGGCCAGCATGCGATGGTTTATGCACTGCTGGCTTTTTTATGTGCCTTGGTATACCCCCGATTCCGCGCCTATTCGCTGGTGCAGCAGTCGGCGCTCGTGCTGGTGCTCATTGGTTTAGTGCAGCTTGTTGCGCAATGGTTGCGTACTATCGTGGGCGATTTTTCGATCCATTTGGCCTTTTTGATTCCTTCCTTGATTAGCGCTCTGCTGTGGCCTTGGCTATCCACGATGTTCCAAGCATTGGAACGCCGGTTAGCCGCTTCATGAGCGCTTCAGTGCCGGTCTTGTGCCTGGCCTCCGCTTCGCCGCGTCGGCGTGCTTTGCTGGCCTCCATCGGGGTGCCGGTAACGGTTCATCCCTGTGATATTGATGAAACGCCGCTAACTGGGGAGTCGGCGACGACCTATGTGAGTCGCTTAGCGATTGCCAAAGCAGAGGCGGCTATGTCGCTTACTGACTTGCCAACCTTAGGTTCCGATACCGCTATTGCTGTTGATGGGCGTATTCTAGGTAAGCCGGCGGATGCTCAAGATGGAGCCTCGATGCTGCGCCTATTGTCAGGTCGCTCGCATCAAGTGCTCACGGCAGTAGCCGTGACCGGGCCGGAGGGTATGCTCTCTTGCTGCGTCACCACTCAAGTAACGATGCGCGTAATTAACGAGCAGGAAATCTCTGCCTATTGGCAGACCGGTGAGCCGGCTGATAAAGCGGGAGGCTATGCCATCCAAGGTTTAGCATCGATATTTGTAAAAGAGATTCAAGGCAGCCATTCTGCAGTAGTGGGGCTGCCGCTATTTGAGACGACGAGCTTGCTGCGCCGACAGGGAGTTCCTATTTGGCAGTGCATTTAACGCGCTAAGCATGGATAGATCGGCGCATGTATCGCTAGCAAGGAATACGTCAACCTATAAGGATTTGTGCATGAGCGGTGAAGTTCTCATCAATTTAACGCCAATGGAAACCCGCGTTGCGCTGGTGGAAAATGGCGTTTTGCAAGAGGCACTGATCGAGCGCTCCCGACGGCGTGGCATCGTGGGCAATATCTACAAAGGCAAAGTGGTACGCGTGCTGCCTGGTATGCAGGCTGCTTTTGTCGATATTGGCCTTGAGCGCGCAGCCTTCATTCATGTGCATGAAGTGATGCCGCCCGGCACGCCTCAGGATGAGCAGCAAACGATCGCTCAACTGCTACATGAAGGTCAGGCGCTCGTCGTGCAGGCGACCAAAGATCCTATTGGCAGTAAAGGTGCGCGCTTAACTACACATCTTTCGATCCCTTCGCGCTACTTGGTTTATATGCCTGATTCGCCACACCACGGTGTTTCTCAGCGCATTGAAGATGAGCATGAGCGTGAGCGCTTAAAGGCGCTATTGGATGCCAGTATTAGCGAGCAAACGCTAGAAGTGACGGGTGGATTTATTGTTCGTACGGCGGCCGAAGGTGTGGGCGACGAAGAACTTAAAGGCGATATGAATTTTCTGCTGCGACTATGGCGTAACGTCAGCGAGCGGAAAGTCAGTGCGGCCCCACAAACCGTTATTTATGATGACCTGCCGCTATTCATGCGCACGCTGCGTGATGTGATGCGTGATGACATCGAAAAAGTGCGTATCGATTCGCGTGAAAATTTTGTCAAGCTAGTGGAATTCGCTGAAGAGTTCATGCCCAATGCCGTTGATCGCATTGAATATTATCCTGGCGAGCGGCCCATTTTTGATCTCTATAGCGTCGAAGATGAGATCCAAAAGGCATTGGGTCGTAGGGTGCAGCTGAAGTCTGGTGGTTATCTCGTGATTGACCCGACCGAGGCAATGACCACCATCGATGTTAATACCGGTGGCTATGTCGGCCACCGCAATCTTGAAGAGACTATCTTTAAAACCAACCTGGAGGCGGCAACAGCGATTGCTCGCCAGCTTCGGCTACGCAATTTAGGTGGCATCATCATTATCGACTTTATCGATATGATTGACGTTGAACACCAGCGCCAGGTCTTGCGCGTTTTAGAAAAAGCTTTAGAGCGCGATCATGCTAAAACCAAGTGCACGGGCGTCACAGAGCTTGGGCTTGTTCAGCTTACCCGCAAGCGTACCCGCGAAAGCTTGGAGCAAACGCTCTGTGAAGCTTGCACCACCTGCAGTGGCAGGGGAACGCTGAGAACGCCAGAAACCGTTTGCTACGAAATCTTTCGGGAGATTCTGCGCGAAGAGCGCGCCTACAGTGCTGAAACCTACATGGTGCTTGCCTCGCAGTCAGTCGTTGACCGGTTACTGGATGAGGAGTCAGCGGCGGTGGCAGACCTGGAAACCTTTATCAACAAAACGATTCGCTTTCAGGTTGAACAGCACTATTCCCAAGAGCAGTACGATATCGTGCTGATGTAAATCATGCAGACTCGTTTACTGGTGCATTGGAGCTTGGCGGCCACGGCATGGGTATTGGGCAGCATCGCCGTGCTGCTGCTGTTACTCCGCCTGGTGATGAGCCAGTCCGATGCCTTAACCCCGCGTATTGAAGCGCTGCTTGAAGCGCGTATCGGCGTGCCTGTCACTATCGAGCGCATGTCGCTATCTCTTTCTCGTAATGATCTGCTGTTAAGTCTTGACGGCGTTAATGCGGAGACGCCGGATGGTCAGGCGCTGTTTTCGCTGGACCATGCGGGCTTGCAGCTGGATACATGGGCGTCACTTGCCAATTTAGCGCCGATCTTTAGCGACGCTCGCATTACCGGCACGCAGTTTCATCTTTATCAGGGCGCCGGCGCAGCGTGGCAGTGGCCTGAGCCTGCTAAGCTCCCGCTATTGGCACCTGACCCCGATATGGATCTAGCCACTGTCGACGACTGGACCGGCTTAATTTTGCGCCAACGGCTGTGGGTCGATGACACGCGTGTCGTGTTGCATGGCCGGGAAGATACCGTGCTGCTGCACGCCCAGACCCTGCTGCTGACCGGTGATGAGCGGCGTACTCGGCTTGAAGGTGCTATCAATATTGCACAGTCACTGCAGCAGGCACACGAGATTGCTTTGCCTGCGGCTGAAATAAAGGTCGAAATGCAGCCTGGCCAGCATGGCTTTAGCGACTTTTCGGCTGCTTTGCAGTTGGATATTCAGTTAGATCAATTGGTCGTGCTAGCTGCTATGTTTCGCCCCGATCATATGCCTTATTTAGAGCAGGCGGGTGGCAGTGCGCGGCTGTGGGGACGTTGGAGCGCCGGGCGTCTTGAAGAGGCGAGGGTTTCTGTCAAAGTTCCTGAACTGACGCTGCGCCATGACGTTCAGTACGCGGTATTAAGGGATATTAAAACCAGCGGTTTGTGGCAGCGCGACGGTGATGGCGGTGAGGCATGGCTAAGTGGCGATGCGGACAGGGTCGAGTGGGCGCAGCCGCCTGGTGCTAGCGTTGGACCCGCCTTGCCGAGACATTGGCATGCCACGCATCAGCCAGGTCGGTGGGAAGTGCGCACCAGTGCCTTTGAACTCGCATCGCTTACTGCTTGGCGTGACTATGTCTTGCTGCCCGAATCGTTGACGCGCGTTTTGCAAACGCTTTCGCCGCGCGGTCAGGTGCAGGGGCTGCAGGTGGGGCAGCAGGATGGTCGTTGGGGAGTAGACGCCGCCCTTAGCGATGTCGAAGTATCGCCTTGGGAGCAGGTGCCCGGCGGCGGCCCGCTTGATGCCTGGGTTCAAGCGCGTGACTTTCGCGGTCGTGTGCAGTTTAGTAGTGACGGCGACAGCACCCTTTATTTCCCCGAGTTTTTTGCCGCTCCCATGCAGTTGCAAAGCGTCGAAGGAGAGGTTGAGTGGGTATACGACGGCCCTAACACGATGGTTAGCGGCAAGCAGCTAAACGTTGAGTGGGATGGGGCTCAGGTGTCGGGTGGCTTCGGATTGGTCAGCGGTAATCAGCGCGGCCATTTTGGTTTAGACCTTGATTTTAGCGATGTGGATGCCCTTGAACGCCCGTTGGCTCAATGGCTGCCGCTAAGTGTTATGGATAATGAGCTTCAGGACTGGCTGCTTGATGATATTGGCGGCTACGTGACCGAAGGATCATTACAGCTGAGTTTGCCGATTGGTGAAACCGTCGGCGCTGATGACTTTACCGCGACGCTAGCGCTGGCCGTTACCCAAGGACATTTGCCCATTGCGCCCGGCTGGCCGCGCCTTGACGATATTGAGGGCCGCCTCAAGTGGCAGGATAAAGTGCTAAAAGCGGAGATAGAGCGTGCCCAGAGCCATGGCGTGGCAGCTTCCAAGGGCGAGCTGGTAATGGAAAATGAGACGCTTAAGCTCTCCGGGGAATTACAGTCGGAAGGCTCGGCGCTTATGTCGTTTCTTCAGGCCATGCCTGATATTGATCTTTCGCAGCTGAGTGATTTGCGGATAACCGGTGACGTCGATGGCGATATTGCGCTTTCGCTGCCGCTGAAAACGCCCGAGACACTTCAGCTAGAAATCAATGCGCAGCCACGCTTCTCTGAGATTGTTTATCTACCGCTGGGGGTGCGTCTCCGGTCGGTCGAAGGGGGTCTACGCTGGTTACAAAATGGCGAAAACGGAGGGCTGGTTGGCACGGCGAGTGGCCAAGTCTTGGGCGGTGAAATAAACGCCGATATTGATACGCTGGGCGACGGGATTCAACTGCAAGGTAGCGTTGCGACGGCGGCACTTTTCGGTTTGGCTGGGTTAGACGATAGCCAGGGGCGCTTGCCGCTAGAGGGACAGCTACAGTGGCAGGGCCACGTTGGCCTGTTGCCCACACCGACCGTGAGAGTGGAAAGTCGTTTAGTCGGCGTTACTAGCCACCTACCTGAACCCTTTGCAAAAACGTCACAGCAGCCCTGGCCATGGGTGTTAACCGCGGATATCGATTCCGGACGCATTGAAAGCCGCTTAGCTGATATTTTCTCTGCGCGAGGGCTGTTCGGTCATCAAGCGCTGGCCGGCACGATGCATCTGGGCAGTGCCGCAGAGCAAGTGCCTGCTTGGCCAGCTCAGCCTGGGATAAATCTCGTTGCGAATGTGCCGCGTATTGATCCACTGGCGTGGCAGCAGGCTATTAAGCCAATGATGGCGCTAAGCGCATCTCAACCGAGTGGCGCAGATAGCCAAATGCCGCTGAATGTCTCGCTAACAACGCCCTGTGTGGTTTATCAGGCGGAATGTTTAGGCAATGTCAACGCGTCAGGTAGTGTCAGCGGCGGCCAGGTCGATCTTGATGTGGGCGGTAATCTAGTCACCGGGCATTTGCTGTACAATGGTGATTCGCCGCAGCCGCTGGATATTGCGATTGATGGCATTGCGCTAGACCGTTTGTTGAAACTCGCTAATGTCGAGCATGACAGCGAGACGCCAGCACCCGATTCCTGGTGGCAGGCGGTTGAGACCCAGCGCAAGCCGCCGACGGTGATTCCCGAGTGGCTGGCCGATGTGCCGAATGGCCGTTTACGCTTAGCAGAGATTGCCATGGGCACGCGTCGCTTTGGTCCGTTGACCGCGTATTGGCAAACCGACGGGCAGCGGTTTTCGCTGACCCCAGTCGGTCTCACCATGGGGCAGCTTTCCGCTCGTGGCGAGCTTCACTGGGAAGGAGATTCAACCACCAGCCACACTTGGGCGGATATCTCTATTCAAGGTGGAGACATCGGCACGGCGCTTGAGCGGCTTGATCAGCCTGTGGTGATGCGTAGCCGCAGTACCGACGTAAAAGCATCGCTGAACTGGCCGGGAGCGCCTTGGCAACTCGATTTGCGCAATGCCGATGGCTCCCTAAGCACAGATATGCGTGATGGCCGTTTTGCCACCCTAGAATCTGCGCCTGCGCGTTTAATCGGACTGCTCAATTTCGATAATATTTTACGCCGCATACGCTTAGATTTTTCTGACGTTACCGGCCAAGGCACGGCGTTTGACCGTGTCAATGGTACTGCCGATGTCACCGGTGGACTGCTAACGCTGCGAGGGCCATTGGAAATTGATGCCCCGGCTACCACCTTAACGCTTACCGGCAATGTCGACCTGGTTACGCGTGAACTTGATCAGCGGCTTGGCGTCACACTGCCAGTGACACAAAGTTTACCTATCGCGGCAATTGCTGTCGGTGCGCCCATTGTTGGCGGTGCGCTATTCATCGCAGACAAGCTTTTTGGTGACGCGCTAGATCGGGTCACGACACTTCATTATCGCGTGCGAGGCCCTTGGACTTCGCCGCAGGTTACTTTAGAGGGCCCCCTATGACCGTATATAAAAGTGATATAGACACGGCTGCCGCCATTTTGTTGACACCCGGGGGGCTGGATTTAGATGCTCTGGAAACCGGGCTTGGCTACGCGATGGGCGCGGGCATAGACTACGCCGATCTGTATTTTCAGCGTACTTGGCAAGAAGGCTGGGTATTAGAAGATGGCGAAGTAAAAGAAGCCAGCTACAGCATTGATGGTGGGGTTGGCGTGCGCTCATTGGCGGGTGAAAAAACCGGCTTTGCCTACTCAAATCAAATTACCGCCGATGCGCTAATGGATACTGGCCGCACCGCGGCAGGCATTGTGCGCAGCGGTAAGCGCCTACCTGGGCAACTGGTCCGCCCGGTGTCTGCTATGTCACGCTATGTCGGGATTGATCCATTGGCAGGTCTGAGCGCGGAAGATAAGGTGGCCATGCTCAAGCAGGCCGATTGCGTGGCGCGTGCAGCGGACCCGAGCATTAGCCAAGTGAGTGCCTCTCTCTCCGGTACCTATGAAGTCGTATTGGTGCGTGCCAGCGATGGCACTCTGGCGGCGGATATTCGCCCGTTGGTTCGCTTTAACGTTAGCGTTATTGCCGTTAAAAATGGTCGTCGTGAGCGCGGCAGCGCGGGCGGCGGTGGCCGTTATTCAATGGCAAAGCTGCGTGATGAGCAGGTGGCGGAGCGCTATGCTAAAGAAGCTGTGCGTCAGGCGCTGGTGAACCTCGAAGCCGTTGATGCGCCCGCGGGTCAAATGCCCGTGGTTTTGGCGTCAGGATGGCCGGGTATTTTGCTGCATGAAGCCGTGGGCCACGGTCTTGAAGGGGATTTTAACCGTAAGGGAAGCTCCGCTTTTTCGGGGCAGATGGGCAAGCGGGTCGCCGCGAAGGGCGTCAATATTGTAGATGATGCGACGCTAGCCGATTGTCGTGGCTCAATGAGTATCGATGATGAGGGTACACCTGGCCAATACACGCCGCTTATCGAAGACGGTATTTTGACCGGTTACATGCAGGACAAGCTCAATGCTCGCTTGATGGGAATGGCGCCGACAGGAAATGCTCGGCGCGAGTCATTTGCTCACATGCCGATGCCGCGAATGACCAATACCGTCATGCTGGCTGGTCAGGATGAGCCTAGTGACATTATCAAAAGCGTAAAACGTGGCATTTACGCAGTAAGTTTTGCGGGTGGCCAGGTTGATATAACGTCGGGTAAGTTCGTATTTTCCGCCAGTGAAGCTTACTTAATTGAAGATGGCAAAGTGACTGTGCCGGTCAAAGGCGCAACGCTTATTGGCAATGGCCCTGAGGCGATGGGGCGCGTTTCGATGATCGGTCACGATATGGCCCTTGATACCGGGATTGGTGTGTGCGGTAAAGAAGGACAAGGGGTGCCGGTCGGTGTTGGTCAGCCCACCCTCAAGTTGGATGAGCTGACGGTCGGCGGTACTCATTCGTAAGCGCTGTCTTACGCTCGGGCTTAAAGTGCCAGGGTTTCGCGCAGGTGTTTGAAGAGCTTGCGCGAGCTCGTTGGCGGCTTGCCCTCTTCGCGTTCTCGCTGGGCATTGCGAATGAGCTGACGCAGCGTTTGACGATCGGCGTCGGGGTGTTCAGTCATGAACAGATCGACAGCCTCATCGCCCTCGTCAATTAAGCGTTCGCGCCATTTTTCGAGGCGATGAAAGGCGTGATCGCGCTGCTCTTGTTCCTGATCAATGGAATCGAATACGCCTTGAATGGCAGTGAGATCTTCTTTACGAATTAATTTGCCAACGTACTGCATATGACGTCGGCGACCTTCATGAGAACGAATGCGTGCGGTTTCTTCAATTGCGCGCAGCATATCGTCAGAGAGGGGGAAACGGGCGCGTTCTGCTGGTCGCATAGCGATCAATGTTTCCCCAAGTGCCTGTAAGGCATGCATTTCGCGTTTGAGTTGCGACTTGCTAGGGCGTTCTTCCTGTTCTTCTACTTCAACTGGATCGGGACGTTGCTTACGCATAATGTGACTCACAGACAAGATTCGTTGCGGCATTATACCAGCTGCGAGTACAACATTGATTCGCCAAAGACATTCTATTGAGAGAGATTCGGCGAAAAAGGAGGCCATATGGCACAGGCATTTGATGCATCCGCGCAGCAGTCGCTACTCACCGCGCGGGCCGAAGAGGCGCTAGCGTTGGCAAAACGTATGGGCGCAGATGCCGCCGAAGTGGGCGCAAGCGTGGATCAGGGTATAGGCGTGAGCGTGCGTCTGGGCGAAGTTGAGACGGTTGAGCTATCCCGAGACCAGGGTATTGCCGTGACGCTTTACGTAGGACAGCGTAAGGGTAGCGCTTCATCTACAGATGCCAGCAGCGCGTCGATTCAGGCCGCCGTAGAGAAAGCGTTGGCGATTGCTCGATATACCGGTGAAGATCCCGCCGCAGGGCTAGCCGATGCGGCGCTGATGGCAAGCGAGCTGCCCGATTTGAAAGTGCACTATCCTTGGGCGCTTACCACGGATGAAGCGATTGAATTAGCGCTTGCCTGCGAGCAGGCGGGGCGTGACGTGGAAGGTATTTCTCAGTCGGATGGTGCCTCGCTGTCCAGCGGTGAAGGGGTGCGCGTTTATGCCAATAGCCATGGTTTTTTAGGCACTCAAAAAGGCAGTAGCCATTCACTATCATGCATGCTGATTGCTCAAGATGACGGCGGCATGCAGCGTGACTACGACTATACCTCTGCGCGTGATCCCAGAGCACTGCGTGACCCCGCTGACGTGGGGCGTGAAGCCGCCGCACGCACGCTGCGTAGGCTGGGTGCTCAGCGTCCGCCCACGGGGACCTTTCCAGTGCTGTTTGATCCGTCGTTATCCGGTGGTTTGATCGGGCATTTGTTGGGCGGTATCGCCGGTGGAGCGTTGTATCGCCAGTCATCTTTTTTATGTGATCGGCTTGGTACTGTGCTCTTTCCTGACTGGTTTAGCCTTGAAGAGCGACCCATGGAAGTGGGCGCTACCGCGAGCTCACCGTTTGATGGCGAAGGGGTGCAAACGCGCAATAATCGCTTTATCGATGAGGGGCGTATCGAAAGCTATATGCTGTCTTCCTACAGCGCTAGGCGGATGGGTATGCAGACCACGGGCAATGCTGGTGGGGCGCGCAATGTACGCCTGACAGCACCGCTGAAGCCTCGCGAAGCACTGCTGCAAGAGATGGGGAAAGGTATTTGGGTGACGGAGCTGATGGGCCAGGGCGTTAATGGCGTTACCGGCGATTACTCCCGTGGGGCGGCCGGCTTTTGGGTCGAGAACGGTAAGGTTCAATACCCGATCGAAGAGTTTACGATCGCTGGTAATCTGGAGCGGATGTTCGCGGGCCTAGTGGGCATTGGTGATGATACCGATACCCGTGGCAGCGTGCACACGGGTAGCTGGTTGATTGATGCGATGACAGTAGCCGGTAACTAATCGGCGTAAATGGCTACTGATCTTCCTCAAAGCGAGCCTCGAACAGCGCTTGAATCGCATCAAGCGCCTGTTCTGCGTCGTCGCCCTCGGCGTGTATAGCTAGCTCAGTACCGCACGGGGCGGCGAGCATTAATAACGACATAATATTAGCGGCATCGGCAGCCTGCTGCTGCTTATAGACACGTATATTAGCCGTGAACTGTTGGCCGCATTTAACTAGTTTCGTCGCCGCGCGGGCATGTAGTCCGCGTTGATTGGTGAGTGTGAGTGTTCTTTCTGGCACCCTGGTTCCTTTTCGCCGAGTGGTGTCATTAATCAATAGACGTGCTTAAGTCGTTGGTAATTGATCGCTGGTCGAGGAGAGACTGGTCAACGGCGTTGGGGGCTGTTCGCTCAGCGTATATTGCAGGCCTAGCTCTCGGTGGCGCAATTGAACTTCGCCCACACGAGCCGCTAAGCTTTTTGCTAGCTGCTCCACCATATAGACAGAGCGATGTTGACCACCGGTGCAGCCAATAGCAACGGTCATGTAGCTACGTTGGCTATTCTGATAAGCCGGTAACCAGCGCTCAAGCCATGCCTGGATATCGTTACTCATGGCATCCACAACGGGATAGCCTTTTAAGAAGGCAACGATGTTGGCGTCACGGCCTGTCGATTGTCGCAGCGTTGGGTCCCAGTAAGGATTGGGCAGGCAGCGCACGTCGAAGACGAGGTCAGCATCCAAGGGTACCCCACGCTTATAACCGAACGATTCAAACGTCAACGTCAACTGGTCGCACTGCTGGTGAGCCACCTGGTCAGTAATCCGGCGGCGTAGGTCGTGTACTGACAGTCGCGATGTGTCGATCAATAGATCGGCTAGATCACGTATGTCATGCAGGGTCTCTTCTTCTTTATTGATAGCCTCTTCAAGGGTCATTTCACTATTGCGCGTCAACGGATGTCGGCGGCGTGTGGCGGAGTAACGCTCTAGAAGAATTCGGGCATCAGTGGTTAGGTAGATAACTTGGAAATCAATGGTGCGCTGGCGCAACTCTTGTAATAGCGAGGGCAGGCGTTCAAGAGCCCCCGGTAAGTTGCGTGCATCAATGCTGACCGCCAGATGGGTACGATCACTCTGGTCGCGTAATTCGTCGACCAGTGACCCCAGCAGCATGACGGGAAGGTTATCAATCGCGTAGTAGCCTAGGTCTTCCAACGCCTGTAAGGCGATAGATTTGCCAGACCCAGAACGACCGCTAATGATGACCAGTTGCATAGAGTTTCTCTTCGCGTTAATCCAACGGCTTAAATAGGGACTTGATGGTCATTGATTGTCGCTTAATCCGCTGAATGCTCACGAATTTTAGCTGTAATGAGGTCGAGTAGTTCGCGCTGACTGCCTGCTTTGCGTAGCCGCTGGCGAGTATCCGCATCATTCATGATGGTGGCTACTTGGCCTAGCAAAGAGAGGTGTGTGTCATCCGCTTGTTCCGGTACGAGCAGCACAAACACTAGATCAACGGGGTCGCCGTCGATAGCATCAAAATCAATCGCTTCTGAGAGTTTTAAAAAACCAGCAATAGGCGTAGAGCAGTGAGGGCTGCGGGCATGTGGAATAGCCACGCCGTTACCAATCCCTGTGCTACCTAAGCGTTCTCGGCCGATTAAGCGACTGAACACTTCTTGGCTATCTAAACTGGGCGTATTTTGGGCGATAAAGGTGCTGAAAAATTCCAGCACCCTTTTTTTGCTGCCCCCAGGGACGTCGAAAAGAACGCGCTCTGGGGGGAGTATGGTTTCCAACGTCATTGAATTAACGCACACCTGCGCCTTGGGCGCGAGCTTGTGCTTTTTCCTTATGTTTAACGAGTTGACGATCAATTTTGTCCGCTAGCGCATCGATAGCGGCATACATATCACTGTCTAGGGCTTCTGCATGTAAGTCAGCGCCTGCTGCATGCAGTGTGCAGGCTGCCTGTTGGCGTTCTTTCTCCACCGATAGGGTGACCTGCACAGTGGTTATATTGTCGTAATGACGCTCAACACGTTCAAGCTTTTCATTAACATAGTCACGCAAGGCGTCAGTCAGTTCTACGTGATGACCAGTGATATTTACTTGCATTGACGTACTCCTTATCTATCGGACTGTACTTAGGAACCGTGCTTAGGAACCGTACTTAGGGACTGTACTTAGTACTTAGATATGTAGCCCTTTTGATTGTAACCCTTTTTGCCCCGTTGCAAAGCCCTTGTCGAGAGTTTCGCTGCAACCTGGCAGATCCTAGCGCAAACGGCGCCGCTCACTGGAAGAGGGAATGCCCATGGCTTCACGATATTTGGCTACCGTACGCCTTGCAACTTGAATGCCACCTTCTTCTAATAATGTCACTAAGCGGCTATCAGAAAGCGGTTTGCTGGGCGCTTCTTCGTGAACCAGCTTTTTCAGGCGGGCGCGGATCGCGGTACTGGAGTGGCTGTCGCCATCCTGGCCACTCACTTGGCTAGAGAAAAAGTATTTCAGCTCGAACACGCCACGCGGCGTATGAATATATTTCTGCGTTGTCACCCGTGAAATCGTTGATTCATGCATTTCAACGGCTGCGGCTATATCGGCCAAAATCAGCGGTTTCATGGATTCTTCGCCATGTTCGAGAAAGCCGATTTGACGGGTAATGATTTCACGGCCCACTCGCAGCAGCGTGTCGTTACGACTCGAAAGGCTTTTAATTAACCAGCGCGCTTCCTGCAGGTGTTCTTTCAAAAACTGATTATCCTGACTTTTGTCCGCACGCTTTATCAGGCTGGCGTAATCAGGTTGGATTCTTAACCGAGGCAGGGCGTCCTGATTGAGCTCTAAATGCCAGCCTTCATTATCATGACGCACCACCAGGTCGGGCGTGATGTAGCTGTCGTTGGTCACGCCATAAGCGCTGCCTGGGCGTGGATCTAGGCTGCGAATTAGCTGGATGACATCGGCTAGCTGCTCGTCATCGAGTCCTAAGCGTCGCTTGAGTAAGCGCATGTCATCTTTGCTGAGCGCTTCAAGAAACTGACGCACTAGCCTACGAGCAGGCACTAGCAGTGGCGTATCATCTGGCAGGGCGGCGAGCTGCAGCATCAAGCATTCACGCAGGTCGCGGGCAAAAATACCGGTGGGCTCGAATTGCTGCAGTTTTAATAATGTCGTTTCGACTTCGCGCTGGCTAAGGCTATCAATGCCCTGGGCGCGTAGCCCTTCACGAATATCATTAAGCGGCTGGGTCAAATAGCCGTTGGCATCTAGTGCATCAATGAGGCTCTCGGAAACCAGCTGTTCACGCACACTAAAATCGGTCATGGCGAGTTGCCACAATAGGTGGCCATGAAGGCTCTGTTCGGCAGCCTGGCGCTCAAAATCAGGGCCCTCGCTGCTGCTGCCAGTGCCGCCAATGTCTTGATAGGTGTCCGACCAGTCGCTATCAACGGAAAGCTCGGTGGGAATGCTCTCTGACCACTCCTCCTCTTTAGGCTCGCTTACGGCCTCTTCACCGAACTCATCTTCCTGTTCCAGCATGGGGTTGGCATCTAAGGCCTGCTGAATTTCCTGACGAAGATCCAGAGTCGATAGCTGCAGCAGGGCGATAGCCTGCTGCAGCTGAGGTGTCATGGTCAGCTGTGTCCCAATGCGCAGTTGAAGAGAAGCTTTCATGACCATTTGAGAACCACTCGTTAATCGGAATGCTTTACCCTAGTGCGAGTGGGAGCTGGGTGCAAGTGCAATAAGCATGCCATTGGTAGTTAAAGCGTTATAAGGCGGGATTTATGGGCAAAAATAAGCCTACAGACGAAAATCTGCGCCCAGATAAACATCCCTGACTTGCTGGTTAGTGAGGATAGATGCCGGGGGGCCGCTGGCGATGATATGGCCATCGCCGACAATATAAGCGATATCGCAAATGTCCAGCGTTTCACGGACGTTATGGTCGGTAATCAGAACGCCAATGTGGCGCTGTTTCAGCGCGCGAATGATGGTTTTAATCTCGCCCACTGAAATGGGGTCAACCCCGGCAAAGGGCTCATCTAGCAAGATGAAGGCGGGTTCGGTCGCTAGCGAGCGGGCAATTTCTACACGGCGACGCTCTCCCCCTGAGAGGCTCATGCCTAGGTTGTCGCGAATATGGGTGATATGGAAATCTTCAAGCAGAGCCTCCAGGCGCTCTTCGCGACCTGGGCGGTCGAGCTCTTTGCGCGTTTCTAATATCGCCATAATGTTATCGGCAACCGATAATTTGCGAAAAATAGACGCTTCTTGGGGCAGGTAGCCAATGCCTGCCGCTGCGCGCTCATGCATCGGAGCACGAGTTAAATCTAAGTCGTCAATACCCACTTTGCCGGCGTCAGATTTGACCAGCCCGACAATCATATAAAACGACGTGGTTTTGCCCGCGCCGTTAGGGCCGAGTAAGCCAACGACGCTGCCTTGGGAGATTTCCAAGTTAATATCTTTAACCACTCGGCGGCGTTTGTAACTTTTTGCCAAGTGGTGGGCATATAGTGTTTTTATCGGCGCATTGTCAGCAGTTGCCATCGATAGACTCTCTATTGTTCAGGCTGAATAGTCATGCGTATACGCTGCGGCTCGCTACCTTCAACGTCTGAGCGCGCTTGAATCACTTCACGGTCGATGAAATATTCAAGCCGACCTCCGGTAAATTTGTCGTCCTGCTGTGTCAATTCAGCTTGATCAACGAGCTCCACTCGGCGTTCGGCGACGTGATAAATAATCCGCCGAGCCCAGCCTTCCGTCGGGCCTTCTTGCCCTTCGGCCTGATGGCGCAAATAAGCACGCTCACCGGTCGACGTTGCCCGTGAAAGCTCGCCCGCCTCATTGCGTTGAATTTCCACTCGTTCGCCGCGCAGCTGCATTTCGCCCTGGCGAATATTGACATCCCCGGTGTAGACGGCGGTGCCCGCGCGCTGATCAAGATCTAGGCGGTCGGCTTCGACCTCCACGGGGGCCTGTTGTGAAGACGAGCTGGTTTGGGCTGCCGCGGATAGCGGCACGGCAAGCGCAAAAAGGGCGGTGTAGATAAGTGCTTTCATGGCGACTCCTGTTAGCGTTGTGTGGCCGGTGGATGAGTGCCGCGCACACCGTCAGATAAGCGGACCTGGCTATCGTTTAACCATACATCCATATGTGAAGCATTCATTTGCTGGGGCGGCTGTTGCAGTAATACCGGTGCCTCGCTCCATGCATGTTGAGTGAGGCCATCATAGTGCAGTTCTTCAGTATCCAGCTGCCATCCTTCGTCTGGCGCAATAAGTCGCGCGGAGCCGGACATAACGAGGGACTGCGTATTGGTATTAAGCGTGCCCACATCGGCACTGGCTAGCCACTGGCGCTCATCGCTGTCATACAGGGTGGCCTGAGGGCTCTCAGACCAGGTTTCCCCGCTTTGCGGCGTATGGATGAGGCGCGGTGTTTTTAATGACTGCAAGACGTTACCGTTGTCGCCAAACAGAGTGATTTCAGCATCCTCCAGGACGTGCCCTGGCTCTTGGGCCTGCGCTTCTGGGTCGATAGCGGTTTTTTGAGGCCCGCCTGGGCCAAGCCACACCAATAGCACGCCCAAGGCGATAAAAAGCCCTGTTAATCCTAGGCGTGTTTTAAGATGCTTAAGCATTTATGTGCGGCCGTGCAAGTAAGTGTCGAGCACTGCGCTCCAGTGCCCTTGGGCTTCAAGCAGAGTATCGCAAATTTCGCGTACCGCGCCGTGCCCGCCAAGCCGTTCCGTTGTCCAGTCGGCATGAGTGTGCATATAGTCCGGCGCATTGGGGACGGTAATGCCGACACCACAGCGCTTGATAACCGATAGGTCGGGGAGATCATCGCCGCAATAGGCGACTTGCTCTAGCTCTATATCCAAACGCTGGCACAGGCCGCGCAAGGTGGCGAGCTTATCCTCGCAGCCTTGAAAGACATGGTCGATACCCAGCGCTGCGGCACGTTGACTAACCATGGGCGAATCGCGGCCAGTAATCAGCGCGACGTGGATGCCGACTCGCTTAAGCAGCTTTAGACCATGGCCATCCTGAGTATGAAAGGCTTTAATTTCGATGCCGTCAGCCTGAAAGTAAAGTCGACCATCGGTGAGTACGCCATCAACATCTAACGCCAATAGACGAACGCGGCGAAGTCGATCAAGTAGGGCTGCAGATAGGGTCATAAAGCCTCCATTCTTTTAAGAAGTCGCTAAATCTTGCGATAAATACGTTAAATAACGCCGCTAACAAGCAAGTCATGCATATGTAAGGCACCAACCGGGCGCTGTTGTTCATCAACCACCGCGAGTGCGGTAATTCGGCCCTCTTCCATAATGCGTACCGCCTCTGCTGCCAGTATGTCGGGGCCGATACGTTTACCTGGCCGAGTCATGACATCATCGACTAAGACGTCGCGTAAGTTGTGGTATTGATCCAGTGTGCGCCGCAGGTCGCCATCGGTATATACCCCGGCTAAACGACCGTCACTATCAACCACGCAGGTAAAGCCCAGCCCTTGGCGGGTAATTTCCAATAAAGCGTCGCGCAGCGGGCTGCCTAGCGGAATTTGCGGCAAGCGTGCGCCATCGTGCATAAGGTCTCTCACGCGCAGCAACAAGCGCTTGCCTAAGCTGCCACCCGGATGGGAAAGAGCGAAATCTTCTGCCGTAAAGCCTCGGGCTTCCAGCAGTGCTACGGCGAGCGCATCACCCAGCGCTAGGGCGGCAGTGGTCGAGCTAGTGGGGGCGAGATCCAGCGGGCATGCCTCGCGCTCAACGCCGCTATTTAGATGCGCATCAGCATGCTTAGCGAGCGTGGAGCCAGGCCGCCCTGTCATGCTGACCAGCGGCGTACCTAAACGTTTCAGTAGCGGCAGAAGGGCGGTCACTTCGGCCGTTTCGCCTGAGTTAGACAGGGCCAACACAACGTCGGCGCGAGTAATCATGCCCAGGTCGCCGTGACTGGCTTCACCTGGGTGAACAAAGAAGGCGGGTGTGCCGGTGCTGGCTAGGGTGGCGGCAAGCTTGCCGGCTATATGGCCAGATTTACCCATGCCAGTGACCACGACGCGCCCCTGGCAGGCGAGTATAAGCTCGCAGGCGCGGTCAAAGTTTTCATCTAACTTGGCCTGCAGGCCACCAATAGCTGCCTGCTCAATTTGCAGCGTACGTAAGGCACTTTCGCGCAGTAAGCTGAGGGAGGCGAGAGGCTGGCGCATAGCGATATCTCTTGGCGATTGAAAATATAAAAGGCGACAAGCGCTAAGAATAACATCTTGGCAGTGCTAGTAGGCAGTACTTCAGCTGCTATTGGGGCAGATGTGCTGAGATATGCTGTGCTTAATAATCGCAACATCGGTTAGCGTGATAGCGCTTAGTAGAGTTATAGTACGTTGTTCGATAATGTATTAGAACGCTGTTTTTTTAAATGCGGCAGCGGCAAGTGGCGTATAATAGTTAGCCCTAGCCGCGTCGCGCTAAGAGTCAACTGAGCTATGACAGAGACACCCTTCATAGAAATTGAAGATCTTTATTTTTCTCGTGGCGATCACGAGATTTTTCGTGGCGTCAATATGACGATTCCGCGGGGTAAAGTCACTGCTATCATGGGGCCCAGTGGCACCGGCAAGACAACGCTGCTTAAGCTCATAGGTGGCCAGTTGGCGCCGGACCGAGGACGAGTCTTAATTGATGGTCAGGACGTTCATCGCCTCTCACGCAAAGCGCTGTTCACGCTACGTAAACGCATGGGTATGCTGTTTCAAAGTGGTGCGTTATTTTCAGATTTAGACGTGTTTGAAAATGTCGCCTTTCCGCTGCGCGTGCACACCGACTTGCCCGACACGATGGTGCGTGATCTGGTGCTGCTGAAGCTGCAGGCGGTAGGTTTGCGTGGAGCGCGTGAATTAACTCCCGCAGAGCTTTCAGGCGGAATGGCGCGGCGAGTCGCCTTGGCGCGAGCCGTAGCACTAGACCCCGAGCTGGTTTTGTACGATGAGCCTTTCGTTGGTCAGGACCCTATTTCAATGGGCGTTTTGGTTCAGCTGATTAAGCGCCTCAGTCAAGCGCTACAGCTGACCTCTGTCGTGGTCTCGCACGATATTAAAGAAACCTTGAGTATTGCGGACTACCTCTATTTGATCGCTGATGGGCAGGTAGTGGCGCATGGCACGCCGCAAACGCTGGATATCAACCAGGATCCACGGGTTAGTCAATTTGTTCATGGCGAGCCCGACGGTCCCGTGCCGTTTCACTACCCCGCTGAGGCGTTTTATCGCGATATTCTGGGGCAAGCCGCGCTACGACAATAGGCAAAATGTACAAAGGCAGGGTCAATGCAGTCAAAATTCTCAAACGGCACCGCGCGTATTACCCGTCTGGGGCGCAAAGGGTGCGATTTAATGGAAGCCTTAGGCCGCGCTGGCGTGTTTCTTGCCCAGTCGGCAGTCGGCGTTCCCTCTCGGGAGGGGTGGCGGTTATGGGTGCATCAAATGCACTTTGTTGGCGTACTCTCGTTGGCTATTGTGCTGGTGTCAGGGTTGTTTATCGGCATGGTGCTGGCGCTGCAGGGGTACACCATTTTGGTCGATTTTGGCGCTGAGCAAGCGCTGGGTCAAATGGTGGCGCTGTCTCTGCTGCGTGAGCTCGCGCCGGTGGTGGCCGCGCTGTTGTTTGCTGGCCGCGCCGGCTCTGCGTTGACCGCAGAAATTGGATTAATGAAAGCCACTGAGCAGTTAACCAGCATGGAGATGATTGGCGTTGATCCATTGCGCAGAGTCGTGGCGCCACGGCTGTGGGCGGGGTTCGTGTCACTGCCTATTCTGACCGTCGGGTTTAGCGTGGTGGGTATTTGGGGTGGTTATTTAGTCGGCGTTGAGTGGCTAGGCGTGTTTGAAGGCTCCTATTGGAGCAATATGCAGGCTAACGTCGCCTTCGTTAACGATGTTGGCAATGGCGTGATCAAAAGCTTGGTCTTTGCCCTGGTAGTGACGTGGATTGCTGTCTTTCAAGGATATGATCTGGTGCCTACCTCTGAAGGTATCTCACGTGCCACCACGCGCACGGTTGTGTATTCGTCGCTTGCAGTTCTGGGGCTTGATTTTGTGATGACGGCCGTTATGTTTGGCGGCCTTTGATGGGTGGAGTCGTTTCATGAGACGTAGTAAAAGCATGGAGTTTGGTGTTGGCCTGTTTATGATTGCCGGCATTTTGGGCTTGGTATTCCTCGGCTTGCGCGTCAGTGGGCTAACGCTTTCAGCGCCCTCGCAGTCGTTTCAGTTGGAAGCTAACTTTGCCAATATCGGCGGGCTAAAGCCGCGTGCGCGGGTCACCATGGCAGGCGTAACGGTAGGGCGGGTAGAAAGCATTGAGCTAGACCAGCAGTGGTATGATGCCCGCGTGGTATTGAGCTTGAATAGCGAGCTTGAAGGCCAGCTGTCTAGCGACTCCATTGCCTCTATCCTAACCGCAGGTCTTCTGGGTGAGCAGTATATTGGCCTGAGTGTAGGCGGTGATCCTGACATGCTCGAAGACGGCGACTCGATTCGTGACACCCAGTCTGCGCTGGTGCTAGAAGAACTTATTCAACAATTTGTGTCCAATATGGCAAGTAGTTAATGGCAACAAGACGTTAAACGCCGTTCTCATAGGATAACGAGTAGGGAGATTAAAGTGATGAAAAAAGCAAATAACGCCGTTAGCCGTTGGCTTGTCGCAGCCACCATGCTGGTTGCAATGTCGCTACCTTTTCAGGCGCTGGCGCAGTCTCAATCGCCCGAAGATATGATCCGTGACAATATAAGTTCGTTAATGGCGGATCTTGACGGTAGAGAAGACTACTACGCCAATAACTTGAATGAGCTTGAAGCGCTGGTGGATAGCAGCCTCGATCAAGTAGCTGACTTTCGCTATATCGGTGCTAGCGTCATGGGTAACTATTTCCGCAATGCTTCACCGGAGCAGCGTAGTCGCTTTGCCGATGTGTTTCGTCAAACATTGATTGACACCTATACGCGTGGATTGGTGACCTTTGATTATGACGAGCTGCGAGTGCTGGATTCCCAGCAGGCTCAGCGCTACGACGACCAAGCTAGTGTTGCCATGGAAGTAGTTGCCAACAACGGCCAAGTGTATCCCGTGAGCTATAGCCTGAGACTTTCAGGTGGCGAATGGCGTGTGGTCAATGTAATCGTCAATGGCATTAATTTGGGCCTAACATTCCGTAATCAGTTCGACCAGGCGATGCGTGATAATAACCGCGATTATGATGCGGTCATTAATGGGTGGTCGCCCGAAGTAGGCGTTGAAGAGTTGGAACAAGGAGGCGATGCGTGACAGTGCTGTATTCGCACACTGACGTCTCTATTCACGTAGAAACCACGACTCTAAGGGTCATAGGCGACGTAAACGTAGCACTGGCGGCCGATTTGGCCGCCAGTGGCGTTAAGTGGCTGAAAAGCACTGAGCTAGACGCCGTGACGTTTGATTTTAGCGGCGTTGATAAAGCCAGCAGCGTTGCTATTAGCGTGCTGTTTGAATGGCTGCGTATTTGCCAGCAGCGTGCCATCGGCGTTGATGCGATTGATTTGTCTGAGCCGCTTAAGCGGCTAGCGTCATTGGCTGAGTTGGACGATCTAATTGAGAACCCGTCCACGGCGCTAGCCGTTTAACAGTGCGGCATCGCCAAGTGCACCGCTTTTCTTTATTATGTCGACCCGCTTACGCTCATTAATCACGATGACCCCAAAGGAGTTTTCTGCCCCATGCAACCCAACGAGGTAAAAGCACTGCTTGAGTCCCGTATCGACGGATGCCAGTTTCACATCCAGGGTGAAGGCTGTAATTTTCAGGTGATTGCGGTTGGCGAAGCCTTTGACGGCCTTTCTCCGGTCAAACGTCAGCAGTTAGTTTACTCTGCGCTCAGCGACGAAATCGCTTCGGGTGCTCTCCACGCTATTAGCATCAAAACGTTTACTCCGACGCAGTGGCAAACTGCGTCGGAGAACGTTCAATAACGGCATTCCTATGGATAAATTACTCATTACCGGCAACGGGTCGGTAGACGGTGAAGTGTGGGCAAGCGGCGCTAAAAATGCAGCGCTGCCTATTCTGTGTGCCAGCCTGTTGGCCGATGGCCCCGTGATTATTGGTAATCTTCCGCATCTTCAAGATATTACCACCACGCTAGAGCTGCTAGGCCGTATGGGCGTTGAGCCGGTGATGGGCGAAAAGCTGAGCATACAGCTGGATGGTTCGCAGGTTACTCACTGCCACGCGCCTTATGAACTTGTTAAAAAGATGCGTGCCTCCATCCTCGTTTTAGGCCCCTTACTGGCTCACTTTGGCAAGGCCGATGTATCGCTACCCGGCGGCTGTGCGATTGGTTCGCGTCCGGTGGATTTGCACATTCGTGGCTTAGAAGCCATGGGGGCGGAGATACGCGTTGAAGCAGGCTATATCCGTGCGCGTGTCGATGGCCGCCTGAAGGGCGCCACTATATATTTCGATACGGTAACGGTAACCGGCACCGAAAACCTGCTGATGGCTGCCACGTTGGCCGAAGGCAAAACGATTCTCGAAAACGCTGCCCGCGAGCCTGAAATTGTTGATTTGGCGCAGTGCTTGATCAAAATGGGCGCTAAAATCAGCGGCCATGGTACTGATACCATTACTATTGAGGGTGTCGAGAAGCTGCACGGCTGTGAGCACGATGTAATGCCTGATCGTATCGAAACCGGTACTTTCCTGGTCGCTGCTGCTATGACCGGTGGGCGGGTAAAGGTTAAGCGCACCCGGGCGGACATTCTTGACGCCGTTATTGCTAAGTTAGAAGAAGCCGGTGCCGAGGTTACCAGTGGCGATGACTGGATTGCATTGGATATGTATGGTCAGCGCCCCAAGGCCGTTAATATTCGCACGGCGCCTTATCCTGCTTTCCCTACCGACATGCAGGCACAGTTTGTGGCTATGAATGCGGTGGCCGTAGGCAACTCTCGCGTGGTTGAGACCATTTTTGAAAATCGCTTCATGCACGTTCAAGAGCTTAATCGAATGGGCGCTAAGATCGTACTGGAAGGTAATACGGCCTTGATTGAAGGGGTTGAAAAGCTTTCCGGCGCGCCAGTGATGGCCACCGATCTGCGTGCCTCCGCGTCGCTAGTCATCGCGGCGATGATGGCCGAGGGCGAAACGCTGGTAGATCGGATCTACCACATTGATCGTGGCTACGAATGTATCGAAGAGAAAATGCAGCTGCTGGGTGCGCGTATTCGCCGTATTCCAGGTTAAAACCGACGGGCCGACACGATGAGTAAGCAACTGATTTTAGCCCTCTCGAAGGGCCGTATTCTTGAAGAAACGCTGCCACTATTGGCCGATGCGGGTATCACGCCCGCAGAGGATCTAAGCAAAAGCCGCAAGCTGCTATTTGATACCAATCTGCCCGATGTGAAACTGGTAATTCTGCGGGCGACCGACGTGCCAACCTACGTTCAGCTAGGCGCTGCGGACATGGGTATCGCAGGTAAAGATGTGCTGCTTGAACATGGTGCTGAAGGCCTGTATGAGCCGCTAGATCTAGATATTGCTCGCTGCAAATTGATGACGGCTGGGGTTAAGGGCCAGTTGCCTGCTCGCGCCCGGCGTCGTGTGGCGACTAAGTTTGTCAATATAGCTCGCCGTTACTATGCCGAGCAGGGGATTCAGGCTGAGGTGATCAAGCTTTACGGCGCCATGGAGCTTGCGCCCCTGATGAACCTAGCCGATGAGATTGTCGATATCGTCGATACCGGCAATACTCTGCGGGCGAACGGGATGGAGCCGCGTGAGTTCATTGCCCATATCAGTACGCGATTAGTGGTTAATAAAGCGGCCATGACAATGAAGCATGAGCGTATTCAGCCGCTCTTGGCGCGTTTAGAAAGCGCGGTCAAAAAGCGCCAGATAGCACTTGCCGATTGATCTGAGGTAATCCATGAACGAGCTCACAAGCGAACAAACTGCTGCCACGGTATCACGCCTGTCGACCAGCGCTGCTGACTTCCACCAGCGTCTTGATGCTTTGCTGGGCTGGGAGGGCGTATCCGATAAAGCGGTGCAGGCACGGGTTGATGAAATTCTTGCTAGCGTTAAGCAGCATGGCGACGCTGCCGTGATCGATGCCACTAATCGTTTTGATCGCCTTTCCGCTACTTGTATGGACGAGCTGCGGTTAACGCATGAGCAGTTGAAGCACGCGTATGACCACTTGCCCGCCAGCCAGCGCGATGCGCTGACGAAGGCAGCAGAGCGGATTAAGCGCTATCACGAGCGTCAGAAGCCGAATTCTTGGCAGTATGAAGAAGCTGATGGCACGGTGTTAGGGCAAAAAGTGACGCCGCTTGATCGCGCCGGTATTTATGTTCCAGGCGGCAAGGCGGCTTACCCGTCGTCGGTACTGATGAATGCCATTCCCGCTCATGTGGCAGGGGTGCGTGAAATAGTCATGGTAGTGCCCACTCCGGATGGCGTCTTAAACCAGCTGGTGCTAGCCGCGGCGCATTTGGCCGGTGTCGACTATGTATTCACTATCGGCGGTGCGCAGGCGATCGCCGCGCTCGCTTATGGTACTGAAAGCGTGCCTCGGGTCGACAAGATTGTGGGGCCGGGCAATATTTACGTCGCGACGGCTAAACGTGCGGTGTTTGGTCAGGTGGGCATTGATATGATCGCCGGTCCATCGGAGATCATGGTCGTTTCCGATGGGCAAACTGATCCTGACTGGCTGGCGATGGATTTGTTTTCTCAGGCAGAGCACGATGAAGATGCTCAGGCGCTATTAATTAGTTGGGATGCCGAGCATTTGGACGCTGTCGAGGCTGCAATTGAGCGATTACTGCCGAGTTTAGAGCGTGAAGGCATTGTGCGTGAGTCGCTGCGCAACCGCGGTGCCCTCATTCATTGCCAGGATGCCGAAGAGGCCGTGACGATCATCAATCGCGTTGCGCCAGAGCATTTAGAGCTATCGGTCACCGCGCCTGAGGCATGGCTAGACGATATTCGTCACGCCGGTGCGATCTTTATGGGGCGTTACACCGCAGAAGCTTTAGGTGATTACTGTGCCGGTCCGAATCACGTGCTACCCACGTCAGGCACCGCACGTTTCTCTTCTCCACTAGGCGTGTATGATTTTCAGAAACGTTCATCCATCATTCACTGCTCTGCTGTTGGAGCATCTGAGCTGGGCAAGATCGCTTCGGTATTGGCCAGGGGCGAGTCGTTAACGGCTCACGCACGCTCCGCTGAATACCGCATCTGCGATTAAGCTTCTCGTAGCTTTCTTTGTGAATAGTGCTGGGGGCAGATCCGCTACGCCAACGTGACACTATTATGAGTCGCGTTGGCGCGGCACGACTTCGTTAATAGGGATAGCCGGCGGCGGTCGTTCGCCCACCACTAGCGTCATGTCCATACGCTCGCCGCTACGTACGATGGTCAGCGGCAGCGAAGTGCCCGGTGGAATAGAGGCGATGTCACTCATCGCGGTACGCGCATCCAAGATAGCCTGCCCATCAACGGCGAGCAGTACGTCGCCAGGCTCCAGCCCTGCTTCGGCGGCTGGGCCATCACTGACAACCCCGGCGACGATAACGCCCTGCGGTGTTTGCAGGCCAAAAGAGGCGGCAAGCTCGCGGGAAAGTGCCTGTGCCTCGATGCCCAGCCAGCCACGAATGACGCGCCCTTGAGTGACAAGCTCATCGAGTATGCTGTGGGCGAGATTGGCAGGGATTGCAAAGCCAATACCCTGTGAGCCGCCTGATCGCGAGAAAATAGCCGTATTGATGCCAACTAGCGCGCCGTCAGGATTGACTAAAGCACCCCCCGAGTTGCCTGGGTTGATGGCGGCATCGGTTTGTATGAAATCTTCGTAGGCATTGAGCCCTAAATGATTACGCCCAGTGGCGCTGATAATGCCCATGGTCACCGTTTGGCCCACACCGAACGGGTTGCCGATGGCCAGCGCTACGTCACCAACCGCCACGTCTGCTGAGTCGGTCAGCTCAATCACCGGCAAATCGTCTAGCTCAATACGCAGTACTGCCAGGTCGCTTTCAGGATCAGTCCCTATCACTTCAGCTAGCGTCTCACGTCCATCGCGTAAGGCCACTTGTATCTCATCAGCTCCGTTGATGACATGGTGATTAGTGAGCACATAGCCATCGTCACTCACGATAACGCCAGAGCCCAGGCTCGAAAGCATGCGCTGATGGGTGGTCGTATCATCGCCCTGGTCATCAAAGAACTGCTGGAAAAAAGGATCAGACATCAGCGGATGCTGGTCGCGCTCTACAATGCGCGAAGAGTAAATGTTGACGACGGCAGGGGCAGCTTGATCCACCGCATATGAGTAGCTAGAAGGTCCTTGGTTACGCGCCATCGGTTCTGCTTGGTGTATCTCGGGAGCGGGGCGATTGGGGCTTGGTTCGACAACGGCCGGTACCGTGACCACTGCTGGGGCAGGTGCTTGCGGCGTTGGGCTTTGAAACGGGTTCGATAATAGATCTGGGAGCCCCGGTAAGATCAGCAAAGCGATCAATACGCCAGTGATGACTGGCCATAAATAAGGCAGCACATAGCGTCTCATGCAAAAAATTCCTTAACGAGTCAGTCTTGCCAATCGTGACAAAAGAAGCGAGTTTAACAATGGCCGTATGGTAACACTTTCTTAGCGAGTTCCTCACGGGTGCAATTCAACCATTAACGAAAGGAGTCAGCATGATATATCGCGACCAACTAGTGGCAGCCTGTGATCATCAGCTGCGCGCGGCCCAATTCAAAGACTTTACGATTAATGGGCTGCAGGTCGCAGGCACTGACTGTGTTAAGCGTGTGATGACGGGCGTGACGGCCTGCCAAGCGCTGCTGGACGAAGCGGTCGCTTGGAAGGCAGACATGGTGCTGGTGCATCACGGCTACTTTTGGAAAAACGAGCCTGTTGCGATTACCGGTATGAAGCAGAAACGCATCAAAACGCTGCTCGATCATGGGATTAATTTACTCGCTTATCACTTGCCCCTTGATGCGCATGCAGAGTTAGGTAATAACGCCGAGCTGGCTAGGCGTCTGGGTTGGAAAGTTGAGGGGTGCATTGATGGTGAGCTGGGGGAAGGGCTCTTATGGTCTGGGCGTTTAACTCAGCCGAGCTCGATACACGCGTTAGCTGCACAAATCACGCAGTCGTTGCAGCGTGAGCCGCTGGTGGTTGAAGCGCCGCAAGTGGGCGAAATTGAGCGTATTGCTTGGTGCACAGGCGGGGCTCAAGACATGATTGCCTCTGCGTGTGAAGCCGGTGCGCAGGTGTTTGTATCGGGTGAGATATCTGAGCGAACCACGCATCTTGCGCGCGAAATGGGGATTCATTATATCGCCGCGGGCCATCATGCTACCGAGCGTTACGGTATTCAGGCGCTGGGGGAGTGGCTGGCCGATGAGTATGCGATCGAACACCGGTTTGTGGATATTGATAATCCTGCCTAGAGGCCTTCCTAATCAATGGGCCCCGGCGCGTTTTTAGCCATCAGTCGCGAATAACGGCTTTTGACGGCTGTCGGGGCCTGCTATATCGATTAATAGCGTGGTGGCTGGGGAGTGGCTACCTCATGGCTTTTTAAGCCGAAATTTTCGGATAGCGTGCCACCTTTGCCGTCAGCGTAATCACGCGGCATCGCGGGCGTGGTGTTATCTGCTGACGGTTGCTGCTTTGAATTGATGCCGGAAAGATCAAGGCTGTGCTGAATGGTGGCATCCCGAATGTTCCATTCCTCGGCATCCTCTTTGAGCTGAAGCTCCAGCTGGTTAGCTTCATCACGAATATTGCTGAGACGTTCATAGATGCCGGTTAAATGGCTGCCTACGCTGGTCTTCATT
Source organism: Halomonas sp. AOP25-F1-15 (assembly GCF_052378675.1). Taxonomy (NCBI): domain Bacteria; kingdom Pseudomonadati; phylum Pseudomonadota; class Gammaproteobacteria; order Oceanospirillales; family Halomonadaceae; genus Halomonas; species Halomonas sp. AOP25-F1-15. The sequence continues at coordinate 502,196 of NZ_JBQSXV010000002.1, forward strand.
TCGGCGATTTGATGTTCGCGTTCAAGTAGCTGCTGGCGCATGGAGGCCGTCTCGCGCTGGCTTTTGCTGAATAGGCGATAGCAGCCCATTCCGATAATAAAACCGACGATAAGACCGATAACAGCAAAGATTAATGGTGAGCTTGCGTCCACAGTGTTCTCCCTGGCGCCTTGTATATAACAGCCGACGTTATTAGCCAGCTGTTGTGAACTAACAGACTGCCATTATAGGCGTCAGTCCGCTAGTCGGGTCAATCCGCTCATGCGTTATGGTGCCTCAGTGGGTATAATCGCAGCCTTTTAAGGCGGGTAGTAACGATTGTGGCTACCGCTTTGCACGCTGTAGGAGGCGATTGCATGTCATCAACATCTGCTGCGGGTAGGTCTGTGCCAAAAGCGCGTCCTGCGACGCCTATAGAGCGCTATCGCGCGGACTTAGAACGCGATGATTTTCAATATGATGCAGCGCAAGAGTTAGCGGTAAAGCACTTGCAGCGACTTTACGATGAGCTTGTCGCGGCGCCAACAACCATGCCCAAGGCGTTGGTTGCCCACAAGGGGCTTAAAGCCAAAATGGCGGGGCTGATGGGAAAGAAGTCTTCTTCTTCGCGTGAGCCCATGTTGCCTCAGGTGAAAGGGCTCTACTTTTGGGGCGGTGTAGGGCGTGGAAAGACCTACTTAGTCGATACATTTTATGAGGCGCTGCCTTTTTCCGACAAAATGCGCACTCACTTTCATCGCTTTATGCAGCGCGTTCACAATGAGCTGACGCACTATAAAGGCGAAAAAAACCCCTTAACACTGATTGCTGGAAAGTTTGCGACCGAGTATCGAGTGATCTGCTTTGATGAGTTTTTTGTCAAAGATATTACCGACGCAATGATTCTTTCCAACCTGCTGGAAGCGCTCTTTGAACGAGGTGTGGTGTTGGTCGCGACCTCTAATATCGTGCCTGACGATTTGTACAAAGAAGGACTGCAGCGGGCGCGTTTTCTACCGGCTATCGAACTTATTAATCGTCATTGTGACGTGGTGAATGTGGACTCTGGCGTGGACTACCGGTTGCGAGCGCTAGAGCGTGCCGCCATTTTTTACTCGCCGCTGGATGATTTGGCTGAGCGTGAGCTGTCGCGAAGCTTCAGAGAGATAGCAGGGCATGAGGGCGAGTCAGACGCCTCGTTAGAGATAAATGGTCGCGTGCTAAAAGCGCGCCGACTGCATGAAGATATTGCTTGGTTTGAGTTTTTAGAGCTATGTGATGGCCCGCGCAGCCAGAATGACTACATTGAGCTGGCGCGAGAGTTTCATACCGTACTGGTGTCTAACGTTGTGCGTATGGATGCCAAAACGGATGATCAGGCGCGCCGTTTTGTCAATATGGTCGATGAGTTTTATGATCGCGGCGTCAAGCTACTGATGTCGGCAGAGGTGTCCGTCGAGCAGCTGTATAGCGGTGGAAAGCTGACATTTGAGTTCCAGCGTACTCTCTCACGCCTACAAGAAATGCAGTCGCAGGAGTATCTGGCGTTAGCACATAAACCCTAGCCATTGCCGATAGTGTAAAAAAGTGGTGATGCGGCTTAACTTGTCTCGGTCCTTGCTGTAGAATGCCGCCTCGCTACACGTTGCTTGCAATTTGCAATGCAAGCAACCAAGAAAAATAGGGATGGTGCTTCGCCGTGTAAGCGGTGTGAGTCGCCCAATACATTTAATCTGGTGATTTCATCCATGAAGACGTTCAGTGCTAAGCCTGAGTCCGTCCAGCGCGACTGGTATGTTGTCGACGCTAAGGACAAAACGCTCGGTCGTCTGGCAACCGAGATTGCTCGCCGCTTACGTGGCAAGCATAAGCCCGAATTTACCCCTCACGTTGATACTGGCGACTACATTGTCGTGATCAACGCAGAGAAAGTCCACGTGACCGGTAACAAGGCGAAGGCTAAAACCTACTATCGCCACACTGGTTACCCGGGCGGTCTGCGCTCTATGACATTCGACAAAATGCTTGATCATGCCCCTGAGCGCATCATCGAGTCTGCCGTTAAAGGCATGTTGCCGAAAGGTCCTTTGGGCCGCGCCATGTACACCAAATTGAAAGTGTACGCCGGTGCTGAGCATCCGCATGCTGCCCAACAGCCGCTTGAACTGAACATCTGAGGAAATCTTCGCCATGACACAGCAGTATTACGGTACCGGGCGCCGCAAGACTTCCACCGCTCGCGTGTTTATGAAGCCGGGCTCTGGTAAAATTACCGTCAACAATCAAGACCTTGACCTTTATTTTGGTCGTGTAACGGGTCGTATGGTTGTTCGTCAGCCGCTTGAGTTGACTGAAACGGTAAGCCAGTTTGACATCTTTGTGACTGTCGCTGGTGGCGGTGGCTCTTCTCAAGCTGGCGCCATTCGTCACGGCATTACTCGCGCCCTGATGAACTACAACGAAGACCTTCGTCCTTCGCTACGTGCCGCTGGCTACGTAACGCGTGACGCACGTCAAGTTGAGCGTAAGAAAGTTGGTCTACGCAAAGCACGTCGTCGTCCGCAGTTCTCCAAGCGCTAATTTTAACCAGCGCTGCAAAACGCCCAGGTCATCGACCTGGGCGTTTTTTATTGGAATCTCAAAAAGATAGGCTGTCCGCATTGTCATCGTGGTGTACGGTCGGTCATTATTATTCACTGCAAGGCTTTTCAGCATAGCGGGTAGGCTAGGGGGAGGGATCTGAAATGGCAGATAGCGGCATTAACAAAAGCCGGCGCCGTTTCCTCGTGGTGGCCACCTCCGTTGTCGGGGCGGTGGGGGCTGTCGGGGTGGCGGTTCCCTTTGTGGCTTCTTGGCAGCCTAGTGCCCGAGCCAAGGCGGCCGGTGCTCCCGTTCGGGCAGATATCTCGCGTCTTGAGCCAGGGCAGAGAGTGACCGTTGAGTGGCGCGGCCGTCCTGTGTGGATTATTAACCGCACGCCCGAAATGATTGCGCGAACGCAGGCAATAGATGTGGCGAGCTTGGCAGACCCAGATTCCAATGTCCCGCAGCAGCCAGCCTATATTGCCGGTGGTTTGCGTTCTATCAAGCCAGAAATTGGCGTGCTTGTGGGTATTTGTACTCACTTGGGGTGTTCACCGCTTTTCCGGCCAGAGCCAGATGCCGCCGGTGTGGGTGTTGATAACTGGCCGGGCGGCTTCTTTTGTCCTTGCCACGCCTCGCGCTTTGATTTGGCGGGCCGCGTGTTCAGTAACGTTCCTGCGCCAACCAATCTTGAGGTGCCGCCTTATCGCTTTGCAAGCAATGACATTATTGTCATTGGCGAAGATGAGGAGGCCTGATGGAAAAACCCAATAAGGCTAAGGCTGAAAAAGGGGCCATGCGCTGGATAGATGACCGCTTCCCTGCCACACAAATGTGGCAAAAGCACCTTTCCCGCTACTACGCACCGAAGAATTTTAACTTTTGGTACTGTTTTGGTTCATTGGCACTGCTGGTTTTGGTTAACCAAATCCTGACAGGCATTTGGCTGGCGATGAGTTTTAATCCCTCTGCTGAGGGGGCTTTTGCATCTATCGAATACATTATGCGCGACGTAGAGTGGGGGTGGTTGATCCGCCATATGCACACCACGGGCGCTTCTGCCTTCTTTATCGTTGTTTATCTGCATATGTTTCGGGGGCTTTTATATGGCTCTTATAAGGCACCGCGCGAGCTAGTGTGGATATTTGGCATGAGCATCTATCTCGTATTAATGGCCGAGGCCTTTATGGGTTATCTGCTGCCATGGGGCCAAATGTCTTATTGGGGTGCGCAGGTCATTACCTCGCTATTCTCGGCTATTCCGGGGTTGGGTGCTGATCTAGCTCAGTGGATACGCGGTGACTATCTTATTTCAGGTATTACCCTTAACCGTTTTTTTGCGCTACATGTTATTGCTTTGCCCCTCGTTATTCTGGCGCTGGTAGTGCTGCATATTATTGCGCTGCATGAGGTGGGTTCCAATAACCCTGACGGTATTGATATCCAGCAGCGCAAAGATGGAGCAGGTGTGCCGTTAGATGGAATACCTTTTCATCCTTACTACACGGTCAAAGACCTTGTTGGCGTAGCTATATTCTTGTTCGTTTTTTGCGTGGTAGTGTTTTATTTTCCGGAAGGCGGCGGATATTTTATTGAAAATTCCAACTTTGAGCCCGCCAATCCTCTGCAAACGCCTGATCATATTGCGCCCGTTTGGTACTTCACGCCCTTTTACGCCATTCTGCGTGCGATCACCTTCTCAGTGTTTGGCTTAGAGGCTAAGTTCTTGGGCATTGTGTTTATGGGAGGGGCCATTGCGGTGCTTTTCGTTTTGCCTTGGCTTGATCGCAGCCCGGTGCGGTCTATGCGCTATAAGGGATGGATGTCCAAAGCGATGCTGCTTTTGTTCGTTGTTAGTTTTGTGCTCTTAGGGGTTTTAGGTGTTCTGCCGCCAACCGCGGGACGAACCATGTTGGCGCAGGTGTGTACCTTTGTTTATTTTGCTTTCTTCCTGTTCATGCCGATTTATACCAAGTTTGAGAAGACAAAGCCGCTTCCTGACAGGGTGAGCGGCTAATGAGAAAGCGTCGATTGAGAGTGTTAGTCGTTGGGTGTTGTACCGCCATGCTGGCAGCAGCTAGTGCTGGCGCGGCCCATTCGATGGAGCCGGATCTTCAGGATCAAGCGTCGCTGCAAAATGGCATGAAGCTCTATGTGAACTATTGCATGGGCTGTCATTCGCTAGAATATCAGCGTTTTTCTCGTGCGGCTGATGATTTAGGGATCCCGCAGGACTTGGTCGAGGCAAATCTAATTTTTTCGTCTGAATTAGCCTATAACGATCAAATGCTTATAGCGCTTGAAAGTGACGATGCCAAGGGGTGGTTTGGTGCTGTGCCGCCAGACTTGACCCTGCAGGCGCGCCTACGCAGTCCTGATTGGATTTACGCTTTTTTACTTGGTTTCTATCAAGACTCTAGTCGACCGACGGGTGTTAACAATACGCTATCCGATTTAGTGGCCATGCCTAATGTGCTGGAGCCTTTGCAAGGTGTGCAGACGCTGGTCTGCGCTGAAGAAGATGGCCGAGACGCGAATGCGTTGTCGGCTCAAAGCCAACCCTGCGAGGGGCTGAAAGTAACGGAGCCAGGTGAGCTGGCGCCCGCTGAGTTTCAGAAGGCGGTTTATGATTTAACTAATTTTCTCGCTTATGTTGGTGAGCCTTCCAGGCTTAAGGCTCAGGCATTGGCGCCTAAAGTGCTGATCTTTATTTTCATTTTTGGGGTGATGGCTTACCTGCTCAAGCGCGAGTATTGGCGAGACATTCACTAATTCGCCGGTTCTGGCGGGCAATGGGATGCGCGACAAAGGTCGCGCGCCTTTTTGACTGTCAGCATGGCAACAAAAGCAAAGCAAGCTAGCTTCCCCTAAGGGAGTGCTGGCGTGTTATTATCCAAGATTGTTTTGATGCGAGGATGCTTTCATGGGTGTTGTGGCCAAGCGGTCGTCGATGATCTTTTACTCGGGTAGTGATGATCATTTCAGTCATCGTGTGCGCATTGTGTTGGCCGAGAAGGGGGTTGCCGTTGATATCGTCGATGTACTCGACGAAAAACCACCGGAAGAGCTGGCAGACCTCAATCCGTACAATAGCGTACCGACGCTATTGGATCGTGACCTGGTGCTTTATGAATCCAAAGTCATGATGGAGTACTTGGATGAGCGTTTCCCACATCCTCCGCTATTGCCTGTTTATCCTGTGGCGCGTGCACAAAGCCGCCTATGGATGCACCGCATTGAGCGCGAGTGGTGCCCAATGGTCGACCAAATTCGCAGCGGTGGAAAAAAAGAAGCGGATAAGGCACGTAAAGAACTACGCGAGAGCCTTATTGGTATCTCGCCGATCTTTGAAGACATGCCTTACTTCATGAGTGAAGAGTTTACGCTGGTGGATTGCTGTTTAGCACCGGTTCTATGGCGTTTGCCTGATCTCAATATTGACCTGCCCGAAAAGCAGGTTAAGCCGCTGTTGGGGTATATGTCGCGAGTATTTGAGCGTGAAGCGTTTAAGGCATCTTTAAGTGAGCGTGAAAAAGAGATGCGCGCTTGAATTCATTCGGCTCCCTTGTTTTGAGTAAAGGCGGGGAGCCTTACTGTTGGAGGAGGGAGTCTAGATGAAGTCGAGTCGCCCCTATCTCGCCCGAGCGCTTTATGAGTGGTTGTTAGATAATGAGTTAACTCCTTACTTGGTGGTGGATGCTACTCAACCAGGTGTCGAGGTGCCTCGCCAGCTAGTGCAAAATGGCCAGATTGTATTAAACGCGGCGCCGACGGCGGTGCGTGATTTTTTCATGGAAAACGAAGCGATCAGTTTTAATGCTCGCTTTGGTGGCCAGCCGATGCAGGTGATGATTCCTACGCCGGCATTAATTGCCATTTACGCCCGTGAGAACGGCGCGGGGATGGTGTTTGGTCATGAGCCCGAACTTGAAGATGGGGCCGAGTCCTTTGGTGATATTGAGGATGACGCCAGCGCTTCTGATTCGCCAGAGCCCTCAGTTAAGCGTGAGCCTTCAGTCAAGCCAGAACTTTCGATAACCGCACCGGTTTCTGAGGGAGGCGGTAATTCCAAGGCTTCTTCAAAAGCATCGGGTGACGATGCTAAGCCGAAGAAAAAGCCAACGCTAAGGGTCGTTAAGTAATCAGCCCTGCATTGCGCAATAAAAAAGCCTCGCTCTTAGATAAGAGCGAGGCTTTTTAATGGCGGCGCAGTTAATCGATGTATTCAAACACCTTAACAATGCGCTGCACGCCGCCCACGGCGGAAGCGGCGTTGACGATACGGTCTGACTCTTCACGCGTAACAATCCCCATCAGGTAGACGCTAGCGTTTTCGGTGGTCACTTTTATTTTTCCAGAATCGATATGATCATTGGTCGCTAAATGGCTGACGACATTAGTGGTAAGCCACGTATCGGTCAGCCGTTGGCTGGCGGGAAGGCGTGCCGCAACGGTCAGCTCGTTATGTACTTCATCAACGCCTCGCAAATTGCCGGTCACTTCGCCGGCCATGTCGCGAAGCTCTTCGCTTGGTACTTGACCAACCAGTAAGACAGCGCCATTAAAGCTATTAGCCCGTATACGCGCATCGCCCAGGCGCGCATCGGCTCGTTCTAGCGCGCGCTGAATTTCGCGCTCGATTGTGGCATCAACGGCTTCAACATCGTTACTACGCTGGGAGTAGTTAGATTGATTGGACGCGGAGTTATTGGCGCAGCCGCTGAGCAGCAATACTGCGCAAAGGGTGGCCGCCATTAAGCTGCGGGGAGAGAGGCGCTGGGTCATCGTATAGCTCCATGAGGCAAGTGGTTTACGCATAGTTATATATGAAACATGTTGGTAAGAAAAATACGGATAAAAAATTCGAAGCCAATAGGCGTTTAGGCGCTGCCAAACAGCTGTTCATCAATGAGGTCGCATAGGCAGTGAATAACCAGTAGATGAACTTCCTGAATGCGAGCCGTAGAGGTGGCGGGTACGCGAATCTCGCAGTCATCTTGCCCTAGCAGTGAAGCCATGTCGCCACCGTCACGCCCGGTTAGCGCAACCACGGTCATATCGCGGTCATGGGCGGCTTGGATGGCTTGTACAATGTTGCCGGAATTGCCGCTGGTGGAAATGGCCAATAGTACATCGCCAGGCTGTCCGAGCGCGCGGATCTGCTTGGAAAAGACTTCGTTATAGCTGTAGTCATTCGCAATCGACGTAAGCGTAGATGTGTCGGTGGTGAGCGCCAATGCAGGCAGGCTAGGGCGCTCTCGCTCGAAGCGATTGAGTAGCTCAGATGAGAAGTGCTGGCTGTCTCCTGCGCTACCGCCATTGCCGCAAGAAAGAATTTTTCCTTCGCTGACCAGACACTGCACCATCATTTGGCTCGCCACTTCAATAAACGGTGGAAGTACTTCGCTGGCGTAGGTTTTGGTGTCAATGCTGTCGTTAAAATGGCCAAGTATACGAGTCTGAAAGTCCATCAGGGCTTCCTGGTTAGATAGAGTCAAAAGGCATCAAAAGCAGCTTTCGCCCAGTGAAACTCTAGGTTGGGCGGCTTGCCAATAATTGCCAGGATATCAAACCGGCAGGGCGATGAAAGCCCGCCGCGAGCGAGATATAGCCTTGCAGCGCGTATTAGGCGCTGCTGCTTTTGATGCGTGACGGTTTCCAGCGGGTGCCCGTAGCGCGTGGTGGTGCGATGTTTGACTTCGACAAACACAAGAATATCGCCATCCCGCATCACCAAGTCAAGTTCACCCCCTTTCACGTAATGATTTTGCGTAACGAGGGTGAGGCCTTGCTGGCACAGCCATTGAGCAGCTATTTGCTCTATGGCCGCGCCGCGCGCCCGAGCGGTTTGGGCATTATTCGCCACTGTTATCCAGGTTAGGAATTAAAATAGGTGCGGGAGCGCCGTTTTGAAATTTCGCCCACGGCAGTTCGCGGTAAATGCGTCCGTCGCTTCTCAAGGACAGCGTACCGGTGCTGCCACTTAAACCTTCTAACTCCGCTAGGTTAGAAAAGCGAATAGCCAGCTCGTAAGCATCAACGCCCATCGCCATTAGGCGGAACATCGAGGCATCGGACTCATCGCGAAAGCTGCGGTAAGAGGCTGAGAAGGGCAGTGCTTCTTCGCCACCGACGGCCGCGTCCGGAATTTGCCACGGGATATCCATGAACATCACGTCGTTAAGGTCTTGATCCAGGCGAGTCTGTAGGCGCCCTTCGTGTAGATGTGAGGTGGCATAGATGGGTAGGTCAGGGGCGTAGTAGTAATCCATCGTAGGTGGTACTTGGCGAGCATATTCTGGCAAGGCAAGCAGAAAGAGGGCATCAATGTTGCCTAAGCGCGCACGTTCACCGCTAACGTTGAGTGCGCTTTGGACGGCGGTAGAAACAGAGCTTTCAGGATTGTAGCGAACGGCATTGGTAATTTCGCCACCCTGGCTTTTCCACTCGTTCCAGAAGGCTTCGCCTACGCGGCGCCCCCAGCCATTATCGGGCACCATCATTGACATTTGACGGTGACCATCTTGCCAAGCGCGGCGAGCGGCTTGGCGAGCTTCATCTTCAGCGGAAAGACCATACTGGAACAGGCGTTGTGCCTGGTTGTGGTCACCGCTGCCGTAATTGAGCGCCAGTGTCGGCAGGGGTACGCTGTCGCGCTGTTCTAGCTGAGTGACCTGGTCTTTATCAAGCGGGCCAATCATTAGCTGGGCATTCATTTGCTGAGCCTGCTGGTACAGCTCATCCAGTGAATAGCGTGAGGCATCTAGAAAGCTGAGCTCTGTGTTATCACCTTTAGTGTCATGGTGCTTGCGCATGGCGGTCGCGATGGTGTTGGCAACGCTGCTAAGCGGGCCCGATTCGGGTAGGGCAACCACAATGCGGCGTATTTCTTGGCCTTCAAGCTCGGGTAGCGCAACATTGGCCATGCCCTGCTGGTCTAACGCTTCTCGTGCCCAGCGCTGGCGTTCCTCCAGGGTTTCCTGTTGATTAGCCTGCATCGGCAGTTCGTCGTTGAGTACCTGAGTGGCGCGTAGCACAGCACGTGGGTCATCTAGCGCCCGTGCCAGTTCAGAGAAAAGCAGCGCCCAGCGCACGCGATCGCCTTCCGATAAAAGGCTTTCATCAATGGCATCGGCGGTTTCAAACGCCTTATCACGCTCGCCTTGACCGGCCAAAATGCTGGCTGCTTCGAGGCGGGTTTTGGCGGCTTGCTCCGGTGCTTGTTGTTCTGCCTGGCTGAGTAATTGGCCGGCGTCCTCGCCGGACGCGCGGTCAACCACGCTGGGCGGCTGCATAGCACAGCCAGCAACCAGAAGTGCCATGAGGGCAGCGGCGAGTAAGCCACGTAATGACTGTTTCATGTATCCTTCCTTAAAATGTCCATTTGCGCTGTCGCAGCTTGCCTGCGATTGACGAGGCCACTGCACAAGCATAGCGCACCGGCAGAGCAAGCCATCAACGAATCGAGAGTCATCAATGACAGATCATAATCCGGGCACATTGTACGTGGTTGCTACGCCAATTGGGAACTTAGAAGACTTAACCTCACGTGCCGCCCGAGTATTAGGGCAAGTATCGCGCATTGCCGCGGAAGATACTCGTCATAGTGCCCGTCTTTTGGCACATTTAGGGCTGAATAAGCCGATGCTCTCATTGCATGAGCATAATGAGGCGCGCCGGGTAGATACGTTAGACAGCTATCTTGCTGCGGGCGAAGACATTGCGCTGATCAGTGATGCAGGTACGCCGCTGATTAGCGACCCAGGTTTTGTACTGGTGCGTGAGCTGCGCGCTCGTAATCGTCATATTGTGCCGATCCCGGGCCCTTGTGCATTAATTACCGCGCTGTCTGGGGCAGGCTTGCCAACAGACCGTTTTGTATTTGGCGGTTTTTTGCCTGCTAAACCAGGCGCTCGCCGTCAGGCGTTAGAGTCTTGGAAAACCCGCGAAGAGACGCTGGTGTTTTATGAGTCTCCTCATCGCATCGTGCATACCCTGGAGGCCTTACAAGAACAGATGGCTGAGCGGGACGTAGTGTTGGCACGTGAATTGACGAAAACCTTTGAGACGTTTCTTCATGGCACTCCCGAGCTGTTATTGGCACAGCTGGCGGAAGATCCGAATCAAGCGCGTGGCGAATTTGTGGTGATCGTGGCCGGTGCGCCGCCCGTTGTGCAAAGTGAACGCCAAGATATTTCAGCGGATGCGCTATTAGAAGCGCTATTGGCGGAGGGTGTTGGAGTGAAGCAGGGAGCCGCAATTGCCGCGCGAATGCTTGGTGGACGCAAGCAAGCTTGGTACGCTCGTTTGCAAGCAATCAAAGGTGAGCATTGAGGCTAGGCGAGGGCGCTGGTATGCTTGCCGCCGGAGTTGGCCAGACAGTCGCCGCTGATACCCCTTAAAAGGTGTCGGGGGAGGAAAGTCCGGGCTCCATAGGGCAGAGTGCCAGGTAACGCCTGGGCGGTGCGAGCCGACGGAAAGTGCAGCAGAGAGTAGACCGCCTAAGCCCCCGGATATAGATGCTGGGGGCCGGTAAGGGTGAAAGGGTGCGGTAAGAGCGCACCGCGCGCCTGGCAACAGTGCGTGGCATGGTAAACCCCACTCGGAGCAAGACCAAATAGGGACCCAATGGCGTGGCCCGCGCTGGGTCCGGGTAGGTTGCTTGAGCGCTGTGGTAACGCAGCGCCTAGAGGAATGGCTGTCCACGACAGAACCCGGCTTATCGGCCGACTCCCCTTTTTTATACCAAGGCGTGCATGCACGCCTTCCCAAATTTTCTGTGAGAGAAACATGCCTTCTCCTGACGCTGAACAGGTTGCTAACCGCTTTCGCCATACCAGCGTATTACTGGAGGGTGCTGTCGATGCCTTGGTCAATGACAACCAAGGTGTTTATCTGGATGGTACTTTCGGGAGAGGTGGTCACTCACGCGTGATCTTGGACCGGCTTGATGAGCATGGCCGGTTGCTGGCGATGGATCGCGACCCTCAGGCCATTGCGGCTGCCGCTGAAATAGACGATTCGCGCTTCCACATTACCCAGCGTGAGTTTGCCCAGCTGGGCGAGTTTGCCCGCGAGCAGGGCGTGTTCGGCAAGCTTTCAGGGATACTGCTAGATGTGGGCGTTTCATCGCCTCAGTTGGATGATCCTGAGCGCGGCTTTAGTTTTATGCGCGACGGCCCTCTGGACATGCGAATGGATCCTACCCAGGGACAAAGCGTTGCTGAGTTTCTGGCGCGGGCGAGCGAAGCCGATATTGCCTACGTGTTCAAAACCTATGGCGAAGAGCGCTATGCCAAACGCCTAGCGCGTGCCGTGGTGACCCGGCGCATTGAAAGGCCGTTCACCCATACGGTGGACTTAGCAGAAGTGCTGAAAGTCGCTCATCCCGCCTGGGAAAAAGGACGGCATCCCGCAACGAAAGCATTCCAAGGGCTGCGCATTTTTGTCAATGGTGAGCTTGAGCAGCTGGACAGCGCGCTAGATGCCGCGTTAGAGGCGCTGGCACCCGGTGGGCATTTGGTTGTGATCAGCTTTCACTCATTGGAAGATCGTCGTGTGAAACGTTTTATTCGTCATCATGTGCGCGGCGATACTCATCTGCCGCGCGGCGTGCCTATCCGCGACGATCAGTTGAATCGCCGCCTTGAAGCGCTGGGCAGAGGCGTACGGCCAAGCGGAGAGGAAGTGGATGCTAATCCTCGTTCACGCAGCGCCGTGATGCGGGCTGCGCGTAAACGGATGTAATCATGAGCATGGATCGGATTGAGCAGTGGGCAACCACGCTACGCACCGAATGGCCTTTTAAGCTGCGTTTGCGCACTTGGCCCGTCATTATTAGCCTGTTGTTTTTACTCTGCATGGCCTCTGGGTTGGGCGTCGTCGTCACGACTTACATGACGCGGGTTCAATTTGCTCAGTTGCAACAGCTAGAGCAAGAGGAGAGTCAGTTGCAAACTGAATGGGGGCAGCTATTGCTTGAGGAAGGCGCTTGGTCAACACCTGCACGGATTGAGCAAATTGCTACTGATCGCCTGGGTATGCGAATTCCCGATGTCAACGATGTAGAGGTGATTCGACCATGATGCGTGAGCGTCGAGGCGGCACCTCTCGTCAGCAGCCCGTTGCGCCTCCTTTAGGCGGCGGGCGTTTTCTTTTTATTCTTATCGCCGTTGCTTTGGCGTCTACGATCCTCATTGGCCGTATCACTCTTCTGCAGGTTATTGATCGTCCCTTTTTGCAGAGTCAGGGGGATGCCAGAACCCTTCGTCATGAAGCGATACCTGCCCACCGGGGTATGATTACAGATCGCAATGGCGAGCCGCTGGCAATTTCTACACCCGTAGTAACGCTGTGGGCCAATCCACAGGAATTGCCAGCAGACGCTATTCAACGCGTGATGTTAGCGCAAGCGCTAGGAATGACGCTGGACGATTTTGAATCGCGGGTCTCGCGCTATAGTGAACGTGAATTTATGTATTTACGTCGCCAAATGACGCCTGCTGCCGCTCAGCGAATTCTCGACTTGCGCACTCCGGGCGTTTATCCCCAGCGTGAATATAAGCGCTATTATCCTGCCGGTGAGGTGGCTGCCCAGCTGCTGGGGGTGACCAACGTGGATGATGTCGGCCAGGAGGGATTAGAACTCTCCTATCAGTCCTACTTAGCCGGGCACCCGGGGCAGCGCCGCGTGATTAAAGATCGCCGCGGCCGCTTGGTACGCGAGCTGGGTGTGATTAGTGAGGCCCAACCAGGGGGCGAGCTGATTTTAGCGATTGATCAGCGCATCCAGTACATGGCCTACCGCGAGCTGCGAGCGGCGGTCGCCAAACATGACGCGGATGGCGGTGTGCTGGTGATGATGGATGCACGCACTGGGGAGGTGTTGGCGATGGCCAACCTGCCTTCCTACAACCCCAATAACCGGGCGGGGCTTGATCCTCGTGGGCTGCGTAATCAGGCGCTGGTGGATGTGTTTGAGCCAGGCTCGGTAATGAAGCCATTGGCAATGGCCGCCGTGCTGGAAAGTGGTGTCGTAGATCGTGATGCCTTGGTAGACACCTCGCCTGGCTGGATGCGGTTGGATCAGTTTACCATTCGCGATTTTCGTGACTACGGTGAGTTAGATCTAGCGGGGATCCTTGAGCACTCTTCAAACGTGGGTATGTCTCGTTTGGCGCTACGACTCAGCGATACTGCGATTTGGGAAAAGTACAATCAGTTAGGGTTAGGGCAGGCACCTGGCACCGGCTTCCCCGGTGAGTCGACGGGCAGTTTGCCTGCCCCAGTACGCTGGTCGCGCAGCGAGCGGGCAACGCTTGCCTATGGATATGGCCTATCCGTTTCAGCGGTCCAGTTGGCGAGTGCCTACACCGCTATTGCAAACAATGGCGAACGTTTGCCGCCGTCTTTACTGCGCCTTTCTGAACCGCCTCAGGGTATACCGGCGATGTCGCCTACGGTTGCCAATGACTTGCTTAATATTCTTGAAACCTCGGTTGCCGCCTATACCGGCGGACGACGAGCGCGTGTTGAAGGCTATCGCGTGGGGGGTAAAACGGGCACGGTGCGTAAAATAGGCCAGCAGGGCTATACCACTGATGCCTATCGCAGTGTTTTTGCTGGGATTGCGCCTATTTCAGATCCGCGAATTGTTACCGTTGTCATGATTGATCACCCCAAAGAGGGTGGGTTTTACGGCGGAGCCGTTGCAGCGCCCGTGTTTTCCAGCGTAACGGGTAATGCTTTACGCTTGTTAGATGTGCCGCCAGATCACGAGGCGGAGTAGCTTTTAAGGAGATGGCATGACGCTGAGTCAAGGCGATGTGTTGACGGCGCTCAGGCAGGTATGGCCAGCGTCACCGCTGCCCGTTGACCTGCCTACGCTCCCAGCAGAGGTGCGGATCGAAACAGATTCGCGCAAGCTTCAGCCGGGCGACATTTTTGTGGCGGTGCCGGGTAGCCAGCGTGACGGGCGCGATTTTATTGAGCTGGCTATTAAAGCTGGCGCTGCGCTTGTCTTGGCGCAAGGCCTGGATGACGATATGCAGTTAGAGGGGCGGGTGTTGGCGCTTCCTCATCTGTCGGCGCGCCTGGGCGAGTTCGGCAGCGCGCTGTTTAAAGTGCCGTCTGATCTTGAAGTCATCGGCGTTACCGGTACCAATGGTAAGAGCTCAGTGACGCATTACATCGCGGCTCTCAGCGAGGCGCTGGGAACAAAAGCGGGTGTCATTGGTACGTTAGGAATGGGGCGTCCAGGTGCGCTTAATGATAGCGGTTTAACAACGCCGGGTCCGCTGATGCTTCAAGCGGCGCTGGGCGAGCTTGCGCAGCAGGGCGTTCGTCGTGTCGCGGTAGAAGTCTCTTCTCACGCGCTTGATCAGCGGCGCTTGGAGGCCGTCAACGTTAGCGTGGGCGTGTTTACCAATTTGACCCGCGATCATCTGGATTACCACGGCAGCATGGCAGCCTATGCGGCCTCAAAAGCGAAACTATTTCGTCGCTCAGAGCTTAGCTTAGTCGTTGTGAACGGTGATGATCCGTTGGCGCGTTTAATGCTGGCAGGCTGCACCAAAGGCGTTCGTGTCTTGGCGACGGGCCAAGACGAGGCGGTCACGTTCAGAGTGATGGACTGGCAGGCCTTTGAGCATGGTCAGCAGGCAATGATTGCAACGCCGGAAGGCGAGAAAATACTGTCGTTAAAACTGATGGGCCGTTTTAATTTAGACAATGTGCTGCAGGCAATGGCTGTGCTTTATGGGATCGGAGAGTCGATTGATGCGCTCTTTGAGGCCGCGCCATCGCTTACTCCCGTACCCGGCCGCATGGCGCTCTACCGCGATACTGATACGCCTAGTGTGGTCGTCGACTATGCTCATACGCCAGACGCTCTGCGCAGCGCATTGCAAGCGCTGCGAGCGCACTTGGGCAGTGCAGGTAAGCTATGGTGCTTATTTGGCTGTGGTGGCGATCGCGATACGGGAAAGCGTGCCGAAATGGCCAAGATCGCCGAACAGCTCGCGGACAACGTTGTGGTTACCGATGATAACCCTCGGTATGAGGCAGCTGCAGACATTCGTCAGCAAATATTGGCAGGCTTCTCCGCTGCTGCACAGCCTATTGAAATAGCGGATCGTCGCCAGGCCGTGGCGACCGCTATTCATGATGCTAGTGCTCAGGACGTGGTGCTGATCGCTGGAAAAGGGCATGAGGCGTATCAAGATGTGCAAGGGGTGCGCCACGCCTATGAAGACAGCCAAGAGATCCTGCGCGCCTTTGCTGTACGGAGAGCCTTGTGATGCGCTGGACGCTCGGTCAGCTAGCCACAATGCTCAGCATTGCCGTGCCTACCGCCAATGCTGAGCTGTTGATCAGCTCGATCGTCATCGATAGCCGTAAAATTGAGCCAGGGTGCCTGTTTGTGGCGCTAAGAGGGCCTACTTTTGATGGCCATGACTTTGTCAAACATGCCTATGAACTCGGCGCTGCAGCGGTTTTAGTCGATACGCCTATCGATAGCGATGTGCCTCAGCTGGTATGCCCCGACACGCGTTTAGGTCTAGGGTTGCTCGCCGGGGCGCATCGCCAAGCATGGCATGGCGTTTTAGTGGCCGTGACTGGCAATAGTGGTAAAACGTCCGTTAAGGAAATGTGTGCGGCGCTGCTGGCACCTTTGGGCAATGTTTTAGCCACTCAAGGCAATCTGAACAATGATATCGGTGCGCCACTTACGCTGTTGAGGCTAGCGCCGAGTCACGCCGCTGCCGTGATAGAGTTAGGGGCGAACCATCTAGGTGAAATTGCCTGGACGGTTCACATGGCAAAGCCTGACGTTGCGCTTATTACCAACGTGACCGGTGCTCATGTCGGTGAGTTTGGCGGAATGGGCCAGATCGCACAGGCGAAAAGCGAAGTGCTGGACGGCCTAAGCGAGAGCGGTACAGCCATAGTGAATCGCGACGATCGCTATTTTTCCTTTTGGGCCGCGCGCAATGCACCTCGGCGATTAGTGAGTTTTGGCTTTCACAGCTTGGCTGATGTTAGCGCCTCAGCGCTTTCCTGTGATCCTCAAGGACGTTATGCTTTCACGCTTATGCATAATGGTGCAGCGTTAGGCCGCGTTCAACTGCGGTTGCTGGGTAAGCATAATGTCAGTAATGCGCTGGCTGCGGCAGCAGCGGCATTAGTGCTAGGCGTTACTGCAGAGCAGGTTGTTGAACGCCTTCAGTCTCTGCAAACGTTAGCAGGTAGGTTGGCCGTTGTGCCCGGTTTACGTGGGGCCAATGTGCTCGACGATACCTATAATGCTAACCCTGGCGCGGTCAAGGCGGCTTTGGATACGCTGGCAAGCTTTCCTGCGCCCCGCTGGTGTGCGCTAGGTGCGATGGGTGAGCTAGGCCGTGAGTCGGACGCGCTGCATGCAGAGATTGGCCGCTATGCCGCGGCACTGGGGATTGATGAACTGTTGACGCTAGGCGAGGCCGCCCGTGCCGCCAGCGATGCCTTTGGTCGAGGGCTGCATTTTAACGACCACGAGGCGCTAACGCGCCATGTCACTAATACTTTGCCGCCTGATACCACGTTGCTGGTGAAAGGATCGCGCAGCGCAGGCATGGAAAATGTCGTTAAAGCGCTGCGTTCGGATGAAATAAGGTAAACGCCGTTCATGTTACTTCACTTGGCGAATTTTTTATCGCAGTACCAATCTGCTTTCCAGGTTGTTAATTACTTAACCCTGCGGGTGATTTTAGGTGCCCTCACGTCATTAATGCTGTGCCTGTGGCTAGGGCCATGGATGATCAGGCGTTTGGTTGAAGGGCAAATTGGTCAAGCAGTGCGTGATGATGGGCCTAAGTCTCATCTCTCTAAAGCAGGCACGCCCACGATGGGCGGGGCAATGATACTGCTGGCCATTGCGATCAGTACCTTGCTGTGGGGTGACTTAACGAATCTGTATATTTGGATTGTCTTGGCAGTCACCTTAGGTTTTGGCGCCATTGGCTGGGTGGACGATTATCGTAAAGTGGTTGAGAAAAATCCGCGCGGTCTGCCTGCTCGCTGGAAATACTTTTGGCAATCTATCGTGGGGTTAGGTGCCGCGGTGCTGCTTTATGTCACCGCCTCTACGCCGGTTGAAACCAGTTTGCTCGTGCCGCTATTCAAAGACGTTGCCCTGCCTTTGGGCGTTTTCTATATCGTTCTTACCTATTTTGTCATTGTGGGTAGCTCCAACGCGGTGAACTTGACCGATGGTCTGGATGGCCTGGCGATTATGCCTACCGTGCTGGTGGCGATGGGGCTGTCGGTTTTCGCGTATGCGAGCGGCAACACCGTGTTTGCCGACTACCTGCATATTCCGTTTATTGCCGGCACCGGTGAGCTAGCGGTTTTTTGCGCCACGATTGCCGGTGCTGGGCTGGGTTTCTTGTGGTTTAACACCTACCCCGCGCAAGTTTTTATGGGCGATGTGGGCGCGCTAGCACTGGGCGCTGCGCTCGGCGTGGTGGCGGTAATTGTTCGCCAAGAAATAGTGCTATTTATTATGGGCGGCATTTTTGTCCTCGAAACAGTGTCAGTGATTCTTCAGGTGGGATCTTACAAACTTACCGGGCGTCGCATCTTCCGTATGGCGCCGTTGCACCACCACTATGAATTGAAAGGCTGGCCCGAGCCTCGCGTCATCGTACGCTTCTGGATTATTACCGTAGTGCTGGTGTTACTCGGCCTTGCGACGCTCAAAATTCGTTAATGCACGTGGTCATGACGGCTACGCCTAATGGGCGTGGCATTGTGCGACAAGGAAGCCGTTGATGGTTCGAGTAGCTAAAGGTTTGACGCTGGTAGTAGGGCTAGGGGTTTCAGGTCGCGCTATTTGCCGTCATTTAACGCGCTTAAATCTGCCCTATATGGTCGCCGATACACGCGTCGCGCCACCGGGGCTGGATGACTTTCGCGCTGCTCATCCTGGGGTTGCTATTCACTGTGGCGCGCTCACAGCGCTTGATTTGAGCGATGTAAAAGAGGTAGTAGTGAGCCCAGGTCTTGATCCTCGTATGGCGGGACTAGAAAGCCTTGCTGATCGGTTAAACCCTGACACCGGCGAGCCAATGGTGGTCGGTGAAATTGCGCTCTTTGTGCGTGCAGCCCATGCACCTATTGCGGCGATCACAGGATCTAATGCGAAGTCTACGGTCACTACGCTGTTGGGCGATATGGCGGCTGCCGCCGGTGTTGATGCAGCTGTCGGCGGTAATTTAGGCACTCCCGCGCTGGATTTGCTGGCCAGTCATCCTAATGCTGAACTTTTCATACTAGAACTCTCCAGTTTCCAGCTTGAGACAACGCCTCGTTTGGGCGCCAGCTGTGCAGCTTTTTTAAATTTGTCGGAAGATCATCTGGATCGTCATGGTGACATGCACGGTTATCGCACTGCGAAGCAGCGGGTTTTTATCGGAGCGCAGCACGCCGTTGTCAATGCCGATGAGCCTTTAACGTGGCCGGACCAGCCTGTTGCCCAGGTTGCTCACTTCTCAACGAAAGTGCCTAGAAATTCTGAGTGGGGATTGGCGCTTTATCACGATACGTTGACGTTAATGCAAGGCAATAAGCCTTGGCTGGCGGTTGATGAGATGCCAATGACCGGCCTGCACAATTACGCAAACGCACTTGCAGCGCTAGCAATGGGGCAGGCGCTAGGCTTTATCGAAGCGCCCATGTGTAATGCTCTTCGCGAATTTAAAGGCTTGGCGCACCGTAGTGAAGTAGTGGCGCGTATTAACGGCGTTACCTGGGTGAACGACTCTAAAGGCACCAATGTGGGGGCTACGTTAGCGGCCATTAACGGTATTGGTGCCTCGCTGGAAGGGCGTTTAATTCTATTGGCTGGCGGAGTAGGTAAGGGGGCGAATTTTTCTCCTTTAGCGGCACCGCTTGCCTCATGTGCGCGGCATGTATTGCTATTCGGCTTAGATGCCCCGCGCTTAGCTGACGCCTTAATTAAGCATGTGAGTGTTCAAGAAGTAGACGATTTATCCGAAGCCATGGAGGCTGCCTTTAAACTCGCTCAACCCGGAGATTGCGTGCTCTTATCCCCCGCCTGTGCCAGCCTAGATCAGTTTGCCAATTATCAAGAGCGCGGCGATATGTTTCGACGCTGGGTAGAGCAGAGGGCGCAGCGTGCCATCGAGGCCTCGCTATGAGCAGGCTTCAGCGTTTGCGCAGTGCACTTACGACCCGCGATCTACCTTGCGATATTTGGCTGATTATCGCAGCCGTTGCTTTAGCGGGACTGGGGTGGGTCATGGTCAGCTCAGCATCGATTGGCCTGCTGGAAGATACCTTTCACTACTCTCGCCAGCATGGCGTTTTTTTAGTGATCTCTATTGTCGCCTGTATCTTTATGCTCTGCGTGCCGCTTGAAGTTTGGCGCCAAAATGCCGCACTGATTCTCATGGCCAGCATTTTTCTGTTGATTCTGGTGCTGTTCGTTGGCCAAGAAATTAATGGTAGTAAACGCTGGATTGCGCTGCCGGGACCCTTGCCTAGCTTACAGGTCTCTGAGTTTGCCAAAATTGGGCTTATTTTCTACATGGCGGCGTTTATGTCGCGCTTTACCTACGACCTGCGTCAGCGGGCATTTAGCATGTGGCGCCCGCTGGCTGTACTGGCGGCACCTGTTGGCCTGCTGTTTCTAGCGCCCGATTTTGGCGGCATGGTGGTGCTCGCTATTTGTGTCATCGGCATGCTGATGATGAGCGGGGCATCGCTGGTGTTACTGCTCGGTAGTGGCGGGCTGCTGGGGTTTGGCGCCGTTATGATGGTCGTTATTGAACCCTACCGGCTGGCGCGTTGGACCAGTTTTCTCGACCCATGGGCGGATCAGTTCGCTACGGGCTACCAGTTGACTCAGGCGTTAATTGCGTTTGGTCGTGGCCATGTTACCGGCACTGGTTTGGGCAACAGTGTTCAAAAGCTGCACTATTTGCCTGAGGCGCACACCGACTTTATTTTTGCCGTCATTGCTGAAGAGCTCGGCATGATTGGCGCCATTATTGTTGTCTTACTGTTTACACTTTTTATAGCCCGCGCGATGTGGATTGGGCGGCGTGCTGAGCTGGCGGGCCATCTGTTTGGTGCCTATGTCAGTTACGGTATTGGCTTTGTCATCGCGGCTCAAGCATTTATCAATATTGCGGTCAGTTCAGGCTTGCTGCCTACCAAAGGGCTAACGCTGCCGCTGATAAGCTATGGCGGCTCGAGCCTGTTGGTGACCGGTATGATGGTGGGGCTACTGCTGCGCGTCGATGCCGAAACACGCCATCGTCCTCGGCGTGCCTCTACCCCTTATAAGCCGCGCCATGAGCCGCGTTTATCGTAGGCATTTTAGGAGTTTAATGTGACCACGAACGCACGTCGAAGAGTGCTGATCATGGCAGGTGGAACCGGTGGTCACGTGTTTCCAGCGCTTTCACTCGCTCGGGCATTGCAAGCGCAGCAAGTAGACGTTGAATGGCTAGGCAGCCCCAGGGGCATTGAAAATCGCCTTGTTCCTGAGGCAGGTATTACATTGCACACCATTGCAGTAAGCGGACTACGTGGCAACGGGTTAATGGGCTGGCTCAAGACGCCGCTCAATCTTACCCGCGCCGTTTTGCAGGCGCGCGCAGTTATTCGCGATTTCAAACCCCAGGTTGTGGTAGGGCTGGGCGGCTTTGCCAGCGGCCCCGGTGGGCTGGCGGCATGGCTAATGCGCATCCCGCTGATTATTCATGAGCAGAATGCTGTGGCGGGGCTCACCAACCGCGTTTTATCACGCTTCGCCAAGCGCACCTTTGCGGCTTTTCCGGAAGCCTTTGGCGCGCGAGCTGACGTTATCGGCAACCCGGTGCGTGACGATATTGCCAGCCTAGGCAGTGCGCCGCGTGATGTGACTGTACTGTCCGCGCGCGCTCTACGATTGTTAGTAGTGGGTGGCTCGCTTGGCGCGGTTGCGCTTAATGAGCGCTTGGCGCCTGCTTTGGCGCAGCTGCCTGAAGAGCAACGCCCCCAGGTGCGCCATCAGGCAGGCAAAGGTCGTGACGCAGATACAGCAGCGCTTTACCAGCGATACGGTGTTGTCGCGGAGGTCAGTGCGTTTATCGATGACATGGCCGCTGCCTATGATTGGGCTGACCTTGTCGTATGCCGTTCGGGCGCCTTAACGGTCGCTGAGCTGGCCGCGGCGGCTAAGCCAGCGCTGCTGGTGCCTTTTCCGTTTGCGGTTGACGACCATCAGCGTATCAATGCCCAGGTGCTGGTAAACGCCGGTGCTGCACAGTGCGTTGTTCAGTCAGATCTGACCGTTGAGCGTTTAACCGATTTTTTAAATGAATTGCTCGTCCCGAATACTCTGGCAATGATGGCGTCTAAAGCACGCCAAGCCGCTCATTTAGACGCCACAGAGCGCTTAGCGGAAGGGTGTTTGGCGATGGTGTCGTTAGGAGACTCTGCGTGACCGATTTAATCAAGTCCATGACGCCCCAGCGTGGTTGTACCACGGCCCCGGGAATGCGCCGCATCCGGCGTATTCATTTTGTGGGCATCGGTGGCGTCGGTATGTGCGGTATCGCCGAGGTGCTCGCCAATCAGGGTTACACCGTTAGTGGCAGTGACATGAATGCCTCCTCCGCGGTGGAGCGGCTGCGTCAATGCGGCGTCTGTGTCGATATTGGCCATGCTGAAGCCCACGTTGATGGCGCGGATGTGGTGGTAGTATCAAGCGCCATTGATGACACGAATCCGGAAATTCGCTGGGCCCACGAGCACCGCGTGCCGGTCGTGCGCCGGGCAGAAATGCTGGCAGAGCTGATGCGTTTTCGACATGGCATTGCCGTCGCCGGTACCCATGGTAAAACGACGACGACCAGCTTAACGGCGACGCTGCTAGCTGAAGGTGGGCTTGATCCTACGTTTGTGATTGGTGGGAAGCTCACCAGTGCCGGCGCTAACGCACGCTTGGGCGCCGGTGATTACTTGGTCGCGGAAGCCGATGAATCGGATGCCTCGTTTTTGCATCTTCAACCGATGGTATCCATTGTTACCAATATCGATGCTGATCATATGGCGACGTATGGCGGTGACTTCGAGCGTCTGAAGAGCACCTTTATCGAGTTTCTGCACAACCTACCGTTTTATGGGTTGGCGGTGCTTTGCATTGATGATCCGCACATTCGCGGCCTCTGCGAGCAAGTTAAGCGCCAATTCGTGACCTATGGATTTGACAGCGATGCGGACTATCGCATTGTAGATTTTTCTCAGTGCGGTGGTGAAGTCACATTTACCGCGCTGCGCCCGGGAGACGTTGAACCGCTAAAGGTACGTTTAGCGATGCCTGGGCGTCACAATGCATTAAATGCCATGGCGGCGATTGTCGTGGCCACCGATGCTGGCGTTAGCGATGCCGCTATTTTAAGCGGTTTGGCGGGCTTTGCTGGGGTAGGGCGCCGTTTCCAGGTGCATGGCCACTTTCCTGCACCAAAAGGAGATGGCGACATCATGTTGGTAGATGACTACGGTCATCATCCGCGTGAAGTCGACATGGTGATTCAGGCCATTCGCGCAGGTTGGCCCGAACGCCGCTTGATAATGCTCTATCAGCCCCATCGCTATAGCCGGACTCGTGACTTGTACGAAGACTTTGTGCGGGTACTTTCCCAGGTTGATACGCTGGTGCTGCTGGATGTTTATAGTGCCGGTGAGGCCGTGATTCCCGGTGCAGAAGGGCGAACGCTGGCAGGCTCTATTCGCCAACGTGGCGAAGTAGACCCGCTATTTGTAGAGCATAAGCATGAGCTGCCAACTCTGCTCGCCAACGTGCTACGCCCCGGTGATATTTTAATTACTCAAGGGGCCGGCGATGTGGGCGGAATTTCTCTTCGCCTGGCGCAGGCGCAGCTAGTGATGAATGAGGTAGAACTGTGAGCGTTGATGTGACCAATACACAAAACGTCGTTGTGGTTTACGGCGGCACGTCTGCTGAGCGTGATGTGTCGCTCAAAAGCGGTACCGCGATTCTGGATGCGCTGAAGCGTAAAGGCGTGGCGGTATGTGGCTATGATCTTCGCGATAAAGGCCTAGTTGGCTTGGAGCAGTTGGCGCCTTCCGTGGTGTTTGTCGCTCTGCACGGACGTGGTGGAGAAGACGGAACGCTACAGGGCGCTTTGGAATTGCTCAATATCCCTTATACGGGCAGCGGTGTTCTTGCCTCTGCGCTGGGTATGGATAAGCAGCGCACTAAGCAAGTATGGCGCGCGATGGGTCTACCAACGCCTGAAAGCATTATGCTGGATGCAAGCTCTGACTGGTCTGCCGTGGTAGCTGAGCTTGGTTTGCCGTTGATAGTGAAGCCGGTGCATGAAGGCTCAACGCTTGGCATTAGCATTGTGAAAAGTCAGGCAGCGCTGGAATCGGCCTACCAAGAAGCAGCGCAATTTGATGCGCGCGTCATGGCGGAGCGTTTTGTCGTTGGGGATGAGTACACCGTCGCGCTGCTGGGCGATCAGGTGCTGCCGGCGATTCGCGTTGAGGTGCCGGGCGGATTTTACGACTACGAAGCCAAATATATCGCCAATACGACTCAGTATCATCTGCCCTGCGGCTTGTCTGTTGAGCAAGAGACAGCGCTTGCCGTGCTCTGCCAGCAGGCGTTTGCGGCCATTGGTTGTGAGGGCTGGGGGCGTGTTGACGTTATGCACGACGGCGAAGGGCGCTTTTGGCTATTGGAGGTCAATACCGTGCCGGGTATGACCGGTCATAGTTTGGTTCCTCAGGCGGCCGCTTACGCTGGGATTGATTTTGATGATCTCGTGCTACAAATACTCAACACCGCAAGCGAGCAGTGACAGCATGAATAATGCCTTATTAAAAAGTGCCTTATGAAAAGGCGTAATGCTTGGTTGGGGATTATCCTGCTCGCTTTGCTCATGGGGGCCGGAGGGCGTGCGCTTTGGCTGTGGCTAGATCGCCCCATTGAGCGGGTATCTATTCGTGGCGAATGGGAGTACGTGAGCGCTGATTATTTGCGCACTCAGCTTGCTCCGCTAGTCGTTAATGCTACTTGGCTGTCGGCAGACCTGGGGGAACTTCGTGATCGAGCCCTTAATATTGGCTGGTTGAATGAAGTTCGTATTTCCCGTGAATGGCCCAATGCCTTAGTGTTTGAGTTGGTTGAGCAGCAGCCCGTGGCACGTTGGAATGATGACTTTTTAGTTAATCCCGAGGGCGAGGCTTTTGCCTTTGCGCCGCTTTCTCCACCGTCCGGGCTCCCAGATTTAGCAGGGCCTAACGGAAACAGTGCAGAGGTATTGCGCTATTACCAGCGGTTAAAATCTCACTTTGCACAGTTATCGCTTGATCTAACGCAACTGCGTTTAGAGCCAAGGGGGGCTTGGCGGTTACAGTTAAATGATGGTGTTTGGGTAATGTTGGGCCGTCGGCAGCACGAAGTCCGCTTAGCCAGATTGTCTGCGTCATGGCAACGAGAGCTATATTCTCTTGGTGACAAGATTCGTTATATTGATCTTCGCTACCCTAATGGCGTTGCCGTTGCGTGGCATGGAGAAAGTGAATTTGAGGAGCCAGATGAGTAACAATGCTATTACTTAGTGCAAATAAGGTGTAAAAGTGAGTGGTTGCAATCGCTGAAAAGTCGATATTAGGCTTCATTTTGCTTTCAAAGCCTATTATTGTGTGTTTGTACTAGTCGTATTGCTACTATTGTTTCTATACTATGGCCCAAGCGCTGGTTAAATAGTTTTTAAATTCGACTATTTGTACTTAGCAAGAGTTGAGAAATATCACTGATTATTTCGGGTTGTACGCCTTCAATGTTTAACGTTGGATTAAGCGTCTCCCTATTTATATTTACTTTTAAACATGACGCAAGGAGATTTACCGACTCATGGCAGGCTCACCCAACGCATCCAATATGGTGGTCGGGCTGGACATTGGAACGTCCAAGGTCGTCGCGATAGTCGGTCAACCTACCGATGACGGCGGAATTGAAATTGCCGGTATTGGCTCGCATCCTTCGCGTGGCATGAAGCGCGGCGTGGTGATCAATATTGAATCCACCGTGCAGTCTATTCAGCGGGCAGTAGAAGAAGCTGAGTTAATGGCTGGCTGTGATATTCACTCGGTATATGTTGGCGTCGCAGGCAGCCATATTAGCTCAATGAACTCTGATGGCGTCGTGGCCATTAAAGAGCGTGAAGTAACCCCTTCAGATATTGAGCGTGTTATTGATTCGGCTCGTGCTCGTGCTATTTCAGAAGGGCAGCGCGTCCTTCATGTGTTACCTCAAGAATTTTCGATTGACGCTCAGGGCGGCATTCGTGAGCCATTAGGTATGTCAGGCGTACGTTTAGAAGCTCAGGTACATTTGGTCACCGCGGCGCTAAACGCGGTGCAGAATATCGAAAAATGCGTGCGGCGGTGTGGCTTAGAAGTAGACGCAATTATTTTAGAGCAGCTTGCCTCAAGCATGGCCGTACTCACAGAAGATGAGCGTGAACTGGGTGTGTGCATGGTAGACATCGGCGGCGGCACTACCGATATGGCTATCTTTACCGAAGGTGCTATACGTCACACAGCGGTTATTCCTATTGCTGGCGACCAGGTCACCAACGATATTGCAATGGCATTGCGTACGCCCACGCAGCATGCTGAAGAAATCAAAGTTAAATACGCTTGTGCGCTGACGCATTTAGCGGCAAGTGATGAAATGATTAAAGTTCCTAGCGTAGGCGATCGCGCTGCTCGTGATTTATCACGCCAGGCGCTTGCTGAGGTGGTAGAGCCACGTTACGAAGAGCTGTTTACGCTAATACGAGATGAATTACGTCGCAGTGGCTATGAGGATATGGTCGCTGCAGGGATAGTGCTTACCGGCGGTACTTCGCGCATGGAAGGCGTTAGCGAATTGGCGGAAGAAATTTTCCATATGCCTGTTCGTATCGCTTGCCCTCAAAATGTAAAAGGTTTGGCGGATGTCGTCCGTAACCCGATTTATGCGACGGGGGTTGGCTTGCTGCACTATGCCTTGCAGGAAACGCGTTATGGGCAAGGCTTGAAAAGCCACGGGGGAGTTGTTGCAGCTCATAAAGGCCGCAACGAACTTGCCCGGCGTGATATCAAGGAAGACCATTCGACGCTGGCAAGATTTAAAGGCTGGTTCAAAGGAAATTTCTGACAGGGCCGCAAGCGCGGTTCAGGAGACGGGGCTTATGTTCGAATTGGTAGATAACGCACCCTCGAGCAGTGCGGTCATCAAAGTGGTGGGTGTTGGCGGCGGTGGCGGCAATGCTGTTAACCATATGGTCGAAAGCAATATTGAGGGCGTAGAGTTTATTTGCGCCAATACTGACGCGCAGGCATTAAAGCGCGTGTCAGCTAAAACGGTATTGCAGCTAGGCAGTGAGATCACTAAAGGATTGGGCGCAGGTGCCAATCCCGAAGTGGGTCGTCAGGCGGCCATGGAAGACCGTGAGCGCATTGCTGAATTGCTGGTAGGCGCTGACATGGTGTTTATCACTGCCGGTATGGGCGGTGGTACTGGCACTGGCGGTGCGCCGGTTGTTGCACAGGTCGCCAAAGAGCTGGGGATACTGACAGTTGCGGTAGTAACACGCCCCTTCCCCTTTGAAGGGCCTAAGCGTATGCGTGCAGCTGAAGAGGGTATGAAAGAGCTCTCTCAGCACGTTGATTCGTTGATTACGATCCCCAACGAAAAGCTGCTTTCTGTGTTGGGTAAAAATGCCACGCTGTTGACAGCTTTTAGCGCCGCTAACGATGTGCTGCTAGGGGCGGTTCAGGGCATTGCCGAGCTGATCACAAGTCCAGGTATTATCAACGTCGACTTTGCAGATGTGCGTACGGTGATGTCCGAAATGGGCATGGCGATGATGGGTACCGGCGGCGCGACGGGTGAGAACCGTGCTCGTGAAGCAGCTGAAAAAGCTATCCGCAGCCCGCTATTGGAAGATATCGATCTTCATGGTGCGCGCGGTATTCTGGTTAACATCACTGCAGGACCTGATCTGTCGATTGGTGAGTTCAATGATGTGGGCGCGACGGTGCAAGAATTTGCTTCTCCAGACGCTACTATTGTTGTGGGCACCTCCATTGATATGGAAATGTCCGACGAACTGCGTGTCACCGTTGTGGCTGCAGGCTTAGATGGCAATCACAAAGCTAAAACGACTGCGCGTGAACCGGCACGTCGTTCGGCGGCAGAATCTTCATCTGACTATCGTAAACTGCAACAGCCAACCGTGATGCGTCAGCAGGCGACGGCCCGCTCTGAAGCGCCTGAAGCCAATGCTAAACCACGTTCTGAAAAGCGCCGGTCGACTGAAGCCGATGACTATCTGGACATCCCAGCGTTTCTACGCCGCCAGGCGGATTGATCCTCTTTATCAGGCAGGCTTTAACAGTGAGCAAGCGTTTTATTGGCTAAAACGCTCGCTTACTGTTAAAGTGAACACTGTTTGATAACTTTTTCCCTGCGGTAATCACCGTCATAAGAGTACGACTACTATCCATGATCAGACAACGCACCCTTCAAAACGTCATTCGCGCTACCGGAGTGGGCCTGCATTCTGGCAAGAAAGTCCATCTGGCTTTGCGTCCGGCGCCAGCCAATACAGGGATTGTGTTTGTTAGAACCGATCTGGAGCCCGCTGCGCACGTGCCCGCGAAAGCTGAGTTGGTAGAAGATACCCGACTATGCACGGCGCTTGCGTATAACGGGGTTAAAGTAGCCACGGTTGAGCATCTAATGTCCGCCTTTGCAGGGCTCGGTATTGATAATGCTTACGTTGATGTAAGCGAGCCTGAAGTGCCCATTATGGATGGCAGCGCTAGCCCGTTCGTATTTTTGATTCAGTCGGCGGGTATTTTAGAGCAGAATGCAGCTAAGAAATTTATCCGTATCAAGCGTCGTGTGGCCGTCACCGATGGCGATAAAGAAGCCGTTTTTCTGCCCCACCAAGGGTTTAAGGTCTCGTTCGCGATCGACTTTGACCACCCCGTGTTTGAACAGCAAAAGCAGACGGCGCTGATTGATTTTTCAACCACGTCTTTCGTTAAAGAAGTGTCGCGTGCCCGTACCTTTGGTTTTATGCGTGATTTAGAGTTTTTGCGCTCTAATAATCTGGCGCTAGGCGGCAGTCTAGATAATGCGATCGTGGTAGATGATTATCGCATTGTTAACGAAGGTGGCCTGCGTTATGAAGACGAGTTTGTTAAGCATAAAGTCCTGGACGCGATTGGTGATTTATACCAGTTGGGCTATAGCCTGATTGGTGAGTTCCGAGGTGTAAAATCAGGTCACGCGCTTAATAATCAGCTGTGTCGAGAACTAATGGCGCAGCCCGATGCTTACGAAATCATTACCTTTGAAGAAGAAAAAGCGGTTGCACCGATCTCTTATGCAGCCCCTGCTATGGCGTAAGGTCGGCGTTCATTACTGAATCGTTAATTGTCAGTTTTATAAAGCACCACTCATGTGGTGCTTTATGCATTTCAGGCCCACTTAAAGAGGCTAGTTGTGTATTCGTCAAAGCGGTTGCTTGGTTGGTGGGCGAGCATGTGAGGCAAGCCTTTCAAGAGCCCGTTTTAATGCGGGGTTGGTGGTGTCTTCGGCACACTCAGCTAATGTTTTACCAGCATCTAATGACAGGCTGCGAGTATTGCGTGCAGGGGCCACGATGGGGCGTACTGGGCGAACTTTAAACGTAAAGCCATTCACGCCTTCAAAGCCAGGCAGCTGGTGAAGCAGGTCTAGCAGGCGGCGCTGTTCGAAGCGCAGCCAAGTCAGCCAGCTAGCTTGACCACTAATAACGGTTAGGCGGCCATCGCGAAAGCCGCCCACGAAGATATGTTCGCGCATGTCTTCGGGTAAATGAGCGCGCAGGTGACGCTGCGCCTGATCGATTAAGCGAGATAGGCGCATTAACTGGCTAATATCACCGGACTTTGACAGCAGACGGGCGATGGGCTGTGCGTGAGAACGCTTAACCTTTATACTCATACACTTAATTCCTAGCTACCCCTAAATCGTTACATCGGCGGATTCAAGCCGATTACCCATTTGCAGAGCCTACCACGCTCAGGAGCCGGTCTACAGCATGTCGCCTACGCTTGAAGTACAAACTGCTCTGCCGCGGCGCCAGCGCCGCTACGGTATAGCACGTTGGTGGCTGGCTGGTTTGCTTGTAAGTTGCCTCCTACCTGCGAGCTTAAGCCCCGCGGACGCTTTTCGCGGCGGTGAACGCAACGTTACTATCTGTTTTTGGGTGCCCGCTATTTTGCGCGCCCAGTCGCACTGGGTTGCAAAAAGGCGTCGAGCACTGCGCCGCTGGTCTCAGCGTCGCCGTAGTGTCACGCCGATTCGGGCGCGATTTAACTGGCTTCCCCCGCTAATAGCCCTTGTCGCGGCGAGCGATGTTTTGACCCAACGCGGCCCGCCCTCATGCCGAGACATTCGTTCATAAAGCTACTTTGTCTCTGCTCTTGAATAAAAAGAGCTTGCAGAAAAAAGGGTAGCTCCTGAGGGGGCGCTCGTGAATATCTGGATACTCCATGCTGAATAATTTGTTACGTAAAGTCGTTGGGTCTAAGAATGACCGCGAAGTAAAACGCATGCATAAAAATGTGCCGCAGATTAACGCTCTTGAAGCGGAGTTTGAGGCTCTTACCGATGCTGACTTACAGGGCAAGACTGCCGAGCTTCGTCAGCGCCTGGATGCGGGTGAATCGTTAGATAGCTTGCTAGCGCCAGGGTTTGCTATCGTTCGCGAAGCCAGTAAGCGCGTGATGGGGATGCGCCACTTTGACGTCCAGATGGTCGGCGGGATGACGCTGCACCGTGGCCGTATCGCTGAAATGAAAACGGGCGAGGGTAAAACACTCGTCGCTACGTTGGCGGTTTATCTCAATGCGCTGACCAGTAAAGGCGTGCATGTCGTTACCGTGAACGATTACTTGGCGCGTCGTGACGCTGAGTGGATGCGTCCGCTTTATGAGTTTCTAGGCCTGAGCATAGGCGTTATTTTCTCTGGCCAAACCGGTGAAGAGAAGCGTCATGCTTATCAGTGCGATATAACCTACGGCACCAACAACGAGTTTGGCTTCGATTACCTGCGCGATAACATGGCATTCTCGTTGGAGGATAAGGTACAGCGTGGATTGCATTTCGCGATTGTCGATGAGGTTGACTCGATTCTTATCGATGAAGCGCGTACACCGCTGATTATCTCTGGGGCGGTCGATGAAAATACCGATCTTTACAAAGTGGTTAACGTACTTGCCCAGCAGCTTGAGCAAGGCGAAGCATCTGAAGATGAAGATGCCCCGGTAACCGGCGACTTTGTTGTTGATGAAAAGCAAAAACAAGTCGAGCTGACCGAACAGGGGCATAACAAGGTTGAAGAGCTCATGCGAGCTGAAAACCTGCTAGGTGTCGAAGAGTCTCTTTACGCCGCACAAAACCTTAATTTGCTTCAGCATATGCATTCAGCGCTGCGCGCTCGCTATCTGTATAACCGCGATGTTGACTACATTGTGTCGGAAGATCAGGTGGTGATTGTTGATGAGCACACCGGCCGCTCAATGCCTGGCCGCCGCTGGTCGGAAGGTTTGCATCAAGCCGTTGAGGCAAAGGAAGGCGTCACCGTACAGCGTGAAAGCCAAACGCTGGCATCGACCACTTTCCAGAATTACTTCCGGCTGTACGAGAAATTAGCCGGGATGACGGGCACGGCCGATACTGAAGCGTTTGAATTCCGCCAGATTTATGGCCTCGACGTGATCGTTATTCCGACCAATCGGGCCTTGGCACGTAAAGACCTGAACGACCTGGTTTATTTGAGCGCTGAAGAAAAATATGAAGCGATCATTAAGGACGTAAGAACGGAGACGGAAGCAGGGCGCCCGGTTTTAGTCGGTACTGCTTCGATTGAAACATCGGAATATCTGGCCACGCTGATGCGCGAAGCAGGACTCACGTTTAACGTCCTTAATGCTAAGCAGCACCAAAGTGAAGCCGAAATTATTGCCCAGGCAGGCCGCCCAGGTGCGATTACGATTGCCACCAACATGGCGGGTCGTGGTACCGACATAATGCTGGGGGGTAACTGGGAGGCTGAAGTTGCCAAACTGCATAACCCTAGCCAAGTGCAAATTGATGAATTGAAGGCCGAGTGGCAGGTGCGTCATGATGGCGTGTTAGCTGCTGGCGGTTTGCACGTGGTGGGCTCTGAGCGCCATGAGTCACGGCGCATCGATAATCAGCTGCGCGGACGTGCTGGTCGTCAAGGCGACCCTGGTTCAACGCGTTTCTTCCTGTCGCTTGAAGATAGCCTGATGCGTTTGTTTGGCTCTGATCGTGTCAAGCGTTTGATGCAGGCATTAGGCCTTGAACGCGGTGAAGCGATTGAGCATAAGATGGTGTCCAACGCCGTTGAACGTGCGCAAAAGAAAGTTGAAGGCCGCAACTTCGATATTCGTAAGCAGCTGTTGGAATACGATGACGTTGCTAACGATCAGCGTCGTGTTATCTATGAGCAGCGTAATGACATTCTTGCTGCCGACAACGTTGCTGACGCCGTTATTGGCATCCGCGAAGAGGTAATGGAAGAGGCGATTAGCGACTATGTGCCTCCTCAGAGTCTGCCCGAGCAGTGGGATTTGCCTGGCTTAGAAGCGCATCTCAAGACGGAATTTAATCTTGATGTGCCCGTCGTTAAATGGGCCGCAGAAGATGAGCGTTTCAGCGAGGAGCAGCTGCGCGAACGACTGCAAACGATGCACCGCGAAGCCTATGCCGCCAAAATTGATGCGGCGGGTGAGAAGCTTATTCGGCGCTTTGAGAAGCAGGTAATGCTGCAAGTGTTAGACACTCGCTGGAAAGAGCACCTGCAGTCAATGGACCACCTGCGTCGCGGCATTCACCTGCGCGGCTATGCTCAAAAGAACCCCAAGCAGGAGTATAAGCGCGAATCGTTCGAACTGTTCCAGCACCTGCTGACCCATATTAAAGCAGACGTAACGCGTATTCTTAGCCACGTTCAGGTACGTCAACCTGAAGAGGTAGATGCCCTTGAGCGTAGCCGGCGTGAAACGTTGGAGCGCGAAGCGACCACCGCGGCAAGCCGGCACGATGATCCTGCCGAAGAACAGCTGGAAAATGCCCAAGATGAGCCAGTCGTTGATGGACAGCCCGTGCGTCGGGAAGGGCCTAAAGTAGGTCGCAACGACCCGTGTTTTTGTGGCTCGGGTAAGAAGTACAAACAGTGCTGCGGCAAGCTGAGCTAACGGCGAAAGCGTCTCAATATGGGTCTGCCTAAAGGAGAGAATCATGGCAGTTGGAAATGTTCCTTTTCCAGAGATGCTGCCCCTTAACGGGGTGCGCCTGGGAACGGCAATGGCGGGTATTAAAAAGCCGGGTCGTCGTGATTTAGTAGTTATTGAGCTACCTGAGTCAGCAACGGTATCCGGTGTCTTTACCCGCAATGCATTTTGTGCGGCGCCTGTGGCAGTGGCGAAGCAGCACCTTGAGCACTGCCGTGCTCAAGGACGATCACCACGTTTTTGGCTGATTAATACCGGCAATGCAAACGCCGGTACCGGCGAAGCAGGCATGCGCGATGCCTACGCCAGCTGTGCAGCGCTTGCTGAGCAGGTAGGTGTTTCGGCGCAGGATGTCTTGCCGTTTTCAACCGGTGTGATTGGTGAGCCGCTACCGATGGATCGTCTGTTGGCGGGCTTGGCTCCCGCCCTTGAAAGCCTGTCTAGTGACGATATCGCCTGGCAGCATGCGGGCCAGGGTATTTTAACGACCGATACTCGAGCGAAAGGTGCAACCGCGACGCTGGAGGTTCATGGCCAGCAGGTGACGATTAACGGCATTACCAAAGGGTCGGGCATGATTAAGCCCAACATGGCGACTATGTTGGGGTTTGTGGTGACTGACGCTGCCATTGAGACGCCGCTGTTAGATCGCCTGCTGCGCGAGACAGTCGACCATTCGTTTAACTGCATCACCGTGGACAGCGATACGTCGACCAATGATGCCTGCATGTTAGCGGCCACCGGTACAGGGCCTAGCATTGTCGATAAGGGTGACGTGTCGGCATTCCGCGATGCGTTGCAGGTGGTGATGACAGAGCTTGCTCAGGCGATTATTCGCGACGCAGAAGGGGCAACGAAGTTTGTGACGCTTCACGTTGATGGGGCGAACAGCCGCCAAGAGGCGCTTGATGTGGCTTTCACTGTTGCGCATTCGCCGCTGGTGAAAACCGCGCTGTATGCCTCGGATGCTAACTGGGGGCGTATTTTAGCAGCAGTGGGTAGGGCACCTGTCAGCGATTTTGACGTTAATCGTGTGGTGATTGATTTAGGCGATGTTCGCTTAGTCGAAAATGGCGGACGTGCAGCCAGCTACAACGAAGCAGCGGGAAGTGCAGTGATGGCGCAGTCTGAGATTACTATTCGCATTAATTTGGGACGCGGTGACGAAAGTGCCACGGTGTGGACGTCTGATCTCTCCCATGACTATGTGTCTATCAACGCGGATTACCGTAGCTAACGAATTACCTCCAGCGCTGACGCGATGGCTGGGGTAAAGGGCAAACGCAGTGAGATAGCAGCGGCGGCAGTAGCGTCGCTGCGCAGACAGTGGATAAAGACGCAATGAGTGTAAAGGTGAAACGGCGGGTTCACGTCGCGGCGGCTGCAATTGTGAGCGCCGATCGGAAGCAAGTATTGATCGCTCGTCGGCCGTCAAACGTTGACCATGGCGGGCTATGGGAATTTCCGGGGGGCAAGCTTGCACCTTACGAAACCGGGCTTGAAGGCCTAAAGCGTGAGTTGCATGAAGAGCTTGGGATTGAAATTATCTGTGCCCAGCCACTGATTCGCGTGCACCATGAGTATCCTGACAAGCATATTTTGTTGGATGTATGGCAGGTGCATGAGTTTGCTGGCGAACCTTTTGGCCGTGAAGGGCAGGCGGTTCGCTGGGTGCCCATGAGCGAGCTTTCAAACTATCCCTTCCCCGCTGCTAATTTGCCTATCTTGCGTGCAGTAAGACTGCCCACCGAGTACCTGATCACTGGGGAAGAGGCTGACGATGCGCGGTTTGATGCATTTTTAGAGCGCGCGCTGCGCGAAGATCATGTCCGCTTAGTTCAACTGCGCGCAAAGCAGCTGGACGAAGCGGCCTACGTTGCGCGCGCGAAGCGAGCCTTGCAAATGTGTCGCGAGCACGGCGCACGATTGCTTCTCAATGGTGAACCAGCGCTGCTAGAGGAGGTTGATGCCGACGGTATTCATCTGACCAGCGAACGTTTAATGCAGCTTGAGCGTCGTCCCATTGCGGAAAATAAATGGCTATCTGCGTCAACACATAACCAAACACAGCTGAAAAAAGCGGCGGTGTTAGGCTGCGACTTTGTCAGCCTCTCGCCGTTACGTACCACGCCCTCGCATCCGGAAGTTTCACCGCTTGGGTGGCATGATTTCCAGCAATTGGTTGAGCGTGCAGGTATGCCCGTTTTTGCACTGGGAGGCATGACCCGCTTTGACGCGAATCATGCGCGCGCCGTGGGTGCTCAAGGTATCGCGTCGATTCGCGATTTCTGGAAGTAGTCTACCCGCTAGCCAGCCGCCAGTGTGGAATGAAAAACGCCTGCCCCTATCTTCATTGGGGCAGGCGTTTTTGTATGCTAGTGAAACGAATATTGCGTTTAACGTATGAAGAACATTCGGCTTTACTTAGTCACGATAGCGGCGGGTCATATCTGCGTAGGCATCCACGCGACGGTCTCGCAGGTAGGGCCATATACGCCGCGTGTTTTCACTGCGCGCCATGTCCAGTGTAACCACTAGCTGCTCCGCGTCTTCTTTTGCATGCGCTAATAGCTCCCCCTGCGGTCCGCAAATAAAGCTGCCGCCCCAGAACTGAATGCCGCCGCCAACGCCAGAGTGGTCTGCTTCAAACCCTACCCGGTTGGCTACTATCACAGGCAGGCCATTCGCCACGCCGTGAGCACGCTGAATGATCATCCAGGCGTCTTTTTGGCGAACGTGCTCGGCTTCGTCATCGCTTGGGTCCCAGCCAATCGCCGTCGGATAAAGCAATAAGTCCGCACCCGCGAGAGCCATCAGTCGCGCTGCTTCTGGATACCATTGGTCCCAGCAGACCAGCACGCCCAGGCGCCCTAGCGAAGTTTCAATCGGCGTAAATCCTTCGCCGCGCGCGCTGTCGTAGTCGCCAGGGGTGAAGTAAAATTTCTCGTAAAAGCCCGGGTCATCGGGGATATGCATTTTTCGGTACTGACCTACGCGGCCTTTAGCCCGGTCATATACCACTGCGGTATTGTGATATAGGCCCGGCGCGCGACGTTCAAATAGTGAGCCGACCAGCACAATATCAAGCTCCTGTGCGAGCGCGGCCAGGCGCTGTCCCGTTGGCCCATCAAGCGGTTCAGCCAAGTCGAACAGGGCAGGATCCTCAAACTGGCAAAAATAATGGGTGGCATGTAGCTCTTGAAGCAACACCAGTTGAGCACCTTGGCGAACGGCATCGCGAATACCTTGCTCGCTCACGGCTAGGCTTTGGGCTTTATCTGGCCAAGCAGATTGTTGAACAACCCCTACGGTTAGCGTAGTCGACATGATGACTCCTTTATCAAGTAGTGAGCGCTGCCAGCGTGCCTTGGGGTAGCTGCATGGTTAAGCAGTGTAGGCTGCCGTGTTGGCGAATAACGCTATTGCACTCGATCGGGATAAGCGTGTGCTCTGGAAATGCTAACGCTAGCGCCTGAAGGGCTGCGACGTCGGCTGGGTCACCATAGGTGGGTACTAGTACGGCTTGATTGATGATCAAAAAGTTAGCGTACGTCGCCGGTAGGCGATGGCCGTCGTCTGGGTCGAAGCAGGCCTGTGGCCAGGGCAGCGCAATAAGACGGTAGGGCTCGCCATTACGTTGTCGAAAGTGTTGAAGCTCCTGCTCCATCGCCGCTAGTGCCGGGTAGTGCGCGTCATTAGGATCATCGCAACGCACGTAGGCAATGGTCGCCGGATCACAGAAGCGTGCGAGCGTATCAATATGGCTGTCGGTGTCATCGCCTTCTAGATGACCGTTAGCCAGCCACAGCACGCGGTCAACGCCAAAATCTGCCGCCAGCTGTGCTTCTACGTCTGTACGCGAGAGCGTGGGATTGCGATTAGCGTTCAGTAAGCAGGCTTCGGTGGTCAGTAGAGTGCCTTCGCCATCTGTTTCGATGCCGCCGCCTTCCAGCACTAAATCTCGCGACGCTATGGGGCATGACCAAACGCCTGCGTCAGCAAGTCGCTGAGTCAACTGATTATCGTGCTCAGCGGGAAACTTACCGCCCCAGCCTGTGAAGGTGAAATCGAGCATTAATCGCTGGCCATCTTCGTCTACGACGGTAATCGGCCCATGATCCCGCGCCCAGGTATCATCGGTGGGGGCAACGATCAGCAGTAGTCGTTCACTCGGCACTTGATAGGCCGCGAAGGTGGCCGCTAGGCGTTCTTTCGTCAGCTCATTCGGTACGCAAATTAGGACGCGTTGATAGCGCGCAGTGGCCACTACAATGCGTTCAAGAGTCGCTTCGATGCAAGCCAGTAGGGGCGCCCAATCGCCGTCGTGACGAGGCCAAGTAAGCTGAATACCATCCTGTGGATGCCATTCGGGTAGTAAGCGATAAGTCATAGTAGCCAACGTCTTGAATGCCCTTTGCGAAGAGTGTATCGAGTAGATTGCAGGCAGCCTCTAGAAACACTAGCTTACACTGCGACAAGCAGTAAATCGCCGCAATGTAGGCGGTGGCGAGGTAAGTTGCAAGCATGCGCTGTGAACGCTCACGGTGTAGACCGCTCTAATGGCTGTTTGAGCATGCAGAGACATTAAAAAAACCGTACCATGAGCGCTTATTGATAAGGAATCACGCCATGCTTGATCGTTTGCCTTTTCTGGTGGGGCTGCGCTACGTGCGCGCTAAACGCCGAAACCACTTTATTTCTTTTATTTCGCTGACCTCAATGCTGGGATTAATGCTGGGCGTTGCGGTCCTTATCCTGGTGTTGTCGGTGATGAACGGCTTCGATCACGAGCTGCGCACACGCATTTTGGGGATGGTGCCCCATGCTAAAATTGAGTCCCGGGAAGGCT
Source organism: Halomonas sp. AOP25-F1-15 (assembly GCF_052378675.1). Taxonomy (NCBI): domain Bacteria; kingdom Pseudomonadati; phylum Pseudomonadota; class Gammaproteobacteria; order Oceanospirillales; family Halomonadaceae; genus Halomonas; species Halomonas sp. AOP25-F1-15. The sequence continues at coordinate 539,994 of NZ_JBQSXV010000002.1, forward strand.
TAGTTGAATGGCAGTCGTTGGCTGAGCAGTTGATGCAGCGTGAGCGTGTTATCGGCGCAGCGCCCTATGTTGAACAGCAGGGTATGTTTTCGGTCGGTGGTCGCAATCAAGGCGCTATGGTCAATGGCATTAATCCTGAGTGGGAAGATAAGGTGTCCATCATCAGCGATCACATGCGTGAGGGTAAGTTGGCTGACCTTGTGCCCGGTGAATGGCACGTGGTGATGGGCTCGGCACTGGCACGCAGTTTGGGTGTTGGCGTGGGCGATCGGGTCACGCTGTTAGTGCCCGAAGCATCGATTACGCCCGCCGGGGTCTTTCCGCGCTTAAAGCGCTTTACCGTCAGCGGTATTTTTAGCGTCGGCGCTGAGCTTGATGCCAACTTGGCTTATGCCAATATTGAAGATATGCAGACCCTTGCGCGTTTAGGCGATGCAGTGGGCGGTTTGCGTCTAGAGTTGGATGATCTGTTTGCGGCTAGCAGCGAAACCCAGGCCATTATCAATGAGCTTGGTTCCGGCTATCGCGGCAGCGACTGGACGTTTACCCAGGGTAATCTGTTTCAAGCGATACAAATGGAAAAGCGCATGATTGCGCTACTGCTCACCGTCATTATTGCCGTGGCAGCGTTTAATATCGTTTCGACACTGGTCATGGTCGTCACCGACAAGCGGGCAGATATCGCCATTCTGCGCACTATTGGTGCTAAGCCAAGCTCGATTATGGGCATTTTTATTGTTCAAGGTATGGCGATCGGGATTATTGGTATCGCCATTGGTGTTGCGGTGGGGGTGCTGCTCGCGCTAACGATTGCGGACCTCATTGGTTGGGTCGAAGGAACGCTGGGCATTCAGTTTCTAGATGCCGGGGTTTACTTCATCAGTGATCTGCCCTCACGTCTGGAGTGGAGTGATGTCAGTCGTATCGTGTTGGCCGCTTTTGGATTGACGTTCCTATCAACGCTCTATCCCGCTTGGCGCGCAGCGCGGGTTCAGCCTGCTGATGTATTGCGCTATGAGTAGTCATGAGAGCGGCAATAATGAGAGCAGCAATAAGGATGCCAGGATGTCTATGAATACGATGCCTCTGAACACACGCCAAGACGCGGCGGTGATGCTCGATTGCCAGGCGCTGAGCAGGGTCTATACCGAAGGGCCCCAAGAACTTACGGTGCTGGACCAGCTCAACTTGCAGGTGCGTGCCGGAGAGCGGGTGGCTATCGTCGGCAGTTCGGGTTCAGGTAAGACAACGCTATTGAATTTACTGGGCGGCCTTGACCGCCCCAGTGAAGGCAGCGTGACCATTGCCGGAGAGCCGCTAGCAGGCTTAAATGAAACGGCGCTTGGCAACTTCCGTAATCGCTATATTGGTTTTGTGTATCAATTCCACCATTTGTTGGCGGAGTTCAGCGCTGTTGAAAACGCTGCTTTGCCGCTGATTATTCGCGGTCAGTCGAAAAAAATGGCCGAGCAGCGCGCTATGCAAATACTTGAGCGAGTAGGCATGACGCCGCGGGCTAATCATCGGCCTGGTGAGCTGTCCGGAGGCGAGCGTCAGCGCGTGGCGATCGCTCGTGCGCTGGTGACGGATCCAAGCCTGGTCTTAATGGATGAGCCGACGGGCAACCTGGATCAGACCACGGCAGCCACTATTTTGGCACTGATGGATGAGTTGGCAAAAGAAAGCGCCTGCGCGTTTGTCATTGTGACTCATGACGTTGGCTTGGCTGCTCATCAAGATCGCGTACTCAAGCTGGATGCAGGAAAACTTATCGAGCAAACGCCCGCCCTTTAGTCATCCAGCTCAGTCATCAAACTCTGCTTCGATGCGCGCACGCCGCTGCCGACGTTTTAGGCGGCGGCGTTTCCAATTATAAGAAACGTGCCAGCGCCAAATCAGGCGAATACCAATATTGGCGACGATGGCTAAAAAAAACGCTGTTACTAATGATCCGACGATCAGCGGCGGCATAATGTCGTGCATCTGTTCGGCAATCCAGTGCGTTGAAATCCTAGAAGGAGCCTCCCGCACCGGCGCGCCGAGTATAAATGTGCCAATTCGGTAGTTGCCGTAGAAAATGAGTGGCATCGTTAGAGGATTGGTAATCCATACTAGGCCGATTGATAGCGCTAAGTTACAGCGCGTTAAGCGAGCGCCCAGCGCTGCCACCACCATTTGAAAAGGAATGGGCAGCATGGCGCAAAACACGCCCACGCTAAACGCATTCGCAACGCTTCGGCGAGTTAAAAGCCACAACCCCGGGTCTGCAATCAGCGGCGCTAAGAACCGTAATGAGCGCTGTTTCCTGATAGTGTCGGGTTTGGGCATGTAGCGCTGCAGGAATCGGCGCGGCATAGCGGACACTCTTACCTATCGATCTCGCCTATTATCCATATAGCGTCGCCCTTAAGCTATGCTGGACAGTGAATGAGCTAACGCAAAGGAGAGCTGCATGCGGTTCGGTGTTGCTATGCCAGCCGCTTTTGCGGCATTGAGCGGGGGATTTTTTGCTTGGTATAGCACTTTGGTAGGGGTGACATCCAGCGCGCTCGGGTGGGGCTTTGTGGCTACGTTGTTTGTGATGACGTGGCGCCCGCGTTTTGGTATTTGGCTTTTAATCGGTCTCTGGGTGTTTGTTAACGTACAGCGCGAGTGGTCTGGCCGCCTGCCGGCCGGGTTAAGCGGTGAAGATGTCGTTGTTGAAGCAACCGTTTTAACAGCTCAGCCGCTCTCTGTACCATCTTCTCAGGCTACTCGACTATTGCTTGCGCTTGATACGTGCCATAGCCCGGCGCAGCGCCCTAGCTGCTCGGCACTTTCCAAAGTGCGGGTATCGGCCTATAGCGATGAGGTGTTTAAGCCAGGGGAACAGTGGCGAATGACGCTGCGTTTGCGTCCTCCTGGTGGTTTTGCCAATCCGCATACTTTCAATTTTGAGCAGTGGCTCTGGCGAGAAGGTATTCATGCGACGGGGTATCTGCGTCAGGATCCCCAGGCTGAACGGCTATCGACCGCTAGCGTCTCCTTGCGCCAGCTAGCGCTAGACTTCTTATCACAACAAGCACTCAGCGAACGCACCCAGCGCTGGTTGGCGGCGCTGACGCTAGGTGAAAGCGGCCAGCTGACACAAGATGATTGGTCGCTGCTAAATGCCACCGGCACCACCCACTTGGTGGTTATTTCGGGATTACACGTTGGCTTGGTAGCTTCGTTTGTACTGCTATTAGCAAAGCTCGCTGCACGGCTATTAACTCCCGGCAACTGGCGCATGCGAGTCTGGCCATGGTGGGCAGCAGCAGCGGGCTGCGTCGCATACGCCGTACTCGCGGGAATGGCGCCGCCCGCTATGCGAGCAATGGTGATGACGCTAATTGGCCTGTGGGTACTTAGCGGTCGACATGCCCCCGGCGCTTGGCAAGCATGGTGGCTGGCACTCGCGCTAGTGCTGATGTTTGATCCTCTGGCTTTATGGCGGCCTGGTATGTGGCTGTCCTTTGTTGCCGTCGCATGGTTAATCGTTATTTGGCAGGGGTGTCAACGCCCGCGGGGTATTAAAGGGTGGTGCTGGGCGCTGATCCGAACGCAATTACTCTTAGCCCCGCTCATGGCCGCCGCTGTGCTGGTGGCGTTTGGCAGAGTGGCCCCGGTGGCTCCGCTGATTAACTTAGTTGCCGTGCCCTGGGTTAGCTCGATCATGGTGCCTACGGCGCTATTAGGCTGGCTGCTAGCGCCATTTCCTCTCGTGGGCCATGTGGCGTGGTGGATATTTGAGGCAGCGCTCAACGTTTTTCATCTTTTACTGACGCTGTCGTCGCAACAATGGCCGCTTTGGGAGCCTGACCGACTGCTGACGTATCCGCTAGCCTTTGCACTGCTGCTATTGTCGCTGTGCTGGGGGTTACCGGGTGTTCTGCCTGGACTGCGGCTACTTTCGACCGCGCTGATAGTTGCGTTGCCTTGGTGGTCGCTTGCACCGCCGTTTGCGCCAGGCGTTATTAGAGTGAGCGTGCACGATGTGGGCCAGGGGCAGTTGATCGAGCTGCGTAGTCAGCACTATCGTCTTCTCTATGATGCAGGGCCGCGGTTTAGGGGTGGGTTTATGCCCTTAGAGACGCTGTGGTCGCCGGGGCAGCGTTTTGATCAAGTGATTATTAGCCACGCCGATAACGACCACGCAGGTGGGGTTGAGGCGTTACTCTCTGATCACCAGGTCAATCAGTGGCTGGCCCCCTTAGGAGAATCACTGCCCGTGCCAAGCGTTGCTTGCGCGCGAGGCCAGGCATGGGAGCGCGATGGGGTTGGCTTTCGTATTCTCTGGCCACCTGCCGGTGCTAATACGCTTTCTGCTAACGATCGCTCCTGCGTATTGGAAGTCAGCGTAGGCGAGCACAGACTGTTGATAACCGGCGATGTCGGTGCCGACATAGAGCGGCGCTTATTACACGACATGTTGCAGGACGTGCGCTCGCCGGTCAGTGTGCTGGTGGCTGGGCATCACGGCAGCCGCACTAGCTCGGGTATTCAGTTTGTGCGCCATACGACGCCCCAGCACGTTATTTTCAGCGCAGGAAAAAGCAATCAGTTCCAACACCCGGCTGATCAAGTGGTACGACGTTTTCGCTATGAAAATAGCTGTTTATGGAGCACCGCGCAGGATGGCGCGCTGCGTTTTTGGCTAGATGCTAACGATCTCATACAAATCAAAACGACACGTAAGCTATCTGGACAACGCAACCGGTGTTGAAGCACGCCGCCTTAAGGTAGAATTCAGCGCACTGCACACTATTGCCAGGAGCGCGTGTGACCGATTCAAGTTGGGATGTCTATAAGCGGTTGTTGAGCTACGTTAAGCCACATTGGCAGGCGTTTGCGCTGGCGCTGGTGGGGTTTGTGGTTTATGCCGCATCAAGCACCGCATTGGCGGAGATGATGAAGCGCCTGATTGATGGCATTCAAAACCCAGATGCAGCCTTCCGGCTATTTCTGCCACTGTTTGTCATTATTATGTTTTTCGCCCGTGGGGTTGGCACCTTCCTAAGTACCTATTTCATGTCCTACGTTGGGCGCTACGTGATCCACACGCTGCGCTGCGATGTGTTCGCCCATTTGCTTCATCTTCCCGGCTGGTTTTTTGATCATCATTCGAGCGGCCAGCTGGTGTCGCGAGTAACCTATCATGTTGAGCAGGTGGCCGGAGCAGCCACCAAAGCAGTGACCATCATTCTTCGCGAAGGCCTCTTCGTAATTGGTTTGATTCTCTATCTGCTTTGGACGAACTGGATGTTAACACTGCTGTTTTTGGGTGTGACGCCAATCATCGCCGTGGTGGTTAGCTATGTAAGTAAGCGATTTAGACGTATTTCAAAACGCATTCAACACTCTATGGGCGATGTGACCCACATTGCCTCGGAAGCCCTTTCGGGTTATCGCGTCGTGCGTACGCATGGTGCTGAAGCTTATGAGAAGCAGCGCTTTGCGCGAGTGAGCGAAGAGAACCGCCGTCAAAGTATGAAGGAAGCCATGACGCGCGCCGTTAGCTCGCCGGTGATTTTGATGCTCGTGGCCATCTCCATGGCGCTGCTGGTTTGGCTTGCCATGTCGCCCTCGCTAATGGCCAGCATGACGCCCGGTGAGTTCGTGGCGTTTATTACAGCGGCAGCGCTGATGATTAAGCCAGTGCGCCAACTGACTGAGATTAATGGTGAAATCCAAAAAGGACTGGCCGCGGCATCGGAGCTATTTGGACTGCTGGATATGTCGCCTGAACAGGACACTGGAAAGCACATAGCCAGCCGTTTAAAAGGCGATGTCGTGATTGATAACGTCAGCTTTCGCTACGCCGACGACCAGCCTGACGTACTGCATGACATTAACCTTCACTTGGCACCTGGAGAGTTAGTCGCCATCGTCGGGCGCTCGGGGAGCGGAAAGTCGACACTGGTTAGTCTGTTACCGCGATTTTATCGGTCTAGCCAGGGCGCGATTACCATTGATGGCATCAATGTTGATGACTACGCGCTAGGGCCGCTGCGTCAGCAGATTGCGCTGGTCTCTCAGCAGGTGACGCTATTTAATGCCTCGATTGCCGATAACATTGCTTACGGTGTAGCCAATCCTGATATGCAGGCGATTAAAGCCGCCGCCGAGGCTGCCTATGCGCATGAATTTATCGATAAACTGCCCAACGGCTATGCCACCACGGTCGGTGAAAATGGCGTTATGCTGTCGGGCGGACAGCGCCAGCGTTTGGCAATTGCCAGAGCCATCTTTAAGGATGCGCCATTGCTAATACTAGATGAAGCAACGTCGGCACTGGACACTGAGTCTGAGCGCTATATTCAAAAAGCCCTTGAGCGAGTTTGTGAGGGGCGCACCACGCTGGTCATTGCACACCGGCTTTCGACTATTGAGCGAGCTGACCGAATTGTGGTGATGGATCAAGGGCGTATCATCGAGGAAGGCTCCCATCAGGCGCTGCTTGAAGTGGGCGGTGCCTACGCGGCACTGTATCAACTACAGTTCCAAGAAGCGGTATGAAGCTGCCTGCGAAAACGCTAGCAGAACGATGGCTAAAAGCCGCTTATCAAGGCAGCCGCTGGCTAGCGCTACTTAAACCGCTAGGGGCTCTGTACCAGCTGGGCATGGCGCGTCGTGAACAAGCCTACCGGCGCGGAAGAAAAGCCTCTTGGAAGGCGCCGGTGCCGATCATTGTGGTTGGCAATATCACCCTTGGCGGAACGGGTAAATCCCCTTTGGTGGCCTGGCTCGCTAGCTGGCTGGTGGGGCAGGGCTACACGCCGGGGATTGTGACGCGCGGCTATGGCGGAAAAGCGCCGCATTATCCACTGCGAGTGACGGCCAGTACGAAGGTGGCTGAAAGTGGCGATGAGCCGCTCATGCTGGCACAGCAAACCGGGCTGCCGGTGGTGGCGGATCCCAATCGCGTACGGGGTGTGCAGGCGCTGATAGCGGCGGGGTGCGATATTGTTCTCAGTGACGATGGTTTACAGCACCTGGCACTGGCTAGAGATATCGAGCTGCTCGTTGTTGATGGCACCCGAGGCCTTGGTAACGGTTATTGCCTGCCAGCCGGGCCGCTGCGCGAATCGCCTAGTCGGCTACAGCGAGTCGATGCGGTGATCGTCAATGGGGATTTAAAGCAGCCGCTACCCGTTGCGCCGGTCACTCATATGCATCTGGCACCGGTGTGCTGGCGACGTCTGGCAGACGGCACTCGCTTCCCGTTAACACCTTTGCCGTTTGCATTGCCGGTGCATGGCGTGGCGGGCATCGGTCATCCCGAGCGCTTTTTTCGGACGTTATCTACTCTCGGAGTCGAGGGTGACTGGCACCCGTTAGCAGACCATCAGCGTTTTAATGCTGAGGCGCTAAGCTTTGCAGAGTCGCGGCCAGTGGTGATGACGGCCAAAGACGCCGTAAAGTGTTATGACTTGGCACCGCCCAATAGCTGGATATTAGACGTGGAAGCGACGCTTCCATCCGAATTTGAGCACTGGCTGGCAGCGCGACTGTCGGCACTTTCCTAGAGGAGACGTTCGCATGGATAAGGAACTGCTGGCAATGCTGGTCTGCCCGTTGTGTAACGGTAAGCTAAAATATGATCGTGAGGGGCAAGAGCTTCGCTGCCATTACGATGGCTTGGCCTATCCCATTCAAGAAGGTATCCCTGTCATGCTGCCGGAAGAAGCCCGCGCAATGGATGCCGATGAAAAGCTGCCTACGTCGCCGGGACGCACTGGAGACGCTTAATGGCTGTTACTGATTTTACGACGCCTGACGTCACCTTTCCTGAATTTACCGCTGTTGTACCTGCGCGCTATGGCTCTTCCCGGTTACCCGGTAAGCCGCTGCTTGAGATTGCCGGTGAGCCAATGATCGCGCACGTTTGGCGGCGTGCTTGCCAAAGCCATGCTAGTCGGGTGGTGATTGCAACCGACGATGCGCGCATACGCGATGCTATGCAGGCTTATGGCGCTGAGGTGATCATGACGCGCAATGATCACCCTTCGGGCACTGATCGCTTGGCCGAAGTGGCGACTAGTTTGGCCTTGCCGGCAGATGCGCTGCTGGTTAACGTCCAGGGCGACGAGCCGTTGATTCCTCCAACCTTGATCGACCAGGTGGCTTTGCGCCTGGCTGAGGACCAAGAGGCATCGATAGCAACGCTGGCAGAGCCGATTAGCGACATGGCGTCGCTGTTTAATCCCAATGTGGTCAAGGTGGTGCGCACTCTGCAGGGGCGAGCGCTGTACTTTTCTCGTGCGCCGATTCCCTGGGATCGCGAGCATTTTAAACAGCCGCCCACGCTACTAGCGAGCGATCAATGGCTGCGTCATATCGGCATTTATGCTTATCGTGTGCGTTTCCTAGAGGCGTATCTCGATTGGCCAGCGTCGAGTCTTGAGCAGCTCGAACAGCTCGAACAGCTGCGTGCACTACAGCATGGTCACGTTATTCAGGTGGCTTTAGCCTGCGAAGTAAATCCCGCCGGTGTCGATACCGCTGAGGATTTAGAGCGAGTACGCGCGCTATTTGCCGAGCCAAGTGCTTAAAGTGGCTGAGTTGAATATTACTCGTCATGTGGATCTCACGTCCGCCAATACGCTGGCGCTACCATGCCGGGCTGAGCGTTTTTCAGCCCCAGGTACCTTGTCCGCGCTGCGTAGTACCCTAGCGAAAGCGCGCTGCCAGGAGTGGCCAATCACGCTATTAGGCGGCGGCAGTAATGTGCTACTGCCCGAGCAGTTACCGGGCTTGACGGTACGTCCGGCGCTTAGTCAATGGTGGCTCAGCCAGCAGCAGGGCCATGTGCTAGTGCATGTGGGCGCGGGCGTAAACTGGCATGCCTTAGTAATGGCGACCGCCCGGCGAGGGCTGTGGGGGATCGAGAACCTTGCGCTGATCCCTGGCAGCTGCGGAGCGGCGCCGGTGCAAAATATTGGTGCCTACGGTGTAGAGCTTGCCGATACGCTTCAGTCGGTGCAGGTCATGGAGGTTGCCTCCGGCCAACTTGCCTGGTTAAGCGCGCAGGAGTGCCAGTTTGGCTATCGCGACAGCGTGTTTAAAGGGGCGATGGCGGATAAAGTAGTCATTACTCAGTTAGTTTTGCGCTTATCACGAAAGCCTGCCCCGCAGCTTGGCTATGGTGATCTTGCCGCTCGGTTATCGCCGGTGCCCACGCCGCTTGAGGTCGCTGAGGCGGTCTGTACGATTAGGCGTGAAAAATTGCCTGACCCAAAGGTGCTTGCCAATGCAGGGAGTTTTTTTAAAAACCCTCTGATATCTGATGACCAGGCGGCCCGTCTGCTGCGTCAGTATCCTGATATGCCGCATTTCCCTCAAATGAAAGGGCAGACAAAGCTGGCGGCTGGCTGGTTGATCGACCAGTGCGGTTTAAAGGGGATGCGTGATGGTGTCTTTGGGGTTCATCAACATCAGGCGCTGGTGCTGGTGCATTTTGGTGGCGGCGATCGCCATGGCTTGATGAAAATAGCCAGCTACATTGCTGTTCAGGTGGAGGCGCGCTTTGGCGTACGACTATCGCCAGAGCCGCGTTTAATTAATCCTTAAATCTGCCCTAAACTGAGCGGCGCCAATACATAAGCTAATGCAAATGCGAAACAAAAAAATCCCCGCCGAAGCGGGGATTTTGCTGTTGCCACACACCATCAATTTATTCTGGGAGCGTGTCTTGCTGTGTCTGTTTACGCTTCTCGCGTGGATCGTTGTGCGCACGAGTGCGCCGACGAGGCTTCGGCATCTCTTCAATAGGTGCTGCAACAGATGCTTCAACAGATGCTTCAGCAGGTACTTCTTCAGCGGTCGTTGTCTCAGCTTGCGCTTCATTGGCTAACGGGAGGCTGGGCTGAGGCTCTGCTTGCGCTGTTGGTGCAGGGCTAGCCTGTGGCTCAACGACTGATTGTTCAGCACTGATCTCGGCAGCCTGTTTTTCAGGCTCTTGGCTTTCAGGCTCTTGGATTTCAAAGTCTTGTTTTTCAAAACTTTGTTTTTCAAAATCCTGTTGCTCAGACGCCTGCTGTCCAGATGCCTGTTGCTCAGCGCCTTGCAATATCACGCTAGGCTGTTCTTCAGCCGCAGGCGCTGGCTGTTGAGCCTCAACGATATGTTCAGGAACACTAGAAGCGGCTGCTTGCTGGTGAGTTTCGTCAGCGTCGCTGGAGGCAGCGGACTGGCTATTGCTGCTTGATTCACTTTGATCCGCGCTGATGGTCGGATCGGCGGCGCGCGGCGTTTCAGCGCGTTCAGTCATGACGGGTTCGTCAGCGTGGGACGCATGTTGACTTGCCGGGGCCTGCTGAACGTCTGGCTGCTCCGTAAGCGTTTCAATTTCGGTCGCTTGCGAAGGCTCTGCCGCAGGCGCGTTGCTGGCTGAGGTCACCGGCTCGCTTGGTTTAGCAAAGGCTTCTGGCAGCTCAGTAGTTTCTGCCTCAGGCGCTGTCGGAGCCGCTTTAGGCTGGCGGCGCTGGTGCGTTGATCTGCGCGCTTTGGCATTCTCCGTCACGGGGCGTTCAGCCGTCGTCGTGTTGTCAGCGTCATTGTCGTTATCTGCCGATTTCGCCGTCTGTGCTTCACTAACAGGCACTTCACTAGCAGTCGCTTCACTGACCACGGGCTGTTCGGCAGGTGCTTCGCTTGGCGTTGGCGTGGCCTCTAGTGCTTCGCTTGGCGCTTCGGCCTGCAGTTTTAGCTGCTCGGCTTCTGCCTGAGGATTAATAGCCTGGGTGCGCGAACGATTACGTGGGTTGTTACGCGTACGCTTGGGCTTATCGTCATCCTGCTGGACTTTCGGCTGGGCGGTAGCATTAGCCGGCTGTTGAACCGTTTCCTCGCGCTGATTGTCGCGAGCTGGTTCGCGCCGCGGCTCTTTCTGGGCGGCGGGCTTGCTAGCAACATTGTTGCTGTGGCTGTCTTTTGCGGTATTAACGCTGTCTTGCGCAGTGTTTTCGTTTTGCTGAGGATGGCGGCGACGATTGCGCGTGCGGCTAGGGCCACTGCGTTTATCGCTATTCTCATCGCTCACTGAGCGTGGCGTGCTGCTGCGTGGCTCAGCCTTTTGCTCAGTTTTGGCAGGGCTTTCGCTGCGCGACTCGTTTCTACTGCTATTGCTGTCATTGCGCTCACCGCGCGCGGAGCGCTGACGAGACTCGCTGTTACGCTGGCTGCTTCTACGCTCACTTGGACGACGTGGCGCTGGCGTTTCAACCTTCGCCGCAGCCGCTGGCTCAGCGGACGTATCGTCGCTGCCTAAGAGCTTTGCAAAGCCGCGCATGAAGCGACCAATAACGCTAGGCTGCTCGCTAGGGGCTGGAGCTGCTTTGGTCGCAGTAGGCGTGGGAGCAGGCGCAGGCGCTTTTTCTTCAGTTTGCAGCGACGCCGGTGCCGGTGCGTTGTGAGTAACGCTTTTAACGGCAGCTTCAGCACGTTGAGCGGGGGGTACAAAGCTCGGTGCAGGCTCTTTACCTACTTCGGTATCGGTAGACAGTTCAAAGCTTGAAAGGCTTTGGGTGTCGTCTTCGTCCAGATGGTCATCACGCAGGCGCTGGACATCGTAATGCGGCGTATCCATATCAGGATTAGGCAGCAGCACCACACGAACACCCTGGCGGGATTCAAGATCTGCCAACACGCTGCGTTTTTCGTTAAGTAAGTAGGTGGCGACCGGTACCGGCAGAATGGCGCGAATCTGCGCGCTATTCTCTTTCATGGCTTCTTCTTCAATCAGGCGCATGATGGAAAGCGAGAGCGAGCGCACGTCGCGGATGGTGCCCTGGCCATTACAACGTGGGCAAACCACACCGCTGGTTTCACCCAGCGAAGGGCGCAGGCGCTGACGAGACATTTCCATCAAGCCAAAGCGCGAGATACGGCCGATTTGCACTCGCGCACGGTCTAGCTTGAGCGCGTCACGCATGCGGTTTTCAACGTCACGCTGGTTGCGCGCAGGCCCCATGTCGATGAAGTCGATAACCACCAAGCCACCGATGTCGCGCAGGCGCAGCTGCCGAGCGATTTCATCGGCGGCTTCGGAGTTGGTCTGTAGCGCGGTTTCTTCGATATCGCTGCCGCGGGTGGCGCGAGCGGAGTTGATATCGATGGAGACCAGGGCCTCGGTGTGATCGATGACAATCGAGCCACCAGATGGCAGCTTTACTTCGCGCTGATAGGCTGTCTCGATTTGCGATTCGATCTGGAAGCGGGAGAACAGCGCGACTTCATCAGAGTAGAGTTTAATTTTTTGCTGATAAGAGGGCATAACCTGGCGGATAAAGCCCAGCGCTTCGGCATGAACCTCTGGGCTATCGATCAATACTTCGCCGATGTCCTGACGTAAGTAGTCGCGCATGGCACGGATGATGACGTTAGATTCACGATAAATCAGGAACGGAGCAGAGCGCTTAGCAGCTTCAGTAGTGATGGACTCCCATACTTGGACTAGGTAATCCAGGTCCCACTGCAGCTCTTCTGGGTTGCGGCCAATGCCTGCGGTGCGCACGATCAGGCCCATTTTGTCAGGCACGGTCAGCTGGCCCATAGCATCTTTGAGCTGGCTGCGTTCGTCTCCTTCAATGCGACGCGAAATACCGCCAGCACGAGGATTGTTCGGCATTAAAACTAAAAATCGGCCTGCCAAACTGACAAACGTGGTCAGCGCGGCACCTTTGTTGCCACGCTCTTCTTTGTCGACCTGAACGATGACCTCTTGGCCTTCTTTGAGCACTTCTTTAATGCTCGGACGCCCGGAAACGTCTTTAACGAAGTACTCGCGAGAGATTTCTTTAAGCGGCAAAAAGCCGTGACGGTCGGCGCCGTAATCGACAAAGGCAGCTTCTAGTGAAGGTTCTACACGAGTGATTTTACCGCGATAGATATTAGCTTTTTTCTGTTCTCGAGCGCCGGATTCGATATCTAAATCGTACAGGCGTTGTCCATCAACCAAGGCGACACGCAGCTCTTCAGGCTGGGTCGCATTAATAAGCATCCGTTTCATGTTGTCTCACATAGCGTTACGTGCCGGCGAACTAACTACGGCATGGCGTAGGTGAATCGCTGGTTGCTGCGTGCTTGTGCTCGGCGCATAGCTATGCTGACGCGTAAAACCGGGAGGGCGTCATCGCCGACCCGGCCAATAGGGCGTTGAGTACGTGGCGGAGGCAGGACATGTTCCGGTGGCTGTCACGTCCATCCGGCCCTGCTGACACCGCCAACACCTGGCATTCATCGATTCACCAACGCCGGCCACCGGCACAGCGTTGAACTGGTCGTCCTGAGTCAGTCGGCACCTTGTGACGAAAAAGGAGGGGCTGCTCAGCACGTGGCGTTTTTTAAGTTTCTACCCGCCGTTAAGGGCTGGGCTTACGTTCATCTGCCGACAAAAAGAACGGGCGGCAGATTTGTTGCATTTTTAGATCATATTTCGATGCCGGAAAAACGGGCAATGCGTACACTGGTGCCGCTTTTCGTGCTCTGGCCTGCGTGTTTGTCGGGCAGGCGCATTAACCAAACTCAGCGTTGATACATTCTGCTAAGTAATTTTGCCAATTAGCTATTGATCAGCTAGTGATAGCGCTAGATAAGACAGCTTTCTGCGCTAGGCTGGTGAGCATTTTTGAATATAACAGTAAAGACAACGACCAGCAATTGACGCAATGCTCTTGGGTCTACGCTAGAATGCCGTTTTTAGCCTGACGTCATAGAGTAACAGCAGGAGTAAGCAAGTAATGTCCGAAGGGCGTGAAGTACAGTGGGTGGATATTGCCCCAGAACAAGCAGGGCAGAGAATTGATAATTTTCTCATGACACGTTTGAAGGGAGCGCCGCGGGCGCTCATCTATCGGATCGTGCGCAAGGGTGAAGTCCGCGTTAATAAAAAGCGCGTTAAGGTGGATTACCGGTTGCAGGCCGGCGATTTGGTTCGCGTGCCGCCGCTGCGTTTGGCACCGCGTGAGGCAGTGAAAGAAGTCAGTGATAATCTGCGTGATCTGTTAGTCGGCAGCGTCATTATGGAAGGCCCTGATTGGATGGTGCTCAATAAACCCTCAGGGCTGGCGGTGCACGGTGGCAGTGGGGTTAAAATTGGTTTGATCGAGGCGCTGCGCCAAGTGCGTGATGATTTGAGTTTCTTAGAGCTGGTTCACCGGCTTGATCGCGATACGTCAGGCTGTTTGCTGCTTGCTAAATCCCGCGATGCGCTAGTGACGCTCAATGAGTCATTAAAAAAGCACGGCATGGATAAGCGCTACTTGGCCTTAGTGAGCGGGCGCTGGCCTGCGCGCAAAACCTATGAAAGCGCTCGTCTGGACCGGTTTGATGCAGGTAATGGGGAGCGGCGGGTTAGGGTTGATCCTAACGGGAAGGTGTCGCGGACGCATTTTTCGGTGGTTGAAGCGTTTGAGAAAGTCACCCTGATCGAAGCTGAGCCGGTGACGGGGCGCACGCATCAAATTCGCGTTCACGCTGCCCATGCAGGCCATGCGCTGCTGGGGGACGATAAGTACGCCACCCGTGAAAGTGGCTTTCTTACTAAGCAGCTAGGGCTGGGGCGACTTTTCTTGCATGCCCGTGCGCTGACCTTTCCTGAGCCTACGAATGGCCGCCCGGTAACGGTTAAAGCACCGCTGCCAGAGGTTTTGGAAGAAACCCTCAAGCGCGCCCGTCGATAAGCGGCCGTTTGTTTATATGCCTGCCAAGAAGGATCTGTAATGCAGTACGAGCTGATAATATTTGATTGGGATGGCACGCTGATGGACTCGGTGCCGCGTATTGTCTCGTGCATGCAGGCTGCTGCCTTAGAAGCAGAGTGGGGCGCGCTCTCAGCACCGGACGTTGAGGATATTATCGGCCTAGGCCTGCCCGAGGCGATTGCTAAACTTTGCCCAGGCATTCTTCCGGCTCAGGCGGAGCGCCTTCGCGAGCGCTATTCGCACCATTTTGTGCACGCCGACGCAACGCCAATGATGTTTTTTGCCGGCGTAGAAACGCACATTGCTCGTCTGCGCGAACGCGAGGGGCAGCGTTTGGCAGTAGCGACGGGTAAAAGTCGCCGTGGTCTTGATCGCATTTTTGCGGAGACGGGTAGCGGTGCGTGGTTTGAATCCAGTCGTACGGCGGATGAGACGCGCTCGAAGCCCCATCCGCAAATGCTTACCGAGCTGTTGGCAGAGCTTTCGGTCCCGGTTGAGCGGGCGGTGATGGTGGGCGATACCGAGTATGACTTGGAAATGGCGCGAGCGATTGGCATGGACCGCATCGGGGTAACCTATGGTGTGCATACGCCAGAGCGCCTCTCGCTGAGCCGTCCTAAGTGGCTAGCGCATAGTGTCGGTGAGCTTTTTGAGCGATTGCATAGCGAGTAGCCTACGTCTATATAAGGATATTTTATGAGTGACGATCGCTGGACAGAAGGGGCCGAGGTTTCATCAGAAAACGTAGACCCAGTGGCAGGTGCGCCCGGAGACGACGCTGAAACGCTGCGTGAGCGTCAACGCCTGGCGCAGGTGGATATGATGGATCGTTGGGTCGGCGGTGTTTTAACCGAGCAGCGCCGCACGCGGCGCTGGAAGCTGTTTTTCCGTTTGATGACACTCGCAGTGGTGTTAGTGGTCCTATTCGCCACGCTTTATGGGCTGTTTTGGAATAGTCCTGGCGCGGCCGCACCTTCCCAGCGTCATTTAGGTATTGTGGAGGTTAATGGCGTGATCGCCAGTGATTCTCCTGCCAATGCTGAGCGTATTATTCTGGGGCTTAACCGCGCCTGGGAGGCGCAAAGCGCAGCCGTCGTGGTGCTGCATATTAATAGTCCTGGCGGTAGTCCGGTGCAGTCACAGCGAATTTATGCGGAGATCATGCGGCTACGAGAGCAAGGCGATAAGCCGATTATTGCGGTCATTGAAGATATCGGTGCCAGCGGTGCCTATTACATTGCCGCGGCGGCCGACGAAATTGTCGCATCGCCTGTGAGCCTGGTCGGCTCAATCGGCGTTATCTATGCGGGCTTTGGTTTTGAAGAGGCGATATCTCGTCTCGGCGTTGAACGTCGCGTGTTGACCGCGGGCGAGAACAAGGCCTTCTTAGATCCTTTTCAGCCGCTAGATGACGACGCCGAGACGTTTTGGCAGGGCGTGCTTAGCCAGACCCATCGGCAGTTTATTGACGATGTGCGTGCAGGAAGGGGCGATCGGCTCAGCGATAGTCCGGATATTTTCTCTGGCCTGATTTGGAGCGGAGAGCAGAGCCTCGAGCTGGGTTTAGTCGATCAGTTGGGTAGCCTTGAGCAGGTGGCGCGCGAGCAGGTTGGCGATACCGAATGGATTGATTACACGCCGAGCCTTGATCCGTTTGAGCGCCTGACGCGACGCTTTGCCCAGGTTGCTGCTGAGGTGTTGGGTGTGCGCGCGCCTAGCACGCCGCTGCGCTTTTAGCTTGAGTGCGCCGTATGGGTATGCCTGTATAGATAAAGCGGCTGCCTGTTATGAAGCGCCAAGCGGGTCTAGCCCTGCTTGGCGTAGCATATCGCACAGTGCGATCAGCGGTAGCCCAATCAGCGCGCTGGGGTCGCGACCTTCCAGTTTTTCAAACAACGCAATGCCTAATCCTTCCATCCGAAAGCTGCCAGCACTGTCCAACGGCTGCTCTTTGGTGACGTAATTTTCGATTTCCTGGGTGCTCAGGGTGCGAAAAACGACCTCGAAAGGCTCCACGTGCACGTGATGTCGCTGATGGCGTGTATCTAAAAGTGCGAGCCCTGTGAGAAATGTGACGCGCTGGCCGGAAAAGCGAGCAAGGTTGGCGCGTGCTTTTTCTGACGTATGCGGCTTGCCGAGAATGTCGCCTTCAAATACCGCGACTTGATCGGAACCGATAATGCAGTGATGTGGAAAGCGCGTTGCAACAGCATTGGCTTTGCTAAGCGCGAGGCGATGCACTAACGCATGCGGTGTTTCGCCGCTACGCGGTGTTTCATCAATGTCAGGCGAGTAGCATTGGTAAGGAAGCTGCAGGCGGTCAAGTAGCTCGCGTCGCCAGCGTGAGCTGGAGGCCAGTACCAGCTCGGTTGTTAATGGTTCGATCATTGGTGAAGTCACAAAAGCTCCTGGCAGCGTGATGGCATCGGTTGTTTCTGCTGTGATTAGGTTAAAGCAGTGTCTAAGTAGAGCGGTCTAAGCAGTAGAGTGTAGCGAAAGCAGTTAAGCCTGCCTATTGGGGGGTTGATTAAGCCCCAGATGGGCTGTTTATTGAGCCCTATTCGGGTTATTTATTGAGGAAGCTATGAAGAATTGCACCGACGGCTTTGACACCAGCAGGGGGAGTGCCTATCATTGCGCGCCTATGTTGACCTCACAACTCCCCAGCCGGGTTGAGCCTTATAAGCTTGCAGCCCGCCACGAACGAATCGAAGGCTTGGTAGCGCTTGATAAGCTGCCACGTCTTGCCGATGAAGCGGGTGCCCAAACTGGCGACTGTCATGTCGTGCTTGAGTTTGGCGTCGATGCTCAAGGTCGTCGTGAAATTCGTGGCCACTTGCAAGCGACATTAGCGCTTGCCTGCCGACGCTGCCTGGTGCCGCTGCCTCAACAGGTGGACAGTGACTTTCTGCTTGGAATGATCACTGATGAAGCCTTAGCGGCCGAGCTGCCTGCGAGTCATGAACCGGTGCTGGTGGAAAAGGAACAGCTGGATCTTCTGACCGTGGTTGAGGATGAATTGATTCTTAGCCTGCCTCAGGTGGTCTATCACGATGAAGCCGAATGTCATGTCTCGGCGGAGCAGCTGGTCAGCAAAACAGAAGGCGCGGCGACAGAAGTAACGCCATCGACGAACCCTTTCGCGGTGCTGAATGTCTTGAAAGGCAAAAAATAAGCACCCTTTACCTTAAATACCTTGGAGTAAACACCCATGGCAGTTCAGCAGAATCGTAAAACTCGTTCCAAGCGCGGCATGCGTCGTAGCCACGATGCACTGACCGGCCCGACTTTGTCTCAGGACAAAGAAACCGGTACTACTCACCTGCGTCACCACGTTGCCTCAGATGGCTTCTACCGTGGTCGTAAGGTTGTTGAGGTATAAGTCTCAACGGCACTGTTAAGCGGCTAAACGGATTCGGTGCGGTATGCGCCTAGCGATTGATGTAATGGGGGGTGACCAAGGCCCTCGTGCAATTGTCGCTGGCTCTGCCAGGGCTGCGGTAGAAAACCCAAGCCTAGAGCTGATTTTGTTTGGCCCGCGTCAGCAGATTCTTGCTGAGCTTTCGCGCTTGCCGCAGCCTTTGGCTGCGGCAGCGTCGCGTTTGGTGGCCTGTGATGCTCCCGATAGCATCATGCCATCAGCAACGGCTGCCTGGGCATTACGCAGAGGTCGTTCGAGTAGCATGGCGCATATGTTGCGCAGCGTTGCTCAGGGCGAAGCAGATGCGGGCGTTAGTGCGGGTAATACGGCCGCGCTGGTGGCGCTTGCAAGGCGAGAGCTGGGAATGATCAAGGGTATTTCTCGCCCAGCGATCAGTACTGCAATCCCGGCCCGCGGTGGGCATCGCTGCTATTTGCTTGATTTGGGTGCTAACGTTGATTCGCCTGCGAGTCGACTGCTCGATTTTGCGCTAATGGGTGCGGCGATGGCGCAGTGTGTCGATGGTACGCCTATGCCTCGGGTGGCGCTGCTTAACGTTGGCTCAGAAGCGACCAAAGGAAGCGCTAGCGTGCGGGAGGCCGATCGCCTGTTGCGCGAGTATGCTAACGATGATGCCTTTACCTACGAAGGCTATGCTGAAGGTGGTGATCTGTTTAAGGGCCAGCTGGACGTAGTGGTATGCGACGGCTTTGTAGGTAATGCAGTGCTTAAGACAAGCGAAGGTTTGACAAGTATGTTGGTCGAGCGCGTACAGATGGCCTTTGAGTCGCGTCTGAGCGGTCGTTTGGCAAGCCTACTGGCCAAGCCTGTGTTGAAGCGGTTGAAGCGAGAGCTTGATCCCGTTCGCTATAATGGGGCTAGTTTGTTAGGGCTGCGTGGGATTGTGGTGAAAAGTCACGGCAGCACGCATGCCGATGGTTTCTACTACGCTATTCAGCGGGCTCTAAAGGAAGTGGAACACAATTTACCTGCGAGGATCGCAGGCCGCTGGCAGGCGTCATTAGTTGAAAGCGATGGCGCTCGCTAGCCATGAGTAGATAATAAACGGTAAGAATTTTTTGCGGGCTATTAGGTGGCATCAGGATGTGCCAATGGCCTCGCCTATCGCTCATATGAGCAAATGCCTACAAGAGCAAAGGTGAACAACATGTCTCAACCCCTTGCCCTCATTTTCCCCGGGCAAGGCTCTCAGCAGTTGGGAATGCTGCGAGAGCTGGCCGAGCGCTATAGTGTAGTGGGAACGACATTTGAGGAAGCGTCTGATGCTTTGGGCTATGACTTGTGGAAAGTCGTCCAAGAAGGTCCTGAAGCATCCCTTAATGCAACTGCATGCACCCAGCCTGCGCTGCTCTCTGCAAGCGTGGCTATTTGGCGCGTCTGGCAGGAGTTAGAAGGGCCGCGTCCGAGTGTGATGGCTGGCCATAGCTTGGGCGAATACAGTGCGATGGTGTGCGCTGGCGTCATGAGCTTTGCCGAAGGCGTAAATTTAGTACGCCTGCGCGGTGATGCTATGCAGGAGGCAGTGCCCGCGGGTGAGGGCGGCATGGCGGCCATTCTTGGCTTGGCAGATGATGCTGTCGAGGCCGCTTGTGAAAAGGCGGCTCAAGGTGATGTTGTGTCTGCCGTGAATTATAACTCTCCGGGGCAGGTGGTTATTGCCGGCGCTAAAGCGGCCGTTGAGCGGGCAATGGTAGCCTGCCAAGAGGCGGGGGCTAAGCGCTCTATGGCGCTGCCGGTTTCGGTGCCATCGCACTGTGCGCTGATGTGGCCCGCTGCTGAGCGGTTGGAGGCGGCTATGCAGGATATTGAACTGCGAGTGCCGCGCTATAAAGTAATCCAGAATGTTGATGCCCAGGCCCATGCCGATATTGCTACACTGCGTACACGCCTTATTGAGCAGCTGTATCAGCCGGTGCGCTGGAGTGCCTGCGTTGAAGTGATGGCGGGTCAGGGCGTTGAGGTATTTATTGAGTGCGGGCCAGGAAAGGTGTTGACTGGTCTTAATAAGCGTATCGTGAAGGGTAGCAAGGGGCTGGCAGTGAACGACCCTGACAGTCTTAACTCGGCGCTAGCGCTAGCGCGTGAAGCGTTGATTGGCAAAGCGTGACCGCAAGCTGTTTTGATCGCTATCCTAACGTGTAGACACGGTTGAAGGCAGAACGTTATGACGCAAGAACGTAGAGTGGCACTGGTAACTGGCGCGAGTCGTGGCATTGGGCAAGCAATTGCCCGCGAGTTAGGTCGCCAGGGTCGCATTGTGATTGGCACGGCCACGAGCGAGTCCGGCGCTGAAAAAATTGATGCCGATCTCAAAGAGAATGGCATCGACGGGGCCGGGCTATGCTTGAATGTGACTGATCAGACCAGCATTGATGAAGTGTTGAAAGCCATCACTGAGCGCTTTGGTGCGCCGACTATCTTGGTTAATAATGCGGGTATCACGCGCGACAATTTGCTGATGCGCATGAAAGAGGACGAGTGGGACTCCGTCATGGATACCAACTTGAAATCTGTCTACCGTGTAAGCAAAGCCTGCTTGCGTGGTATGACCAAAGCACGTTTTGGGCGTATCGTGTCGATTAGTTCTGTGGTGGCAACCATGGGCAACCTGGGCCAAACTAACTATGCGGCCGCAAAAGCAGGTATGGAGGGCTTTAGTCGCGCTTTGGCTCGAGAGGTTTCCTCGCGCGCCATTACGGTTAACGCAGTGGCGCCGGGGTTTATCGCCACTGATATGACCGGAGCGCTGCCTGAGGCGCAGCATGAAATGCTGCTTAAGCAAATTCCGTTGGCCCGCTTAGGGGCGCCTGAAGAGATCGCCGCAGCGGTGGGGTTTTTGACCAGTGAATCAGCCGGTTATATCACCGGCGAGACGCTTCACGTTAACGGCGGCATGAATATGCGTTGATGGCCTTGGGCTTGGCGGTTGCGTCGATCCAAGGGCGTCTATAAACTACCCCGCAGCTTTTGGCTTGCGGTTTCCAAATAGCTGGTTATCAAAAACGGCTAATGTGAACGACTGGAGTACGTTAATGAGTACTATTGAAGAGCGCGTGAAGAAAGTTGTAGCAGAGCGCCTGAACGTTAAAGAAGAAGACATCCAAAACAGTTCTTCTTTTACAGAAGACTTGGGTGCTGACTCGCTCGACACCGTTGAGCTGGTAATGGCTTTGGAAGAGGAGTTTGATACTGAAATTCCTGATGAAGAAGCTGAAAAGATCACCACGGTTCAAGAAGCCATCGATTACGTGAACGCCCACCAGTAAGGGCTGTATCGATGCATCGAACCTGGGTGGGGTGCTAGCACCCGCCTTAAAAGCCGTCCTTTCGCAGGACGGCTTTTTTGCTTTGCTGCAACAATGCTTATAACGTTCAAAGTCCGTTATACTATTGACCAAATTTAAGCAGCAAATGACCCAAGTGGGTTGCATCACCATGGATGCATGGAGGAAAGCAGATGGCACGGAAAAGGGTAGTGGTAACTGGGCTAGGCCTGGTGACTCCGGTGGGTAATAGTGTTGATGAGTCGTGGGCTAACATTGTTGCAGGCAAAAGTGGCATTACACCGATTGAACATTTCGACACCAGCGGATTTAACACGCGCTTTGGTGGTTCTATTAAAAACTTTGATATTAGTCCGTATCTGAGCCCTAAAGACGCCCGTAAAATGGATCTATTTATCCAATACGGCATGGCAGCGGGTGCCCAGGCAGTTGAAGACTCGGGTATCGAGTGCAGCGAAGAAAATGCCGATCGCATCGGTGTGGCTATTGGCTCAGGCATTGGTGGTTTGCCAATGATTGAGCATAACCACAACGCGTTGAATAAAGGCGGCGCTCGTAAGGTGTCACCGTTCTTTGTGCCAGGCTCTATCATCAATATGATTTCCGGCAACATGGCGATTCAGCATGGTTTTAGAGGGCCCAATATTGCGATTACGACGGCCTGCACGTCGGGCACGCATAATATTGGTTACAGCGCGCGTACGATTGCCTATGGCGATGCTGACGTAATGGTCTGTGGCGGTGCAGAAATGGCCACCACGCCGCTTGGTCTGGGTGGGTTTTCTGCCGCGCGCGCGCTTTCCACGCGCAACGATGACCCGCAGGCTGCTAGCCGTCCGTGGGATAAGGATCGTGATGGCTTTGTATTGTCTGACGGTGCCGGTGTACTGGTACTTGAAGAGTATGAACATGCCAAAGCCCGTGGCGCGCACATGTATGCTGAGCTAGTGGGATTCGGCATGAGTGACGATGCGTACCATATGACCTCGCCACCCGAAGATGGTCGCGGCGCGGCGCTCTCTATGCGTAATGCAATTAAAGATGCCCAAATAGATGTGTCCAAACTGCATTATATCAATGCTCATGGAACGTCGACGGCCGCAGGGGATTTGGCCGAGAGTCGTGCTATTGAAAGCGTTTTGGGTGATGCCGCTAATAGCGTGGCCGTCAGCTCGACCAAATCAATGGTTGGGCATTTGCTGGGTGCGGCTGGTGCGGTAGAAGCGGTATTTTGTATCCTCGCTATCCGTGACCAGGTGGCACCGCCAACGATTAATTTGGATAACACGCAGGAAGGCTGCAATCTGGATTACGTGCCACATACCGCCCGTGACATGCGTATTGATATGACGCTTTCCAACTCGTTTGGCTTTGGTGGCACTAACGGCTCGCTGCTATTTAAGAAAGTTTAGTTAGCGATGATACCGCCCCCACTGTCAGCTGATGAGCCTGCGTTTGAGGGTCAAGTGCCCTTCGATGACCGTGGGCTCGCATACGGTGACGGTGTGTTTGAAACCGTGCTGTTGCGCGCGGGCAAGCCTGTCTTGTGGGATTACCACATGGCGCGCCTGAGGCAAGGCTGCCAGCGGCTGGGGATCAACGTGCCTTGCTCAGCGTCGCTTGACGCGACATGGCAGGGCGCGCCTACGGCCACACTGGAAGTGCTGAAAATCATCCTTACTCGTGGCAGCGGTGGCCGGGGCTATGCCCAGCCGGACACAGTAGCGCCGCGTTTGCTCAGCCGACGAACGCCATTTCAGCCGTCGGCTGAGCGCTGGCGTTCGGGGGTCACGGTACGGCTTTGTGACCTTCGCCTAAGTCGTCAGCCGCGACTGGCGGGTATAAAGCATCTTAATCGTTTAGAAAATGTGCTGGCTCGCCAAGAGTGGACCGATGCCGGTATTGCTGAAGGCCTGCTCGTCGATAGCGATGATGCTGTCGTGGAGGCCACCAGCATGAACGTGTTCTGGCAGCAGGCGGGGGAGGTGTTTACACCGCTGACTGACCAGTGCGGTGTTGCGGGAACCCTGAGTGCTGCATTAATGGATCAAGGGGCTGTAAAGCAAGCAACGCTGCGGCTTAGTCAATTGCCGGCGGTGGAGCAATGCTGGGTGGCGAACTCTGTTCAGGGCATGTGGCCCGTTACCACGCTACTGGCAGCCGACGGGTCGGTGCTAAAGCGCTGGCCTGCATGTAAAGCGGATTCTCTGCAGCATTTGGCGCACCAGCTATTAGGCTATGCGCCAGAATCCTATTAGGTATCGCCCCGCAATTTTCAACGAGGTGTCATGGTGAAACGGTTATTAACCGCTTTGTTAGTACTAGTGGTCGTTGGGGCTACAAGTGTGGTGGGCGGCTATTTTTATTGGCAGAGTCGGTTAAATGCACCGCTCGCCCTGGATGCACCCATGCTCTACCAGGTTCCTTCCGGTGCCGGGTTCAATCAGGTGGTTGCGCAGCTAGAGGCGCAAGGCGTAGTAGACGATGCCTGGGCATTCCAGCTGCTGGCGAAGGTTGAGCCAGAGCGTGTGCCGCGTTTACGTACCGGCGAGTATCAGCTATTGCCTGAAATGAGCGGGCTGGAAATGATGGCGCTGCTGGGCAGTGACAAAGTCGTGACCTACTCGCTGACTATTCCTGAGGGCTGGTCGTTTCGGCAAATGCGCGAGCTGCTGAATGCAGCACCGAAGCTTGCACACCGTACAGCAGATATGAGCGATGCCGAGGTCATGACGCTGCTTGGCCGCGAAGACGTATTTCCGGAAGGTTGGTTTTTCCCCGATACCTATCGCTATCACCTAGGCATGAGCGATGTGGATGTTTTGCGGCAATCCCTAGCGCGCATGGAGCGTATTCTTGACGAAGTTTGGGAAGAGCGCGGCGATGACTTAACGATTGAGTCTGCTTACCAAGCGCTCATTATGGCCTCGTTAATTGAGCGTGAGACCGGTGCGCCGCAGGAGCGCAATGAGATTGCCGGTGTGTTTAAACGGCGCATGGAGCAAGGCATGCGTTTACAAACAGACCCAACGGTTATTTACGGTATGGGCGAGCGTTATGACGGGCGGATTACCCGTGCTGACCTGCGTGAGGCAACGCCTTACAATACCTATGTGATTGACGGCATGCCGCCCACGCCCATTGCCATGCCGGGGCGCGCGTCGTTAGAGGCCGCGGTGAATCCGTTACCGGGTGAAACGCTTTACTTCGTTTCCCGTGGGGATGGTACTCACCAGTTCTCGCGTACGCTGCGTGAGCATAATAATGCCGTCAATCGCTATATTCGTAATCGATAATCGTCGGGATCTTTCGCCAATGATTGATCACTGACGATTCATCACCACAGTAAGGAAGCACGATGACCAAGCGTGGACGCTTCATTACGCTGGAAGGCGGTGAGGGCGTGGGAAAATCCACTAATGTAGGCTTCGTCGCCGAGTGTTTGGAAACCCAGGGCCTGGAGGTGGTGCGTACCCGCGAGCCGGGTGGCACCGAGCGCGGCGAAGCTATGCGCGCATTGCTGCTGGACCCCGCTCCTCTAGAGCCGCTGCATGTCGACGCTGAGCTGCTGTTGATGTTTGCTGCCCGAGCACAGCATCTGGCGGAAAAAATCCTTCCTGCGCTGGCCCGGGGCGCCTGGGTGGTGTGCGACCGTTTTACCGATGCTACTTTTGCTTACCAGGGTGGTGGTCGTGGCATCCCCGTAGAGCGCATCGCCGTATTGGAAGCGTTCGTTCAGCAGGGGCTTGCGCCCGATTTAACGCTGCTGCTCGATATGCCTGAGGCAGCTGCGAAGCAACGCCTAGAGTCACGACTACGTGACCGCTCAGAGCAGCGGGATCGTTTTGAGCAAGAACACGTCAATTTCTTCCAGGCCGTGCGGAGTGCCTACTTAGCGCGTGCCGAGCAGGCGCCCGAGCGTTTTGCCGTGATTGATGCCCAGCACACACTAGAAAATGTTCAAGCACAAATTCGTCAAGCCCTGATGGGGCGGATTGCTGAATGGTATTAACCGGCGTTATGCCGTGGCATCAAGCCACCTGGCAGCAGTTAATCCGCTTGGCTGACGGAGGACGAATGCCCCATGCGCTCCTCATTAACGGTGCCCATGGCGTTGGCAAGCAGCAGCTTGCCGAAGCGTTGATCGCCCGAACGCTATGTGCAGGCCCTGCAGATCTTGCCTGTGGGCACTGCCATAGCTGTTCCATGCTGGCATCCGGGTATCATCCGGACCTGCTGCGCGTCTCGCCGGAAGAGGGCAAACGCCAGATTCGTATTGATCCCATTCGCGAGGTTAACCGCTTTGTCTCGCAAACGGCTCAGCAGGGTGGCTACCGGGTCATCGTTATTTCTCCTGCGGAGGCAATGAATATCGCTGCCGCCAATGCGCTGCTTAAAAGCCTTGAAGAGCCCGGTGAAAAGACGCTGTTTATCCTGCTGTCAGACGTGCCTTCGCGCATGCTGCCTACCATTCGCTCTCGTTGCCAACAGTGGTCGTTACCCACCGTTGCCTTTGAAGCGTGCCGTGGATGGCTAATTGAGCAGCTGAGCAGCGCTGATGAAGCCTACTTTTGGTGGCAAGTGGCGGGCGGTCTGCCGCTACTTGCCGTTGAGCTGGCGGCGCCGGAAGAGCGCGCCCTGCGCCATAAAATTCACGACAGTTTTGAGCAGTTAGTGCGCGGCGCCGAGCCCGTTTCAGAAGCCGCGCGTTTGGATCGCCAGGCGATTGATGCCATCTTGTGGTACGGTATTGCATGGCTTGAAGACTTGATTCGCTTAGGTTTATCCGGTGACGCAGCGGTACTGCACAACCCTGATCTTGAGCCTCTCTATCGTCAAGCGGTTAAAAATGGTCGCGTGCAAGACTGGTTTCGCTTGCTGGACTACGCCCGTGAGCAGCGGCGGCTATTGTCGGTGGGGGCCAACCCCAATCCCCAGCTAGTGCTAGAAGCATGGCTAGTGCGCTGGGCGGCGCTGCTACGCTCATAGCTGCGTTAACGCTCTTATCGCTCGCCGTGCAACGAGGTCGCTATGACAGCTCAGAAAGCGCTATCACTCAACGTCCCCGATGTAGCAACGCTGCTCTCTGCATACATGCCTTTTCTGAACCGCGGCGGCATCTTTATTCCCACGCTAACGCCTTACACGATGGGCCAGCAGGTTTTTTTATTACTCACGCTGCCGGGCGAAAGCCAGCGTCGCTCGGTGACTGGCCAGGTTGCATGGGTATCACCTGAAGGCGTTAGCGGGCAACGTATTGCTGGTATTGGCGTGCACTTTAGCCCGCACGCTTCATCCGTACGTGAACGGATTGAAACGCTGCTTGCCGGCCAGTTAGATAGCGTCGCGCCCTCGTTCACGCTCTGAATAATACTTCTCTGAATAACACAGCTCTGAATAACACTGTTTAGCTTCTTTTCCTTCGCTGCCGAGACCCGCATGTTTGTCGATTCCCACTGTCATCTAGATCGTTTATCCGACCAGACCCATGGAGGCGATCTCGCCGCCACCTTGGCGGCTGCGCGCGCTGCCCACGTTAGTCAGTTCCTGGCCGTTGCGGTCAACTTAGATGATATGCCCGCGCTAGCGGCGATAGCGCGTGATCATCAAGATGTAGCGATTTCGGCTGGCCTGCACCCGCTGCATACGCCCGAAAGGGAGCCCAGCGTTGAGGATATTAAAGACGCCGCTGAGCAATACGGCGCGGTAGCCATCGGTGAAACGGGCCTGGATTATCACTACCGCGATAGCGTTGCGGTTGAAATTCAGCATGAGCGCTTCAAGCGTCATTTGATTGCCGCGCGAGAGCTTGCCCTGCCGGTGATTATTCACACGCGAGAAGCCAAAGAGGAAACCCTGGCCCTGCTGCGAGAGTATAGCGACCCTCAAGTGGGCGGTGTATTACACTGCTTCACTGAGGACTTAGCGATGGCGCGTGAAGCGGTGCGGCTAGGCTTTTATATTTCCCTCTCGGGTATTATTACTTTCGGTAATGCAGCGGCGCTGCGAGAGCTGGCCCGCCAGCTGCCGTTGGATCGCTTGCTTATTGAAACCGATAGCCCTTATCTGGCGCCAGTGCCTCATCGTGGCAAGCCCAACCAGCCTGCCTGGGTAGTGGCCGTCGCCGAGTGCATTGCTCAAGAACGGGGCATCAGCGTTGATGAAGTCGCGATGCAAACCACCGCGAATTTTTATCAACTTTTTCGTGCGGCCGCACCTGATACTCCCGCACATGTTAAAGAGGCGCTGGCAAAATCGGGGCTTGTGTAGCCCGTTAGAGCCATCGGCATGATTAAACGAGGTGGGTAATGAATATTGATCGATTGATACAGCAGCGCGATTCAGCAGAAGAAAATGCCAGCGCTATCCCTCCTTTAGATGAGTGGCATCCAGCGCTTTGCGGTGACATGAATCTAAGTATTCATGCTGATGGCACCTGGTGGCACGAGGGGCGGCCGTTTGCCCGCACCAAGGTGGCCCGTTTGCTAGCAACGTTGCTGCGCCAAGATGCCGATGGCTACTGCTTAGTGACGCCAGTTGAGCGCTGGCGCGTTCAGGTTGAAGATCTTCCGCTGGTCGCTGTTGAAGCCGACTTTCATGACGATGCCTGGTGGTTCACCACCCAGTTTGATGACGTCGTTCGCTTAGATGCCGACCATCCGCTTAGCGTTACTTTAAACTCCCAGGGTGAGCGAGTGCCGCAGCTGCCGGTACGTTTTGGGCTAGCCGCACGGCTGCATCGCAACGTCTACTACCAGTTGGTTGAGGCCGCAGAGGCCCGCGATGTTGGCAATGGCGTGACCGAGATTGGCTTAGTCAGCGCCGAGGGCTGGTTTGCGCTGGGCCAGCTGGACGATGATTCAACAGGCGAGGCGCCGTGAAGTTAACCGCTGAACAGCAAGCCGTTGTTAATCATAGTACTGGGCACGCGCGGGTAGCGGCCGTGGCGGGGGCAGGCAAGACCACGACCATGGCTGCCCGAGTGCTGTATTTATTGGCAAGCGGCGTGCCGTCCAAGCGTATTTTGGTACTGATGTTTAACCGCTCTGCGAAGGATGATTTTCAGCGCCGCTTAGCGTCGATGGCGCCCGCCGGGCAAGTGCTGCCCGATGTGCGGACCTTTCATTCGCTGGGGCACCGCTTAACGCAAAGTCTAAGCCGCTGGGGCGCGCTTGCCTCACGTCACCTATTATCCGCCGATTGGCAGTTAGAAAGGTTGCTTCGTCAAGCGAGCCTTAATGTGCTGCGTGATGCCGTCGAGCGCCGTGATGCTGCCCTGGAAGGCGACCGGCTTGAAACCCTGGCGCACTTCTGCGGCTTAGTGAAAGCGGAAATGATCACGCCTGAGACGCTTTACGAGCGGCTTAATTTCGATGCCGATACCGACTATTTTCCGGCCGCTTTTGTCGAAGCAGAGCGGCTATTAGAGTCAGAAGGTGTGATGACGTATGCCGACTTACTTTATCGGCCGCTGCAGGCTTTAGAGGCAGATAGCGCGCTACGGGATCGCGTTGAAGGATTTCTCGATCACGTCATTATTGATGAGTATCAGGATATTAACGCCGCGCAGCAGCGTCTTTTATCCGTGCTCGTTGGTACTCACGCCAGCGTAATGGCCGTCGGGGATGCCAATCAGTGTATTTATGAGTGGCGCGGTGCCAAGCCCGATACCATGCTAGAGAATTTTACCGCCACCTTTGGCGATGCTACCGACTATCCGCTCTCGACTACCTTTCGCCACGGCCATGCCCTGGCGCTGGCCGCTAATCATGCTATCGCCGCTAACCAGCGTCGCCCTAACCAGCTGTGCCTCGCTGCACCTAATAATCCAGAGACCCGGCTGCTAGTAGGGCAAGGTAGCCGCTTGCTACTTGATGCGTTGATGGACTGGCAGGCCCAGGGGCGAGTGCTGAATGAAACCAGTTTGCTGGTGCGCAGCTGGGCGCTGTCGGTGCCGTTTCAACTGGCGTTGTTACAGGCCGGGATTCCGTTTCGCCTTCAGCGCGAGGATCGATTTGTCTTTCGCCTGCCGCTGGTGCAGGCGCTGGCGGGCTATTTAAAACTATCGCGCCGTCCAGGTCTTCTGCGTGACCCACAGCAGCTCTTGTTACTACTTTCTCAGCCGACTCCGTTTGTTGCCCGTGAGCGGCTGCAGCGTTTAGCCCAGCAACTGGCCGCTACTCAGCAGTGGCCAGAGCGGCATGATCCGGTGCTGACAGAGTTAAAGCCAATCCAGCGGCGCACGTTAAAAAAGCGCTGGGTACTGCTGTGTGAGCTGCCTCAACTGAGTGCCTGGCCGCCAGCGAAGCTGTTAAGGCATGTCGTTGACAGCGTTGACGCGGAAAAAACGCTCAAGCGGGCCGCCGCGCGTCGCGACAAGGGCGAAGAGGACGTTCGGCTTCTCGACGTGCTGATCGAACAGGCGCAGAGCGTCCAAGATCCCGATGCCTTTATCGAACTGCTAGAACGCCCGGTAGAAAATCAGGCGGGTGGCGTGCTTATTAGTACCGTACACGGCGCCAAAGGGCTGGAATGGCCGCTGGTTGCCGTAGCCGGTGTCAATGAGGAAGATTTTCCCCACTACAGTCGCGATAATCCGCTCAGCGATGAGCGCTTGGAAGAGGAGCGGCGGCTTTTCTACGTGGCGATTACGCGGGCTCAAGAGCAACTGCTAGTGCTTCATGATGGTGGTGCCCATCGTCCTAGTCGCTTTATTGCTGAAAGCGCTTGGCAGGACAGTATGCGCGTGGCGTCTTGCTTGGCGAGTGGCAGTGCGCCAGCGACTTCGTTGCAGGTGACGTCGGTTGGACTGGTTGAGCGCTATTTAATGCGCTTAGGTCGTGACGATATTGTGCTTGCCGCAGCGCAGGTTGAAGAGGCTAAAGCAGCGTATGCTGCAGGCACGCATTTTTATCCCGGTCAGCGGCTTTTGCATGCGGTGTTTGGAGAGGGGGAAATCGCGGCAGTAGAGGGAAATGCCAGTGATCCGGTCATTGATGTGCGCTTTGAGCAGGCCGGACGGCGGCGGCTTATTGCGCGTCGTGCACCGATTGAACTGCTGGAAACGCCGCAAAAAGCCGTGCTTTGATAGGGTGGCGGGAAAGCACGTGTGTTCAGCGCGTTACGGCTATTCGCTAGCCATAACGCGACTGATGGCATCGCAGAGTATGGATTACATATTGGGGTAGTTAGGCCCACCGCCGCCTTCTGGTGCTACCCAGGTGATATTTTGCGCAGGGTCTTTAATGTCGCAGGTTTTGCAGTGCACGCAGTTTTGAAAGTTAATCTGAAAGCGTGGCTGTCCGGCGCTATCCTCAACCACTTCATAGACACCGGCCGGGCAGTAGCGCTGTGCCGGTTCAGCGTACTTTGGCAAGTTGTCGCGGATTGGTAGCTCCGGGTCATCCAGGTGCAAATGACACGGCTGGTCTTCTTCATGGTTGGTGTTCGACAGAAACACAGAGGAAGGCTTGTCGAATGAAAGCTTACCGTCCGGCTTGGGATAGTTGATCTTTTCAAACTCAGCCGCAGGCTTTAGAGCCCCATAGTCAGTGGTGGTGTCGTGCACGTTAGGTAGCTTATTGCCTAGCAGCTGATGCGCAAAATTATACGCGCCGCCGCCCACGGTGCCGTATTTATGGATCGCAGGGCCGAAGCTGGCGCTTTCCTTCAGCTCTTGATAGGCCCAGCTGGCTTCCCATTTCTGAGTAAAGCTGGTTAATTCCTGCGCGCCTTCATCACCACCTTTGATTGCTTCAAATACGCTCTCTGCCGCCACCAGGCCGGATTTCATGGCGGTATGCAGACCCTTAATTTTAGAAAAATTAAGGGTGCCCGCATCACAGCCGATGAGAAGGCCGCCTGGGAAGGTCATTTTGGGCAGGCTATTTAACCCCCCTTTGGTGATGGCTCTGGCGCCGTAAGCAACCCGCTTGCCGCCTTCTAAATACTGGCTAAGCACCGGGTGGTGTTTCATGCGCTGAAACTCATCAAACGGCGACAGCCATGGATTCTGATAGCCTAAATCCATGATCAAACCCACCACGACCTGCTGATTTTCCGCGTGATAGAGAAACCAGCCGCCGTGGGTGTTTTTATCTAGCGGCCAGCCTGAACCGTGTACTACTAGGCCGGGTTCATGCTTATCAGCAGGCACGTCCCACAGCTCTTTTAAGCCGATGCCGTAATGCTGAGGGTCGCGTCCTGCATCTAACGAGAAGTCTTTAATTAAACGTTTGCCTAGGTGGCCGCGCGCGCCTTCTGCGAACAGCGTGTATTTGGCGCGCAGTTCCATACCGGGCATATGGCCATCTTTGGGCGTGCCGTCGGCGCTGACACCCATATCACCAATGAGGATGCCGCGCACGGCGCCATCTTCAATAATGACCTCTTGGGCAGCGAAGCCTGGGAATATTTCAACGCCTAACGATTCGGCCTGCTCGCCCAGCCAACGGCATAGATTACCCGCACTAATAACGTAGCGTGGCTGTTCGCTGCCGGTGTTATGCATGCTCTTAGGTACGAGCGCATTAGGCACTTTTTGCGCTTTGTCGGCGTCCTTCAGTAAGAAAACATCGTCGCGAATCGCTGGGGTCGTCAGCGGTGCGCCGCGCTCTTTCCAGTCCGGGAATAGTTCTGTTAGCGCGCGGGGTTCAAACACCGCTCCTGACAGAATGTGCGCGCCGACCTCGGAACCCTTTTCTACCACGCAGACCGTGAACTCTTGCTCTGCATCGTTGGCCTGTTGCATGAGGCGGCAAGCAGCGGCAAGCCCGGACGGGCCGGCGCCGACAATGACGACATCGAAGTCCATTACATCGCGTTCAACAGTTTCCACCCGGTTTCTCCTTATTCTCTTTAAGTGCCGCCGATTACTGAAACTAGCTGATAAGAGAGCTAGCGCATAAAAGGCTGGCCTTAATTTAAAACGGTCGTTTGCTTCTGGTTGTTGCTCATCATAGGCATAATACCTGTGTCACGTCACGCCTACGATGGCTAAAGCAGCATTTCTCAACGCTATGCCGCGCTGTTCCCCAGCCTTATGATCCAGGCTTGAACCAGTGGCTATTGTTGCTAGCCGGTAGGCTGTGGCAAATTGGTAGCGTTTTTCAACGCTGTGGCAATCAAACGCGCACATGAATTTTAGGGCGTGGCTCGGCTATTAGCGCCTAGCGGCGCCTAGGTTAAGTGTTTCAAGTCGGTATTTGATAACACGTTAGCATTTGATAGGAGGTGCCTGCTTGGCGGGCGCCGTTTCCGGTTAACGGCTTTTCTTACAAGACAAGTGAGGAATC